>CAZNIT010000047.1:0-66152 GCA_964573205.1 uncultured Sulfurospirillum sp. | reverse complement strand
TACTCCTCCCCAAACATCTTTTTGACTCTTTGTGGCTGCTTTTTGCCCTCAATCACAAAGCGAAGCGCATTCAGACGGATGAAGCCTTCGGCATCTTTTTGGTTGTAAACTTCATCCTCTTCAAAGGTCGAGTGTTCTTCGGAGTAGAGGGAGTTTGGCGAACTTCTGCCGACTACCGTGACGTTTCCTTTGTAGAGTTTCAGACGCACTTCACCATTGACGTTTTCCTGAGTTTTGTCGATGGCAGCCTGGAGCATTTCGCGTTCAGGTGACCACCAGTAGCCGTTGTAGATCAGTTTGGCGTAGCGGGGCATCAGTTCATCTTTGAGATGCGCCTCTTCGCGGTCAAGAGTGATTGACTCGATAGCGCGGTGGGCTTTTAGCATGATCGTTCCGCCCGGTGTTTCGTAACATCCTCTGGCTTTCATTCCCACATAGCGGTTTTCGACGATATCGATACGTCCTATACCATGTTTGTTACCGTAGTCGTTGAGGGTTTTAAGCAGTATGGCGGGAGTCATCTCTTTGTCGTTGATGGCGTAAGGATCGCCGTTTTTGTAGCTGATGGTGATATATTCGGGTTGATCGGGTGCTTTTTCCGGTGATGTTGTCCAAAGCCACATATCCTCTTCGGGCTCACGAGCCGGATCTTCAAGGATTTGACCCTCGTAAGAGATGTGCAGGAGGTTGGCATCCATAGAGTAAGGGGAGGATTTTCCCTTCTTTTCGATCTTTATGCCATGTTCTTTGGCATAAGCCAGCAGTTTTTCGCGAGAGTTTAGATCCCATTCACGCCATGGAGCGATGACGGCGATATCCGGATCAAGGGCAAGGTATCCCAGCTCAAAACGCACCTGGTCGTTTCCTTTTCCCGTAGCGCCGTGGCTGACGGCATCGGCTCCGGTTTTGTGTGCAATCTCGATCTGTTTTTTGGAAATTAACGGTCGTGCGATGGAGGTGCCAAGAAGGTATTCGCCTTCATAAATGGCATTTGCACGAAACATAGGAAATACAAAATCTTTGACAAATTCTTCCCGTAAATCCAGGATGAAAATATTTTCGGGTTTGATGCCAAGATCGAGCGCTTTTTGGCGTGCGGGTTCGACCTCTTCTCCCTGTCCCAAATCCGCTGTAAAGGTAACTACTTCGCAGTTGTACTCATCCTGAAGCCACTTTAAAATGATACTGGTATCAAGACCTCCGCTGTATGCGAGAACTGCTTTTTTGATATTTTTTTTCATGAAATATAATCCTTATCGTAGCATAGGACTTTTTCTTTCGAGGACAAATTCTCCCGACGGTTTGAGCCTCTTGTCACAGAGAAAGAAAAAGTCTGCAATCTGTTTCAAAATTTTTATAGGAAATTATACAAGTTTTTACTAAAATGAATGCCAAATTTCCATATAAAAGGTAGATATGCGTATAGATAAGTTTATGAATAGTGTCAATATTACCAAACGTCGTGCCATTTCGGAAGATATGTGTAAATCGGGTGTTGTTTCGATAAACGGCAAAGTGGTCAAACCTGCCAAAGATGTCAAGGTAGGAGATATCATCGAGATTGCCTATCTGGATAAAACTGTGCGATATGAAGTGTTGCAGATTCCTGTAACCAAGTCGATTCCCAAAAGTAAAAAAGATGAATATGTCAAGGAGCTGTAATGTTTGAAGAGGCGAAAGCAAAGTTTGAAAAGATGTTTAGGGGTGAGATGGCTCCAGAGGAGGCAAAAGCCTATTTGGTAGCGCTTTATGAAAGAGGGGAGAGTGCCCAGGAGATTGCTGCGGCGGTGGATGTGATGCGAAGTCATTCGATCAAACTCGATTTGGATGAGAATCTGCGTGAAAAGCTCATCGATGTTGTTGGAACCGGAGGGGATAAGAGCGGGAGTTTTAACATCTCCTCTACAGTAGCGCTTATACTCTCTTCTATGGGGAGTGTTGTGGCAAAGCACGGTAACCGCGCTATTACCAGCAATTCCGGTTCTGCCGATATGCTCGAAGCTTTAGGTATCAATCTGAATCTTACTCCAAAACAACAAGTAAAAATGCTTGAAGAGGTCGGTTTTACTTTTATGTTTGCGATTAACCACCATCCGGCGATGAAGCACATCATGCCGATTCGAAAATCGCTCTCCCACCGAACGATTTTCAATATTTTAGGACCACTTACCAATCCGGCAGGCAGTAAAAAGTATCTTATCGGGGTATTCAGCGATGCTTTTTTGGAGAGAATTGTAACAGCGCTTAGTCTTTTGGATACCAAAAGTGCCGTAGCAGTCAGTAGCAGGGACGGGATGGATGAGATCAGTATCTGTGATATCACCTATGCCACAAAGCTGGAGGATGGCAAAGCAAATGATTTTATTATAGATCCTGAGGAATATGGTTTCAAGCTTGCTCCCCTCGAAGCTATCAAAGGCGGTAATGCAGTTGAAAATGCGGAGATTACACTTAAGATTTTTGAAGGAGAAAAGGGAGCAAAACGTGATATCGTTCTCTTAAATGCAGCAATGGCATTTGTTGTTGATGGTAAAGCCAGGGATATGCAAGAAGGAATTGAGATGGCGGCAGAGTCGATAGATTCGGGGCTCGCAAAAAAACATCTAAAAAATATTGTAAAAACTTCCAATTTGCTGTAAATTATGATAAAATCATTACATGAAATAAATGACGTAGTTTTGAAACTTAAGGAACTTCTGCCAAGAGGCGGGATAATTCTTTTGAAAGGTGATCTTGCAAGCGGTAAAACCACGCTTGTAAAAGCGTTTGCAAAAGAACTGAATTTATACGAAGATGTAACGTCTCCAACATTTTCGATCATGAATGTTTACGATAACGAACTGTTTCATTACGATATTTACAATGAAGGTATCTCAAAATTTATACAAAACGGTCTTTTGGAAAATCTTGAAGAAGAAGGATATCATTTTATAGAGTGGGCGGATGATACGATGTCCGATATTTTAGAGGAGTACGGTTTTGATTTTATAACCGTAGAGATCACTCCATTTGGAGAAAAAAGAGAGTATAGGATAAAAAAATGAGTCATACATTAAGGGCGGAGCATTTAAGTAAAACGATCAAGAAACATCCTATTATCAAAGATTTTTCTCTTGAAGTCAAAAGTGGTGAAGTGGTGGGGCTTCTTGGACCAAACGGTGCGGGAAAGACGACTACATTTTATATGATTTGCGGTTTGATTTCTCCTACGGCCGGAGCCGTATATATAAATGACGAAGACGTTACGAAATCTCCCCTTCATGTACGGGCGAAGATGGGTGTAGGGTATCTTCCTCAAGAATCTAGCATTTTCAAAGAACTGAGCGTCGAAGAGAATCTTATGCTCGCTGCGGAAGTGGCTACCGACGATAAATATGAAAGAGGTCGTAGGGTCGATAAACTGCTTGAGATTTTCAATATAGACCATATAAGAAATCGTCTTGGAATTTCATTAAGCGGGGGAGAGAGAAGACGGTGTGAGATTGCAAGGTCTTTGGCGATCGAACCCAATTTCCTACTTTTAGACGAACCGTTTGCGGGGGTGGATCCTTTAGCCGTGAACGATATACAAAGTATTGTCGCAGATCTTAAAGAGCTTGGAATCGGAGTTCTTATAACGGATCACAATGTCAGAGAGACGCTTTCCATCTGTGATCGTGCATATGTCATAAAAAGCGGTGAACTTTTAGCTTATGGAAATTCTTCCGAAATTGCCGCGAACGAATTGGTAAGAAAGCACTACTTGGGTGAGGATTTTCGTATATGAAACTTCGTCAAAGCGTAAATACGAAGCAAAAACTTTCACATACTTTGCGCAGTTGGCTGCCTATACTAAGAGCCGATATCTCATCTTTGAAAGAGACGCTAGATGAGATGTCCAAAGACAATCCCTTCATAGAGATAAGCTCCGGCAATGAGATAACATCTACAAACACTCCGAAAAAGCAGCGAACGGAGTATCGTAAAAATGCGCTTAGCAATGAAATAGAAGCGATGCAGACGTCGCAAAAATCTCTTTATGATGTATTATTCGAGCAGATAGAACCGACTCTATTTTTGGCAAAAAAATCTCAGAAAATTGCTTATGCCATCATCGACAACCTGAATCCCAACGGTTATTTCGATGTGGATATCGAGCAGTTTGCCAAAGATATAGGTGAAAGTGTCGAAGATGTCGAGCAGGTACGGCAAAAATTCAAATATCTTGAACCAAAAGGTGTCGGTGCGGTGGATCTACTCGAATCGTTTATGTTTCAGCTCAATCACCAAGAGCTTGAGGATGATGTCGCAAAATGTGCAAAAAAGATAATAGAAGATTTTGAAAATATAGAAAAATATCAAAACGAACCACGTTTCAGTGACGCGATAAGAGTAATAAAAAGATTTCATAACCCCCCGGCTATCGAGTATCAAAACGAAGTTGTACAGATTATTCCCGATATCTTCATCGAAAATAAAAACTCAAAACTCACGGTTATGCTAAATGACTCTTACTATCCGAATATCGAGATCGAGCTCGGCGGAATAGACGCTAAGTTCGACTTTGTTAAAGACAAAATAAAAGAGGCTAAATCTTTAGTTGACGCTTTGGAGATGAGAAAAGCGACACTTACGAAAATCGCGCTTATGATTGTTGATTATCAGTATGATTTTTTTATGGGCGGGGCTATAAAACCGATGAAACTCGATGATCTTGCAAACGATCTTGAGCGTCACCACTCAACTATTTCCCGTGCAATCGCAAACAAATATCTCTCATGCGAGAGAGGAATTTTTCCTATAAAGAGTTTTTTTGCCGTAGGGCTCGGTGAAGACAAAGAAACATCGAATCGTGAAATAAAAGAGTACATAAAAGAGGTCATAAAAAACGAAGATCGAAAAAAACCTCTAAGTGACAATAAAATACTTCAAAAAGTACAAGAAAAATTCGGTATAAAACTAGGAAGAAGAACGGTCACGAAGTACCGCATACAAGCAAATATAGCCAGCTCCTCGGAGAGAAAAAAGTTATATCTTTTAGAGTAGAGTTGGAAGCAAGAGCTAAGTCTCACTTCCGGTGGAACTATCCCAACATTCCTTTTATCATAAAAAAGATCATTGCCGAAAGAAGTGCCGCCGCCGGTACGGTTATGATCCAAGCGGCGATAATTTTTTTCACGGCGTCTCTTTTTACATATTTTGTTTTAAGAGCGCTTTTTAATGCTTTTTTGTCATTTTTGATTTTATCTTCCATGTCATCGATCAGTTTATATAGTGCCACTATTCTTTTGTAGTCGGCTTTCTCTTTTTTGCTTTTTTGTTCCAGGTTTTCAAGCTCGCTGGTATATGCGTTTAGTGTTCTTTCATCCTCTTTCACTTTCTCTTCTCTTTGAGCTATGACGCTTGCTTCGTCGGTAGTATCGAGCCACTCTCTTAAAAAACCGACGCCAAACACTCCTCCAACCGCAATGTGCGTGGAGCTTACGGGAAGTCCGAGCTGACTGGCGATAATGACGGTGATAGCGGCCGCAATAGCGATGGAAAAAGCTCTTATTTGATCTAGCTCGGTGATCTCCGAACCGACCGTTTTTATGAGTTTCGGCCCGTAAAGCGCAAGTCCTACGGAGATGCCCAAAGCTCCTACAGCCATAACCCAGATGGGAATACCGGCTTTTGCCGAGATACCGCCGCTTGTTACCGCATCGCTTATGGCCGCAAGAGGTCCGATGGCGTTTGCGACATCGTTCGCACCGTGGGCGAAGCTAAGAAGAGCCGCCGCGAAAATTAGCGGAATCGTAAAAAGAGTATTTATACTGTTTCTATCGTTTACCGTGATTTTCCCTTTTTTCGAGATCGATTTTTTAACAGCGAAATACGTAACGACGGCAATTGCGAGTCCTATTGTAAACGCTACGAAAAATGTGGGTTTTTTCGTAATCGGTAAAATGGCGAATATATTTTCGTTGACAAACGAAACGATGGAAGGCCACACTTTTTTAAGACCCTTTAAAACCAGATAAGTTACAAAAGCCCATGCCATAACGGCTACATAAACCGGTACCCATTTTTTAGCGGCTTTTATTCGATCGTCTTTAAAAACGATGGTTTTTTTGATAGCAAATAAAAATCCCGCGGCAATAACTCCTCCAAGCAAAGGAGATATGATCCAAGAGGCGGCGATTTTGCTCATGGTTCCCCAAGCTACTATTGAAAACCCGGCCGCGGCGATTCCGGCTCCCATAACACCGCCGACGATAGAGTGTGTGGTGGATACGGGAGCTTTGAAATATGTAGCGAAATTCAGCCATAGCGCCGCCGCCAAGAGTGCCGCCATCATCGCCCAGATAAACATATCGGTATGATTGCCGAAAGCCGAAATGTCGATGATGCCCTTTTTGATGGTCTTTACGACGTCTCCTCCCGCAATCAATGCGCCGCTAGCTTCAAAAACGGCCGCAATGGCGATAGCTCCCCCCATAGTCAACGCTTTCGAGCCGACGGCGGGACCTACGTTGTTGGCTACATCGTTTGCGCCTATATTCATAGCCATATAGGCTCCAAAGAGTGCCGCTATGGCTAAAAAAGTGTTATTAGGTATATTTCCAGAAGTTGAAAAACTATATAAAAGTACCATTGCCATGAACACTATGGCGATACCGATTTTTATAAAATCACCGCTGCTGGCTTTGCGCGCTTTTTTTTCCATCTTTTTGAGAGTTGAAATCTCCATAATAAAATGCCGCCTCTATTTTAAAATTTAGCTATCATTATAGTAAAAAAGACTTTGTAAGCCAATGTCCTGAAAACAATAATCAAATCAAATGGTAAAATAAGTAACAATAGTCGCCATCTCTTTCAAACTTTGTATTTAATGCGCCGTTCATCGGTTTTTATATATTCCAAAAGTTCTTTGCAAAAGTTCGAGTAGCAGATCAGATTTTTTTTGCCTATATGTACGGAATGTTTGCTTTGCAGGCAAAGATAATCTTGGTTTTTATGTTTAAGGTAGAGAACGCCCGCATAGAAAAACCCTCTTTTATTGAGCAAAGTGACAATTTTGTCGATGTGAGGATTGTTATTTAAGTTGATTTGGGCATAGATCATATCGCAATGCTTAGCTCGCAGCTGTGAAAGAAGTAGTAAAAACTTATGTTTAAAATGTTTGCCGTAGTCGTCTATAACGATCGTAGCGACATTCGTCAACGGATCGTAATCGTAATATAGATGAATATGCTTTTGTTTGGAAGAGTTACACTGTTTCAACCGATCTATAGGAAGTTGTGCTTTTTTATATGTTTTTACGATCATCTCTTTGTATATTTCGGGGAGTGTGAGCTGTTGAGGAGGGTAGCGGAAAATTTTGTATGCTACAAGAACGGATCCTCTTAAGTTTTTTTGGGCTAGTTTGTTGTTTTCGATCGTAACATCTTCCGGAGCACGCCCCAAAAGCAGTGCCGACTCTTTAAAACCATGCGAGAGATTGCTCTTTTGGCTGAAAGTGTGAAACATAACCGCTTCTCCGAAAATCGCATCGAATTTAAGCTCTTCGGCTCTTTTAATAAGTGCGTCGAACATTTTATTCATGATACCCATTCCTTTGTATCTGGGATCTACGACGACTACGCCTATTTCGGCTATATTACTTTTGGGCATTTTAACGAGTGTGAAATGTCCGGTGATTTCATTCGAGTTCTCATCGATCGCGACTACGCAAAAAAGTTTTTTATTTTGATATTCCAGTATTTTTTTCGGATGATAAAACAACTCTTTTATATAACTGTATCCGTAATTTTGATATATGAGTTTAGAAATGGCCTCTTCATCGCCTGCTTTGAAGTTTCGTACAGTGATAGGGGTATCGTAAGCTACATGATCTTTATCGGTTGTTTTTAAGGGAGTTTGAAATTTCGTTTTACTTTCGAACGAGAGATATTTTATGATAGAGAATTTTTTGCCGTTTTTACCGAGATTTTTATATTCGAAAAGATCGACCAGTTTGTAGATTTTGTTAAATCCTCTCTCCTCCTCCAAATTTATCGGTACGCTTGAATATTTATCCGCCGTCATCGGCATTCCCCAATCTTGCATATCTATCCTCAAACCGGAGGCAAAAGAGTGTATTTGTGTTTGGACGACTCCGCTTGCATCGCCGTAAGCATGGGTGATAGCGTTTTTAAAAAGCTCGTTTGCCGCTTCGACGAGTCGTTTCGTATCCGATTTTTTCATCCGTATGTTTTTTGCCATCGTTTTTATACTAAAGCTAATGATCTCGAAATAATCTTTTTTCGAAGGCACCTTTATGAGAACGCTGTTTGTCATATCTTCTCTTTTTCAAGTTTTTCAAGCGCTTGCAACGAAGCGGCACAGAGGATTTTCATTCCTATTTCCAAAGCGTCGTCATCGACGTTAAATCTACTGTTATGTTGCGCGGCGCAAGTTTTTTTCTTATCGTTGCATGTTCCGAGTCTGAAAAAAGCTCCGGGAATCAGACGAAGATATTCCGAAAAGTCCTCGCCTCCCATAACCGGATCATGAAGATCGATACAGTTTTTTTCGCCTATCGTCTCTTTTGCCGCATTTACGATGATATCGACCATCTTGTCGTCATTTACGAGTTCCGGTTGGCCGAACTCATAGTCGAAATTATATAACGCGTCCATTGATTTGGCGATTCCTTTGATCGATTCTTCCATCATTTTCGGAATATCTTTTCGTATTTTTTCATTCAAAGTTCTTACCGTTCCGCTTAAAATGACATGATCGCAGATGATATTCGCGGCTCTACCGCCCTCGATCGTACCCAAAGAGATGACCGCCGGATGAAGCGGATCGATACGTCTTGATACGATATGGTTGAGAGAATTTACTATCATTGAGGTTACCAAGATGGCGTCAACTCCCTCATGTGGTCTTGCTCCGTGGGCGGCTTTGCCGAATATTTCAATTTTGAAGATATCGGCTGAAGCCATCATGACGCCGTATTTGTAGCCTATTTTTCCGGTCAAGAGGTATGGGTAGGCATGAAGTGCGAAAATGGCATCCACTCCCTTTAGCGCGCCGGCTTCTATCATTTGAACACTACCTCCCTCTTTACTCTCTTCCGAGGGTTGAAATATAAAGCGTATATTTCCGTCGATTTCATTTTGAAACGGTGCGAGCGCTATCGCCGCTCCCAAAGCTATGGCCGTGTGGCTGTCATGTCCGCAGGCATGCATCACTCCGGGGACTCTTGACGCATAGGGAAGTTTTGTCCGTTCTTTGATGGGAAGAGCGTCCATATCCGCGCGAAGGGCGATCGTCTTTTTCCCTTTTTTGCGTTTTTTAAAATCGGCGATCAAACCGTAATGGTCGTTAAACTCTCTAATTTCGTAGCCGCCTGCTTCGAGTATGCCTTTGACGAGATATTTTGTATGTTCTTCTTTTCCTGAAAGTTCGGGATGGGCATGCAGGTCGTGTCTGATCGTCACAACTTTTTCGTTGATAGTTTCGATTTGCTTGAAAATCTTACGTTTTAGATCTTTCATATCAGATCCTTTATCTAAACTCCTATATATGTATTATACCATTTTTTCGACTGGAAAGAGGGAGTTTTAAAAAGGCGGTATTGTGAAAATTTGGATACAATTACCAAATGATAGTGCCCGAAATTTTAATTTCCATTTCAGATGAACTGTTTAAATACGGCGCTAACGCCTTTTTGGTCGGCGGTAGTGTTCGAGATTTTCTTCTTGATTTGCCCGTAAAAGATTACGATATCGAAGTTTTCGGCCTCAAAAATCTTCAACTGCTTGAGGATATACTCTTAAAATACGGCGAAGTTAGACTTGTAGGTAAGAGTTTCGGGGTTTTGAAGTTTTTTTACGAAGGTGGCGAATTTGATTTTTCGTTTCCAAGAAGAGAGAAAAAAGTAGCCGCCGGCCATTGCGGATTTGAAGTGGCGATCGATCCTTTTATGAAGTTCAAAGAGGCGGCGAAAAGGCGTGATTTTACGATAAACGCGATGGGCTACGAGATAAAAAGCGGTCGTTTTGAAGATCCGTTTTTTGGAAAAAGAGATCTACAAGAGAGAGTTCTACGCCATATCGACGATAAAACTTTTATAGAAGATCCTCTTCGTGTGTACAGAGGTGTCCAGTTTTGCGCCAGATTTGATTTTATGATGGATCCCGGGACAAAAAGGCTCTGCAAAGAGATGGCAAAAAGGGGAGAGTTGTTGGAGTTACCCAAAGAGAGGGTTTTTGAAGAGATAAAAAAATTGCTTTTAAAATCAAAAAAAGTGTCCGTCGGATTTAAACTGTTAAAAGAGCTCGAGGCGCTCGGATATTTTTTTATACTCGAAAAATTTGATTCTAATAAGTGGCGAAGATTATTGCATAGAGTCGATTTCGCCGCGACTTTAAGAAGCGGCGACGAAAAAAAAGATCTTGTTTTGATGTTTTGTGCCGTCTGTATGGATATGAGTTTAAAAGAGTCTAAAGAGTTTATCGAAAATTTAACCGCTCAGAGTTCATTATTGAATAAAGTAACGATATATTTATCGACAATCAAAGAAGAGGTCGATCTTTTCAAAAGAGAAGATTTGAAATATGAGATAAGAAAGCTCAGTCTTAAAGTGAATATCGAAGATTTTTGCGATATATGTAAACTGTTTTATTTTGATGATGAAGAAAGAAGAGAATTTTATTGTAATAAGTTGTTAAAAAATGCCGAAAAGTTGGGTGTTTCAAAAAAACCGCCGACTCCGTTGATCTTAGGAAGGGATTTGATCGATTCCGGATTTAAGGCTTCGCCGAAGTTTAAAGAGATTTTGGCGAAAATATATGATCTTCAGCTTCGAGATGAAATTCGCACTAAAGAGGAAGCTTTGAATTTAATAAAAAAAGAGGAATATTTATGAAAAAGAGATTACCGCTTTATCTTTTGATAGCGTTTATCGTAGCGAACATACTTTATATGATCTTGGCTCCGTTAATGATCATGGAGAAAATAGAAAAAGATACGGCCTCTATCTCGCAAAGCAGAGGTAACAGGTAAAATCGTAAAAAAATTTTAATTTCTGCCGATATATTTAAGATCGACTATCTTTTTAACGGTCGATGCGATACAAAATCAGGGGCGAAAGCGTGCAGAAATTACGATTTTTAATACTTCTAACGATATTGAGCGCACTTTTGGGCGGTTGCAGCGGTAAAAAACATCAACTTTTCCAAAAGGACGAAACCGTTCGAAACGCAGATGAATTTTTCACCACTCAAAAAAGATATATCATTAAACCGCATGATCGTCTATCCATAATATTTTTCGAATATCCCGAACTTAGTACCAAAAATAAAAATCAATCGGAAAACGATATAGGTATAGAAGTCGCGTCGGACGGTACCGTTATGATGCCGATAATCGGAAAAGTTTTAGTCGCAGGAAGAACAAAAGAGGAGGTTGTGGATATTTTATATAAAAAATATTCGGATTATCTCGAAAAACCGGCACTTCGAGTCGAGATTTTAAATCAGAAGATTTACGTTTTGGGAGAAGTGAAAAACCCCGGTGTCGTTGAGATGATGAAATTTCGATCTTTGACGCCTTTAAAAGCGATAATTCAGCGTGGCGGTTTGACCGATGCGGCACAACGCGACAAAGTAAAGATAGTAAGAGGCACAAGAGCCCGCTATACGGTTTTGGATATCGATCTTACGAATCTAAACAGTGTCAAAGACAACGATATAAACCTTTTACCTGACGATATAATTTATGTTCCGCATAATGGTGTAAAAGATTTCAACCTTCCTTTAAACGGAGCCGATCCGTCTTTGAGTTGGATAAATACCATCTTTAACTCTTTGACCGTATATCAGGTATGGAAATAGGAAAGAGGATATGAATATTAACGAACATAAACTATACAGAAGAACTTTTCTCGACAAGATTTCAAAGCATAAAGGCGCTATTTTCTTTATTACGCTTTTTTTTATAACACTGACTTATCTTTATCTACTTTTTGCGCAGAAAGTTTATCGAACGGATGCTACTCTTGAAATTATCTCAAAATCAAACCTCTTGAGTCCTAACGCGAACGTAAATGAAAAACGGAGTTTTAAAAGATATATAGTCACTCAGATGGATCTTTTGAGATCGCGTTATCTGGTTTCAAAAGCGATCGACGCACTTGATGCGAATATCGAATATTTTCAAAAGCAAAAATTCGGTGCATTTTCCAAAACTCTTGAGGATGTACCGTTTATAATCAAAGACTTGAAGATAAAAGATAAGAGTTTTTACGATAAATTTTTTCATATCGAAGCTATCGATGATGAGAGATATGCGCTTAGACTGATTTCCGAAAACTCGTTTATCACCGATCTTTTGAAAAAGAAAAAGAGCCAACCTCTAATATACAAATTTTCTCAACCTGTAATTACGAAGTATATGAACTTTACGATTGTGAAAAATCCATCGTCGATCAAAAACGAGATCTATTTCAAAGTACTATCCAAGCGTGCGTATATCGATAAAGTTTTAAGAAATTTAAATATAAATACGACAAGTAACGATTCGAGCATGATTCGAGTTATGTATGACGACAATTCGCCTCTTAGCGCTCAATATTTCGTAAACGAGCTTTTAAAAGAGTATAAAGAGATTATTTCGAAAAATAGAGTCTCTCAAACAAGAGAGGATCTCGAACTTTTGGGAAGAGAGCTTGTCGCCGCGAAGAGAAAACTTGATGAGTCGGAGAAGAAACTACAAAATTACGTAAAACGAAACAGAGTGGCCGGTATCGACGCTCAGACCGATAGAATGATAGATACGATATATAGATACGACAATGAACTGGAGACTCTTGATATTGAGTATCAGAATATAAATAAAATTTTGAATACTTATAAAAGAACAGGAGATTATAGAGAGATATTGACACAGGTATCTTTGCTAAAGAACGCAAATCTCTCGAAATTGGTCGATTCTATAGCAAAAGATGTCCAAGAGTATAAAAAGCTACGGCAAAAATATAAGACCAAACATCCAAAAGTGCAAGCGCTACAAAAGAGTATCGCTCAAAAAGAGAGCGTTTTAAAGATAAATCTCGAGCAGATACATAAAAGCGTCAAAGATAAAAGAAGAAAGATCTTAAATTATCTTTCCGGTTATAAGAAAAGATTGATGAATATTCCTCAAAAAGAGATAGGATACGCGAAGCTCAAAAGAGAGCATGATCTATTGGAAAAGAGTTATCTGTTGCTATTTGATAAGAAGATGCAGATAACGATATCGAAGAAAATTCAAGGAGAGTACGACTATAAAGTTCTCGATGAAGCTATTTTGCCCCATTATCCGATAAAACCGAAAAAGGGAATACTGCTTGCATTAGGAACTATTTTAGGATTGCTTGCGGGAGTGATGTACGCACTTTTATCCGAATACTTCGCCAAAAAGATCACCGTTCCGGGTGATGTGGAAGAGTTGAGCGATCTTCCGTATCTAGGTACCATACCTTATATTACCGATAAAAAGCTATATAACGATCTTTTCGTCATAAAAGAGCCCAAATCCCTCGCTTCGCAGATGGTTTGGGCGTTAAGAGATAAAGTCGATGCGTTTAAAACCGGAAAGAAATCGCAGATCATCGCTGTTACATCGATGATAAAAGGCGAGGGTAAAACCACCATATCCGCGAACTTGGCTCTATGTTTGGGTATGGGAGACAAAAAGAGCATTATCGTATCTTTGGATTTGAGATTACCGGAGATTCATAAAAAATTCGGTATCGACAACTCAAAAGGTATCTCGGACGTTCTTTTCGGCGATAAGAGAGTTTTTGATGTTACATACAGATGCGATCAGTATAAAAACCTCTACATTATTCCGGCCGGTTCTATGAGAGACAATCCCATGAAGATAATAAACTCCAATTATATCGACGAGGCGGTGGAGATATTAAAGGATAGATACGACTATATAATTTTCGATTTACCGCCTGTAAGCGTAGCCGCCGAGTCGGTTTTTTTGATGAAAAAAGCGGATCTTGTCATAGACGTTTTAAAGGCCGGTTATTCCGAAAAAAGTTTCGTTACATATATGCAGGAAGTGGCTTCGAACAATAAGATTAAAAATCTTGGATTCGTACTAAACGCCGTAGATAAGAAATATATCAAAATTCTTTCGAGAAAAGAGAACCAAAAATATATAAAACAGCACAAGATCGTTATGAAAAAGAGTTAGACGATAACTTTTTATGAGTTATTGTCTAACTGAAACTTCCACCGTTTTGTTACCGCTTATTAGTTTAAAACTCTCCTTTTTGTTCGAAACGAGTTTTATTCGTATCGTGTTTTGATCTAAGAATTTTATTTTCAAATCCGCCGGAAATCGCATACCGTTTAAAACATCATGTGCGTTTAGCGGTTCGAAATATAAGGTATATTCAATATCGGGCGATATCGTGATTTTCGATCTATCTTTTTTGATAATGAAAAACGGTTTAGGGAGTTTTTTCGTTTTAAAATTCCACTCTTTCGTATAGTTTTTACCATCGGACGTATAGGTTGCCGATACTTTGTACTCCATGTCGTAGGAGAGTCGTTTGAGCGGAAGAAGTGCGTATTGGTGTTTTTTGATCAAGTTATTCGGATCGTTTTTGTGATACAGTATTTTCGCATCCACCTCTTTAGCGTTTTGGTCGAAGAGAGAGAGGGATGTCAGTTTTGCATTTTGGAAAAAATAGTCGTTAAATTGAAAACTGACGGGAAAACCGCTGACATCATATTCCGGCAGAGGATCCGGACTCTCTTTGTAAAAGGCCGGCGGAACATTTTCCTGCCTGTCGTAAGGATAGACGACGATCTTTTGCGAGGAGGCTTTTTTTGCGTTCATAGCTTTATGAAACGAACTCTCTTTTATTTTATGATCGGGATTTTTACATATTTTATAAAGATAACTTTTTACTCCGTCATAACTTTTTTGTGAACAAAGATCGTTTAGTTCGTATATTCCCATATTATAAACATACGCTTTTATGTCGGGATCTTTTGGATTTTGCGCTACCCCGATACCGATTTCGTCGCTTTGAAAGTCCAAAAATCCGAAACGGTGATAGATGGCCGAAAAGAGTCCGTCTATGGAATCTTTATAATTTAATGAATCGTTAGAGACGTTTTCGATTACGAAAGTGGAGTTGTAACCTGCGAACAGGACTCTATCTTTCGGAGTTTTACCGGTGAAATTTTTACTCGAGTCGTTTTCGTAATGCCCCAGAGCTTTGTTTCGGACTAGATAGAGGGCATGAGAGTTCGCCGCTTTCTCGAGATGCTCGTTGTAAATATATTTTGACAAACCCGCTTTTTGGCGAAGTGTATTCAAATAATCAAACGCCATTGATTTTTCAAATTCCATATCTAACGGTTCGGCTTTGATCTCTATTATTTTGGGTTTTGTCGAAGAGTTGAACCAAAATGCGTTCGCATTTAAACATATGACGGATAAAATTATCAATATGGTCATAAGCTCTCCTTAAAAAAGATTATTATATCCAAATCGAAGATTTTTTAGTTGTCGGTTATTTAATTATAAAATGAAAATGTTACAATATATTTAAAAAGAGTGAATATGTCGAAGTATGATAAATTAAAATGGGATAAGAAGTATAGAGATTTCGACATATCTTTAAAACCCATATCTTTGGTAATAGAGTACGCTAAAAAAGCCGGCGGCAAGAGAGCTCTTGATATCGCATGCGGTATGGGAAGACATAGTAGGTATTTAGCCGGTGAAGGTTTTTTAGTGGATGCGCTGGATATTAGTTATGTGGCTCTTAAAACTCTCGAGAACGAAAAAAACATCTTTTTAAAAGAGGTAGATTTCGATACTTACGAACTGGAATGCGATAGTTACGATTTGATCGTATGCACATATTTTCTTCAGCGTTCGCTTTTTCCACAGATTGTAGATGCCCTGAAAAACGGCGGAGTTTTATTGATGCAGACATATACGTCGGATAGTTCGAGCGAATCCTCACCGATCAACAAAAAATTTCTTTTAAAATCTCATGAACTTAAAAATTTTTTTGAAAAAAGTTGCGATATACTATTTTACGAAGAGAGATTTTCGACAAATCCGAAAAAAGAGAGATCGATGATAGCATCGCTAGCAGCAAGAAAAAAAGGGTCGTCATGATCGTCATAACACCTATTTTAATAGCTTTGAACGTTGTTGTCTATTTCTTAACGGATGATCCTACTAGCCATATGAAGTACGGACTAAACGGCTATTTTCTACAAGGGGCTTATTGGCAGCCTTTGACATCGATGTTTATGCATGCCAATTTAACGCATCTTGGTATGAATATGGTCGTATTGTTTCAGTTCGGATATCTTTTGGAAAAAGAGTTGAACGCCCATATTAAGTATCTGATTATATATCTGGGGGGCGGTTTGACTACCGGTATTTTAAGTTTTTACTTTATGCAAAGTTTCGGATTGGAACATAATGTCGTCGGAGCGTCCGGAGCAATCAGTGTTCTTTTTGGTTGGTTTGCAAAAAGAGATCCTCATCTTAGGGGCGGCTTGATCGCGGCCATTTTAATCATCAGTTTCGTACCTCTTTTGATGGGAATGCCCGTAGCTTGGTACGGACATTTAATAGGTTTCGCATCGGGTTATGTTCTTGGTTTTTTGATTTGATCAACCTTTTTTGACGAGTAGTCCGGAAACGACGATAAAGCCGATTCCCGTAAGTATATAGATATCGGGAAATCGATCTCCCAAAAGAGTTCCGAAAAAGATGCTAAAGGGTATGACGGTGTAGCCCGCTATGGCGACTATGCCTGCGTTTGAACTGCTGTAAGCTTTTGTCAAAAGCCATTGAGATAGAGTTGCGGTTATACCTATGGTAAAGAGTAGAATCCACATTTTAGGCGAATGGGGCATAATAAATTCACTAAGCAAGAATTCAAGATTTTTAGGTGAATAAAATTCCGATATACCAAATAGTACGAGTGGTATGACGACGCCTGTAGTCATAAACGATAAAACTATTATTCTTGAATCGTAGATATGCTTTATTTTTCTTATGGTCGTATAAGCGGCGGCGGCGAGAAAACCTCCCAAAAGCCCCAGCAAATGAGGTAGTCCTGCATGCGCGCCCGTGGGTTTCGTGATTAAAACCACTCCGAAAAATCCTATGAACAGAGCGAAAACGGCTTTAAAGTTTAATTTTTCGTTAAGAATCAAAAATGCTAAAACGGCAACAAAAAGGGGAGATGTTTTATTTAGCGTTATAGCCACTCCCAAAGGGATGGTCGTAATCGTATAAAAAAATAAAAGTAGTGCACAAAAACCGAAAATTCCGCGCCAGATAAGAAGAGAAGCACGTCCTCCCTTAAGCTTGGGAGGAGTATGTTTTAAAGTTATGAGTATAAAAATGATTCCGAAAAGATTGCGAAAAAAAACGATCTCAAGAGCGCTTAGATCATCTCCGAGCATCTTAGCGACAGCGCCGTTGAGTGCCGATATAAGAGCCGAAACGAACATAAAAAAGACACCTTTGTCAAATCCGTAAATCATTTATCTCCTTTGAAAAAGCGTTATTTTACTCAAAGTCGATTATATTTTGCCAAAGAGTCTATTGCTTATAAACATGATATAATATATAGATAATTATATATTTTAAGGTTAAATATGAAAACACTCTTTGAAGATCTCTTTTTTTTAAAAGAGCGTATCCAAGATCCACAGATGAAAGAGAGACTTGAGAGTCTTCAGTCGAAAATTCGAAAACTCCGTACGAAAGAGGGTGTAAAGGGACTATTACAGCATAAAAAGATAGCGAAAGTCTTAAGGGATATGGCTTATGAGGATGAGCTTAAAAAACTTCAGATCGAGCTTATAAAGATGCAAAATTGGATTTATGAAAATAAAAAACGGCTCATGATCATATATGAAGGTAGGGATGCCGCCGGAAAAGGCGGAGCTATAAAGCGTTTTATAATGTATCTTAATCCAAGAAAGTATCGTGTTGTCGCGCTTCCGGCTCCCAGCGACATAGAAAAAGGGCAGTTTTATTTTCAAAGATATTTTCAAAATCTTCCGAATCCCGGCGAGATAGCGTTTTTTGACAGAAGTTGGTACAATCGCGCTATCGTCGAGCCCGTTTTCGGTTTTTGTAGCGAAGATCAGTATGAAAGATTTATGAAAGAGGTTCCCGAAATTGAACATGCGCTTATAGACGACGGAATCATTCTCATAAAATTTTGGTTTTCGATCTCAAAAGATACCCAGCAAAGGAGATTCGACGAGAGAGAACACAATCCCCTCAAACAGTGGAAATTAAGTCCGGTTGATAAACAGGCGCAAAAGATGTGGGATAAGATAACTCACTACAAAGACGAGATGTTTTCACGAACTCATAACTCGTACAGTCCTTGGATAATCGTCGATTCAAACGATAAAAAATTGGCAAGACTCGAATCCATAAGGTACGTTCTTTCACTTATTCCATATGAAGGTAAAGAGAATACGAAAGTAAATCTTCATCCGGATCCCGATGTCGTCCAAAGGTATCATCGAAAGAGTTTTAAAAGGGATATTTAAACGGGGGGAGGCAAAAGAGCGTATTATGATACGCTCTTTTGAGTTTTTTATTTTCCTCTGATGCCCAGAGCTTTGATTACCTCTACATATTTTTCATAATCTTTCTTTTTGAGATATCTCATAAGTCTTTTTCTTTGACCTACGAGCTTTAAAAGCCCAAGCCTTGAGCTGTGGTCTTTTTTATTCTCTTTTAGATGCTCAGTTAAATATGCGATTCTGTTTGAAAGAAGAGCTATCTGCACTTCCGGAGAACCGGTATCGTTCTCACCTCTGCCAAATTGTTTAACGATTTCAGACTTTTTAGCCGAATCCAAAGCCATAACGACCTCCTGATTGGTATTTTCAATTTAAAATTGAAGGACAATTATACATACATAAGCATAAAAATTTATTAAACTATACTAATACTCTAATTTAATTCTCCGTTTTTATAGTTCCATTGAGCCTTTAATTTTCCATCTGCATCGTACTCTTTCGTAACTCCGTCAAATTTACCGTTTTTGTAAGTTATCTCCAGTTTTTTCTTTCCGTTTGGATAATAGATAATACCGATTCCGTCTCGTAAACCGTTTTTATAATTCCATTTTGCCGTCAATTTGCCGTTTTCATACTCTTTGGTTATACCGTTTAGTGTATTGTCTTTGTATTGCGACTCTATGAGAAGTTTGCCGTTTTTGTCATATTTTTTAGAAATGCCCTCTTGTTTGGAATTGACGAAAGCGACTTCTTGAATTTTCATACCGTTTTCGTCATAGATAATGCTGATACCGTTTAGAAGATCGTTTTTATAGCTCCATTTCGCTTTTAACTTTCCGCTTGGGTAGTACTCTTTTGTTATACCGTTTTTCATACCGTCTTTGTACGTTATCTCATATTTGACTTTTCCGTTATCGTAAAACTCTTTTGAGGTGACCGCTAGAAGGGTTGAAGCCGCCAAAGTAGCTACAAAAAGTCCCGAGCATATTTTTTTTTGCACACATATCCTTTATTTGTAGTTTGATTTACATAAATTATTTAATAAAATTATTATATCATGAAGCTTATTGTAATGCAATACAAGGAGATACAATTTGTATAAAACTCTATTTACACTTGTTTTCATACTCTTTTTAAGCGGTTGTGCAAGTTCGACACCGCCTTTGGAGGATATCCAACGAGCGAAAATGGCACTACTTGACGCCCAAAATGCAAAAGATAACAAAGAGGCTCAAAGTTATTTTCAAAAAGCGAAAAACGAACTGTTGGCGGCTCAGCGCAAAATGAAAGAGAAATCGTATGAAGAGGCGAAAATTCTAGCGCAAAAAGCTACTGCCGATGCCAGAGTAGCAAAAATAAAAGCGACGAATTTTGAGCTTAAAAAAGAGCTTGATAAACTTGATATCGAATTAAAAAGAGTAAAAAAAGATTTTGTGACTATCGATGAAGCAAAAGGAGAATAGAGCATGAATAAAATAATTTATATCGCCATAGCGCTTCTTTTTATCGGCGGTTGTAGCTCTAAACCGGCTGTTACACCGAGTCTAAAAAACGCCCAACAGACATACATGAGAATAAAAAACGATCCCTCCATTTCGGATACGGCTCCTTTGGCTCTTTTTGAGGCGGAAAAGATCTACCAACTAAGTCGCAATGCAAAAGATGAAAAAGAGGCACGTCATTTAGCGTATTTGTTAAATCATGAAATCGAAGTGGTCAAAGAGAGCGCGAGAAGAGAACATCTAAAAAATCAGATACGGAAGTTGAAAGTTGAAAAACAAAAAGCGCTTTTAGATCAAAAAGAGACGCAGCTTTTACTTCTTCAAAAACAGATGCGGCAGACAAAAGCGAAACTCAAAGAGCTCGAGGAGTTGAACGCCAAACAGACAAATAGAGGTTTGGTTCTTACTCTGGGAGACGTACTTTTTGAAAGCGGTAAAGCGGCACTTTTACCGGGATCAAAAAGAGCTATAGATAAATTGGTGGAGTTTTTGAAAGACAATCCCGATAGGAAGGTTCTTGTAGAAGGCCATACGGATGATGTCGGAAGTGCTACGTATAACATCGATCTTTCGTTAAGAAGAGCACAGTCGGTAAAAGAGGCGTTGGTGGAAAAAGGTATAGATGAGGATAGAATCACGGCTCTTGGTTACGGAGAAATCTATCCGGTAGTCTCAAATGCCGATGCGGCGGGAAGACAAAGAAACAGACGCGTCGAAATAGTGATACTTGAAAAGGGTGTGGAGCCGGAGAGTATGCATAGATAAAGTTCAATCGTGCGATATGTTTCATACCGCACGATATGTGGTAATTTAGTCCCCGAGAGATCGCACGCATCTATATTTTTTGACGCTTGCTTTAGGTACCGAGGCTACATCTTGACCGGTTGCGAAATCCACTCCCCAAGCTTTTGTAGGATCGTCTTGACGTGTTGTTGAGGAGAAGTAGGTATCCGCAGCTACCGTATCGAAAATATCGTAAAAAGCGTTTGTACCGTTTTTTGAACGATCGACGATAGTTAAAAGTTCGTTTATATTCGGAAGTCTCCAGTCACTTTTGCCGTCGGCCGATAAATTATTGCATCCTTCGATAGCTTGTTGCCAAGTACCGGAAGATGGAAAGAGAAGAACCGGGAAACCAAAAGTGTTAGTCGGATCTAGCCACTGTAGTTTCGTTTTCGAGTCGGTTACGACATTTCCCGCCCCAAATATGCCTGGTCTTGTAAATCTGGGTTGAAATGGAAAGACGGGACTTAAAGTAAAATCCTTTCTTACGCAAGTAACATATTTAGCGGTTGAGTCCGATCCTACCGAGTCGTTACCGAGCTTGAAACTGAAAGTAAAGTGTTTATTCGCCGCTTTTTTATAAGGTGTGCTCGACCAGTAGAATTTATCCGTTTTTATATTGTTAAAAGCGCCGAAATAGTTATCATCTCCTCTGTCTGCTATGGATATCAGCTCATCGACGGTCGGAAGTCGCCAGTCGGTTTTACCATTGTAGTTTAACCCGTTACAATAGTTTGCGGCATCTTGATAATTTTTCGTAGTTATGTAGTTGTCGTTTCTCCATGAAACTTTCGTTACGTTTTCGATAAGTACGCGTGTGTCTATAAAAATCGGAAAATTCATATATATACCCTCGCTCGTGAAATTTCTATCGAGTCCGTATTGGTAGTCACCGTCGTCGCCGGGAAGATATTTGAGAGTTTGTCCTGTTTTAAAAACCAAACTTCCACCTTGAAGATCGTTGATGGATATCGTTATATCTTTTGTTGTGGTTGAAGTTGCGTCACTAGCTCCTACCGTAAAGGAGTAACTGTTTTTAGTTTCGTAATCCGGAGCCACTTTAAAAGTTACCACGCCCGTTGACGAATTTATATCGAAGCTTCCTCCGTCCGCACCCCCTTGAATCGAGTAAACTATAGTATCGCCGTCAATATCGGTAGCGTCGATATCTATCGCACTTTTTTGATTCTCGTCCACACTGGCCGTCGATGGAGTGGTGATAACGGGTGCGGAACCTTCAGCCACATCCGTAACGTTTATAGTTACATTTTGGGTGGTTGAAGCTACACCGTCGTTGGCACTAGCGATAAAATTGTAAATTTTTTTCGTCTCATAATCGGGTGCGCTCTTAAAAAGAACGACTCCGCTGTTTGGATTTATCGTAAAACTTGCGGAATCTCCACCGTTAATCGAATAGGTTATGGTGTCGCCGTCGGCATCGGTAGCATCGATATCTATGGCGTTTAGTTGATTTTCAGCAACGCTTACACTTGCGGCACTGGTAATTACGGGCGCATGATTTACCGGTACGGTGACCGTAATGGTAATATCTTGGGATATGCTTTTGCCTCCGGCTTGCGCGATAACCGTAATATTGTAAACTCCCGCAACGGCTCCTGTTTTAAAGCTTACTACTCCGTTTGAGTCTATCGAAAATTTATCCGCATCCGTACCGGAGAGTGCGTAAACGACACTGTTTCCGGCCGGATCTACGGCATCGACATCGATCGCTCTTGATTCACCTATGGTTACGTTTGCGGTTGAAGGAGATGTAAAAGCAAAAGTACCCGTCGCTCCTACGGCAGTTGAAGAACCTCCGCCGCATCCTGAAAAAGCCATTCCCGCCGCTAAGATAAAAGCTAGTGTGGCACTACTTTTAATATGTCTCATAATTACCTCCGTTAAAATTTTTATATTAAAATCTTAACAGTAATTTATTGCATAAATATTGCATGATAAATTAATGAAATATTCAGAAAATATTATCTTGATTGGTTAAATAATTTAATAAAAAATATTTTTATATAAAGTTTTTAAAATGAAGATTTTTAAAAAAAGCTATTTTTTTCATGTTTTGTCGATTTTTTATTCATCCGGTATAGTTTATACCGGATGATAATTTAGAAAAAATTACTCTCCAAGAGTTCTTACGCATCTGTAGTTTTTTACTAAAGTTTTCGAGATACTTGCTATATCTCTGGCTCTGGTAAAATCAAATCCCCAAGCTCTAGTAATCTTATCATGGTTTGTAGTAGAAGAATAATAAGTGGATGTATATTTAGCATTTGCATTCGGTTCTACCGCTTTAAAAATATCATAAAAGGCACTTCCGCTTTTTTTCGATCGATCGACGATAGAGATAAGCTCGTTTATGTTAGGAAGTCTCCAGTCATCTTTTCCACCGGCCGTAAGATTGTTACATCCGTCCAATGCTTCATCCCAAGTTCCAACCGTCGCTATAGGATCTAGTGCCGGATCGTACCACTGTAGCTTCGTTTTTGTATCCGTAACGATATCTTCATATTTTGTAAATCTCTTTTCAAGCGGGTTTGCGTCGGTTGTAAACTCTTTTCTGACACAAGCTACGTATTTTATCTTATCGTTTGATTCGACGGCATCTTCGCCAAGATCGAATCCGAATGTATAGTATTTATTTGTCTCTCTCACATATGGCGTATTTGACCAATAATAATTATCGGGTTTTATGATATTAAAAGAGCCAAAATAATTTGCCGCTCCTCTGTTAGCAAGATTCGTTAATTCGTCTATGGTCGGAAGTCTCCAGTCTTTATATCCTCCATGAGTTATGGCGTTGCAGTATTTTACGGCATCGAGATGATTGGCGGAGTGTAGAAAATCGTTGTTTTTCCAGGTGACTTTAGTAATGTTTTCGGTAAGCGTTTTGTTTTTATGTACGGTAAGACTTCTAGCTCTTCCGGCTTCATAATCACCGTCATCGCCCGTTTTATATTTTTGAGTCTGTCCGGTTTTAAAGACGAGACTCTTTCCGTCAAGATCGTTTATGGATATGGTGATCCTTTTAGTCGTAGAACCCTCTGAATTAGCGGCCGCAGCGGTGAAAACGTAACTTTTTTTCGTTTCGTAATCCGGCGCGTTCTTGAAAGTTACGATTCCGGTGGCCGGGTCGATATCGAAACTATCGGCGTCATCTCCGGCTTCTATCGAATAGGTTATGGTATTGCCGTTTACATCGACGGCGTCTATATCTATGGCGTAGTGTTGGTTTTCATCGACGGTTACGCTAGGCATAGTCGTAATCACCGGTGCTAGAGTATCCGTTACATTTTGTATGTTTACGGTTATCTCTTTGGTTGTAGTGTCTATACCGTCACTTGCACCGACGGTAAAGGTGTATTTGTCTTTACTTTCAAATACCGGCGGTATTTTAAATACGACTATTCCGCTAGTCGGATCTATCAAAAAGTCATCGCCGTCGATTCCTCCCGTTATGGAGTATGTCAAAGGATCGCCGTCCGCATCTTTTGCTTCGATATCGATCGCGTTGTATTGATTTTCGTTTACTTTTACGCTATCGCCGTTTGTGATGACCGGTGCATGATTTGCCGGAATGGCTACGGTTATCGTAATATTTTGCGATATGCTTTTTTTACCGGCACTAGCCGTTACCGTTATACGATAAGTACCGGGTGTCGCTTCGGTTTTGAAAGATACTTCTCCGTTATCGGAATTAATCGTGAATTTATCGGCATCACTACCGGAAAGCGAATATGTTACATTGTTGTTGTCCGGATCGTTGGCATCTACATCTATAGCCGTAATATCCCCTATATCGACACTTACCTCAGACGGTGACGAGAAAGAGAAGATCTCGATATCGGAGCCGCCTCCGCCGCCTCCACATCCCGTAAAAGCCGTGCCAATTGTTAGAATAAAAGCCAATGCAATAGTGTGTTTTTGATTTTTCATTTTCACCTCCAAAGTTTGAAATTTTAACATTATAAGATTAATAATAGACAATAGTGGCTCTATCGAGGTTTATTATATTAAATATTTAGAATAATTCGTACTTTTTTATAAAATAATTTAAATAATTTTTTTGATTTTTAAATTTAATGGTAGTAGTGACGAAGTAAAAAATCCTTTTTATACTTCCAGTTTATGTTTTGATTCGCTTTTTTCTGAGTAAGAGTCGAAAAATTTATTCCACTCATCGGCGGCTTTCGGTTTTGAAAAGTGGTATCCTTGCAGATATTTAACTCCGAGGCTCTTGAGAAACTGTGCATTTTCCGCCGTTTCGACACCTTCGGCGATTATGTCTATATCGAAGTTGTTGGCAAGAGATGTTATGGTCGAGCAGATATTTTTGTTATTTTTATCTTTGGGAGTATTTAAAACGAATGTACGATCAATTTTGAGGTAGTCAATCGGATAGTCTTTTAAGTAACCTATGGAGGAGTATCCGGTTCCGAAATCGTCGATACTTATTTTGATACCTAATTCATTAAATTCGTTCAATGTGCTTAAAACCAGCTCTTTGTTTTCTATAATAACATTTTCGGTTATCTCCAGAATTAGATTTGAAGGAAGTAAAGAGGCTTCTTCTAAAATGGCGTGAGTTTTTTCGACAAGATCGCTTTGTAAAAAATGGACGGGTGAAATATTTGCCGATAAATAGAATTTTTCGTTATACGTCATATTCCACTCTTTTATTTGTCTGCAAGCGGTTTTTAACATCGAGTACGTATAGTCGGCTATAAGCCCTCTATCTTCGGCTATAGATATGAATAGATCCGGAGAGATGGATCCCAGCTCTTTGTGATACCATCTCGATAATACTTCGAAACCTTTTATTCTACCGCTGTCGGCGCAGATGATAGGTTGATATGCCAATGTGATATCGCCGTTGTTTATCGCTATTCTCAACTCCTGTTCGACCCTGTATCTGTATTTGGTCTCTTTTACGATATTTCCGACATATATCGTGTAACGATTTCTTCCGGTCTCCTTGGCATGATACATCGCGGTATCGGCATACTGCATAAGTTCTTCCGCGTTTTTGGCGTCTCTTGGATAAAGCGCTATACCTATACTGGATCCTATGCTTAGTTGATTGTTGTTTATGACGAAAACTTTATTTACCGCTTCAATTATTTTTATAGCTTTTTCGACGGTTTTTTGCTCGCATATCTCGGTGGTATAGTCTCCTTGTGAGATAATGGCGAACTCATCTCCGCCTAGTCTGGCGAAAAAATCCTCTTCGTCAAGTAAATTTTGGATTCTTTTGGTAACGCCGGATAGCAGTTTATCCCCCGTACTGTGTCCTAGAGAGTCGTTGACGATTTTAAATCGATCCAGATCGATATACATCAAGGCCAGACTTTTACCGGGTCTTAGCTCTTGTATCGAGTTTAGGAGCTTTTTTTGGAAAAAATTTCTATTGGCTATTTTAGTGAGTGAATCAAAATGAGCCAAATTGTAGATGCTCTCTTGAGTTTTTCTTTTGTCGCTTATATCCGAGAAGATGGCGATATAGTGGCTTATTTTACCATCTGCGTCTTTTATGGTGGATATATGCAACATTTCATCAAAGAGTTCGCCGTTTTTTCTTTTATTGGTAATCTCTCCTTCCCAGTAGCCGTTTTTCGTTATACTATCCCACATATTTTTATAAAATTCTTTATCTTGTTTGCCTGATTTGAGTAAAGATATGTGTTTCCCTATCGCTTCATCTTTCGTATATCCCGTGATATTTGTAAATGTCTTGTTTACGTTGACTATAACGCTGTTCGTGTCGCAAATGGTTATACCTTCAGTCGCATTTTCGAAAACGGACGAAGTTAGGCTAAGTTTTTGAGTCTGCTCTTTTATGTTTTTTTCGAATTTTTCATTTATTTTTTGCAACTCTTTCTTTTGGTTTATAGATACGTAGATGTAGTATCCTATCAAAAATAGAATATTTATGGATATGAATATCAGTATCTGTTTTTGCATCTGATGATTTGCCGCTAAAGCTTTATCAATAGGCGTAATGATCTCTATGGCGCCTCTTACGTCACCGAGTTTCCAGTCGGTTTTTGGAGTGTCGGGTCTGGTGTTGTGACAATTTACGCAGCCTTGACTAGTGAGAAAATCGGGTACGGCATATCTAACCACCTCTTTACCGTCGATATTTTCCATTTTGATAAAGGGCTTGCTCGAATCTTTTTCGAAGAAAGAGAGAGAATCTTTTTCAAATTGATCCAGAACTCTATCTTTTCTGTTTGGAAACGGATAGTTGCTGTACATTCTCACTTCCGTATCCGTACCGTTTGTAAAAAGTTTGCCCAGATCATGTATGGATGTTGCGGGAAGCGGAATGGTATCGTTCTTTGCTTCGTGATCGTAGTTTATTTTCAAATTCGTGTGAGCTTTTACTTTCGATAGCACTTTCGTCGTGTAATAAGAGCGAAATATTCGCATATGTGTTACTAAATCGTCACTATTTTTCGTTGTTGTTTGAAGAGTATTTTCGAGCGTGATTTTCGGTAAATAATAGAATAGACCGGCAAGGATTATCAAAGAGATAATAGATACCGGTAATAAGACATTGTTTTTAAACGAATTTGCTATTTTGCTCAACTGAATTTCCTGATTTTATACTTTAACTTCCTTTATATCGACTTAAATTCTCCTTTCTTTAAACCGTTTTCAATTGTTCGGGGTTATTTTAGGTTTGTTTGATTCAAAAGATCTCTCGCCGCTAAAACGGCTCTTTGAGCGTTGATTTTTCCATAAGCTCTTTTTATATTAAAACCGTTTTGATCATAATAAACTTCATCTTCTTCTATCTTTTCGGCGGTTGTTATGAGGATCTCTCTGATTTGATCGGGAGTTAGATTCGGATTGGCACCTAGCATCAACGCAGCGACTCCGGCGGCCAGAGGACACGCAAAACTAGTACCGTTTACAAAAGCATGATCGTCGTCAATATGGAGACTGTATCCGTTTGGGAACGTGTATGTATCGAAATATACTCCTTTGGGTCCGCTATCGTCAAGCCCTAACAATCCTAAAAACTCGCCGCCGGGTGCCAAGATATCTATATTTTTCCCGTAGTTTGAATAGCTGGCGAGTCGGTTCAGCTCGTTTGTGGCTGCAACACCTATGACGCTTGGAAGTTCGGATTCGTCCGTTAAAAAAGGAGTATCCAGATCAGCTGCGTCGTTTCCGCTAGCGAAAAAGATAGTGATATTTTGATCTTTTAGATTTTGAAATTCTCTAGCTACGGCTTCGGATACGTTTTCAGTTCCCCAACTGTTGCTGATTATTTTGGCTCCTTCTTTTTTGGCATATTCGAATGCTCTGATAGTGGCCGCGTCGTCAACATATTCTTGTGCGATTAAGACGATTTTCGCTTCGGGTGCAACGCCGGTTATACCCAGATTGTTCGACGGTGCCGCTATGAATCCGGCACAAGCCGTACCATGAGAGGATTCGTCGCTATCATTTAAAACATAGCTGTCTTGGGCATCGGCATTGTAAACACTAAAGACATTTGCCGCCAAATCTTTATGCGTCGGTTCGAAATTGCTGTCGATTACCGCTACTACGATGCCTTCGGCTTTTGTGATATCCCACGCACCTTTTATATTTATACTTGAATTTTTGTTTATGTTCGCACTTTGCGTAAATTCATTGTTCGTGAAAGATAGATACCACTGATATGAAAAATAGGGTTCTTTGGTCGGATCTTCCTGAAGTCTTGGTTCGTTCGTATCGTTTTCTTCGGGTACGCGGTCGGTACCTCCGCATCCTGATAACAAAATGAAAACTATCGATAAACAGATATATAATTTTCTTTTTTTTATCAACGCATTTTCCTCTTTTTTATGAAATTAGGATGCGCGAATTGTACGGGATCTTCATTATAGAGCGAGTTGGATATCTCGAATGGATCACTATTTTTTGGAAGTTTTAATAGATAAATCGTTTTGGAGAGCTCTTCAATGTAAGTGATATTATAATCTCTTAATACTTTTTTACATGCGATTAAATCGTCACAACCGATGATAACTTCTTGTTTTACGCCGATTTTTTGTCCATTTTGATTTTCGTAAAATGTGACGTTTTGATCTCTCAGCGCTCTTGAAGTAGGTAATTTTGTAAGCATGACTTTTTTACCGAAAGAGTAGTAAAAGCTTTGTTGCGCCAAAAGTGATCCTATAAATAAAAAAAGAGATAAAAAAATCTTCATAAATGCTCCTTGTATATGCAATAATACCAAAAAAGTGTGAACCGAGTATTAACTAGAGATATAGATATTTTTTAACATATCCGGATGTTGAACTTAAAATATTAATGAGACGACAATCATTTGGAACAAGAGTATTGTTTAGTCTAGTTCATAATAACTTTGCATATATCTATTTTAAGGTTTATCTTATTTCAAGATATTTTTTAAGTCCTATATCCGTCCAGTCGCGGTTTAGCTCTAAAAAGGCATAGATATTTTCCCAAACTTTTTTAAAATCGTCACTATCTTCGCTTTTTTGTTCCGCTACTTCCAACATAGCCTTTTTTGCGGCTTTTAACACATCTTTCGGTAGGGAATCGATTTTTACTCCGGCTTCTTTTACGATTTTTAACTCTTTTGCGTTTTCGTACTGAAATTGACTGTTCATCGTAGCGTTCAACTCTTGCGAAGCCATCTCTATCATAAGCTTTTGCTCATCCGAGAGTTTGTCGAATTTTTTCTTATTAAATACCAAACTAAGAGAACTTGCGGGCTCATGCCATCCGGTATAGTAATATTTTGCGACTTTGTGAAATCCCATCTTAGTATCGAGTGAGGGTCCAAGCCACTCTGTGGCATCTAGCATATTTCTCTCAAGCGCGACATATATCTCACCTGCGGGTAGAAGAGTCGGTTTTACGCCCAGTTTTGCGAAAACTTCACCGCCTAGACCGGGTATTCTCATCTTTAGACCTTTTAAATCGTCGAGAGATTTGATCTCTTTTTTAAACCATCCGCCCATCTGAACACCGGTGTTCCCGCCTTTGAAAGGGACGAGATTGTATTTTGCATAGAGATCTCTCCAAAGTCTCATGCCGTCTCCCCAGTCAAACCAAGCGTTCATCTCCGTGTCGGTTAGCCCAAACGGAAATCCCGTGAAAAGATTGAAAGCTTCATTTTTGCCTTTGTAATAGTAAGCGGCCGAGTGGTAAGCGTCTATCGCCCCCGCACTTGTCGCGTCAAATACGCCAAGAGCCGGAACCAGAACATTTTTGGCAAAGACTTTGACTTCGATGCTTCCGCCGCTTAATTGAGTGAGTCTTGTAGCAAATCTCTCCACTCCTTCGCCCATGATGGGAAAGTTCGCGGGCCAGCTTGTCGCCAGTTTTATCTTTACCTTCTTGCCTCTGTTGTAGTTGAAGGTTTTTTTCTCTTTGTTGTAGTTCGGATCTTTGGGAAGATCTCTGCATCCTGTTAGTGTGCTTGCCGCTGCGGCCGTTGCGATGGTGGTTTTGATAAAATCTCTTCTTTTCATTTTCACTCCTTAATATAACGCTGCTATTACCGTATAACATAAAAAGAGCATTAAATGGGAAATGCCTTCAAAATAGTTCGTCTCACCGTCATCCGTAGTTTTCCAAGCCAGTATGATAGTAAATATCAAAGCACCTATCTCAAGAGGGTTGAAGCTAAGAGGAAGTGTGACATCGGCTATAAAGCCTAGTATCAAAAGAGCCGGAACCGTTAAAAGTATCGAAACGGTGGAAGCGCCCATGGCTATATTTACGACTCTTTGGATTTGATCGTTTTTCGCCGCTTTTACCGCGGTAAAAATTTCGGGAGCCACCGAGATGATGGCGATGGTAAGACCCGCAAGTCCCGTAGAGATACCGGCTTCTTTAAAGACGCTCATGCCGTCGATCGCAAAGATTTCAGCTAAGACTCCTATTAAAAAAATTAGAGCGAAGATTACCATAAAGTTGGCGAAAGTGGAGAGTTTTTCGAAAATGTAATTTTCGTCTATTATCTCTTCTCCTTCGGCAAGTTTTCGTTTATATCTGAAAATTCTGCTTTTTGCGGTGGCTTTGAAAAAGTGAGTGTGCGTTTTTGTCTGAAAAATGAGTATCGTAATATAAAACAAAAAGAGCAAGATTCCTATCATATAGCTCGCTTTCTCGACCGTCTCTTTATCATGACCGCTGTGACCGAGTATGCTCGGGACTAAAAGTGCGAGTGCCGCGACATAAAGGATAGTCGTATATGAACTTGATGTATCTTCGTTATGCTGCTGCTCGGTAAAAGCAAGACCTCCGATAAATACGGCAAGTCCCAAAAGAACATTCATATCCACTATGACAGCCGAAATGATACCTCCTTGAACGGTCTGCATAGCTTCGGGAGAATTGGAAACCTGAAGCATGATGTTAAAAAGAAGTAGTATTTCAACCGCCACAGCGGTGAAAGTAAGTACGAAGCTCCCATACGGTTCGTCCAATCTTTCAGCTAGGATATCGGCTATTTCGGAAACTGTTATGGATAAAAAGATAATCGCGAGCGCCGCAAAAAGAGTGCTTAGTGAATCGTTCGCCTGTGAATGAAAGTAGTAAGCTATAATTGAGAGGATCATACCTCCGACGATATCCCAATAATTTTGTACAAAAGTGTTCGGCTCCGGATGAGCCTGCATCGACTGGGGGTTCGAGTCCATTTGGTTATATTACTCCTCAAAGAGAGACGGCTCTTTTTTTGTCTCGATCTTTTTTAATACTTCCGCCATATCTTGCGGATTCGCTTTGATTATAGCGAAATTAAATTCAAGTTCTTTTAATTTTGTAATCTCAGTTAAGTTTATGTATGAAATAGTTTTTATTTTATTGGAGTTGTTCGTTTTGATTTTTCGTGGCAAAAAGAGTATATGTTTAGCCCAAGAAGCTTTATGTTGAAGATAATTTATAAAATCGTTCAAGTTTTTATCATCGCTTATGATTATCAACGCTTTTTGCGTGGAGCCGAAGCTTTTTCTCACAAGATCGCCGTTTATAAACAGAGGATAGAAATAAGGTGTAAAATCGCATCTGTCGATTCTGTAATCGATCGATTTCGAATCTAAAAAGTTGACGATATTTTCAAATTTCTTCAGAAATATTTCAGGTAATTTGATATTTTCATAAAGTACGTTTTTATATACGAAACTACTTAAAAAGAGTGTGCTTTTTATTTTCAATATGGAATGCAATATCGGAATATTCGCTAATTCATAAGCCGGATAGATATCTTGAAGATACTCCTTGTCGCCGGATATTATGAGAGAGTTTTCAGGTGCGTCGATAATTTTTTGAAAATTTTTTTTAGGATCGGTGTTTAAAAATATGATACTCTCTTTCGAGGTGATTTTTTTCATAAGCGCAGCTTCGACGGGATCGAAACAGACAAAATGAAGCTTAGTTTGCATAAGGGAGTATCTAAGCAGACCTTTGAGAGCTTCGTTTATGCTTTCGCATTTGAGCCAAGCTATTTCATCGTCGAGAATATTCGTATGTTTATCGCTCATAATAGCGTAGGCGTCACGTTTTAAAGCTATTTTAATATCTTGGATGTCGTTTCCAATAAAAAGGTCGCCCCTTTTTACACGTATCGGATCGAAAACTATTCTCTCGAACGACGAGATGCAAGGTTCGTTCAAGAGTGTCGAGTTAGTTAATTTCGCCAGATTTTCAAATGTCATCCAACAGGCGTACCGCTTTCTTTGTGAGATTCGGGGCGAAGTAGAGAGAGTGATTTTTTATCTTTTGCGGCTAGAAGCATACCTTCGGAGAGATAACCCATAATTTTTGCGGGCTTTAAATTTGAGACTACGCATACTTGAGTATTTACGAGATCATTCGGTGAGTAGTACTCTTTTATACCAGCTATGATCTGACGGGGATCTTTTTCTCCCAAATCGACTTTCAGTTTTAACAGTCTATCACTTTTTGGAATCTCTCGGGCTTCCAAAATAGTACCGATTTTGAGTTTCGTTTCGAAAAATCGGTCGATTGTGATTATCCCGTCATTTTTTTCACTAATGTCTTGCTCTTTTTGTTCGGGATCGGGAGTTTTCAGAAGTTCCTTTTCTATTTTCGGAAATAAAGGGGGAGTTTTTTGTATCATAAATCTATTTAAAAGCTTTTTTTGCGTTATCAGTTTCTCGTAATTCTCTTTATTTATAAAGATTCCCAACGAGTTAGCGATCGTCTCACAAATTTTCGGCATAACCGGACTTAAAAGAAGCGTAACTTTCGCCAAAAGGTTGGCTACAAGCGCCACTAACGCCAGTGCTTCATCTTTTTTATCCTCTTTCATTTTCGACCAAGGCTCGTAAATCGCTATCGATTGATTCGCCAGAGTTAAAATTTTCCAAAGTTCTTCGAGATATCTGTTTAATTGGAGATCGTAAATGTATCGGCTGAGTGTATCTATGATTTTGTCGGCAGTTTCTATCTCTTTCTTATGATACGTCAAAACATCTTTCGAATCTATCACAAACTCGTTATATTTTCCACTCATGCCGATGATTCTGTTTAAAAGGTTTCCAAGATCGTTGCCTAAATCCGAGTTTATACGGTCTATCAGAGCTTTTTGGCTGAAGTCGCCGTCTTGTCCAAAAGGTACTTCTCTTAACATAAAGTATCTGAAGTTGTCTAGTCCATAAGCATCTGCCACCTCTCTTGGATCAACAACATTTTTTTTAGATTTACTCATTTTTTCGCCGTTTCTCGTCCACCACCCATGAGCTCCGATGTGCTTTGGAAGCGGAAGATCAAGGCTCATCAAAAATGCCGGCCAGTAGATAGCATGAAATCTTAATATATCTTTTCCGACAAGATGAACTGTCGCCGGCCAAAACACCATATTTTTCTCATCTGTTCCGTATCCAAGAGCTGTTATATAGTTTAAAAGAGCATCCAGCCAGACATACATGACATGTTTTGGATCGTTTAGAGATTTTGGAAGCTTCACCCCCCAATCGAAACTCGTTCTTGTGATGGAGAGATCGTTGAGTCCCTGTTTTACGAAATTTATGACTTCATTTTTTTTCGCTTTGGGTAGTACGCATTTGTCTTTATCTTCGTACCACTCAAGAAGCCTTTTTTCATATTTTGATAATTTGAAAAAGTAGCTCTCCTCTTTTACGATGGAGGTCGGTTTGCCGCAATCGGGACAAAATTCGTTGTCGATTAATTGAGTTTTTGTAAAAAACGTTTCGCAGCTTACGCAGTAAAAACCTTCGTAATCATCTTTATATATATCGCCTTTTTCGTGCATTGTTTCAAACGCTTTTTGAACACCTTTTTTATGCTTTTCATCTGTAGTTCTTATGAAAATATCGTAACTTATATCGAATTCATCCCACAAAGAACGAAATTTTCCGCTAATTTCATCAGCATACTTCTGAGGATCTTTTCCTCTTTGTTTGGCAGCTTCTTGAATCTTTTGTCCATGTTCGTCGGTTCCCGTTACAAAGAGAGTTTTAAGACCTATGAGTCTTGAGTATCTTGCCAGAGTATCCGCGATAATCGTAGTATATGCATGACCTATATGAGGAACATCGTTTACATAGTATATGGGGGTCGTTATATAAGCTTTTTTACAGTCGTTTGACATTCTTTTTCCACTCGTTTTAGTTTTTAAATTATGGTACTAAATAATTGCTTAACTACTTTGGAAAATGATAAACTACTTGATATGCCAGAGGTGTCCACAAAGAGACCGGTAGGCCGCTTTTTCTTAAAATATTTCCCGTATATGTATTGCAGGTGTAAAAAAGGTTGTACGATTTTTTCGCTTGAAAATAATAGAGATATCTCTCTTTATCTGAAATGTTTAATGCAATAAGCGCATCATCTTTGCGTTTAAAGGAGTTTAATATATAGGTTTGTAGTTTTTCAAGAACACTTTTTGAAATATGAATTTTTATGATCGAGCTATCTTTTTTGATTGCATTGTAATGACCGACTTTAATGACGGCCGGGGTATTTATTAAAAGAGCTTTTAATGCAGTTTTAAACCCTAGGTCTTTCCACCTTTTTGTATGAAGCATAAAATATTGGTCACCATAGCTAAATGCAAGATAACCGCCTGAAAGATTTTTAATAAAAGGCTTTAACTTTGTTTTTAATGTCGGAATAAGATCTTTTGTCTTTATAATTATCTCGGTATGAGCTCTATCATGAAAAATAGAGACTTCATATCTACTGTTTTGTGTCGATGAATTAGTATTTGGAGTGAAAAAAAGTAAAATATGTGAAATTATAAAGTAAAAGATGGTTAGAGTAAGAGAAGTGATTAAAGTTGTCTTTAAAAATTTTAAGATAGTCATTTTTTGAGAGAAATAAAAGTTTGATGATATTTTAAAGATGGAGCAAACCGCCGGACAAGAGAGGTTAACTTAATCCGGCAGTTTAGTTTTTTACCTGAATTCGTTATGTGAAAGATATATGTCCGACTCGATTGTTCGCTTTGTACTTGATGTTTCTACTTTTGGCAACAAACTTCACCACGGCTGGAAAGTAAGTTTTTATATAATCGGCTACAATCCCTATTACCAAAATGAGACTTGTCGCCACAAAAAGTAAAATGGTTGAAATATATGTTAAAATTTTCATAATAAATCCTTTCTTGCAATAATGCAAACTTTTAACAAATTAAGTATATTGAATATAACTTAATATATAATTAAAAATATTTACTAACAAAAGGATTTGCTAAATTTCCGTATTATAATATATACTTCTTTTTATGCGCTGCTTGGCGCGACATTTTCACACTGAAATTCCTCTTCATATACCTCTTCCTTGGAGACCGCCGAACTTAGCAATTCTCCTATATATCCTATCAGCAGTAACACGACTACCGATAAAAACAGACCTACGGTTATAAACATATTTTACTCCTTGAACGGGGTTAAGAGTTCATCTTCGTTGTAAAGCTTCACCTTGCCCCGATATTTATATATCGTCATAAAAATTCAAAAGATAATATTTTTGAACTGTAGAGTATTTATTTAAAAAAAAGTTAAAGTTTTTAATGAAAGATATTCATGATTATTTGAGAAAATAAATAAATATTAAAAAAATAAGGTGTGTATTTTCGTTACATTTTAGTGGTGTAATTTTTTGAAAACGGTTTTGTCACTAAGAAGATATACCACCGCTATCGCGAAACCACCGTCATGAGTTATCGAGAGTGAGCTCTCTTTGATACAAAACTCTTCTATGAGAGTTTTATCGAGAGTAAAATAGGGGGCATTGTTTTCATCTTTATGTATCTTTATGCTCAAAAAGGCGCATTTTTTACCGATTCCGCATCCTAAAGCTTTGGCGACGGCTTCTTTCGCGGCGTAAAAACCGGCTACGGTTTGGGCGGAAGATTTCGATAGAGCGATCTCTTCATCACTCAAAAAGCGCCTAAGCGCGCTTTTTGAATCTTTTTGCAAAAGTCTTTCCATCCTTTTTATTTCAACGATATCTATGCCTATCATTACTGAATTACAAAATCCGTGAAAAATACATTGTTGATCTTACCATCTTTAAGCACTCCGTTGACATTAGCCACTATCTCGTCTTTGAGGTTCTCTTTTCCGGCAATGGTACTGATTTCCTCATATGATTTTGCTGAGAGAGCTTTGATGATGATATCTCTTATCAGAGGTTTTTTCGCGTCCAGCTCGGTTGCAAGCTCTTGCATTCCCAGTTCGAGATTTATCGAGGTTTTAAGATACCTGCTTCCGTCTTCACTAAATAGATTTACTATAAACGGATCCAGCGGATACATAGGTCCGATATTCGTATAGTCCGTTTTTCTTTGCGATCTGTCGGACACCGTCGGTTGTACCGTAGTTGCCGCTTGTGCGGTCATCTGTGTCTGTTGCGCGTTACTTGCATCATTTAGTACCGCCTCATCTTCACTAAGGAGCAAATAAGCCCCGATCCCGCCTCCTATTAATATGAGAGAGAGCATAACCGCTATTATTATCAATAACAGATTTGATCCGCCGCTCTTTTTTTGTTCTACCGCCACTTCTGCATTTTCGGTTGCTTCAGCCATGATTATCCTTTCTTTTGTTATTATCTTTGACAGATAAGAGTTTTTTGTTATAAGCAATATCGTACATATCCAAAAAAAGTTTAGTTTTTTTTCACAAAGTTATATAATATTTCCATTTTGGGTAAAAAGCACAAAGGTATATCAATAAATGTCATATATTGAAAATTTTTTTGCATATATCGGCAAAATTTTTCTCTGGTTTATAAATTCATTTAATGGACTTGGCACCTTTGTGCTTTTTCAGCTTAATCTCTTACCGTTATATATAAAAAAACCGTATCGTTTAAAAGAGACTTTTAAGCAGATACAGATAGTCGGTATCGGATCGATAGGCGTTATCTTTCTTACCGGAACATTTACCGGCATGGTTGAAGCCGTTCAACTTTATCAGGGCTTTCATGAGTTTGGTGCGGAAAACTTGATGGGATATCCTATCTTCATATCGATTTTTAGAGAGCTTGGACCGGTATTTGCGGGTTTGATGCTCACTTCTCGCGCCATAAGCGCTATGGCGGCCGAACTTGGTACTATGCGTGTGACCGAGCAGATAGATGCTCTTGATACTTTGGCTGTTGATTCAAAAAAGTATTTGATTATTCCACGCGTCATAGCCACAACCGTATCCTTACCTATTCTTATAATAATTTTTGATTTTTTAGGAGCTTTGAGCGCCTATATGATTTCAGTTCATGCATTGGGTGTGAACAAAACCGAGTTTATCAATACTATAAATATGTATTTAGATCTAAGTGATATTTTTACCGGTGTGATAAAAGGTTTTATTTTCGGTTTTTTAGTGGGTTCTATCGGTACATATATAGGCTATACCGCCGGCGGAGGGGCAAGGGGAGTAGGGCAGGCTACGACAAATGCGGTTGTTCTGGGTTCTATAACCGTGTTTGTAATGGATTATTTTCTCTCCTCTTTCTTTCTTGTGCTCGGATGGTAGGGTCAAGACAAGCAAGTATGTGTCGATCTACTTGTTATTAACATCATATAAAGGATAAAACAGTGAGTAAAGTTGTAGTTTATATTTACTATTTCGCACTTTTTCTGCACGATCTAAAAATTCCCATTTTACCGAAGTTGATAAACATAGTGTTTGTCAGATTGTTGTTCGGTTGTCAAATAACGCTCGGTGCGAAACTCGGAAAGGGTACGGTTCTTGGATACGGAGGAATAGGCGTCGTCATTCATGATCGAGCCGTTTTGGGAGAAAATGTCATGGTCGGAGCCGGCGTTACCATCGGCGGAACATCAAAAATTTACGAAGTACCTGTTATCGGAGACAATACCGTCATAGCTCCGGGCGCAAAGATATTAGGACCCGTTAAAATTGGTAAAAATTGCGTCATAGGTGCAAATGCGGTAGTTTTAAAAGATGTTCCCGACAATACCATAGTAGGCGGAATTCCGGCGAAAGTTTTAAAAACCGATATAGATATATCTATCTATCGTTAGATATCTTGCCACTCATACGGTTCGTATTGTGAGGGGAAACCTTCTAGTATTTGCTGCGGAGTGAACGCTTTTTTATAAGCGAACGCTTTGCAGCCATCAACCCAATAGCCAAGATATATCCATTTAAGATTTAATATTTTGGCAAGTTCTATCTGATAAAGAAGCGAAAAAGTTCCAAGAGAGAGCTTGGAATAATCAGGATCATAGTAAAAATATATCGCGCTAATTCCGTCATCGACTATGTCGATCAAGTCAACTCCTATGAGTTTTTCATCTCTTATGTAAAGCACCTCTTTTCCGAAATCATACGCTCCATGTACGAAATTTTCTCTATAATCATGATAACTGATACCTTTTTGTTTCCAACCGTCTTTTTGTGACTTAAAATCATGATATTTGTTGTATAGATCTATATGCATTTTTGTCATGGAAGGCTTTTGTATGACTATGCGGGTATCCTTGTTTCTCTTTTGCGATCTCTTTTGCGATCTTGAAAGTTTAAAACTATTTACATCGATTCGCAAGCTTTTGCATTCGTTACAATCTTTACATATAGGATGAAAATAGTATCTTCCGAATCTTCGCCAACCTCTTTGCACTACGGCCGTGTTGAATGTCTTGGAGGATTTCGTGACATATTTGTAGTGCATACGAACCTTTTTTTCAGGCAGATAGGCACATTCGTAATCGAGCATGCAAAAATCCGTCGATGGTGGATTGAGTAAACTTTCTGAATTGTTCATAATAGATATTTTAGCAAAGTTTGCTTGTAGAAAGTAGATTTTAGATCTTTTAGGCGTCTATCGTCTCATTTTTTCGCTCTACGATTTTTTCAACCGGCTCTCCTATATAAAACCCCTGTCCGTAGCTGATGCCAAGATCTTTAATGATTTTTAGAACTTTATCGTTATGGATAAACTCCGCCACGGTTTCTATCTCCAGTTTTCTGCTAAAAAGCGCAATCGACTCTATGATAGTGTATGATACTTTCGAACTATCTATCTCTTTTATGAGCGAACCGTCTATTTTAAGTATGTCGATAGGATAACTTTGAAAGATAGCGAAGTTGGAATAACCGCTTCCAAAATCATCCAAAGCTATTTTAATGCCGTATGATTTAATTTCATATAGTCTTTGTTTCAAAATATCGGTATTTAGTTGTTCATATTCCAACAGTTCGATCGTCAGCCATTTTGCGACCTCTTTGTTTTGAACTATCTCATCTATAACGATTTTATAGATCATGTTGTTTAGGATATCAGATAAATTTAGGTTTATGCTAAGTGAAACTTTCTCTTTTTTAATCGTCTCGAATGCGATATCGATCACTCTTTTCGTCAGGTCGTTATAGACATTCGTACCGCTGATGGCATCGAGAAAATTATTCGGATAGATTATCGTTCCATCTTTTGAAACCATGCGAACGAGCGCTTCGTATTTTACGACTTCACAACTGTCCAGATTTATTATAGGTTGATAGTGACAGATGATTCTGTTGTCGTCAAGCGCCTCTTTCACTTCATATATGGAGTTTGTTTCGGTTGAGATGGCTTTAATGGCGTCATATTCGAGTACGACTTTGTTTCTTCCCTCTTTTTTCGCTATGTATAGCAGCTGGTCGGCCTTTTTTATAGCGTCGGAGACGCTTTTGCATCTTTGGGGATGAAGCATTACGCCGATTGAAGTCGTAACTTTGATGGATGTATCGTCATATACGAATTTGCTGTTTTCGAGTTCTTCTCTTATTCTGTGTGAAATGGAAGCCGCTATATCCTCATCGTTTGGAAGTTTATAAAAAAATATCAAAAACTCCTCGCCTCCGAATCTTATGATTATATCTTTTTCGCGTACGATCTTTTTAAGAATGATAGCCACTTCGCTTAGTATATAGTCTCCCGCTTTATGACCGTAGTTGTCGTTGATCTTTTTGAAAAAATCGATATCCAGCATCGCTATCTGATATTTTTCGGGATGTATTTTTTTTAGAAAATCTCTTAAAAATGTACGGTTGTAAACTTGGGTTAAAGAGTCGGTAATACTCTCTTTTTTCGTTTTTATGTTTAGGATCACCTGATATAGAAGTACGGAAAGAAGTACTACGATAGCCGCGAAAATATATAAAAATACATTTTGAATAGGAGCTATGAGTTTACTGATGTAAATGGAGAGATTCGTCGAAAAATCTATGGCGATTACACCTTCGACACGGTTATCGTAAATTATCGGTTTTAGGTATGTAATCCATAGACCGTCAATATTTTTTTGAAGTATTATTTGAGGTTTTAGCGTATTGTACGCTTGATCCCACTTCTCTTCATTGACGTTTAGTTTTTGGTTGAATTCTCCTTTATCCTCTTTACTGCCGTCAAGAAGATAACGATATTTTCCGTTGGAGTCTTTATATAAAACATATATATATTTAAACGAAGGGGTGATCACTACCGAAAAAGTATGCTCAAGCACCTCTCTTAATCCCGGATTTTCTTTTAAGGTTTTATATAGATCTTTATCTATATGGTTTTTTATCTCTTCATCTATGTTTTTCGCGAATTGTCCGGCTTTGAGGATAAAGATTTTTTCGATATTGTTGACCATTTTATCATGAATATCTGATACAGAATGATAAAGATAGAGTATCGAGATAAAAATGGTCAAGATTAAAACGATATACAACCTGTTGATTGAATTCAAAAGTTATCCTCTATAAACTCTTTGAGATTTTTAGGTAGCGATATGTTGAAATCTTCAAGATTTTTTCGTATAAAGACAAGATTAGGTCTTCCTTTTTGCCAATAAAAGCCTCCTATGATCTTCTCTTTATAGTGTTTAAACACCAGATATCCGTCGGCAAAAATCTTTTTATCCGTCGCATTTATATCGAAAGTGTGATATACGATCAAAATATCCGCATTTTCTCTATTTGTGACTATCTTTATATTTTTTATATCTGAAAATATATCTCTTTTATTCGGATCGTCAAGCCAAATATAGATGGTGTGCTTATTTGGAAATATCGCACCTAAAATAGTCTTGTAAATTTCTCTTTGAGTCTGTAATGCCGATGACCATGACATTATCGTCAATGCCAGTAATAAAAATATAATCTTTTTCAAAACAGATACTCCATATTCACCCAAAATTTTCTATCATAAACCGGTATAGAATCGCCTAAACTTTTATAGGCTTGCTCAAAACCTCTGTTAAAGATATTTTCTCCCTTGATGCCGACGGCAAAATCGGGATTTACATGATATTTGAGTGCGAAGTTGTAGTCGTATGAACTTTTGACATCCACTCCAAAAGCGCTGTACGCTCTTTTATAGCTTAATTGATTGAAAAGGTCGAATTTTCCGAATCTGTTAAAGGCGACTATATCACCGCCGTTTTTCGGGCTGAATTCAAGACCTAGTGAATTTTTACCCGTATATAGATCAAAACTAATTTTGTTTGCATGATCTATTTTGTATGTATATTTCACTTCGTATTGATCATAACTTTTCGACATACTTTTAAAACCTTCGCTTTTATATATAAGTTTGTCGGTAACACTTATAAATGCCGCTCTAGCGTCGATTTCATGCTTGTCGTTTTTATATCGAACCCCCAGAGTGACGAGTGTCGGCTTCGTATAGTTTAGATCGGGATTTGTTATATAGGGCGTATCGTTCGTACTATATAGATAAGTCATAGGGACGGTATAATATGTTTTGGTATAAAACGCTTTAAGTTGAAATTTATCGATATTCTTGATAATTCCAACTCTAGCTATATATTCGTCTTGAGATTTTACTACTTTGTCGTATCGATAAAAGTCGCCTTTAAGAGACGCTACGAACATAGTCGTATAGTTGAAGCTGTAACTGTTTTCTGCATATAACGAATAGAGATTGAGCCTGTTTTTATAACTTGTCTTAGTCGAGTCAAATGCTCCGTTAGTTTTTGAATCTTTGATTTTGACGAAAGCACCCAATAAAAGTTTATTTTTTTTCGTCTTAAAAATCTTCTCCGCTATCGCCGAGGCTACCGTATCGTCATATGCGAGATCGTAGTTTGACACCGAACCTGCCGAGCCGGCGTAAATTCCGCTGTCGTCTCTATTTTGAAGGTTGTATGTCGTACAATCGTACGAGAGTTGAAGTTTTATGTCGTTATCAAGTTTTTTCGTTATATGCCAAAAGTTATGTTTTGCATAGAGTCCGTTTCCATAAGGTTTGGCCTTTTCGCCAAGTCCGAGAAAACTTCCCGAATTTTGGCTGTAGTGTCCGACTTCAAATCTCCAGTTGTTATAAAAGAAGTTGGCATAAAGATTTTTACTATCCGTATCGCTATTTAGTTCGTATCCTTCGTTATAATATTTTTTTGCGTTTATATCGTTTTTATTAACATAAAAAAAGTACGAAAAATTATTCATCGTAGTGTGTGCGAAGTAGCTGCTTGCACGATAGCTTCCTTTTTGATCCGCCGAGAGTTTTATCTTCCCGCCTTCCTCTTTTTCCGCTTTTTTGGTATATAGTTTTATAACGACCGTGGAGGGTTCGTTCCCGAACTCGACGGAAGAAGTACTTTTATATACAACTATGTGGTCTATATTGTCAAGAGTCATACCGCTCCATAAAACGGCATCACTTCCGTAAGAACTTGTAGAAAAATCATGATCGTTTATATATAGGCGTATGCTGTATTGAGGCATGCTTTTGTTTGAAGGTTTTGTATAAAAGGTTATATTCGTAGCCGTTCGTGAGACGTTTGGAATAGTAAACAGTTTCAATATGTCCGATAGTGTATGCGCTTGCATCTTCTCTATATCTTCTCTGGTATATATATCGACAAAACCGGCTGATTCACTTTTGGTGATGCTGGAGAGTTCCGCTTGTGATTTATATAGGCTTAATAGTTTATTCATGTCCTGCTGAGCATAACACATGATGGGCATAGATGCCAAAAGGAAGATTTTTGTAATTTTCCTCATTTCGTTCCCTTGTTGAGTTTGATTTGTATTTAATATATATTGAAATCAAAATATATACAGATAAATCATTTCTTAGTATCTATATCGGCAACTGTATGTTTTTTTGCAATATTTTTTATCAATTTCAATTATGATAAGTTTACACAAAGAAGGGGAGATACGAAGTATCGGTATGATTTACATCGTATCTCTTGAGGGAAAAATAGGGGTTACTCTTTATTTTTTGCCGAATTTATCAGCTTGTTTAGCATTTTATCGGCTGAACTCGTATCGTTTAGATCGGGAGATGTTTCGTTTTGATCCTCTTTTGAAGTAAGGGTACTATTTGACTCTTTCGTACTCTCTTGGTTTTTCAAGTCGTCTATCTGATCTTCAAGATCGAATACTTTGTCATCCAGAACTTGTACTCTTTGGACGTTCGCTCCATGTTTATAAACCAACTCTCCTCCCTCTTTTCCCTGATAGAGGACGGCCGCGACAAAACCCGTCAGTATCAGAAGATATATAAGTTTCATCCACCATTTTTTGATCGCCATTGAAAAAAGTTTGGCAAACACGAGTACCACGGTCGAGAGCATCAAATATATTCCTATTAGTTTATGCTCTTTTAGAGTATCTTGTCCGTTTTGCGTCAGCATGTCAAAAGCCTCTTTTGCGTCAGTTTTTCCGGTAATAAAAGCCGCTACATATACAACTATCAAAAGTGTGAAGAAGATAAAAGCCGTAGCCGTGAGTCCTCTTCTTTTGACAATTATATTTATAAGTTCAAGCAGTAGTATAAAAATAGGCAGAACAACGGCAAAATGCGTTAGCGGGGGATGCATCAAAAGCGGAATCTCCACTCCAAGAGGAGGTATCGGCAGGTCAAAAGCGGGCAGTCCCATAATTTATCCTTCAATAATGAAATTCTTAAATGTTATTATAAAAATTATTTACCGTTGATTAAAAAAAAAGTTTATATTTTAAATTCTTTTCTTTTATTGACAAGTCGTACGGCTTCTTTTAGGGCATTTATGTAGCTAACGTTCGATAGAGGTTTATTTTTATATGCTTTATCGTATGCCGTGCCATGATCGACGCTTGTTCTGATTATCGGAAGATTTAGGCTTACGTTAATACTCTCTTCGAAATAGAGGCTTTTTACCGCAATAAGTGCTTGATCATGATACATACATACAAAATACTTTATATTCTCCCTCATATGAGGAGTAAAAGCCGTATCAGGAACAAGTGGACCTACGAACACCTCTTCAAGCAGTTTGGAATTTACATATTCGATCGCTTTTTTTATCGTATTCTCTTCGACGCCCAAAATTCCTCCGTCACCGGCATGGGGATTCAGTCCCAAAACCCCTATTTTCTCCTCTTTTATCTCTTTATAGAGATTTAACATAAATTCGCTCAATTTTTTCGCTTCTATCTTTGAGGGAACCTCTTTTAACGGTATGTGGTGAGTATATAAAGCCGTAAAAAGTTTATCGCAACCGATCATCATGATCGCCTCTTTTTTAAATATATCTTTTAGTGCGTCCGTATGCCCTTTATATTTTATACCCGCTTTCGCCCAAGCCTCTTTGTTGACGGGAAGCGTGCAGATTCCGTCCGCTTTTTTTTCTTTCGCAAAAGTTAGAGCTTTTATAAATGATTCGTATGAATATTTTCCGCTTTCGGCCGTAACGCGAGAGGGCGTGATTTTGAAATCATCGCCTATTTCTACATTTTCAAAATCGGTCGGTATTTGAAATCTTAACAATTCGCAAGCCTCTTTCAACATGCGATTGCTTACCATATATATCGGGTTGCAAAATTCGCTTACGATCTTATGCGATCTAAGAGCAATTTCAATGCCCGCTCCGTTTAGATCTCCGATGCTTACGGCGATTTTCATTTTATAAGAGCCACCATCTCTTTTATGGAGTTTTCAAGACCGGTATAGATGCTTCTGGCAATGATGCTTTGGCCGATATTCAACTCTTTAATCCCTTCTATTTTCGTAATAGCGACGACATTTTGAAAGTTCAGCCCGTGTCCCGCCGCGATGTTTAATCCGAATTCATCTGCATATTCACAAGCGTTTCGTAACTTTTGAAGCGATTGTTTTAGAAGTTTTTTCAGTTTGCTTCTCTCTAAATCCAACTCTTTTATGTTGTGATTGGTTTTTGAGAGGTTCGTAAAGAGCATCGCGTAAATATTCGCGTAAGTGCCGGTATGAAACTCAACCCATTCTACGCCTATGGTTTTAGCTCCTCTTACCGCTTCGTCTGTCGGATCTATAAACAAAGAGGTCTCTATCTCTTTGGCTTTTAGATAGTGAACCGCTTTGTCGAGGTTGGAGAAGTTCGGTTCATTCATCTGCAATCCTCCCTCGGTAGTGATCTCTTCTCTCTTTTCCGGTACGAAGGTGGCTCGGTGCGGTCTGAGCTTAGCTACCGTTTCCACGATGTCGGGATCTACGGAGCATTCCAGATTGACGGGAAGCGGAGAGTTTTGAATGATTCTTTTGACGTCTTCGTCATGAATATGGCGACGATCCTCTCTTAGGTGTATGGTGATTTGGTCGGCACCGGCTCTAGCGGCTATGAAGAGTGCCTCAAGAGGATCGGGATCGTTGATTTTTCTGGCTTCTCTTAAAACGGCGATATGGTCTATATTGACTCCGAGTAACATTTCTAACCTTTTGTATTGTATTATTGCCCGATTATAACAAAAGGTTGATAATGCTAGGGTGTGATTTGGGTTCAAACACTTTAAGAGTGGTGAAGATTGATTGCAAAACGAAAGAGAGAGTAAAAGAGTTCGAAAAGATCGTCAAAACGGCGCAAGGGATAGAAGCAGCAGGGGAGATATCGCAAAAGACGCTAGATCGAGTTATCGAAGCTATTTTGGAAGCGAAAAAAAATTTCGATGATTGCGAGAACGCAAATTACAAAGCCGTCGCCACCGCAGCTTTGAGAATGGCGAAAAACGCCGCATTCGTGATAGAGACCATTTACGCAAAAACCGGGATTTTTTTTGAGATTATCGATTCGAAAAAGGAGGCCGAATATACAAGAGTAGCGGTGGAAAACAGACTTAAAAAACTGAAACAGGATACTAAGAGCTATATTCTTTTGGATCTTGGCGGAGGCTCATGTGAAGTTGTCGTTAAATACGAAGACGAAGTCATTTGCGAAAGTTTCGATATCGGAATAGTTACAGTCGTCGAAAAGTACGGTTTACGAGAACTTGAGAAAGGGATAAAAAGAGAGTGTGCGAAATTGGCATCGTTTGCAAAGAGCGTAAAGAAAAAACCGGATATTTTTATAGGCTCGTCCGGAACGCCGACGACGATAGCGTCTTTTTTGAGCGGGATCGATTATGAGCATTACGATTATCGAAAAGTAAACGGATTCGTGTTAAGTCGTAAAGATATGAAAGATGCTTTGCGAAAGTTGATTTCTATGGATAAAGAAGAGAGAATCAGATGGGTTGGAGTCGGAAGAGAAGAGTTGATAGTAGCAGGTGTGAAACTGTTGTACGAGATAGTTTATCTTTTCGGGTACGAAAAATTGACGGTAATAGACGACGGCTTGAGAGAGGGTGCGGCGATTGTTAACTGTAATAAGCAAAACTTTAATACAAATTAACTAGAATATTACATTTAGTATATAAAATTTAGGATTAGACAGAATCTTCATGATCAAAATTATTACCTTTTTGAGTTTATTGTTTTTATCGATATCTCCAATTAGAGCCGACTGGGTAAACTCTCTTGGTAATATCGGTAACTCCGTAGCGGCCAAACAGAGTTATATGCTCGGGCTTTTATTGCAGCAGACATACGGCAGTTACAGTACCCAGGATCTTAAAAGTGAAAAAGAGATCTTGAAGTTTTATGAGAAAAGAGAGTATAGAACGTTTTGGTTCAACGGCTTTAACGAACCGGAGCTTTCCATAGTCGAAATGCTTCAAGCTATCAAAAAATCGGAGGATGAAGGACTTGACAGGTCAAGATATCATTACGAAGAGATAAAGTCTCTATATGAAGAGTTTCAAAGCAATTCATATCAAAGCGACAAAGAACGAAATCTAGCCGCCATAGCTTTGGATATACTTTTAAGCGACGCTTTTTTTACTCTCTCGAGAGATCTTCATGAAGGTTTGATAGATTATAAAAAATTCAAAAAAAAATTAAAAGAGATCGGCGAGAAAAGAGAGGTAAAATATAGTTGGGATATCTCGTTGGGATCTTTCGACGCCGCCTCTTTGCTCAAGAAAGTTAAACGCAATATGCAAATTGAGCAAAGTTTATACGATCTAGTGGTAAGTAACCATATTTACGAATCTCTGCTTGAAGCGTATCATAAATATAAAAATATAGTAAGCGACGGCGGATTCGTTAAGGTACCCGCTGTTAGTATGAAACTAGGAAGTAGGGGAAATGCGGTAAGACTTTTGGCAAAAAGACTTTTTCAAAGTGACGATCTTGATTATTATGACGACGAATATCTGGTATTTGACGCTCAATTGAAAGAGGCTTTGAAAAAATTTCAAAAGCGAATGGGATTTAGAGCTACCGGTAGATTCGATAGAAATACGCGTATTGCTTTGAACGTACCGGCTTCAAGAAGAGCGGCGAACATTAAATTGAATCTTGAAAGAGCCAGATGGGAAAAAGATAGGATGGATTATCCTTATGTGTTCGTAAATATTCCCTCGTTTATGATGTACTTTATGGACGGTGAACAGAAATTATTTCAAATGAGAGTCGTTGTAGGTAGCAAAAAGAATCCGACGCCCATTTTCAAGGCTTATATGTCATATGTCGTTCTAAATCCGACTTGGAGCGTTCCTCAGTCGATCGTCAAAAAGGAGATGCTTTCCAGACTACAAGAAGATCCCGACTATCTAAGCGAGAGAAATTTCAAGGCGTATGACGGTTGGTCGAAAGATAGAAAGGAGATCGACCCGTTCGATATAGATTGGTATCAGTACGATGAAGATAGTGATCTGCCTTTTAACATAGTAAGAGATCCCGGTGCCGGCAATCCTCTTGGACGCGTGAAGTTTATGTTTCCGAACAAATATGCCGTATATATGCATGATACGAATGAAAAAAAATTATTTAAAAAAACGGTAAGAGCTTATAGTCATGGATGTATAAGGCTACATCGTCCGCAAAAAATGCTTGAATTCATATCTGAAAATTTTCTTCAAAAACCTTATAAGAGCGTCAAATCTATGTTGGATAAAGGTGAGAACAGCTCTTTGCAGATGAAAGAGAGAGTTCCCGTTTATATTCGTTATTATACCGCTTGGGTAGATGAAAACGGAGTAAATTTCAGAAGTGATGTTTACGGTTACGACAAAGTGGCGGCAAGCTCTATGCGTTGAAATTTAGTTGATTTTGAGCTGAATTTATTAATTTAGTTAACTTTTTCCTTGATCTGTTTACTTTTTTCTGTTAAAATTGCATTTCGTTTTATAAATCAGCCCGAGATTTCGGGCAAAAATAGGAGTATTTTTGGATACTGATATAATTAGCAATGCTAAAGGTATGGAAGTTTCAAGAAGAAATTTTTTAAAAAAATCGGCGGTTCTAGCTACTACTGCCATCGTTTCACAACAACAACTTTTTGCTGACAGCGAGGAAGAGAAGATACTCAAACTTCGCGCCATTCACCAGTCAAAAGATTATTATGCGGAATTTTACGAAAAAGACAGTTACAAAATCAGCGGTCTTTTTACTATCAACAAAGCTTTTATGGATACTAGAGCCAGAGAGATGACTAGAATCGATATAGAGCTTATCAACCTAATGTATGAGATAAATCTTCATGTAGGGATCGATAAAAAGTTCAACATCGTCTCGGGCTATAGAAGTCCGCAAACCAATGCTTGGCTAAGAAGACAGCTTGGCGGAAGAAATGTAGCTAAAAACTCGCTTCATATGGAAGGTAAGGCGGTTGACATATATGTTGCCGACGTACCTTTGAGAAAGTTAAGAGATATCGCCGTAAGTCTCAAAAAAGGCGGAGTCGGATACTATCCCAAAAAAGGATTTATCCATATCGATGTCGGTGAAGTGAGAACTTGGAGAAGAGGATAATAAAAATAGACGCTTGTTAGCGTCTATTTTTGGTTTAATATATCATAATCTCCGGGGATTTTATAGACGAATTTGTCGTTTTTGATCGGTTCGTTACTTTTTTGATGAGAAAAGAGAATCGTAACTTTGTTTTGAAGTTCGTCTTTGTATGTTATTTTCTCTATTTTATCGCCGTTTAGAGTGATTTTATAATTTGTGTTGTTGAATGCGGTAATGTAGGTATTTTTCGAGATTCTTTCGGCTTTTTTCAAAAGACTCAGAATATTTGGTACTTTATCGAGTTTTGCGAAGATGGCTTGCTCTAATTCCGGTTCTATTATAACCACTTTACCTTCGCTGTAATAGATCTTCTTGTCTATCGGTGAAGTGTATATCCAGAGTGCGAGGTTTTTCTCTTTTTTCGCATAGAGTTTGCCTTTGTATATGATTTTTGAATTTTGATCGTTTGTGATTATCTGCTTGAAATCCGATTCGAAACTCTCGAGTCTGGAGAGATCGGAGCAAAAAAGGCTGCTTCCCATGAATGTAAGAAATAAAAATACTCTCTTTTTCAATGTTTTCCTTATAAATATTAAATTGTATATCATATTAGTCGATATAGTATAACAACTCAACTTTAGCAAATTAATATTAAACTTTTGTTAAAATCAAAATAACTTACATAAAGGATCTACTACGATGATATCCTCGGTCGTAAAAAAGGTGTTCGGTACTAAAAACGATAAAATAGTCAAACAATATCTAAAAAAAGTCCAAAATATAAACGCTCTTGAATCAAAATACGAGAAGATGAGCGACCAAGAGCTCAAAGATGCTTTCGCCAAATTGAAGCGGAGCGTTCAAGAGAATCAAAAGAGTTTGGACGATGTTTTATTCGACTCTTTCGCCATAACCAGAGAAGTTAGTAAAAGAACCACCGGCTTAAGACACTATGATGTACAGATGGTCGGCGGTATGGTTTTGCATGACGGAAAAATCGCCGAAATGAAAACCGGTGAAGGTAAAACGCTTGTCGCTTCGCTTGCGATCGTTTTGAACGCTATGACTCAAAAAGGCGTTCATCTTGTGACCGTAAACGACTATCTGGCGAAAAGGGATGCCGAAGATATGGGACGTATTTATAAATTTTTAGGATATACGACCGGCGTTATTACGAACGATATTCAAGATGACGCTTTGAGAAAAGCGCAATATGATGCCGACATTACCTATGGAACGAATAACGAGTTCGGTTTTGATTATCTAAGAGACAACATGAAGTACGACTTAAGCGAAAAGGTGCAAAGGGAACATAACTTCGTCATAGTGGATGAGGTCGATTCCATCTTGATCGACGAGGCTAGAACTCCTTTGATCATTTCGGGACCCACGAACAGAACGCTAGATAACTACCACAAAGCCAATCAAGTGGCGAAGCAACTAAAAAGAGCGACGCAAAAAGATGAAAAAGGTGAAATTAAACAAGAAAGCGGCGATTTTGTCGTGGATGAGAAAAATAGAACGGTAACTTTAACGGAGTCGGGTATCAAAAAAGCCGAAGAGCTTTTTAACGTTGACAATCTATACAGTCTTGAAAACGCTTCGTTAAGTCATCATCTCGATCAAGCTTTGAAAGCTCAAAATATTTTTGAAAAAGATGTCGATTATGTCGTTAGAGACGGTGAGGTGATAATCGTCGATGAATTTACGGGACGATTGAGTGAAGGCAGAAGATACAGCGAAGGCCTTCATCAAGCGCTTGAGGCGAAAGAGGGCGTCGTAATTCAAGAGGAGTCGCAGACCTTAGCCGACATCACTTTTCAAAATTATTTTAGAATGTATGAAAAATTGGCGGGAATGACCGGAACGGCTCAAACAGAAGCTACCGAGTTTGCGCAAATTTACGGACTGGATGTCATCTCAATACCTACGAACGTTCCGGTGATGAGAAAAGATTTGAACGACCTTATATATAAAAGCGAGAGAGAGAAATTCGAAGCCGTTATCAACAAGATAAAGGAACTGCACCAAAAAGGACAGCCTGTTCTAATCGGTACCGCATCCATCGAAAAGAGCGAACTTCTTCATGAGATGATGAAGAAGGAAAAAATCCCGCATTCGGTGCTAAATGCTAAAAATCATGAAAGCGAAGCTTTGATTATCGCCGATGCCGGTAAGAAAGGGGCGATTACCGTAGCTACGAATATGGCCGGACGGGGAGTCGATATCAAGATCGACGATGAAGTCAGGGAACTTGGAGGTCTTTTCATACTCGGAACCGAACGACACGAATCAAGAAGAATAGATAACCAATTAAGAGGAAGATCCGGTCGTCAGGGAGATCCCGGAGCCAGTCAGTTTTATCTGAGTCTCGAAGATAATCTTCTTCGGATATTCGGAAGCGACAAGATAAAATCGATCATGGAGAGACTCGGAATAGAAGAGGGTGAGCATATCGAGTCGGGTATGGTTACAAGAGCCGTTGAAAACGCTCAAAAGAAGGTCGAGAATCTTCATTATGAATCCAGAAAACATATTTTAGAGTACGACGATGTGGCGAACGAGCAGCGAAAAGTGATCTACGCTTACAGAAACGAACTTCTCGATCCGGAGTTTGATCTAAGTGACAAAATAGCTCAAAATAGAAAAGAGTATATCGACGATCTTCTCTCCAGAGCCGGTATTTACGAAGGTATATCCGAGGATGAGTACGATATAGATAAGTTGATCGCTATTTTGAAAGAGGAGGTTTTGATAGAGTTCGAACGAAAGGATTTCGAGTCTCTTGAGAGTGAAGATATAGCAAATAAAATAGAAAAGATTCTAACGGATATGTACGAACAAAAAATGTCGGTCGTTGATCAGAAACAAAGAAGAGATATAGAAAAGTTGATCTATCTTCAAACCGTGGATAACGCGTGGAGAGAACATCTTTATCAGATGGATACGCTAAAAACGGGTATAGGGCTTAGAGGTTACAACCAAAAAGATCCGTTAACCGAGTATAAAAAAGAGAGTTACGGTCTTTTTGTAGAACTTATCAACCGTATCAAGTTCGACAGCATCAAGATGCTTCAAAATATTCAGCTTAGAGACGAAAGTGAAGAGAAAGAGCGTGAAGAAGCGATGCAGAAGATGCTTCAGGAGATGGAAAACGCCGCGGAAGATGCGGTGATGAACAAAGAGAGCGTTTTAGAGCCTCAAAACAGCGAGCATGAGAGTGTGGTAAGGAGTAAAAAGATCGCAAGAAACGATCCCTGTCCTTGCGGTAGCGGCAAAAAATATAAACATTGTTGCGGAAAGAGCGGTCCTAAAAAAGGACTTCTTGCAAATAAATAGGAAAAAAACGGATTGAGCTCTTCTAAACTGGTATTTTATCTAGTAAAAAAGTATTTGCGTTTTGACAAGAGTCAGCCCTTTATCACTATAAGTGCGATTCTCGCATTTTTGGGAGTTTCTGTCGGGCTTATGGTACTTATTATCGCTATGGCCATCATGAACGGTACTTCTAAAGAGTTCAAAGAGAAGATATCGACTATGAGTTATCCCATAACCGTATTGCCTCGAGAAAATAGAAACATCGATCGATACGCTCTTATAGCTTTGAAGAGAAAGTTTCCGGATCTTATTTTAAGTCCGTATCTAAATACGCAAGCGATCGTTAAAATGGGCGAAAAGATGGAGGGTGCGGTAGTTTTCGGTGTCGATTTTAATGCCGAAGCCAAAATCAATTCTATAGTCGCGAAAGCCGTTGAAAACAGAGATATATCCGGATTTGAGATCATAACGGGGCAGGGCATAAGCGAGAGCTTCATGCTGGATATGAACGAAAAAGTCACGCTTATCTTTACGCAATCACAGCCGGGAGGATTTTCGCTTATGCCTACGATGAAACGTTTTCGGTATAAGGGGAGTTTTCAATCGGGTATGCAGGCGTACGACAATGCTTACATCTATACGACTATTCGGGCTCTTTCGAAGGTATTGAAGGTTGAGGGCGACAGATATGACGGTATTCATGTAAGTTGCGAAAACCCTATGCAAAAAATCAAAGAGATAAGAGAGTTTTTACCGCCATATCTTGTAGCGGTCGGGTGGTGGCAGCAAAACGGCAATCTCTTTTCGGCGATGGCGATGGAAAAGAAAGCCCTTTTTATCGTTTTGATGTTAATAATTTTAGTCGCTTCTTTAAATATCGTCAGTTCGCTTTTAATGACTGTTATGAACAGAAGAAGAGAGATAGCTCTTTTGCTTTCTCTTGGAGCCGGAAAAGATGAGATAAAAAAAGCTTTTTTCTGGCTTGGTTGCGTTATCGGAGGAGCCGGAATAGTTTTTGGCGTTTTTTTGGGACTTTTTGGAATTTATCTGCTTGGACATTTTGATATAGTAACTCTTCCTGCCGATGTTTACGGAACGAGTAAACTCCCTCTTGATCTATCCGCCACCGATTTCTTCTCCATTATCGTCGGTGCTATTGCGATAGTTCTTGTTTCCTCTTATTATCCGGCAAAAAAAGCTACTCAGATTGATGTATTGACTACTCTTAGAAACGAATAGTTAAAGAGAAATTTACGCCCAATTGAGAAAAAAGCTGTAAAAATCGATAAACTTACAATTTAATTTAATTTTTATTTGATAAGATAGATTAAATATATTATAAAAATAGGTAGTAATGTATAATAATCTAAAAGATAAATCCGTGCTCTATATTGAGGACGATCCGGTTGTATTGTCAAATATATCCAAACTTCTTGGCAACTATTTCGCAACGATTCGTACCGCTTCCGACGGTGAGATGGGATATAGGCAGTTTATCGAGCATCAAGAGAGCATAGATATCATGATCGTCGATATCGAGCTTCCGAAGTTAAACGGTATCGAGCTTATAAAAAAGATAAGAAAGATAGATGAAGAGTTGCCTATAGTAGTGATCTCGGCATATACCAAGGTAGATTATCTTTTAGAGTCGGTTGAATTGAAATTGGATAAATATATAGTCAAACCTTTCACTACGAAAAAATTGTATAAATTACTTGAAAAACTCGATCAAAGTCTTGCCGGCAGTGACTCTTTTTCACTTGCTGCGAATGTTGTCGTCGATAGATTGAGCGGAACGGTCACTACCGATGAAGAGACATTCGTATTGACTCAAAAAGAGACGGAATGCCTGGAGCTTTTGGAAACGAAAGGTAGTATCACTTATGATGAGTTGGATTCTCTTTGGAAGGATACTCCTCCAACTCCCGACGCTATCAGATCTTTTATAAAGGCGCTTCGAAAAAAGCTGCCTGCCGGCTTTTTGAAAAATAGACAAAATATGGGATATTTTATAGATAATCGGACATGAATTATAATATTTCAAAAAGACGCCTTGCGATTTTAGTCGTGATTTTGCCATTGACGGTACTGATCGTCTATGGCGTAATGTCATATCTTTTTATAAATTATTTACAAGAGGATATGCAACAAAATACGTTGGAATTCGAAGTTAAGAATTACAAAGAGAGTCTTTTGAAATCGGAAAGAGAAAATTTAAAAAACAAAACTCTGCAGCTCTCCTCCTTTATCGATTATATTGACGATAGAAGTAGCGATCTTCTAAAAGAACGATTGGTAGATTTTGTAAATACTCATGTCGCGAGTACGAACAATCTTTGTAAAAGATACAGATATGCGCTAAAGAGGCAGTTTTTAAAAAAGATAATCCTCACCTCGTTGAAAAATTTAAAAGCTACGGAAAATTTCGGCCATATATTCGTTATAAGTAAAAAAGGTTACGTATATGAGCACTTCGATAAAAAGCTCGAAGGCAAAAACATATTGAAGATAAAGGATGATTTCGACAAAGCTTTCGTGCTGGAATTTAATAAAGTGATAGATGAAGAGAAAGAGGGATTTGTCGGATATGACTGGTACAGGCCGGATTCGAATAGGGAGATTATGATATACAATCTTTCGTATGTTAAAAAGATAGAGTGTTTTGAGTGGTATATCGGGGCGGCTTTGTTTATCGACGAGATGCAGATGCTCTCTCAAAGCGAAGTCAATCGCTATATTCGTAAAAATATAAAAGGTAAAGATAACGACTTTTTCATTATGAATAAAAAGATGAAACTATTATTCGCATCGAAACGAAAAGATGAACAAAAGAGCGTTATTGACAAGGAGATAAAGAAGAGGTTGCTTCAAAAGGACGGTTTTTATAAAGATGGAGATAAAATCTATTATACGCGTTTTATAAAAAAATATAACTGGTATCTAGTCGGGGTTAAAGATATCTCTCATCTTGGAGAAGATTTGAAGCTTCGAAAAGTGGTAAAACCGGGACAAAGCGGCTACGATATCGAGAGAAGTTTCATGATACTCGCTTTTGCGTGGTTTGTTACGATGCTTTTATCTTTATATCTCTCCGCTATCATCTACAAGCAGATAAAAAGTTATGAGGAACAGATCAATCAAAGTAACGAAAAGATGATGTTTCAATCAAAGCAGGCTCTAATAGGTGAACTCTTTAGTATGATAGCCCATCAATGGAGACAACCAATAAACAAAATCGCATCTATCGTAGCGCTTGGTAGGTTCGAGCTTCAAAGCAATAAAGAGATAGCTAAAAAAGATATTGACAAAAGCTATGAAGAGATAGAGGAGAGTATCGAATTTATGAGTGAGACGATAGATGATTTCAGAACTTTTTATAAGCCGACGACGTCAACGAAAATGATCAATCTCAAAACTTTGATTTTGCGCTCCATCTATTTTCTGAATAACAGTATTCAAAAACATGATATAAAGGTTATCAAGCATTTGCAAGATATCGAGATGGAGATTTATAGAAACGAATTTTTACAGGTTATGCTAAATCTCATTAAAAACGCTATCGACGCCATAGGTACGCAAGGTGTTATTATTATAAAGCTTTATCGTGAAGGGGACAATGTCATAATAAGCGTCGAAAACAGCGGTGAACCGATCGATAAGGAGGTCGCAAGTAGAATTTTCGAACCGTATTTTACGACAAAAGAGGACTCTATGGGGCTTGGACTTTATATGACGAAAATCATAGTGGAAAAACATATGAAAGGTGAAATCAGCGTAACAAGACTTCAAGACGGTACGAGATTTACTATCGTGCTTTAGACTTTACTATCTATCTAATTTTTTATAAAAAAAAATAAAAATATTCATTTTTCACACAACTTTGACACAACTTTGTATTATACTTGTTTCATAACAAAAGAGGAGTTGATTTTGAAACTACAAATATTTATCTTAAAGACTATCGATATTTTTTCACAAAAGTTTGACGATCTGTTGATTTTAAACAGAAAGTTCGTACCCGCAAAAATATATATAAAATCTCAAAATAGGAGGTAAGTCATGCAAATCACAGGAAAAGAGATAGCGTTGGCGGTAGGAAAAACTCCGGCGGCAATAAGCTATTTGAAGAAAAAACATCAAGAGGAATTTTCACTTCTTAGACTCGGAGTTTTGTGCAAAAAATTCGGTATTTCCGACGAAGATATCGAGGCTTTGCTTCTTCTGAAAGGAAGAGGGTTGCATAAAGCCGCTATTGCGTATAACAACTGATTAAATGAAACAAAAGCCCGTTTTTAGCGGGCTTTTGTTTTGTTTTTACAGAACAGTGTAAACTATTTTTTCCTCCTTGATAGGTGAATATTTAATTTCTTAAATATTCACCTAAAAAAATATTCGATATTTAACCTATCTTTTTAATCGATATCAAATTGAATTTCCTGTAAAATTGCTTATGTATTTATTCCATTTAAGGAGACAATCATGAACATGAGTTTAGTCGGAAGACAGTTTGAACTAACCGATGCAATCAAGTCGCATATCCAAAGTGCGGTGGAATCGCTGAAAAAATATAATTTGGATATTATATCCACTAGAGTCGTCGTCTCGGCTGACGAGAAAAACGGCAAAAAAGGTTATGCGGTTGAATTTACTATCAACCTTCCGCAAAAAAATACCATAGTTATAAAACAAAAAGATAAAGATGTTTATGCCGCAATCGATTTGGCGGTCGATAGAGCTCAAAAAGTTTTAAGACGCCATCATGATAAAGTGACCGATTATAGAGTGACCAAACTCGAAGAGATTGCGAATGTCAATATGGAAGAGATAAACGAGACGCAGAACGAGGAGGATGTTGACGAGATTATTCCTATGGAGTTGGATCTTTACAAGCCGCTTGAAATAGAAGAGGCTCTTGAGATGTTAAAAGAGAGCAATAAACAGTTTTTGATCTTTATAGATAAAGATGATAAAACGCGCGTGCTTTATAAAAGAAAAGATAACAAATTCGGACTCTACTAAGAAATTGCGGCGCGGTAAGCGCCGCTTTAGACTTTCAAAACCTACTTTCGCTAAAATACCTTTAAATTACAAAAATTTTTTTGCCGTACGGCTTTTATATAAAACGAAAAAGGCTTTTTATTGAAAACAGTAACAGTCGCGCACTCTCCCGACGCCGATGACATTTTTATGTTTTACGCTATAAAATTCGGCTGGGTATCGATCGATGATATCAATTTTGAAAACGTCGCTTTGGATATTGAAACACTCAATGAAAAAGCTCTTGAGAATATTTACGATATAACCGCTATCAGTTTCGGACTTTATCCTTTCGTTAAAGATGAATATGCTCTTTTAAGAACCGCCGTGAGTTTTGGAGACGGATACGGTCCCAAACTGATAAAAAAAAGAGGTGTTAAATTAAAGAGAAATTTTAAAGTCGCTCTCAGTGGAAAATATACGACAAACGCCCTTTTATTTAAGATATATTATCCCGAAGCGAAGATAGTCTATAAAAACTTCCTTCAAATCGAAGATGCCGTACTAAGCGGTGAAGTGGACGCGGGTGTTTTGATTCATGAGAGTATATTGACATATGACGAAACTTTGGAAGTTGAAAAAGAGCTTTGGGATATCTGGCTGGAGTTAAGCGGCGGCGAACTTCCTCTACCTCTTGGCGGGATGGGGATAAGAAGATCCATTCCTATTACAAGAGCGATAGAGTATGAAGAGATTTTAACGAAAGCCGTGGAAGTCGCGCATAAAAATAAGGAGGTACTTTCAAAAATGCTTTTGGAACGTAATTTGATTCGCGTGGACGAGAAGAAGCTGCGAAAATATCTCGAACTTTACGCGAACGAAGAGTCTATTTGTATGAGCGAGGAACAACTTGACGGTATCGATAGACTTTTCGAATTGGGATATGAACACGGTTTTTATCCCTCTTTAATCAAAGTCCGCGACTATCTTGTACCCGTCGAGTACAAAGATTATAGATTCGCATAGGATAAAAAGATGGAAGCAAAACTCATAGGTCTTGGAGTTGAAACTTTTAAACTCGCACTTTATCTATCTTTGCCGATGCTTCTTGGCGGTTTGGTCGCCGGTCTTTTGATCTCGATCTTTCAAGCGACTACGCAGATAAACGAAATGACGCTCTCTTTCGTTCCGAAGATTCTGGTTGTAGTGGTTATCATCATATTCGCGATGCCTTGGATGATGAATATCATGATAGAATTTACCCAAAGGGTTATAAATATGATTCCCGGCTTTCTTTTTTGAAGTTTATGAAAAAGCAGATCGATTTTTCGAAATACAGTTCGATTAAAATAGGCTCTAAAATAGAGGTAAAAGTTATCGACGAGATTATTTCACTTCCCAAAGGGTCGTTTATCGTCGGAGGAGCCAACAACCTTTTGGTATCGCAAAATCCTCCTTCTTTATATATCCTTTCCAAAAAGTTCGATTATATATATTTGCAAAAAGAGCATCTGATAATCGGAGCGGCGACAAAAAGCGGGAGAATTTTTTCATTCGTAAAAAAATATGATATAAACGGTTTTGAATATCTCGGAAAACTCCCCGGTACTTTGGGCGGGCTTGTATGCATGAATGCCGGTATGAAAGAGGATGAGATATTTAATAATCTCGTCGGTATAAAAACCTCAAAAGGATATATCGAAAAAGAGAAGATCGAATACGGTTATCGATATACGGATATAGACGATATAGTTTATGAAGCCGTTTTTAAAATAAAAAGGGGATTTGACGTTGAAAAATCGCAACTTTTTACAAAAATGCGCAACAAACAACCAAAAGAGCCCAGTGCCGGTTCCGTTTTTAAAAATCCAAAAGATGATTTTGCCGGAAGATTGATAGAGCGAGTAGGCTTAAAAGGTTTCAGAAGAGGCGATGCCGCATTTAGTGAAGTTCATGCAAATTTTTTGGTAAATCTGGGCAGTGCTACATATGAAGAGGCGATTTATCTTATAAAAGAGGCGAAAAGAAGAGTTTTTGAGAGTTTCGGCATAATTTTGGAAGAGGAGATAAAGATACTTTAAAAGTGATATAATTATATCAGCGAAATTTTAAGGAGGCTGTTATGAGCTTGCAATATATGATAGACATCGCCAAGAATGCGATAAAAGAGGAGTTTGAAGAGGCGCCTTTAATCGATAAAGAGAAACTTCTAAGCGAACATCCAAAGCTAGGCGAAAATGGAGCCGCTTTTGTAACGCTTGAAAAAAGGGACTCGCTTCGCGGATGTATAGGATCTATCATAGCTCATCGGACGCTATTGGAAGATTTGATCCAAAACGCGAAAGCGGCGGCTTTTAACGATCCTAGATTTCCTCCTCTTACAAAAGAGGAGTTTGAAAGCGGAGATTTGAGTATCGAGATATCACTTTTAAGCGAACCTGTACATTTGGCGTATGAAAATATAGACGATTTGAGAAAGAAGATCAAGCCGGGTGTTCATGGCGTTATCTTGAAATATGGTATCTATCAAGCTACATATCTGCCTCAAGTTTGGGACCAGTTAAGCGATTTTGATCAATTTTTCGCAACATTATGCCAAAAAGCCGGGCTGGATGCAAACTGTTTAAGGCTTCATCCGGATATATTCGTTTATGAGGCGCAAAAGATCAAATAGCCTTTTTAGGAGTGATAGTTTGGTGCCTCTTTGGTGATGGTTACGTCATGTACGTGACTCTCTTTTAGTCCGGCGGTAGTAATTTCGACGAATTCAGCTTTTTGTTGGAATATCTCTATATCTTTGGCTCCGACATAACCCATAGCTGCACGCAGGCCGCCGATGAGTTGATGTATAACCGTACTCATTTTTCCGCGATAAGGTACCATTCCTTCGATTCCTTCGGGAACCAGTTTGTCGGCGGCCGTACCCTCTTGAAAGTATCTGTCGTTGCTTCCTTTTTGCATCGCGCCGATACTTCCCATTCCCCTATATGTTTTATATTGTCGTCCTTGATACATAAGCGTCTCTCCGGGGCTCTCTTCGGTTCCGGCGAGCAGACTACCCACCATTACGCTACTGGCGCCGACGGCCAGGGCTTTTGCCACATCTCCGGAGTATTTTATGCCTCCGTCGGCGATGACCGGGACGCCGTACTCTTTGGCTTTTGCGGCACAAGTTTCTATAGCCGTTATTTGCGGAATTCCCACACCTGCGACTATTCTCGTAGTGCAGATGGAACCAGGACCGATACCGACCTTCACACCGTCCGCCCCGGCTTTTATAAGTGCTTCGACAGCTTCGGGTGTCGCTACGTTACCGGCAATAAGCTCTACTTTTTTGAAAGTTGATTTTAACTCTTTTACCGTATCGATGATACCCTTTGAGTGACCGTGTGCCGAGTCTAAAACGAGCACATCGACCCCAGCTTCTATTAGCGCTTTCGCTCTTGATATCTGTCCTACGCCGATAGCGGCTCCGACACCGAGCCGTCCGAATCTGTCTTTATAGGAGTTTGGAAACTCTTTTCTCTTTTTTAGATCTTTTATGGTGATGAGTCCCGAAAGTATTCCGTTCTCATCTATGAGGGGGAGTTTCTCGATTTTGTGTTTATGAAAAATGAGTTCGGCTTCATCAAGCGAAATACCTTTTTTCGCCGTTATAAGCGGTGCTTTTGTCATGACGGCTTTGACTTTTTTATTCATATCGTTTTCAAAGCGAAGATCTCTATTCGTAAGGATTCCTACTAGTTCGTTGTTTTCCGCGACAACGGGAAAACCGGATATCTTGTATTCTACCATCAAGTTATTGGCATCTTGTATGGTGTCGTCGGGTTTGAGATGAATCGGTTCGTTGATAACGCCGCTTTCGCTCTTTTTAACACGGCTAACTTCTCTTGCTTGAGCTTTTATGTCCATATTTTTGTGGATGATACCTATTCCGCCTAGTCTGGCCATTTTTATAGCCGCTTGATGTTCCGTGACGGTATCCATAGCGGCGGAGACGAAAGGAATATTCAAAGCTATATTTTTGGTTAATTTAGTTTTAATATCTACCTCTTTGGGTAAAATTTCGGAGTATTGAGGAATAAGAAGTATATCTTCGAATGTAAGTGCTTTTTGACGGATATTCATAATTAAGCTCTTTCTTTCATGATATTTTCAAGGCTCGTCGAACCGTCAAATAGTGTCTGTTCATCGAGCGCTTTTGCAACAAATTGAGCTCCGATTGGAAGGTTGTCGTCGCTAGTTCCTATGGGAAGCGAAAGAGCCGGCAGACCGGCGAGATTTACGGCTATAGTATATATGTCGCTTAAGTACATCTCAAGAGGATCTTTTTTGCTTCCGAATTTAAAAGCCGTTGTCGGAGCCACCGGCATAAATATTAAATCCGCCTCTTTGAAAATCTCTTCGTATTGCTCTTTTATGAGGTGTCTGGCTTTTTGTGCTCGAATATAGTAAGCGTCGTAGTATCCGCTACTAAGAACGAACGTCCCAAGAAGAATCCTTCTTTTTACCTCTTCGCCGAAGCCTTGCGATCTGGTTTTAAAGTACATCTCTTTCAAAGAGTCGGCGTCCATTCTGTTGCCGTAGCGTACACCGTCGTAACGGCTGAGGTTTGCGCTGGCTTCGGCGGTAGCAATGATATAGTAGGTGGCTACGTCGTATTTCGAGTTGATCATATTTTTATGTATTATTTTGTGTCCGGCGTCTTTTAGCGCTTTGATAGCCTCGAGATTCGCTTTTTTCACTTCATCGGACGCCTCTTGAAGATAGTTGTCGATGACGGCGATGGTAAGTTTTCTATTTGGATCGATTTTATCGCTCACCTTCGTATGAGGGATATTCATACTTGTGGAGTCTTTGCTTTCGTGCCCCGCTATTATGTCGTATAGTATTGCGGCATCTTCGACATTTTGAGTGATAGGGCCTATCTGATCCAAAGAGCTGGAATATGCACCAAGACCGTAACGGCTTACTTTTCCGTAAGTCGGCTTCATTCCGACACATCCGCAAAATGCCGCAGGTTGTCGGATGCTTCCGCCCGTATCGCTTCCAAGCGCCGCTATTGCCAATCCGGCGGCGACGGCCGCCGCACTTCCACCGCTGCTTCCGCCAGGTACTCTGCTTGGATCGTGCGGGTTTAGGGTCTTTCCGTAAAATGAACTCTCCGTTGAGCTTCCCATTGCGAATTCATCCATATTCGTTCGACCGAACGGACTTAAATTGTTTCGTAAAAGTTTATCTATAACCGTAGCGTTATAAGGCGCTACATACCCTTGAAGTATTCGGGACGAAGAGGTGACGTTCCACCCTTTTACTTGGATATTGTCTTTGATCGCTATAGGTATGCCGTCACCGTATTCGGCGAGTTGCGTGTTCGTAAGTTGCTCCACGTAAGCGCCAAGCTCTTTTTTTTCTTCGATCTTTCCTCTTAGATCTTCTCTTATTTCGGCTATCTCCTCTTTTGAAAGTGTGAGAGCTTCTTTTAGTGTTATCAAAAGTTTCCCCTGCGTCTGAATTTGAGATATTTTATCTAAAAGTTGGTTAAAGAGTATGATTGAAGTTTATTGCCAAGATATTTTTTCACAGTTTTTTTGCGTATTTCTATAAAGATAGACGGCATATAGCAGATGATAAAGCAACCATCCGAACGATAGAATTATCAACGGCGAAGCTAGATTGAAAAAAACCGGCGCAAAAACGCAAATCGTTAAAATCATAAATAGAGTCGCGTGGATATAGAAATGGATTTTTACTCTCTTTGGATGAATGATATCATGCATTAGCGGTGCTTTCATATATCCTTGATTCGAGAGATGAAACCATACTAAAAACGGTACGATTTTATATACCATCGCAAGTAGCACGCTTAATGCGAAAAATACGAACGTAAGATAACTCATACTTTTGATTATGTAATTTTCCCAAAACAGACCGCTTGTCGTAAATAGCATAGAGAGTATGAGAGCGATCATGCCAAAACGCCAAAACCATACGGTGGCGTCGGATGTAGGCCGCTTTCTAAGGTATAATCTATGCAAGGTTAACGAAGCGTAGCAGATAAATAAAATAGCGATAATCATATCCGTATAAATAGTCCTAATTTCTAAAAAAGGCAGAACGCTTTTTAAAATCAAAATTACGAATATTGATACGATCAGATATTTTGTGACGATTTTCGGATATGCCGGCGTTACATAAAACATCTCTATAACCTGAAAAGAGATGGAGAGTATCAAAACGGCGATCCATCCCGATAAAGCAAAAGAGTAATGTATCCGTTTAAATAGACCAAAATACTGCGGGTCGGCTAAACCGCTTAATATCGTTAAAAGATAGAGTGCGAATACAACGGCTATGAAGAAAGAGATAAGTGAAAAAAGCATACCTTCGGATGAAGCGGTGTGATCTTTTAGTTTAAAAAGATCGATACTCATTATCAAACATACATATAATAAAGAGCCGCCTAAAAATAGAGCCGTCAATTTGTAAAAAAGAGACTCACCCGTATAAAATGCGGTTAAAAGAGAAACTATACCAGCCGTAAAAAAAATATGTACGAATATCGATTTTAAAACGGGAGTTTTAATGACGACTCCAGCGATGACCGGCAACATTTGAAAAAGTGCTCCCAGCATAAACGATCCCATCACACCCAATGCCAAGATATGCGTGATTATCAGAGCTTCGAAAGAGTTTATATCAAAAATATTCTCTTTGAAAAAAAAGAGTGATATTCCGGCAAAAAGACCAAAAAGCGCTCCCGTGATAAAAAATCGAAGCACCACAAAGATCGGGGGAGCTTGATTTAGTGAGAGACCTCCTTGATTAAACATCCATAAGTTCCCAAAGATCGACTTTTTTATCTTTAGTGATAATTACGTGCCATACATCATCGTTATCTTTTTTTGAAACGCTTAAAAACCCTCTATTTTTCGCCAATTCCAACAAAGGTAGAGGATTCCTTCTATGAAGCATATAGAGATAATCGCTTTTATTCATCTCGTTTAGTATCACTAGGGCTCTTTCAAAAGGTTGCGGTTGTTGCAACTCTCTTGCGTCAAGCATGATTTTAGTGAGTGTCACTTCTGTTTCATTTGCTTTAGAGTTCGCTCTTTTTTATCCGCGGGAATGACTCTGTCACACATTGCATATAACATTTGTTCTTCTTTCATGTTATGTTGTTGAAGTAAAATCATCATAGATTCGGCGATAGAGAGATATGCATCTTTGTCCCTTTCCTCGGCGGCTTTTGCCATCCTTCCTATGAGTTCTCGCATCTGCTCATGTTCATATTTCATCACTTGTGTCGGACCTTCGGTCGAACCTGTAACTTCTTCAAAAGTGGGGAAAAGGACTTCCTCCTCTTTTTGAAAATGTTTGAGCGTATCCTCGCTAAAAGCGACGAAGAGTTCTTGAGCTTTATCGAAATCCCCATCTATTACGGCTTTTTCAGCATCTGCAAAAAGCTCGTCGCAGGATCTATGTTCTTCTCTCATATAAGCTGATATTATCATAAAATCTACTCCTTCCTTATTGCTATGTATCTTAACATTATCAAGATAAAAAAATAATTGTATCGAGATAGCTTCTTGTGTTCATCTTTTCATTTGAGATAGTTCTACCATTTTTGGAATTTTCCAAACCTCTTTCAATCATTCTAGCAAAAGCAAGTTCTTTTAAGATTCATCATAATGAAGTATCATCAGGAAGAGAATCTATAACTTTACTAGTTCATTTCTCTCCTGTGTGTTGTTATCCTTTTAACAACCTTTGATATAAAATATCTTCCAGATTTCTACTAGAATCTAAAACTAATAAAATAAAAACTTTATCTTCTTGGATTTTGAAAATGATTCTCCATCTTTTATAGATAAGTTCCCTATATTTGGTAATACCTAACTGCTGAAGTTCTGGCACTACTTTTTTTCTTTCCGGGAAAAAGTAGAGTTTTTGGCACTCATCCTTTATCTCATAAAAAATATCTTTTGCTATTTTGATGCTATCGATTTTTAAATATTTTATAATATCTTCTAAATCATAAATGGTATTTTTAGTCCATAGAACTTTATATTGTTTCATGTGTTATCAAATAGTTTTTTTTCAAGGTTATCAAACATCTCCTCTTGAGGAAGATAATCTTTTTTTTCGATGTCATTTTCACTTTGAATAATCATCTTTAGCATATGTAAAGAGTTTTGCAGGTTTTCATAAGTTTTTATATCTTGAATTACCGCTTTTGCTTCTCCATTGTGTGTTATGATGATAGCTCTTTTAGTGTCAGTTACGGTTTTTATAACATCTGCCGTTTTTGTTTTAAGGTAACTTATGGGTTTTATATCTTGTGATAGCATCATTGTGAATCCTTTTATTTTTAAATATTGTATTAAATAAAGATTAAATTTGGTATTAAATTTCTTCATAGTGATTTTCAAGGAAACTTCGTGTTGCTTCTTTTTTCTTGTCGTTAGATTCTCTGCGA
>CAZNIT010000046.1:0-61094 GCA_964573205.1 uncultured Sulfurospirillum sp. | reverse complement strand
GATGACGCCATAGTTGTAGCCGAAAATATACAAAGATATATAAATCAGGGAGTTCCTAAAAAAGAAGCGGTTTTAATGGGTACAAAAGAGATGATGCTACCCGTGACGCTGGCAACTCTTACAACTATCGCGGCATTTTTACCGCTTTTTATGATGAGCGGTGAGATAAAAAACTTTATAATTCTCATCCCCATAGCTGTTGTGATGATACTCATAGGCTCATTGATAGAGAGTTTTCTGTTTTTACCCCTTCATGCGCAGGAGATTCTAAAAAAACAGAAAAACTTTGTTAATTGGGAGCCGCTTCAAGATCTTTACGAAAAACTTCTTCATGTTATGATTCGTTACAAATATATCTTTTTATTGACATTTTTGGTGCTTATTCCCTTTTTTACAATCATGACACTAAAAACTCTTCATTTTCAATTTTTTCCTAGTTTTGACGGAAACTATCTCTACATAACCGGAAAAGCGAATGTCGATACTCCGATAGAAGAGACACAACAAATAGCGAAAGAGATCGAAAAACATATTTTGCAAAATAGAAAAAAGTACGCTTTGAAAGCCACATCGACGGTCATAGGCTCAAGACGCTCTTTGGCGGGGGAGAACGAAAAGGGTGATAATATGTTCTATATCACTCTCGAACTGTACGATATGAAGCCTCAAAGTTTCATAAATGCTTATATAAATCCTATTTTAAACTTTACATTTGACTTTGACGATCCTCAAAAGATCAGACAAGAGCATACTTACGATTTGGCAAAGATATTAAATAAAGAGATATATCCGCTCGTAAAAGAGTATGGATTGGATGAACTTGGAGTTAGAGAAGATCGTCCAGGGCTGATTAAAAACGATATTCAGATAAATCTGATAGGAAAAGATACCAAAAAGATTTTGCAAGCCATTCGTCAGATAGAGCAAAATCTAACCAAAATAGAGTTTGTAAAAGATGTAACAGACAATGCGCAGCTTGGAAAAATGGAGTTTAAACTCTCTATAAACAATTATGGCGAATCTTTGGGACTTAGTGAAGCATATATTGCCAGAGTGCTTGCGGGATATTTTCTTGACAGTAGAAAAGCTATGACTTTCAATGACAATGGTGTGATGGAGATAAAAACTAGAGCTTTAAATAAGGATGATGAAGATACTTTAGTAGATTTTGAGATTCCAACGCCTAAAAGTTCTCTTGTGAAACTGACTGATGTTGTGGATATTCAAAAGATAAAAGAGTATGAAAAGATAGAAAAAAGAGACGGCAATGTTGTAAAATCAGTTTTTGCAAATGTCGATAAAGAACATATAACGCCGCTTGAAGTGCTTGATAAAATCGATCCGCTTTTAAAGAAGATTCAAAAAGATGGCATAACCGTCTCTTTGCTTGGAGAAAACGAAAAAAATCAGCAGTTAAAGTCCGATATGATCGCAGCTTCTGTACTGGCGCTGTTTTTGATATTGATAACTCTCTTGTTTATATTTCCAAGACTAAGATATGTTTTTATCGTGATGTCGGTCATTCCCTTTTCGATTTTGGGAGCACTTGTGGGGCATAAACTTCTTGGAATAAATCTCTCTATGCCTTCTATCATAGGGATACTTGGACTTTGCGGTGTTGTTATAAATGATGGTATAATTATGCTTGATTTTTTACACGGCACTAAAGAGGCGGAAACTTTTTATGAGAGAGCCAAACTTAGATTAAGACCTATTTTGATAACTTCCATAACGACATTTTTAGGACTTTTTACACTTATGTTCTATGCGACGGGTCAGGCGGTCATTCTTCAGCCTATAGCGGTATCAATCGGCTTTGGTTTGATTTGGGGTACGGTATTGAATTTGATATATCTGCCCACTTTGTACGCAGTCGTTAATAAAATACAACCTATAAGGAGTAGTCGATGAAGATCCTTTTTATCGCACTTGTTTTCACCCTTTCTTTGACGGCCGGAGTTTATAAGGCTAAAGTGGAGCCTTACGATAGAGTCACTATCTCTTCAGAGACTAGCGGGCGAATAGTGCAACTGGATCAAAAAGATGAGTTGAAAACGGTTAATAAGAAAGTGATGATCATCGATCATAAGCTTGAATCTCTCAAGCTTGAAAACGGTAAGAAAAAATTAAAAATTTTAAAAAAATTAATTGCCATCAAGCAAAATCAGTATGATCGCATAAAAGATCTCAAAGGTCAAAGCAGAACTACGAAAGAGCGCTATAAGAGCGAACTTTTAAATCTACTCATGCAGCGAAGTGATCTTGAAAACTCCATCGCCGCGCTTGAAGATCTCATATCCAAAAAAGAGATCTTTATAAAAAATAGATATCTTAAAAAACTTTACGTTAGAAAAGGAGCTTTCGTGGCGCCGGGCGTTAAACTTATGGATGTTGAAGACCATAGCGGTAGCAGAATAGTCATATATGTCGATGCCGAAGATAGAGAAAATATTCGAAATAAAAAAATAAAAGTGCAAGGAGAACGCGATCACGGATACGAAATAGAAAAAGCCGCAACTTCCACCGATGAGAGATATCTCTCTTCTTATAGAGTGGAGCTTGTAAAAGAGGGTGGGGGAATGTTTGGAAAAGTGGTTACGATCGAGATAGGTGAAGAGTGATGAAAAAGATCGTTTCGATACTCTTTTGTACGACTTTACTTTTTGGCGACATTGCACTATCCGTACAAAAGGCCGAACTTTTCGACTTGAAGAGGCAAAAACTTAAAAAAGATACCGAAAAATTGAAAAATAGCTGGATATCGCCTCTAAGTATCAATAGTTCATGGCAAAGAAATGTCAATGCCGGAAATTTTGACGGTACTTCGACGAAAGCTTCGTTAGGATTAAGACAAGATATATTTCGAAGCGGAGGGATATGGTATGCGGTAGATTATGCAAAAGCGTACGGTGAAGCGCAAAAGCTCGGGATCGATATAAGCGAAGCTTCGCAATTAAAAGCTCTTTATACTCTTGCGGTAAAGATACGAAGAGAAGAACTTAGACTAAAACAGAGTGAGCTGCTTTTAAAAAACAGAATGATAGACGTTGATATCGTAAAAGAGAGTTATCGTGCGGGTAATGCCGACATAAGCCGTCTTAATAGAGTGATTATCGATAGTGACAATGCCAGGAACACTCTTATAGATGCAAAAAGTATGTTAAGAAACGAAAAAATGGAACTAAGAAAATTAACCGATTTGAATGTAACGGATAAGTTGGAAATCCCCGATATCCCGCTTGTCGATAAAGATTTTTATCTTTCTCGTCATCTTGAACTGCTCCGCTACGACAAAGAGACAAAAGCCGCAAAAGCGCAATACAAAGCCGTAAGATCGAACTATTTTCCCAAAGTTACGGTAAACGCCAATTACGGATATAGTAAATTCGAAGGTGATTTCCAAAATTATGACGGGGATGAGTACGGATACGGAATAGGTTTATTTATACCTATCGATATAAATACGAAAAACGACATAGAGTCGAATAAACTTGCGTATTTGCAGACTAAATTAGCCGCAATAGATAGAAAAAAAGAGCTTGAGATCGAATATGACAAAAGAGTTTTCAATATAAAAGATTATGAACGAAAGATGCAAGTGAGTCGTCAAATGTTAAAGATGTATGATGAGTTATATAACTTTACGCTTTCTCAGGTAAAAGCCGGTTTAAAGACAAAAGCCGAGAAAGATTCTCTTTTAAATTCTATAAAAATACAAAAACTAGAATACGAAATACAACAAAAGAATATAGAACTTGAAAAGATGGCTCTCTTTTTTGATTTGAAGAGGGATTGATCTCTTTATCGTTTGTTTACATTTAGTTACACTCTCTTGATTTTCTATAAAATGCGCTTATTTTATATATTTTACCAAATGCTTAATTTAAAATGAATTTTATAACTCTTTAAAAGATAATTATTCCAATTTTCTTATACCTGATTTTTATATCGGACAAAAAATAGTTTCTTGAAAAATCTCTTGTAAAAAATAGTATAACGCTCTGCGTAAAAAAATATTGACATTAAATATATTTAATTTTTTAAAGTAAATAGTGAATATTCCGATTATGTAAGCAGTGTAGTATCTTTTGGCCAAATCAGTTGAGAGTGCTATGAATTTTACTAAAAGGAGTATTGCAATGATCAAGTTTCTGATCCAGTTAATGGTAGCGGCCTTGCTTTTTGCCGGTTGCGGCGGATCTACGGCACCGTCGGATTCACAGCAGTCGCCGCATACGCAGCAGGAAAAACCGGGTTCTCCGGTAGCGTCAACTCCTCCGCAAAACGGAGGCGGACAAAGTGACAAAACGGATGACGGTAAAAACGGTGATCCTCGAGGGGGAGGTAGCGACGGCTCATCTGATGAAGACTCTCCTGAGCTTAGCGTGAATTCGGTTAGAAGTTTTACTCTGAACACGAAAAACGTTTTAAATCTCGAGAGTAATCAAACGGGTTTGAACGGTTTTCATGTGAAGATAGAAAGAGCCGGCGAGCTTGTTTACGATAATGTTGAAAAACCTCTTGATGTAAAACTTGTTTTAAATCAAGATGATTCGATCACTTTTAACGGATTTGACGATATCAAAGAGGGTGATAAAGTGACATTTATAGCCGACGGTTTCACTCCTCAGCAAAAAATTGTCGATCAAGCAGCCGAAAACTCCAAAAGTATGACATTCGTTTTAAAACCTGTCGATTCGAGGCAGACATTTGTTTTGGGCGATCTTGATTCGGGTCGTGTTACGAGTCGTTTTACGCAAGGAGCCGGTACGAAGGTGAGCGGTGATAAGGTGATTTTTGAGACGAATAACGCAAATGTCAAATTAAGCGTCGATAAAGCGGCTATCGAATCTTTGATCAATAAGGTCAAAAGATCCCCCAAGGCGGATAAGAACACTAAAATATATCTCGATATTACTTCGATTGATCCGAAAACGGAATTGGATTCTACAATCGGTGATTTCACATATGATAGTGGTTTCGAACCGTCATCTTCAAGAGTTGCTAGCGCTGTAGGATCGAATGATACGATGCTCGAATCGGTCGTTATGACAAGTATTTCGATGACGACCTCAAACGGAGATGAAATACATTGTTTCGGAGGCGGTACATTCGATGAGGAGAAACAAGAGTGTGTCGGTGACAGTTCGAAGGCGACACTTCGTATGAAAATTCCGGCATCGCAATTTGAACTCTATGCGAAGAAATACAATCAAGGTGAAAGAGTCGTACCTCTTTATCATTACAGCCAGTCAAAGGCTACCTGGATTAGACAAGTTGACAGTGATAAAAATCCGATAGACGGTGAACTGATTTTGGAAGATAACGACAACAATCAAAAAGCAAATAGCGGAGATACTCTTTATATTGAAGGTGAGGTAGGACATTTCAGCTACTGGAACGGAGACTATCCGAGAGAGAGAACTTGTCTAAAAGGTAGTGTCAAACTTACGGATGGTTCATATCTTCCCGATGGTACGGTAGTCGTTTCAAAAGGTTCCGATTATACCGGTAGAAAATTCAGAGAGAGCGTTTTTGGTGAAAATCTTTCATTTGACGGGTTAGGAGCGAAAGCCGACGCGAAAGTGGAGCTTTATCTTCAATATCCAAATCATACGAAATCAAAATCCATTTTCGTTCAAACCGCAAGAAACGATGACGGTTCGTGCCAAGACGTAGGTGAACTACTTTCGGACTATCAGGTACACAAAGTGGATATAACCGTTGTTGACAAAGAGGCGAATGTTCTTGAAAACGCTTCTGTAAAAGTTGCGAGCGTGACTAAAATGACATCCGAAGAGGGAAAAGTTTCGGTTTTTATCGGCGAAGAGGGATTGACCGCCGTTACGGCATCCTACGATACGGGTGAATTCATAACGTCCGCGACTAAATATGTAAATGGCGATTCTCAAATAGTACTTGATACTTCGTCGTTTACCATAAGCGGCTTGATAACGTTTAAAAATCAAAACGGTGAAGTTGTCGAAAGCGAAGAAGCTTATGTAGAGATTGAAGGAGACGGATTTTATAAAAAAGTATTTGCGAAAAACGGAAAATATACCATCAAAATTCCATCCGATAAAATAAAAAGCGGTTCTACCGTCAAAATTTCGTCAGGTATTTTCGTTCCTCTTTACGCAAAAACCATGACGAAGAATGAGGAGTTGACGATAGGAGAGAACGATAAAAAAGAGAGCAAAAAGAGTCATGACATAGAATTTACGCTTGAAGCTTTCATCGTTAGCGGAAGAGTTACCGATCCGTTCGCTTCGCAAGGAGAAAAAGGTCTGGCGGGAATAACTATCTATTCTGATGATCAAATCGTTCAAAGTGACGATAGCGGCTATTATGAAATGGTTTTGTTTGACAGACAAAAAGTCCATAAATTATATGCCTATGATCCCTCTAGCGGGGATACCGCAAAACCGGAGCCTCTTATTGTACCCGTGAATCCTTCTGATGACGATCTCAAAGATAATGATTTCATAATCGATAAAAGAGAAGCTTCGATCAGCGGAGTGGTTTTAAATATGAAAGGGGTTCCCGTTCAGGGAATCGTTTTATATACCGGAATCGGATGGTATAGTACCGTTACGGATGAGGAGGGAAAATTTGAATTTCATATAAGCGATAAAAATCTCTTCGATAAAGATATAAAAATCTTTGCGTACGACAGTGCCGATCAAACCCAAGTATTGGCTCAAAAAGCTTTGCAAAAGCAGCTTCAAAAGGGTGTTGACGTTGATGTGGGTGAAATTACGATCAACAATAACCTTCCGCCCGTTATCGACTCTGTGACGACGACTACGCCGATGTTGCATCAGCCTATGGTTATAACAGTCGGTATGCATGATCCGGAAAACGATGCACTTGAAGCGGTGGTTGTTTTCGATGGTAAAGAGTACGAAGTACAAGATGGTGAAGTTTCGATAATACCTGACGAAGTGGGAACTTTAGAATATACGATCATAGTTAGGGAGATCGATACGAGTGACGGTTATGAAACCAGACGAACGCAAAGTGTGATCGTTAGAGAAAATGCGAAACCTGTGATAGACGGTTTTAGCGGATTTTATAAGCTCTTTGACAAAACGGTGGATATGAATGTCAAAGTTGACGCTTATGATCCCGAAGGCGGGGTATTAACTTATAAAGCGAAACTCGAATCCTTTAGAGACGATTATAGCGATTATTTACAAATAGACGGCTCTTTATTTAAAATCTCGAAAAATATACCTAACGGTACATATAATTTGAAAATAGTTGTAAGTGACGGTATGAATAATGTTGAGAAAAATTTCGAATTTAGAGCAAACAGCAATACGGCACCGACCGATCTGGTCGTCAAAAACGGCGATATCGAAATAGGAGAGACCCTCAGACTTAAAGTTAGCGATCCGTCTTTGAAACTTGTAGCTAGTGCGGTGGATGCTCAAAATGATCCTCTTTCGTATGAATGGACGTTTAACGAAGGTTTGGGGTATGCGGATAAAGATACGTTTACGATCAATCCCGTTGTAGGTATTTTTAACATCGGTGTTTTGGTTTCCGATGGTAAAAGTTCTATTTCCAAAAGTTTTAAAATCGTTATCGCACAAAATTTAAAACCGGTCGTAAAGAGTGTAACGCTAATGCCCAAACAGATAGTGAAAGTCGGTGATCGTTATGAAGACGGTAACGGAAATATCGTAGATGAATTGACCGTAACGGTCGATGCATACGATCCTGAGGGTACGAAGTTGACATATAAATTCGGAGATATCCAGACGCTTGAGCTATTGGCAGCAGGTGATGAAACGAATAATACTAAAGTTTACAAACTCAAAGATATCCCCGCGGGAAAATCGGCGATAAAGATTGATGTCGAAGATGCGGACGGATACGTAACGACAAAAAGAGCGATTTTCGAAGTAGGTATAAATAAACCGCCTAAGATCCGAACCTTGTTCGTACCGGTAAAGGCAAAAAGATCCAAAGAGGTTAAACTTCAAGCTCTAGCGGTCGATCCCGAAGGTAAAACTCTTACTTACGAGTGGCAAGTGCTTGACGGAACGGGTGCTGTGACGCTTTTTGATAAAGCCGCTTCCGATACCTCTTTTACGGTACCTGCAAACGCTTCGGATAAATTGAGCGTAACGCTTAAGGTAAGTGACGGAACAAATGTGGTTACAAGACGAAGAATTATCGAAATCGTAAGCAATAACGCTCCTGTTATAAATCTTTTTAAAGTGTTGCCGACGGTTGTAAAAGAGGGCAAAAGTGTACACTTTAGCGCTGAGGTTTCGGATCCGGATTTTGATACTTTAACTTACAACTGGTATTTGAATGATAAATTGCTTGAAGATTTTACCGATAAAAGCTCCGGTACGATTACACTCGATACTCCGGCTCAATATACTTTGAGACTGGATGTGAGCGATGGCGATAAAATAGCGACAAAAAGTGAGAAAATTACGGTTACGGCACTTGCGGCAAAACCCGTCGTGACATTAAGTACGACTTATCAAACGCTATTGCCGGGCGAGAAGACTACCATAAACGCTCTTGTCGAAGCGGACGGAGATTATAATCTAAAATGGATAGGAGAGGGATTAAGCGGTGAAAATTTAACATCGGCTCAGTTTAGTTCCAAGATATTGGGTGAACATAAAATAGGTGTAATTGCCACCAATATCGATGGAATTCAAAGTGACGAAGCCACTATCTCGCTTACGGTAAAAGATATAGTCGCGAAACTTGAAACGCCTAAAGCGACACAAGAGATTGGAAACGATTTTCTCTTTACCGTGACACTAAGTGATGAAACACCGGTAAGTACGAACATATCGTGGAAAATAGTTCAAAAACCTACCGCTTCTACCGTCGTACTAAAACCTAACGGTGTGACCGCACTTTTGACACCGGATGTCGTTGGTACGTATAAAGTGGAGGCATCGTTTACGGTAAACGGCATAGCCGGAGAGTTTAAAGCTTCAAAAAGTGTAACCGTTAAAGATGTCAATCAAAGCGGTGAAACCGTAGAAGGAATGGTCAAAGACGCAAGCGGTGAAATTCTCGAAGGTGTAAAAGTACGCCTTTACAATGCAATAGACTCCACACTCTATGATATGAGTGTTACGACGGACGCAGAGGGAAAATATAGCTTTAAGAATGTTCCCGCAGGTGAATACTATGTGGTCATAAGCGGCGGTAACGGATATATAAATCAAACACAAAAAATAACAATTCAATAAAAGGATGCAAAAATGAGAAATGAAAAAATAGTAAAAGTATCGATTTCAGTTGCGTTGGCTACTGTTTTATTTGCAGGATGCGGGGATAGTACCCCTCCTGCTACAGCCGGCGGTAATGCGAAAGCTGTTCAAAGTCAAAGTAGTAGCAAAACAACAGAGATATTAAAGAGCGAAGTGAGTAAAAGTTTAAATAGTATCACAGGAAAGATCATGGTTGATGCTAAACCTTTAAACGATAGAAATACACATACTCTTACAAAAGAGATGTATAGTGTAACAGCTTATAATCTCGATGACAATAGTGTGTATAAAACTACAACGGATGCCAGCGGAGTATATTCACTCTCAGGTCTTAGCGACGGCGAATATCAGATCTATGCGCAAAATGACGAAATTGCAAAGAGCGATATTCAAAGGGTGAGTCTAAAAAGAGGCACTAAAAAAGTGGTTGATTTCGTACTTCAGGCCGCCGGTTCTTTAAAAGGACGGATCATAGGAGCAGAAGTCGTATTTATACCAGGTAAAGATTTCGTCTCTTTGGCCGATGAAAACGGAAACTTCGAGCTTACGAATATTCCGGTGGGCAATTACAAGCTAGGTTACGAGGGAGAAGATCGAAACGGTATGGATATCAAAGGAATGATAGATGTAAGTGTGGAGCAGGGTATGAAGGATCTTGCGTTAATCACTCCGACATTAGAGCTTTTTCATATAGATACTTCGCTTGATTACGGTGTTTTAGAACTCCATCATGACGGTATAGGTATCGAGATAAAGGGTAAGGTCGATCTTAAAAAATTAGCTGAAACCGTAACATTGAAAAATAGTGCCGGTGAAGAGTTCGAGACGGATATATTATTTGACAACTATAATGTCGAGAGAGAGTATGATTATTTTTTCCAAAGAGCAAAAATTAGGACAAAAGAGATCGTACCTGCCGGAAGTTATACTCTTACGATCCCATCTTCCGTTTCGGATATGTTAGATGCCGATATCGTTAAAACATTTCAAGCGGATGCCGTTTCGGTGGCGTTTGTTAAAAACGAAAGAGGTGGCGGTGCAAGATATATCGATTTTATTTTGCCGAAAGATTTGAACGACAGCACGAAAGCGACATTCGGTACCCCGTTAGTTAAAGAGAAAGGATCTACAAGTTCGCTCGGTATCAAAGCGGTATGGATAAAAGATAACGAACTTGCTTTGTTTGGAAACTATAAAACCGGAGTCGAGTATGTAGTCGAATTGAGTAACGCTCAAAAAGCGGTTGCGGGTGAGGTTAAGAGTTTTGAAAATAGATTGGCTTTTGATAAGACATCGATAAACGATATCTATCCTCAAAATGGAAGAGAAGAAGTTTCGTTAAATGAGAAGCTTTATGTAAATGTTACGAATATCGGCGAACTTGATCCCTCATCGGTAAAAATCACTCTAAGCGACGGTATGGATACCAAAGTATATCAAAAAGGTGATATCGAATTTTCTTCGAGCAATTTTTCCGTAGATCAAAAGTATCCGTACGATATGACAAATGAACCGTACGACTTTTACGACGGATCTTACGGGATAATCTCGATTGCAAAAGCGGATCTGGCATATGGAAAAACATATACTATGAAAGTGGAAGCGAAAGATATATTTGGCAATCCTTTAGTAAAGGAGAGTACTTTTACGACATTGACGCCGACAATTAGATCACTATCGCCTCATAATCTTGACGAACTCTTTAGCGGATATCTCCGTGCGGAGTTTAATGTCGGAGTGCGAAAAGATAGCGGAAAAATAACGATCGATGATTTGAGCGATCCTTCGGCTTCGGTTAAAGTCGTAATGCCGGATGATAACGACTATTACGGAGAAAGAACTATTGCGTTTGAATTTGACGGATTAAAACCGTTGCACAAATACAAAGTTACCGCGGCCGGTTACAAAACTCTCGACGGCGAAGAGATACCTTCTAAAAGTACTGAGTTTACCGCGCCTGTGAAAATGCTTTTTATAGATGAAATGTATAAACAAAATCTTTTCGTAAATCCTCAAAACTTCGAACATAAGGTAAAATTTTTCGTATTCGGCGGATTGAGCGATGCTGAAAAAGAGTTTATGCGAAATCATTTGAGAGTTACAAGTTTTGGAGATATAAATACTCCGGATGCGACTCATCCGACAAGAAAACTGTTTTTCCTAAATGATAGCAACGGTGTTGAAGTTGTGGTCGCTTTTACTATAGATCCGGATACCAACTACGAAGTTTCGTTTGACGATGTAAGCGGACTCTCGGGGATTGTCATGCCAAGAGGATTTGAAGCTGGTAAGCCGCTTGTAAGTTTTTCAACTATGACTCAAAAGAATCAAAATGCCGCAACGACAACATCGCTTATAAAAGATATGCGTCTATTCTCCGACGGAGCGCAAGCTTTTATGTCTCTTGATGTAGAAGTACCTCTTGGAAATATACCTTCATACGAGAGTTGTTGGAGTAGATTTGAAAATGAGAGATTTGAATTCGCTCAAAATCTACCCAAATATATTACCGTTACCGATGAAGGGGGTAAAGAAGTACCGGTTGAGGTGGATCAAAATACGATGTGGGATATCAGTTCGCGTTATATGCAAAATAATACACAAAATTGTATATTAAGACCTAGCGGACATTGGGATGAGATGGATAATAGTTACAAAAACGGTGTCAACGCACACTTTTTCGTAGATTATAATACCACTTATACCGCTACCGTCGATTTTTCTCAAGATTTTTCGGATAGCGGATATTCGGCTTTGAAGCTTTCGAAGCAGCTTGTAACCAAACCTATCGGCGAGCTTGATTTTTGGGTTGATGATAACGGCGGAAGAGACGCCATACTTTTTCATGTACGCTCAAACGCACCGTTTGTCAATCCGGAAGTTTTAAAAGTTGTAATGGATGGTAAAGAGTATAGAGTAAATATGGACTTTTACGAAGGTGTCGGCAGCAGTACGGACGGCGATGCAAATACATCGGGCGATATGGATATCCAATCTATCGATCAGCCGATGTACGGAGATTTGATATTCGAGCTTCCAAGACCGATTTATAGTCTGATCGAATTTTCTTTGACAAAAGATGACGGAACTGTTTTAAAGTTTTTTAACCCGTCAACCGAGAGTGAGATTCAAAGAGCCGATTTATTGACCGCTCCTAAAATATTTACACAAAGTGTGAGTCCCGATTTTATACCCGTAAAAGTTGAGTCCGTTCATACCCTTTCGGCTAAAAATAAATTTGTCGTCGTTGAGTTTAACCGCATGATGAATATGTCGGATATCGTGACATATACCGATGTCAACAAGACTGAGATAAGCGATATCGCTTTTGAGGTAAAAGATAGTGACGGAAACCAAGTTGCAATAACTTTTGTTGATTCGAACTATAACAGCGTCGGTTTTGAATTGGCGAACGAACTTAATGTCTCTAAAACTTATACGATCTCTTTAAAAGAGGGTAAAACGATTCAGTCGGCTTTTGGCGTTCAAAAGCTTTCCAACTTTTCGCATACGATAGAGCCTGTGCTTCTTGAAACTTCAAACGCCGTTTTAGGAAATAAAAATTATGCGTTTGATCTTAGCAAAGTTTATCAGATGGGATCGACCGATGAAATGAGAGCTATGTATGTAAATAGTAATTTTATGACGATCGATTTGAATGTTGCGGATGGAGTGAAGATAGATGTTGACAAAAGTTTTGTAAATGTCTATTCCTATGGAGATAAATTAAGTGACGGTCAGTTTACGATTGAAGGCAACAGAATCGTTCAACCTTTAACAAATAATATGTACGGTGATATCAAAGCCAATATCAATTTGACATATCTGTTTAATTCGCAAGAAAAAGAGTATGAAAAAAGTTTCGAATATATGGCATTCGCACCCAAAACAGCCGAGCTTTATAGTGTAGTCGGAAACGGTGTCAATTCTCTCGTATTCAATTTCCAGATGGATCCCGCATCCATTAGCGAAGCGAATTTCAAAATTTTCGATCAAGATGGCAATCCGGTACAAAATGCTGCGCTTTCGGTTCAGGTAAATCCGGATAACCCGATGAGTGCGACGCTTACTTTCGACAATCTCGCAAACGATACGATCTATCGTATAGATGTCGTAGGTCTTTCGGCGTACGGTGATTATGTAGCTTCCGATGCATTGGTATCGAGACTGTTTATCAAAACGGTCGCAAATCAATAGCTATGAGTATTTTAAAAATTCAAACGAAGACTTTTAACAAGTCTTCGTTTTTTCTGCAAAGTTTGGTTTTATTGATCGCAGTTGTAAATAGCGGATGCGGTAATTCGAATGATCCAAGGTCAAAATCGTCTATTTATCATGAAGTATCACTATCCCAAAAGCCTGAGATCAATAAAACAAAGCCTGTAAACGGTTCATCAAGCCAAGCTCAAGATATCACCGATAGATTGAACAAGGTTGTCTCATCGGAAATTTTCATTCCATCCGATCCTCTTTATAAAAAACAGTGGCATATAAACAATACGACCGATGCGGATATAAATGTCTCACAAGTTTGGAGAGATTATAGAGGTAAAGGTGTAAAAATAGCTGTTGTAGATACCGGTATAGATGTAAAACATCAAGACCTTTTAAAAAATATAGATTTTAATCTCTCATATTGCTATGCGACTAAAAGTTCTGATCCTTCGGTAACAAAAGAGGAGATACAAAGTCCTTTTATAGATGAAGCTCACGGAACGGCGGTTTGCGGAATAATTGCCGCCGTTCAAAATGAGATCGGCGTAAGCGGTGTCGCTCCCGAGGCTTCTTTGGTTGGATTGAATGTCTTTTCCGATCCAAAAGACAGCTCTTTTGAAGATGCGATGCTTTATAAAGGTGTGGATATATCTTCAAACAGTTGGGGGAACGATCTTGGGAACGGTTTGGATGATGATATGATAGTTCTTGATGCCATAGAGCAGAAGATGAAGAGTGATCCGATCGTTTATATCTTTGCCGCCGGAAATGAGAGATCAAATACGAATCTCAGCTCGGTTTTAAACTCCAGATATACTTTGCCCATAGGAGCCGTTACGGATGATGCGAAAATAGCTTTATATAGCAACTTCGGAACGAATCTCTTGGCGGTAGCACCTGGCGGCGGCGGGAGAATGGGCGATAAAATGATAGTTACGACAGATTTGACAACTCCCGAGTACGGTTACGATAGCTATAGCGGTGAGCATTTTGATATAAAAGGAAATGAAACATACGACTATACGAATATCATGAACGGTACTTCCGCCGCCGTTCCTATGGTATCCGGAGTGGTTGCACTGATGCTTGAAGCGAATAAAAATCTCTCATATAGAGATGTCAAAGATATTTTGATCAAAACATCAAAAAGAATAGACGCCGCTAACTCGTCATGGCAAAAAAACGGTGCAAGACATTGGTATAGTAAGTATTATGGATTCGGGTTGGTAAATGCGGCAAAGGCCGTGAATATGGCGAGAGATTATAAATCTATGCCTAAAGAGGAGATTTTTAGTTTGGGAGTTGAGGATATGAATCTTACTATACCAGATAACGACGATAGCGGAGTTGAACTCTTTTTTGAGATGCAAGAGGATATGATCGTAGAATATGTAAGAGTGAGTATAAAAACGGATCACGAATATAGCGGAGATTTGAAAATCGAGCTTCAATCGCCCTCATCGACGAAATCGACCCTTGCATACGGCCGAACGATTATGAAAGATAGATATTTCCCATGGTCGTTCTCTTCCATAGAGTTTTACGAAGAGAGAATGAAAGGAAAATGGGTTTTGAATATAGCAGATCTTATGAAAAATCATACCGGTCGTCTTATGGAAGCCGAAATTACATTTTACGGACATAAAAATGATAAATAAAACGATTGTAACATTAATTCTTATGACGAATCTATTTGCCGTGGATCTAATATATCCAAATGGTAAAACTCAAAGTTTTATCCCACTTAAAAGCGGTAGAAGCGTAGCGGATAAGTCGAAAACTTATCTAAAAAACGGTCAAAGATATGAGGAGAACTCGGTTATATATATAAGTTTCGGTAAAAACGAAAATATAAAATATATAGCCAAAAAGTACAACCTCGAGTTTATAAAATATACGAATAAAAGTTTAAATACGGCGCTTTTTCGTTTAAAAGAAAATGTCGATATAGTCGAGTTATGCTCACGAATAAATCAAAACGAAAATATCCGCTACGCAAAACCGAACTGGAAGAGAGTTCGCCTTTTGAGGTAGAACTACGAATATGAGCCGCCGATAATAATCTTTTAGTTTTATTTAAATGATTTGAGTTACAATTAAGACAAAAAAGGTTTTATATGGCAGATACATATTTGGCGGCGCATATTGTTCATCTTATCTTGGCGATTATCTTTATAGGTTTTGTTTTTGCGGATGTCGCGGTACTTTCTGTTTTGAAGAGTCGATTTGATGTAGAGACTTATAAAAAGATCAAAGAGGCTATTTCAGCACGCTCGCGAAAAATTTATCCGCCTTCGGTTTTGGTGTTGATTCTCTCGGGAGGATTTATGTTATCGAAATATATAAACTCTTCTCACACTCTGCTTGAGACTCCTTTGCAAAAAATTCTTATGATAAAAGTCGTTTTAGCTTTTATTATAGCTTCGGGGATTGTCTATTCGTTAACGATGCGTATGTTAAAAAAGAGTCAAAATCCGTTTATGGCGAAGCATTTTCACAAAGCGGCTTTGGTTTTGGGTATGATTATCGTGGTTCTTGCCAAGATGATGTTCGTTGTGTGAGTGATCATAATTTATAAGGAGCGGTTCGGGTGTATTTTTTTAAGAATATAATCGGCAAGATCTTAAAAAATTCGCATTTTAAAGGATCGTTTTTTTTACTGCTGTTGTTTGTCGGCGTTTCCGTCATATTTGCGCTGTTTATGATCTTTTATGAAGAGTATTCCGTTGTCGATACTTATTACTATATCATCACGACCGCTACGACCGTCGGATACGGCGACCTCTCGCCAAAAAGCAGCGCCGGTAAGATACTGGTGACATTTTATATGATTTTCAGTATAGCGGTTTTGGGTATATTTTTGGGGAAAGTCGCTGATTTTATAATCGAGTTTAATACAAAAAAATTAAAAGGTTTAATTGCCATGAAAAAAGATGTCGATTTGTTGATCGTCGGGTATGCGGGTAGTGAAAAGATGAGTGAACTTGTAAGCGAGTTAAGAGACGACGCTAGATTCAAAGAGTCGGTTATCGTCAATGTTAATAATATTTTGGATGAAAAAGAGGCTTGGATGGATGAGTATGGTGTCTCATTTATCAAAGGTTTAGCATCGGATAAAAATATCCTACTCAAGGCAAATATCCATACAGTTAAAAAAGTACTAATACTTGCCAATAATCCAAACAAAATAGAGTCGGATGATTTCTCTACCTCTGCATGTGCGGTGATAAAGCGGATAAATCCCGCCGTAGAGGTCATCATAGAAAAAGTACGCCGAGACGGTACCCTTTTTGATACGGTAAAAGCCGATACCGTAGTGGATGTTACAACGCCGAATATTTTAGCCCAAGAGATACTGGATACCGGAGCCATAGAGTTAAACAATGCAATTTTCTCGAACGAGACGCGAGGCACTCAGTACAATTTTAAATATGAGGGAGAGAGTAAAACTTGGAGAGAGATAGCTGTTATGGTACTAGATCATGAAGCGATAGCCGAAGGGTATAAAAACCCTGATCAAAAACGGTTCAATCTCATGCCCTCTTTAAACGACAAAATCTTAAACGGAGCTTTGATAAAGTATAGAGCCGATAAGATGATATCTTTTATTTAGTTATATTCATAGGTTTAGTTTTTTATATCGAGATTTTAAAAACTCCTCTTTATCTAAGAAACCGTCATGATTTTTGTCATATTTTTCAAAAGATTTCGATTCGTAAACCATCGCGTTTTCATCTCTGTCTATAAAGCCGTCTTGATTGAAATCGTATTTTTTAAATATTCGGCTCTCTATGGAGCAGTCTGCATGAAAAGCTTCATTTTGACTAAGCAGTCCGTCGTCGTCACTGTCGCATAGATATATCGCCATAGAGAATTTTTTTAAAGGTGAAGCCTCTTGAAACGATTTGCTTCTTAACTCTTTTTTCAAAGCTTTTTTCTGATCTCTTTTTGCGCTCATCTCATCAAAGCTCAATAATTCATCGAGATTTTTATCAAGTTCGTCGAACGTATCGGAGTCGTATCCGCAGACTCTTGATGTGGCTTCTCTTAAAGTTAGCAGTTCGTCTTTATCTTTGTCGCACATCTCAAATCTCTTTACGATATATTTTGCTCTAATCTTCTCTTCTTTCTCTTTTAGTTTTCGGCGCATCTGTTTTGCGATTTTCGATCTTTGTGATACAGACGGTCGTATATTGTCCATAGCTTCTTTTTTATCCAAAAAGCCATCCTGGTTTTGATCCATCGTATCAAGTACTATTGTGGGTAATCTGCAGTCCGAGTTGAAATCATCCTCATCGTTCTTTTTTAACGAAGTCTCCTCTTTTGAGATTTTACCGTCTTGGTTTTTGTCACATTTTTTAAATGTATCTTCCACCTGTTTTTTCATTCTCTTGATATCTATTTCGACTTTATAATCATGTATCTCTTTAAGAGATATTTTTTCATCTTTATTCGTATCGAGTTTTATAAAAACGGGACTATTGTTTTTCGCTTTTGATGCTCCTTCTTGTGTCGATTCGTTTACCGCAAAGAGTGTAGAAGCCAGTAAAATAGGTAAAAGTACAATATATTTCATCAGTTGTCTCCCAAAACGATTTTTGGTGATTTTAACACAGAAGCATTAACAAAAAATCAATTCGTTTTGTCGCTAAAAGATTTGTTAAGAGACACTTTTAGCAAGCTGTCGTTCATCAGAAATAGAGGCTTTTGGCTCCCCCAAATAAAAGCCTTGCGAGTAATCGGCACCGAGCGCTTTTGCCAGCGTATATACCTTTTGGTTGTGAACGAACTCCACTACGGTTTTTGTTCCGAGCTTTTTTGAGAAGGCGATTATCGCTTCCGCGATGGTTCTGGCGCTCTCATCCGTATCGATATTTTTTATAATACTTCCGTCGATTTTGATAAAATCGGCATCGAGCATCAAAATTTGAGTAAAATTTGAGTAACCGCTTCCAAAATCGTCGATCGCTATTTTCGCGCCGAAACTTTTGACTTTTTTTATAAATTGGTTGATAGTGTCGTAATCCTTGATCTCCTGCGACTCCGTGATCTCAAATATAATTTTATCCGAATGAGGATGAGATTGAAGTTTGTCGAATATGAGTTTAGAGATTTCATGGTCAACTATATCTTCGACTTCGATATTGACCGAAAAATCAAACGAAGGAAACTTTTTTGATTCGATAAACACTTTGTTTATCATTATGTTTGTAATCTTTGTATAAAGTTTCGCTTTTTTCGCTATATCGAGAAAGAAAAACGGTGTGAAAACATCTTTGTTTTTATCTATCAATCTTACAAGAGATTCGTATTTTGTTATTTTATTAGTTTTATTATCGATAATAGGCTGAAAAAACGTCACTATTCTATTATCTTCGATGGCGGATTTTATTTTATTGATCCACTCGATATTGTTTGCGTAGTGATCGTCTTGGCTCATTTGTGCGGTATATACCAGAAATTTTTTATTTTGAGATTTTGCTACTTTTCTGGCGATGTTTGTATAGTTTGGCAGATTTTCAAAATGTTCGTCCGCTTCATAGGATGCGACTCCACCGCTTAGTGTAACGCTGACGCAGTTTTGTTTATCGCAGTTTATTGTGTGTTTCTCGATATAGTCTATAATCTCTTTAAAAACATCACTATATTGTTGGATACTCAACCCGTAACTTTCAAAGTAGAGCATAAATTCATCTGTATGAAGTTTATACGGTTTACAGTTGGCTGCCGCGGCTATTTTTTTTATGATTTTAGCTACATGAATTAATGTTTTATCTCCTGTTTTCGTACCGTAAAAGTCGTTTAAACTGGCGAAATCATCGATATTTAGATATAAAAGCAGAGGTTTTTTCGCCGCTTTTAGGTCATCAAGCAGTTGATTTCTGTTTGGAAGAGAAGTTAAAAGATCTATCTTTTGTCTTTTTATCTCCTCTTTACTTTGTTCAAGTTCAGTTATATCATGTCTTACCGCGACATACTCTTGAATTTCACCTTTTGAGTCCAAAATCGGAATGACAGTTGCATCTACGATATAGGTACTTCCGTCTTTTCTTCTGTTTTTGATGATTCCTTTCCATACTTTTTTTGCTTTGATCGTTTTCCATAAATCTTTGAAAGCTTCTTTTGACATATCGGGATGTCTAACTATGTTGTGAGGATATCCGACGAGCTCTTTTTTACTGTATCCGGAAAGATCGCAAAACATTTTGTTAACATATGTGATGACGCCTCTTTTATCTGTTTTCGAGACGATGCTTGATTGATCTATGGCATTTTTATATCCGTCGAGAAACGCTATGTTTTTATCAAGCTTTTTACTCATGTCGTTAAACGCTTTGATGGCGTCACCGATCTCATCTTCGGCGTCGATTCTGAGGTTTATGTTGGTCTTACCGTTTGCGATCATATTCGAAGCGATTTTCAATTTATTTAAGTTGCCGGCAACGGAATGATAAAGTGCCGCAAAAAAATAGATCGCGGTTATCAATATGATTAAAAAACCGATTCCAAGTAACGCCAACTCTTTTTCGGATTTGTTCTTGGCATCTTCTATCAATATCTCGTACAAGCCCGAAAGTTGACGGTATAATTCTCCTTGAAGTTTTAGAGCTTTTGAGGAGTGTTTGAAAAACTCTTTATTGTCGAAATTCGGCTTTTGGCTTAATATCATATGCTTGTTTACGATATCAAGTACCATTTCAAGTTTATTGAACATAAGTGTCGTTTGTTTATGTACTTGATAGTATCTTTGTGTATTTTTTAAAATCCGGTTCTCCATAAGAGTGGATTCGGCCGATTTTATCAATGTATAAAGTGAAAGAAGTTTTTTCTTCTCATCTTTTGTCATACCTTTTTTAGCTAATATTCCTGCTCCAAGACCTCTTAACTGACCGGTATATTCTTCTAACAACAAAAGTTTATCCTCAAGCATATGGGATAAATAATTTATTCTCATATCGTTGGTCGTTCCGAAAGAGGTTTTTTGAGAGATAATATTGAACGTTTTTACGAGAAGCCTTATCGTGTCGCTATGCTGATTGAAAATAGTTGTACTTGAACTTTGTTTAGTAAAATTATTGAATTTTAAAAGATCCAAATTGCTAAGAGCCTCTACGAAGTAGTTGTTGTGTTTGAGAATGTTTAGATGGTTCTTGTCGAAATCAATAAGTTTTATCAATCTGGTATTTAAAGTTTTTTCCGTCTTTTTGATTTTGACTCTAAAATTTTTCTCACCGTTTAAAAATCCGTATGTCAATCCTCTGTGAGTTTGAATGGTCTGTATGATATCTTCTATCAAATTGGCGTATTGCAAGCCGACAATTTGACTGTTATACATTTGAAGTTTCTTTTTGTATTCGGTAAAAAGATTTTTCGAGGGAGCTACAAGTAGTATAAATAAAAAAGAGATGGATATTATTATTCTGGTTTTAAAGGGAAGTTTATTCATGACGGAAATTGCCGGCTGCAAAAGTTTATTATAAAACATTTTTTCCCTTGACTTTTTCTCTTATTTATACTTGTTTGTTAAATATCGGATAAAGCGAAAAAAGTTTTAGGTTGAATATAGAAGTTTGTTATTTTAAATATCTAATTTTTGTATAAAAGCCGTTAGATCGGCTTTCGGGTGATGACTCAGTAAAAATTCTTACTCTTTTTGATAAAATGATATCTTTTCAAAAAGGTAGATATGAATTGGATAGAGGATGAAGTTAACAGCGGATACGATTTTACGCTATTGGAGTCGATTCGAAAAAAAGTGTGCCGGTGCGAAATCGAGTTTATCTTGACGGATGATAAACGCATTAGAGTTTTAAATGCCAAATATAGGGGGATCGACAAAGCGACCGATGTGTTGAGTTTCCCTCTTGAAGATGTCGCGCATATGCCTCTTGGAACGATTGTTGTTAGTATCGACAAAGTAAAAGAAAAGGCGAAAGAGTTAGGTCATACGCAAGAGGATGAACTCGCACTTTTGTTTATTCACGGGCTTTTACATCTGATGGGTTATGATCATGAGATCGATAGTGGACAGATGCGCCAAAAAGAGAAAGAGATCATTTTGGATTTTAATCTGCCCGATAGCTTGATAGTAAGGAATGGGTAGTGGAGTATATTATATTTTTAGTTTCGATGGCGGCACTTATAAAAGGAGCCGATTTTGTAATAGAAGAGGCGGAAAAGATCGCCTTTCATTACAATATTTCAAGCTTTGTAATCGGTGCCACCGTTGTCGCTCTTGGTACGAGTTTACCCGAGATGGCGGCTTCCATATTCGCAAGTATTCATCATAAAAGCGATCTTGCCGTTTCTAATGTCATAGGCAGCAATATTTTCAATATAGCTTTGGTTCTTGGAGTGGTATTTTTTATAGCCAAAAAGATGCATCCCATAAGAGATATGTTCGCCGATGACAGTGCATGGGCGCTTTTTCCGATTTTGATTTTTCTTATTGTCGGGTTTGACGGTGAAATTTCCAGATTCGAAGGTTTTGTTTACGTCTTGATGATGGGAGCATATGTAATGTTTTTGTTTAATAACGCTTCCGATGTTTTGATAGGCGAAGTGGATGAGGAGTTGAAAAAAGAGCCTTTTGACTGGAAAAATACTTCGCTTCTTCTTGGCGGCGGATTCGTGCTTGTTATCGTCGGTGCGAATTTTGCGGTCGAAAGCGCTTCTCAAATCGCTAGGAGTTTTGGTGTAAGCGAGTGGATAATAGGACTTTTATTAGTCGCGCTCGGAACCAGTTTACCGGAGCTTGTCGTGAGTATTCAAGCGGCGAAAAAGAAAAACGCCGATATGATTATCGGAAATATCATAGGTAGTAATGTCGCGAATTTTACAATGGTATTGGGTGCGGCGGCAATGGTAAATCCTTTAAAAGTCGATTTTTCCGCTAACGCTTTTGATATTATGGCGGCGTTGATTTTGACGATAATGCTTGTGTTCGTAACCGCGAACAAGTTATACAACAGATCGACCGGAATCGTCTTTTTACTCCTATTGCTTTTGGTTTTAAATAATAGTTTCGTAGCTTTTGTCGAGTGAAAGCGAAATGATAAAACTTCTCTTATCATCTCTTCTTATAGCCGTTTCTTTAGCGGCTTTTGAAGTGCTTCCCGGCGATAGATATCTTAGTGTGAACGACGGTAGGATAGAGCTGGTTATCGCTAAAGAGTACGAAGACAAGACGGATGAACTGCTTGGATTTGAGAATGAAATTCTCGATAGATACGAAAAGTCGTTCGGTTATAGGCTCGATGATAAATTATATCTGATCTTAGCCTCTTCAAACAACCAGATAGCCAATGCTTACTCGACTCAGTTTCCTCTGAATATGCAGGTAAATTATGTAGGAGGTAGTCTGCTTGCCGATTATTTTTCTACAACATCGTGGCTCAAAAATATTTTAATTCATGAAAGCGCACACAATTTTCAATTGAACGCCAAAAAAAATCCTATTTCGGCATTTGCGTATAAAATCGTAAAAAACACTCCTTATACCTCTTTGCTGTTCGTGCCGATTTTCCCCGTCCCGAATATTTTCGAATCATCTTTTATCCTCGAAGGAAACGCGGTTTTAAACGAGTCTCTTTTTGCAAACGGTGGAAGGCTTTATAGTGGAGCCGCTTTGGCGATGACTCTAACCCAGGCTAAAGGAGGATTCGTAACGCCAAAAAGAGTATATAACGATCATCTCTTTTTTCCTTACGGTACGCACCATTATATTGTGGGCGGATATTTTCAGCTCTATTTAGCCAGAAAATACGGCTTGCAAAAGACGAATAGATATTTTCTCGCATATTCGAATCAATGGCTCCCGTTTTTTACGAATTCCGTTTTCAAAGCGCATTTTGGTCAAAATTTTGAAAACGAACTCGAAGAGTTCAACGAATCGCTTTTGAAAAAAGCCGAAAATTTCACTCCTACAAAAGGTCAAAACATAGTTTTTTCAAAATCCTCGATTGCGTTAAATAGCGATGAAAATGAGATATTCTTTTTAATAAGCGATCAAAAAAGTCCGCCGGAATTGATAAGATATAATAAAAAAACTTGTCGATTCAGCAAAAAAAGAGCGAATTTTCTTTTCGGGCAAGTTTTTAAAATCGACAAAAAATTTTATACGCAAAGTTACGCAAAAACGAAAATAGACAAAATAGAGATAGCGCTTTTCGATAAAAATGCGGTTGTTAAAAGAGGTAGCGAAGGAAAAGTTTTACAAACCGTTTTGCCTGACGGTAAAAAACTCTACTTCGATGTCAAAAGTTCGCTAAATTCTCTTAAACTTTATGCGGACGACACCTTTATAGGCAGTGTAAATTCTAGCGTGGTAAGTGATCGTGACGGAAATATTTATTATTTTAAACAAAAGGGCAAAAATAGAACTCTATATAAAAATTCGGAACCTCTTTTTAGCTTCAAGAGTTACTATTCGAAAGTTGCGGATATCGACTCTTACGGTAGAATTTTGTTCATTTCGAACTCAAAATACGGAAGTACTCTATATCGATATGACGGATCTATTCAAAGAGTGTTGAAGTCGGACGATCTGTTGGATGCAAAATTGATCGATGATGAACATGTGCTTGCGGAAGTGATTCGAGCCGATGGTATCCGGATGATAAAAACGGATCTAATCTCGATGAAAGAAGAACCGTACGAGGTAAGTTACTTTTTTGAAAAAGAGTTTGCGGATACATACTATGACAGATCGGAAAAGATAAAGAGAAAAGATTATGCCCCTGTAAAAAATCTTCATTACAGTTCTCTTCTTCAATCGTTGGAGGTTTCACGAAACGGCGGTTTGAATTTTAATTTAAGAGCGACTTTCGCCGATCCGCTCGAACGAAATTTTTTCTCTTTGTATCTCTCAAAATACGAAGACGATACAATTGGCGGGATAGGTTACGCAAATAGTGAAAATATCTTGAACTATAGTGTCGATATCTATGCTGTGATAGATCATGCGAAAGATGTGCGCGATAGGGGGTTCGGAGTTAACGCTTATGTGAACTATCCGCTTTATCGACATACTTATAAAAGGAGTGATATTGAATTTAGTTATCATCTTGATTCGGATAAAGATGAGAGATCTCCTTTTAGCGTAGCGATCTCTTATTCGGATACGAAACGATTCGGGTATAGTTTCTATTCTAACGATAAAAAGGCCTTTTCGGTTTACGGGGTAAATGATCGTTCCGATTTTATTTACGGTGTCTCGTATAGATTTTATAAAGGTTTTGAGAGAGAATTTTTTACCGGTGCGAAAATAGAGTACGTCAAAAGTGATGTAAAAAATCCCGATTCGAAAAGAAATAGAGGAGTTTGGATAGATAATAGCGATTTGAGCATCGTTAAAGATCCTTCGCGTCTGGTAATGCCCAGTTTGTCGAACGATCTATATGTAGAAGAGGCGATTAAGGCTAAATTTTCGATATCGAAGGTCTTGAATCAAAGTCTATATTTTTATTCGTTTCCTCTCTCTTTGCGCCGTGAAGCCCTGTATGCGGATTATAGTTACTACAATCTTAAAAAAAATCGAAATAGAGTCAATGTGAATGAATATACGTTAGGTTTGACTTTGGAGCTTCTTTTGATGCATAAATCGGCTGCTTATGTAAGCTTTGAGTATCTGTTAAACGACGATATCAGAGATAGTAACGGTTTTAAGATGGTGATAAATACCTCGTTTTAAAAAATCCGCATCAATCGAGTACGGGAACCGTTTTTAGAGTTTTATTCTTATCCGAAGAGTCTAAAAACCAAGGACTTTTGACATAACTTTGATCTATATATCCCAATTTGACCAGTTTATTATATATTTTTGAGACCATTTCACCTGCGGCGGCTCCACCGTGTCCTCCATGTTCTATAAGTACGGTTACAACGAATTTAGGATCTTCGTAAGGGGCGAATGTAGTAAACCAAGCGTGAGATTTTTGATAATATTTCAATTCATCTTCGCTCATGCGCTCTTTTTCTTGTTGCGGAATACCGATGACCTGAGAAGTACCGGTTTTTCCGGCCATCGTGACGGCGGATATGTTGTATTTGTAGGCGGTACCGAAAGGTCGGTTGCAAACTTCGAACATACTCTCTCGTATAAACGCGAGCTGTTTCTTTTCAAAATCGTTAAATATCTCTTTTGTTTCGAATTTTATGTCTTTTTTATCTATTTTCTTCAAAAAGTGCGGTATAGGTTCTTTACCGGTGGCGAGACTTGCCGTATAAAGAGCTATTTGGATCGGAGTTACAAGAAAATTTCCCTGTCCGATAACGGTATTTAAAGTCTCTCCTCTATACCAAGATTCACCGAACTTTTCCACTTTCCAGTTTCTATCAGGAACGGTGCCTATAAATTCTCCGGGTAGATCTATACCTGTTTTTTTCTCGAAGCCGTATCGTTTCAGATCGGTGGCTATCTTATCTATTCCGACTCTAAGACCGCCTTTGTAAAAATAGACGTCGCAACTCTCTTTAATAGCTTTTTTCATATCCGTGAGTCCATGACCGGTTTTGTTCCAGCAGCGGAATTTTCTTTTTCCAAGTTCCATCTCTCCCGTACATAAAAACTCTTCATCCTTTTTGATGAGAGAAGAGTTTAAAAAACTAAGAGCCACTCCCATCTTAGTGGCCGAGCCGGGAGGATAAAGTCCCCTCGTAAATTTATTTGTAAACGGATGATCCAGATCTTTTATCATCTTGTTCCATTCGCTATGGCTGATTCCTTCTACAAAATGGTTGATATTGTAGCTCGGATAACTTCCTGCCGCCAGTAGCGCTCCATTTTTCGCGTTCATGACGATAACGGCTCCGCTTTTACCTTTAAATAGCGATTCGATATATTTTTGAACATTCATATCTATCGTAAGAGTTATATTTTTGCTTTTTGGCTGAGATTCGAATAGTACCTCTATAGGTTTGTTGGAAGCCGTAACTTTTAGGATTCGTTTGCCGGGCTCTCCTTCGAGTATTTTATTGTAATATTTTTCAATTCCGTTTTTACCCGTGATCGAAGTCATTTTTACGACTTCGTCCTCTTTCATATCCTCTTTATTCGCTTTTGATACATAGCCTATTATATGAGAGACGCTTGTGGCGTTTGGATAGAATCGTTTTGAAGACGGTTCTATAACGATATCTTCGTATTTGGCTAGTTTGACGATATGCATTATCATCTCGTCGTATAGTATAAAAGGTATGAGTTTAATCGGTTTGTGGTTGTAGGGACTGTCGTTTTTTAGATATTTCGATTTTAATTTTGCGGTATCGAATTTAGGAAAATATTTTTTGATGATCTTCAGATCTTTTGAAAGTGCGGCGGAGTTCTTTTTATTTCCTAAATGCGCTTTCAAGGAGATACTGAATCCAAGTTTACTTATCGCTAGAAGTGTGTTGTTTCTATCTCGGATCTCACCTCTGTTTGGTAAAAGATATTCGGTTTTAATAACATTTTGTAAAGCCAACTCTTCATAATATTTGTTAGATTTTATACTAAGATAGTATAGTCTTGAGATCAAAACCACCCAAAAAAGTCCGAAAATTATTAAAATTATTTTTATACGAGTTTTCATAAAAATAGTATCGTTATCAAAAGATCGCTTATAATGTAAATTAGGTAAGTCAAATTTATCTCGAAAGACGGAAGATTAAATATGAAACCTAAAAACTGATTGAGCATATAGTATCCCAAGTATGCATAAAGAGTGAAAATTATCTTCAAACACACATCGCATTCGATCGACTCTTCAAGAGGCTTTTGTATAAAGTAGTGATAGAGCATTATTAGCAAGATAAACGAAAAAAGCATTATGTCGCGATCTAATTCAAAATAGATCGTATAGCAAAAAAATAGAAAAATAGGAGGATAGCTCTCTTTGTTATCTCTATTTTTTATCCAGTAGTAAAATCCTACTCCAAGTAGCGGTGTGAGATACGGATAGATCGTACCTAGACTCTCATACGTCAACGCCGCTATAAAAAGCAGCAGTATTAGAGGATATCTATAATTAAAGCGACTTCGTCGCAAATTGGAAAATGTTTGCATTTAACACAGTCCGCCCAGATTTTATGTTCGGGTAAAGACTCTTTGGGGATCTCATCAAAGCCTAATTTTTCAAAAAAGATTTTCTCGTATGTGAGGGTGAAAACTTTTTTCACTCCAAGTTTTTTTGCCTCCGTTAAGCACTCCTTGACGATATTGTGACCTATCTTTTTCCCTCTTTCGTTTTCATCCACGATAAGGCTTCTAACTTCGGCCAGCGAGTCGGTATGAATATGAAGAGCGCCGAAACCGACGAGCTTTCGATTCTCTTTCGCTAAAGTGTATGAGCGAATATTCGTAGCGATCTCATCGTCGCTTCGATAAAGAATTTTTCCGGACTTCACCTCCGGCAGTACCAACTCCTGCATCCGCTTTATATCGCTTAAAAGGGGTTTTGCGTAAACTATATCACTCATCGTCGCATCCTCTTAGATAGAGTTTCTCGAAGATTGTCGATACCGCTTTATCGATACCGTTTTTTTTGAGATTCGAGACGATCAAGGCGTCGGGAAAATCTTTTTTAAGAGCTGATTTTCCCTTTTGATTCAGTTTGTCGCCTTTTGTGAAGATCGTTACTATATCTTGATCCGCTCTTTTTATAAACTCAAGATAATTTTTTACTTCGGAGTCGATCTTCATATATGGATGTCTTGCGTCTATCAAAAGTATAAAAAGACGGATCGATGAACGTTTTGTGATAAAGTCGTTCAAACTTTTCTGCCAAATCTTTTTTTCACTTTTTGAAACTTTCGCATAACCGAATCCGGGAAGATCCACTACTCTTGCAAAAAATTTCTCTTTATTGCAATCAAAAGTAATGTTGAAAAAATTTATAAGTCTTGTTTTGCCGGGTGTGGAGGAGCTTTTTGCTAAGTTTTTTTTATTCGTAATGGAGTTTATAAAACTACTTTTTCCTACATTGCTTCTTCCCACGATCGCTATTTCGCTCATATCTTCCGGCAAAGATTGGGATATATTTTGTGCTGAGACGATAAATTTCGCTTCGACTATTTTGAGCATATCTATTTCTCATCGACGCTAAATGTAAATTTGACCGGTCGGTTTTTTCTACCCGTGATACTGGATTTGCCGCTTATTCGATCTATAACTATCTTCTCGCCTTGCAATAGTTTATCGGATAGTTTCTCTTTTAAAACTACGTTTCCCGATGCTATATACCGTTTTTTGGACGGATCGTATATTATCTGTCTCGCTTTGCCGCTGAAATTTTGAGTGGAAGTATGGATTTCAAATCGTACGTTTCCGGTAAGCGTATATTTTAGGGGTTTATCGTTTTTATCAAACTCAATAATCAGTTTATCGGCTTTGATCTCGTCTTCGCCTTTTTGAATATGCACATGACCTCTTAGTAGAGATATCTTTTTATTTTCGTACGCTTCGAATTTATCGGCGGTGACCGTTATCTTTTGAGCATAAAGAAATTGAAATAAGAGAATGAGAATTATTATATATTTCACTTTTTAATATTTTTCCTCGATGTTGACGATAATATTTTCAGCTTTGATGTATCGCTCTTTTGCGTTATAGACAAAATAACTCCCTTTAGCGTCGAAATTTTTTCGTTTCATAATAAAAGGAGCGTTGGACGTAGCTATACCTTTATCGATATTATACACTAAATCGTCGCTTTTTAGAAGTGTGGAATCGTTGGATTCGTAAATCACGTTGTTTTTCAAATAAAGAGTATCGCTTTGATGTATCGCTTCATCAGCTTGGATCGTGTCCGCTCTTTTATCGAATATGAGATGACTTTTTATGTCATAGAGCATATTTTTATCTTTGTAACTTAGTGCTTTTGAGGCTTCGAGAGTCGTTTTTACGCCATTTTCGGTCAAAACATAAGCGTTGATATCTTCAAAAGTGATATCGCTGAAATCGATATTTTGTTTTTTGATCTCAAGAGTTATGGGTTTGTGTGTGCTTAAATAAGCTATCTCTAAAATAAAGAGTAAAAGGCCTATCGCAAATATCTTTACAGCCATAGTTTTAAAAACTCCTCATTTAGATTCTCTTCTTCTATCAAAATATCGATCATCTCTCTAATCGCGCCTTCTCCTCCCTTTTTTGCAAGAATAGTTTGGACGTTTTTTTTTATGTGTAAAACCGCATCATTAGGAGAGAAGGATCTTTTTGCGACACTTAGCATTTGATAATCGTTTAGGTCGTCGCCTATTACGGCCACATTTTCAAAGCTTAGATTCTCTTTTTCTAATATTTCGACAAGTTTTTGTTTTTTGTCTTTGACTTTTTGATATAAGTGGTCTATACCCAGTTCTTGGGCTCTTTTTTGTACTATTTTAGATTCTCTCCCCGTAATGATAGCCGCCTTTTTACCAAGCTTCATCCAAGATACGATCGCAAGACCGTCTTTTACGTTAAAGGTTTTTGTTTCGTTGCCGTCTTGTGAATAGATAATTTCACCGTTTGTCATGCAACCGTCAACATCCAGTACTATCAGATCTATCAAAGTACGCCTTTTGTGCTTGGAATACCGCAGCGTTCGTTTTTACTTAAAGCTCTTCTTAGAGCGATTGCAAACGATTTAAAAAGCGCTTCGGCGATATGGTGACTGTTTTTACCTCTAAGTGAGACTATATGAGCGCTTATACCGGCATTGAAACAAAGTGCCCTGAAAAACTCTTCTATGAGTTCCGTATCGAACTCTCCGATCTTATCTTTGAATTTCGCGTCGAAGTAAAGAAAAGGGCGATTTGATAGATCCAGTGTTGTATTTACGCAAGCCTCGTCCATAACGACGCTCGCCTCACCGAATCGCTCTATTTTTTCAATCGGATATATCTCTTTATATAAAGCCTCTCCCAGTACTATGGCGCTATCTTCCACACTATGGTGAAAGTCGATGTGCCGATCGCCCTCGCATTTTAGTTCCAAGTTGAAATGTGCATGTTTTGCGAATGCCTCAAGCATATGATCGAAAAAGCCTATTTTCGTACAAATGGAGTTTTCTCCGTTTCCGTATATCTGGAGCGAAACTTCAACTTGAGTCTCTTTCGTATCTCTTCGTATAGTCGTCAAATTCAATTCCTTATAACAAATGCATCTTTGAAGCCATATTTTCTTATATGCTCTTTAGCCTTCTCTTTCGTAGAGAATCCGGATATAACGATAGTATATATCGGCTTGTTCGCGATCTCTTTCGTTTTTATGACTATCGGATGCGTTAATTTGTCATTATAGCATTTTCTTTTAAACTCCAGCGCTTTGTTTTGATCGGAAAATGATGCTATTTGAATACCGAAGCCGATTTTATCGAGAGTTTGGGAACTTTTTTCGATCTTTGGAAGTTTCGTTCTTTGTGTTTGCAAGATCGGTTTGTGGGCGTATTTATTCGCTTTTTGATCAAAACCGATAACTTCAAGTTCTACTTTTGCCGTTCCATGTTTTAAAACGCCGATCTCTTTTGCGGCTATATAGGAGAGATCGATGATACGATCCTTTACAAAAGGTCCTCTGTCGTTTATTCGTACGACGGTACTTAATCCGTTTTTTAGGTTGGTGACTTTTACCATCGTATTTATAGGTAGGGTTTTATGTGCGGCGGTATATGTGTACATATCGTAATATTCACCGTTTGAAGTTTGAAGACCATGGAAATTCGGGCCGTACCAGCTTGCCACCCCCGTAAATTTTTCTCCTATTCGAACCGTCGAGGGGATGTACCGTGTACCGTTTACACTGTACGGGCGCATCGTCGCTTTGTACATTATGTCGCTTTTTATGGGTTGTTGTACGCTTTTATAGGATGTATGTCGATACTCTTCACCTGAGGGCACGAATGGATTTGAAAGTGCGCAACCCTGTAAAACAAAGATAGCCGTGAGGAGACTAATTGAGAGTAATGCAAGTGGTTTTTTGTATATTCGTTCTATTTTGTTCGATTGTGGCATTTGCTTCATACGACTTTTTTTCTGTTTTATTATTTTCGTTATTTAATATCATAGCATTACCATCTTTTAAATTATCTTTCGATTTATTTTTAAATTCCACCGCATATTTTTTTACGGTCATATTTAAATCGTTAGAAGTTGCATTCGTATCGTTTGTTATCGCTTTCGTAGCGAATACGACGGGTTCGCTATCTTTTGTCGTATTGATCTCCACATCTCTTATGACTACGACTTTAGCGCCTTTTTGTAGTCTATCCGGGATATTGGGATTTAACTCTTTAAGAGTCGATATCTTATTGTTGAATTTTATACTTATTTCGTAAAGTGTGAGGTTCTCTTCAAGTTGATAAAGAAAGGTTCTATTTTTGATGATCTTTATCTCACGCTCTTTTTCTTTATCTTCATATGGATTATTTCCAAGAAGCGTTAGAGGGGTTCCTATTCTTAATATTCTTTTGAGATTTGGATTCAACCTTTTGATCGTGCTCATTTTTATATTGAAGCGCTTGCTTATTTGAAAGAGCGTATCGTTCGGTCTGACGATATATGTAAATGTCTCTTTAGTCGATTTTATGGCGTTTTTCGCCTCTTGAGCCAAATCTTCCGGCAGATAGATGTAAAATATTTTTTTATTCGGCGGTAGGCGATTTTTTATTAGGTGGGGATTGCATGCTTTTATCTTTTTCAGCGGCACTCCGATTTTCAGTGAAATCGAGTAGAGACTCTCTCCCCCTTTGAAATATAGTTTCGCGAGTTTTTTATTGCTACATAGACCGTAAAGGTGATTATAGTCGTTCTTTTCTATTATATTTTTATCTTGAGCCAAAAGCGCCGCTACCAAAATACGGCGTATGTAATCTCTGGTCTCTTTCGGAAGATACCCCTTTTTTCGATCTAGTAGAGTTGCAAGGTCGTCCGTTTTAGCTTTTCGTATCGCATTTGCGAGTCTTCCTTCCCCGCAATTGTACGCCATAGCCGCAAGGTACCATTTTCCGAATCTGTCATGAAGGTATTTCAAATATTCGATAGCGGCTTTAGTTGATTTGATGGGATCTAACCTTTCATCCAAGTGACTGTTTCTAGTTAGATTGTACTCTCTTGCGGTTGCCGGCATAAATTGCCACAATCCTGCGGCGTGTTTATGTGATTTGCTGTCCGCTAAAAATTTTGACTCCACCATCGCCATATAGAGAAAAGTGTTAGGAATTTCCGACTCGTCTAAAAGTTCTTGAAGATTGGGCATAAAAAGATTTCCTCTTTTTAACGTTTTTAAAAAGTAGATGGTTTTAAGTTGATCGATATTTTTTTTCATCTTTATATAATGGGGATCATCCAAAAAGGATGTGTCGATATCAAGACTCTCTAAAATTTTAATCTCTTCATAGGGATCAATTTCAAGAATAATGTTTTTTGCGAAACTTTGTATCATGAGAAGCTGCAAAAGAGCTATCATGAACAAAATTTTCATTATCATAGGATATTTCCTTGTCTTATATGTGAAGAGGATTGTAGTTAAAGCCCACTTTAAAAAACTTGAAATAATTTTTTTGTATTTTCAAGTACAATGTTTTTTAATGTTTCATTATCCGTTTTTACAATTTGAGCGGTTTTTTCCGCAATATAAGTCGTATATGCCGGTTCGTTTCTCTCGCCTCTGTGAGGGTGGGGTGCGAGGTACGGCGCGTCGGTTTCGAATAAAATTTTATCTTTTGGAATTTTCGGCAATACTTCGACTAGTTTTCTGGCATTTTTAAAGGTTATCACTCCCCCTATACCGAAATAAAATCCGTCATCGCTCAACTCCAATAATATTTCACTCGCATTATAACAATGAAGTACGCCGCCGACCTCTTTGGCGTTTTGCTCCTTTAAGATATCCAGACTATCTTTTGACGCTTCTCTTATATGGACGATTAGAGGTTTTTTATACTCTTTCGCCAAGTCGATCTGAATTTTAAAAATCTTTTTTTGAGCCTCTTTTTGAGCCTCTTTTTCATTTTTGTCTTTTGGAAGTCTATAATAATCCAAGCCGCATTCACCTACCGCGACGCATTTTGGATGATTTATATATTTTTTCAAAAGATTCGAGTCGAAACTTTCAATATCGTACGGATGAACTCCTACGGCAAAATAGATATTTTCATGCTCTTGTGCGATCTCTACGGCTCTAGGAAGTTCCACCGGATCGGCTCCGGGGATTATCATCGCACCGACCCCGGCTTTTTTAGCTCTTTTTATCACGTCTTCGAGATCCGATCGGAATCTTTTGTCATTTAAATGACAATGAGTATCTATAATCATAATTTAACGATCCTGAAATTTTTTGAAGATTCAAAGGAGGATGCGTTGTTGACATCCTCTTGTGTTATTCGATGGTGAATGAGATTTTTGCGGTGATGCGATATTTTACTATTTTATTATCCACCACTTTAGCACTTTTATCTTTGATGTATATGGATTGGATGTTTCTAACGGATTTGGAGGCTTCGGCAATCGCGTTCTTCGCCGCATCTTCCCAACTTTTGCCAGACTGAGCCAGCACCTCTATAACTTTAACGACTTTTGCCATGATCTTCTCCTTGATTTGATATATTAGGTTGGGATGATTATACCATAAAATTCAACCGTTTTGATTTTTTAAAAGACTTTTTGCAAAATTCAAGGCTTCGTCACTTATCTCTTTACCGCTTATCATCCGTGAAAGTTCATTTATACGTCCTTCTTTATCCAAAGGAGTGACGCTGCTTACGCCGTCTTTTTTTTGTACTAGAAAATGCATTTGTGCGGTCGAAGAGAGTTGAGGTTGATGACTGATAGCAAAAATTTGATAGTTTTTGCTTAAAGTTTGCAGCACCGAAGCTATGCTCATGGACTCTTTGCCACTTACGTTCGCATCTATTTCATCAAGTATCAATATGCCGCCGTTTGATTGTATAAATTCATTGGAAGCGGCCAAAAGGGCTAGCCGTAAACGATTCAACTCTCCCGAGCTTACCTTCTTTAGATCCGTAGTTTTTAAAACGGTTTCTATCTCATCTTTTCCGTATGCCGTCAGCGTTTTTTCTTTTAAGATAAACTTCACATCTTCCAGATATAATAGATTTAGATAGTGCTCGACCCTTTCTTGTAATGTTTTCAGAGCTTTTTTTCGCTCTTTCGTTATCTCATCGGCGAGTCGGTTGACTTTTTCCTCGAGTTTTTGCGCCTCTTTTAGAAGATTCTCTTTTTCAAAGGCTAGATTTTCATAGCGTGAAAGTTCTTCTCTCTTTTTTTGCAGATAGATTAAAGCTTCTTCTATCGAGCCATATTTTCTTTTTAAGGAAGAGAGCTGTTCTATTCGGTTTAGTAGAGATTCTATTTCGATATCTTCCAGCTCGCCGAGTCTAATAAGAGCCTCTTGAAAAATCGCTTCTACATCGCTTAGCGCCTCTTCGAAATTGCTGCTCTCTTTTTCAAGAAGAGTTAAAGCTTCACCTACTTTTGATCTATATTCGAATACTCCCGAAGCCGAAGAGATAGCCTCTTGTATCTTCTCTTTTCTCGAGAGCTCTTTTTTTTGTTGCATAAGTTGTTCGTATTCGTCTATATCGGGATCTATATCTTCTATTTTTTTAATTTCGAAAGCGGTGAACTCTTTCAACTCTTCGACTTTTTTCTCTTCAAAAAGAACCTTTTGCAGTTTCGTTTTACATCTTTTATATTCGTCGTAACCGATCTTGAATTCATTTAGCAGCTTTTGATATTTTGAGTTTGAAGCCGATGCTATCGCATCCGTTAAAGTGAGCAGGTTTTCATTCTCAAATTCGTTGAATTCTCGAAGACTAAGATAGTTTATGAAACGGCTGCTAATAGTTTTTATATTTTTTTTGGAAATTTGTCGATTGTTTATAAAATATCTTGCGGATTTCTGTTTTGTAAGACAGAAGATATTCGGTTCATCTTCTTGTATGCCGAAATCCTCCAAACCTATTTTGTGATTTATCGACGCTTCTATCAAGCCGGCATCACAATCCTTAAATCCGAACAAAGATAGGAGGGCTTCCATAAGTACCGATTTTCCCGCTCCGCTTGGACCTGTAAAAACTATGAAATTTCGATCGAACTCAAGTTCCGCCTCTTTAAATCCAAAGTGATCTTTAAGATAAAATCTCTCTATCAATTACTCCCCCAGTGAAGCTTTTGCTTTAATACGTCAAAATAGTTTCTTTCGACTCTATGAATCATTCTAATCCCTTTTTTAGCTATTTTTATACAGATGGAATCAAAAAATTTCAAGTTATAAATGTCTTGTCCGTCCACGACTATGATCGTTTCGTCTTCACTCTCAAACTCGATTTCGAAATCGGCAGGCAATACCAAAGGACGCTCCGTAAGAGAGTGGGGACATATGGGAGTTACGATCAAAGCTTCCGTTAACGGATATACGATCGGTCCTCCCGCAGAGAGGTTGTAGGCCGTCGAACCGGTCGGAGTACAGATGATGACACCGTCTCCGTAATATCGATTTAAATGTTTTTTCATCATATGTGCTTCATAAGAAGTTACGTATGCGTTTACATTTACCATTCCTTCGATCGACGGACGAGATAGTACCACATCGTTGAAAGCTATGAGCGATTTGTTTCCTACCGGCGAAGTGAGAATCACGTCAAGCACCATTCTGTGATCTATTCGATACTCGCCGCGAAAAATTTTATCGATAAACTCCTCTATCTCAAAAAGTTGTATATCCGTTAAAAAACCGAGATTTCCGGCATTTATGCCTAAAATAGGTTTATTGTAAGCGTAACTTCTTCGGCTCAAAGATAAAAGAGTGCCGTCGCCTCCTATGCAGATGAGGATATCGCTTTTTTCAAACATCTCTTCTCTTGTAACGCCGTCTATACCGAGTTGCGATGCGCTGTTATGAGCTGCTAAAAGAGTTACCCCGTATTTTTTAAGAGAGTTTTTCAAAATTTCGTAGTAGGGTTTTAAATTTGGAGATTTCGGACGAATGACCAGACCGGCCGTCTTTATTTCGGGTAACTTTTCGCCGCTTTTTATCAAATGCATGATTTATCGTCTTAGGGTGTTTACCCAGTCCCAAAGCAATCTGTTTTTTTTCATAAGCTTCTCTAATTCGCCATTTTGGAGTTTGAAATTATTACCTATTTTCTCTTTGAATCTCTCTTTATCTTCATCTTTGATAAGTAACGAATTCATAGGGGTGTTGAGCGTAATGGATTCTTTTGGATAAGTTGGTCTTATTTGCAATATGATTTCGACGAGAGTATCAAAAGCGATATGCTCCGAGATAGGTTTTGGAGTATCCTCTTGATAGACTATGGAGTCGCGTAGATTTTCGGATATCGTATAATCTTTTTTCTCGATTTTCTTCTCTTTTATAACGGGTGACAACTCTCTCATTTTTTTTTCGATAGCATCCAGTGTGGGGGCGTTTAAAGTATTGGAAAAATTAACTTTTTTCGCTTTTTCAGCGGGTGTATATACAAACAGATATACGAAGAACGAAATAAGTAAAATGAATAAAAATATAAAAGTTTTCATACAAATATTGTAACTTATTAGATTTAATCTAAGCATAGTTATATAAAACCCTTAAGTAAATTATTATAAATATTAAGTATAATTCGCATTATAGAGCATATGAACCGTCGCCTTTACTGAAAGATCGGTAGTGTAATACATCTCAAGAGGGCGGTATTCGGAATTTGCTATATTAAAAATATTGAAGGATATATGATGACGAAAATTTCTATGACTGTAGCCGCATTGGTTGCTTTAGCGATATTAGGAGGTTGTGCGGAAAAAAGATCGTGTAACAACGCTCCTTGTGCAGCGCCTAAAAAAGTGGTTGAAAAAGCGGCTCCAGTGCCCGCACCGGCTCCGGTTGTCGTAGAGCCCGCACCGGCTCCGATCGTAGAGCCCGCACCCGCACCCGTAATAGTCGAAGAGGCGGAGCCGATTATCGACGAAAAAACCAGAGCGGTTCGATAATCTCTAAAAAACGGTGCGGAGCGTTTTCTTCGTACCGTTTTCTTCGTTTAACTCTTTTCTAAAAAAACCCCGCACTCTATGTGCTGCGTGTATGCGAACTGATCGAAAATAGCGAATCTTTTTATCATGAATCTTCTTTTTAAAATTTCAAGATCTCTTTTTAGCGTGATCGGATTGCAAGAGATATAGATGATATTTTCATAAGTTTGTATTAGATTCAGAGTCGCCTCGTCCAGTCCGGCTCTAGGAGGATCGACAAATACGTAAGATATCTCGTATGCGTCGAGATTTATATGTTGAAGTCTTTTAAATTCTCTTTTTTTTGTTATAGCTTCGGTCAACTCTTTGGCGCTCAATCTTACGAACGAAATATTTTGCGTATTGTTCAAGAGTGCGTTTTCTTTTGCCGCTTTGATCGAACTTTTTGAAATTTCGGTGGCTAAAACCGCTCTAAAACTCTCCGCAAGAGGGATCGTGAAGTTTCCGTGACCGCAGTAAAGTTCCAAAAGATCCGTATCGGTCGGTTCGATTTCGCTTTTTACCCACTCTATCATTTTTTGGTTTACATAGCTGTTGGGTTGTGAAAAACCGCTCTCGTACAGCTTGAAGATATATTTTTTACCGGATATGATCAATTTTTGCGTTACAAAATCTTTTGTTACGATTTTTTTAACACCTCGACTTCTTCCGATTAGATCGATCTTTAGTTTTCGGGCGATCTTTTTCGCTTCATTTTCCCAAACGGAGTCGATTTTTTTGTGATATATTAGTGTCGCTAAAAGTTCATTTTCGTCATCGGATAAAAACTCTACGCTAAAAAGACGATGAGATAAAATTTCGATCTTTGAAACGGCTTCTAAAAGAGGCCGCATCATTCTATCTATCGGTTTGCTGACTATCGGACACTCTTTTATAGGCAAAACTCTTTTTCTACCTCTTTGAAACATCGCATAGGAGATACTCTTTTTTTCATAGTCATGATATATGCGAAATTCCGCACGAGAGCGAAAATGTTCGGATTTTGAGCTTATAACATCGATCTTTTTTATTTCGAAAAGTTTTTTGATTTTATCCGTTTTAAAGTTCAACTGAGTTTCATAATCCATCTCATAAAGCGTACAGCTACCGCATTTTCCAAAGTATTCGCATTTCATCTAAAACTCGCTATCAGATTTCCGATAAGCAGATTCCATCCGTCAACCAAGACGAAAATGAGCAGTTTAAACGGCATCGATATCATAACGGGAGGAAGCATCATCATACCCATACTCATCAAAACCGAACTCACCACCATATCTATGACCAAAAAAGGCAGATAGAGTAAAAATCCGATCTCAAAAGCGGTTTTCAGCTCGCTGATCATAAAGGCCGGTATAACGATACTAAGAGGTACGTCGTTGTAGTTTTGAGGATTTTGAAGCTTTCGTATGCGAAAAAACAGAGCCAGATCTTTTTCTCTGGTATTTTTGATCATGAAAGATTTAAATGGTGCGACTCCTTTTTCAAAAGCCTCTTCGTATGAGATCTTTTTATCCATATATGGAACTATCGCTTCATCGTATGTCTTTTTGCCTACGGGTTCCATAATAAAAAATGTCAAAATCAGCGCCAAAGATACCAGTAGTTGATTCGGCGGCATTTGCTGAGTACCAAGAGCCTGTCTTAAAAATGAAAAGACTACGATAAGACGGATGAAACTGGTCATGACCAAAATCAGTGAAGGAGCTAAAACAAGAAGCGTTAAAACTACTAAAACATTTAGAGAACTTACAAGATCTTTTGGTTCTGTTGGAGCTGAAAGGGAGAGATTTACAGTCGGTACCGTTACGGCGTCACCGCCGAAAGCCAAAGAGGTAAGAGCTAAAAATACCGCAATTGCTATTTTGATCTTTACCCTCCGCTAATTTTATCCAGAATGCTCTTTTTTACACTCTGCTCGTCATCCTCGTCTTTTGAAAAAAAGTATAACTCAACGCGCCTGTTTTTTTCCTTACCGACAGCGGTTAAGTTTGATGCTATCGGATCAAATTCAGCTTTACCGCAAGCTGTTAAAAGCTTTGGTTCAATATGGTTGTTTATCAATATCTTTACAACCGAAATAGCTCTTGCAGCCGAAAGCTCCCAGTTGTCTTCATATGGTGAGTAAACCGGTTTGCTGTCATCAGTATGACCGATAACATGAACTCTCATATCTTTTGGAAGTTTATCGATAATAAGAGCGATTCGCTTTAAAAATAAAAGAGCGTCGTCGTCATCAATTTTTGCACTCCCTTTTTTAAATAGAAGTTTTGCGGGCAGACGAATCATAAAACCGTTTTCAGCTTCTTCGAGTGTCGCTTTAGATCCCTCTTGAGCTTTTGACATCTCGTTCAACTCGACGATCGTTCTTTTAAGAGTTTTCATCTTTTGTGCTTGCTCATCTTCCGCATCGATCGGGGTGGTTTCCTGCTGTCTCTCGGGTGAAACTTTGACCTTCGTGCCTCCCTCCAAAACGCTCAAAGCCCCTGTCAAAGAAGCCGCGGCTTCCGCCACTTTTTTGGCATCCATAGTGGACATCGAAAGAAGCAGTACGAAAAAACAAAGAAGAAGTGACATAAGATCTCCAAATGCCGCAAGCCATCCGGGCAGACATTTGGGACAATCTTGTTCAGGACAATCTTTTTTAGCCATTTTTATTCCTAATCAAATTGACTCTCTCTCTCACTAGGCGGTAAAAATGCCAATAGTTTCGCTTCGAGAGTTCTGGGATTATCACCGGCTTGAATTGACATTATCCCCTCTATAATGAGGGTTTTTATAACCATTTCGTCGGTATTTCTAAGCCCCAGTATATTCTCGACCGGTCCTCCTATTATGTTTCCTAGCATCGCACCGTACATCGTCGTCAAAAGTGCGACCGCCATAGCCGGACCAATAGCCGCGGGATCGGCCATGTTTAAAAGCATCGCGACAAGTCCTATGAGCGTTCCGATCATTCCCATCGCACCGGCGAAACCGGATATCTGTCCGAAAAATGTGGCGTTTACTTTATGTCTTGTGTCGGTTTGTTGCATATCTATCTCTAAAAGATCTCGTATGATATCGGGTTCATTTCCGTCAATTGCCATACCGAGACCTTTTTTCAAAAACTCATTCTCTTCGTTTGCGACATCACCCTCAAGTGCCAAAACTCCCTCTTTTCTAGCTTTTGTGGAATACTCTACAAGTTTTGTGATCAACTCTTTGGGATCGTCGGTGACCGGCTTGATTGCGACCATGAACATCTTGCCGAAGTTTTTTACATGCTCCATTTTGAAGCCGATCATTAGAGTACCTATAGTACCGCCGAAAACGATGAGTATAGAAGGTACATCTATATATGGACCGATTCCAACACCCATTGCCATCGCTCCAAAGAGCAGACCCAAAGTGAGGACCAACCCAATGACTGTTCCTAAATCCATGGTTTTAATATCCTTAAATTGAAAATATTATATAAATATCAATATTGATACAAATATCGACAGTTTTGTAAATTTATTTAATGTTTGAACGATATACTTAAGTATAATGATTAAATAGTATATTTTATTATGATACAATAATAAGATTACAGATATCTAAATTACTTCATTTTTTACAAGGAAAATTAAACATGATAAATAATTCAGTAATTATTTTAGCTGCTGGCAAGGGTACTCGCATGAAGTCAAAGCTTCCAAAAGTACTTCATGAGATATCGGGTTTCGAGATGCTCTATTTCGTTATCAAAGAGGCGAAAAAATTAAGTGACGACATAACCGTCGTACTCTTTCATCAAGCCGATTTGGTAAAAGAGAGAATGCAAAAATATTTTGACGATATAAATTTCGTAATACAAGATCATGCCAATTATCCCGGAACGGGCGGAGCCGTTATGAACATAGATGTTCGTCATCAAAAGGTACTTGTTTTAAACGGCGATATGCCTCTTATAGAGGCGCAGGAACTTGAAAAATTTACCGAAATCGATGCCGATATTGTCATGAGCGTCATTAAGATGGATGACTCTTCGGGCTATGGAAGAGTGGTTATTAGAAACGATGAAGTGGTGAAAATCGTCGAAGAGAAAGATGCGAGCGATGAAGAAAAAGAGATAAAAACGGTAAATGCGGGGATATACCTTTTTAAAAAAGAGATACTCCAATCCTATCTTCCCAAGCTAAGTAACGATAATGCGCAGATGGAGTACTATTTGACCGATGTGGTCGAGCTTGCGAAAAACGACGGTTTCAAGGTGGCTCCGCTTTATGTAAAGGAGGAGAATTTTAAAGGTGTCAATTCAAAATATGATTTAAGCCGTGCCGAGGAGATCATGCAAAGAAGAATTAAAAAGAGTTTTATGGCCGGCGGTGTAACAATGCGGCTTCCGGATACGATATATATAGATGCGGATGTAGCGATAGAGGGCGAGTCGATCATAGAAAACGGTGTGACGCTTTTACACGGAACCAAAATAGACAACAGCCATATAAAGGCCAACTCCGTCATTGAAGATAGTAAAATAATGAATTCGACGGTTGGTCCTCTTGCTAGAGTACGTCCGGGATGTGAACTTGTCGATACTCATATAGGAAATTTCGTCGAAGTGAAAAAATCGACTCTAAAGGGTGTCAAGGCCGGACATTTGAGTTATCTTGGCGATTGCGATATAGACGAGGGAACAAATATAGGTGCCGGAACCATCACTTGCAACTATGACGGAAAGAATAAATACAAAACCGTTATAGGTAAAAATGTCTTCGTTGGAAGTGATACTCAAATCGTAGCACCGGTAGTGATAGAGGATGAAGTTTTAATAGCCGCCGGAACGACGGTTAGCAAAGATGTCAAAAAAGGTTCTCTAGCGATAAGCAGAACGAATATGAAAACGGTCGATGGATTTTTTGACAAGTTTTTTAAAGAGTAAAGTGTTAGTATAACGGTTATATTTTACTCATATATTATAGGATTTTTATTATGTTGTTAGCCGGCAAAAAAATTTTGATCGCGGTTACCGGAAGTATCGCGATCTATAAAATTCCGGATCTTATTCGGCTTTTCATAAAAGAGGGTGCCAAAGTTAGAGTCGTAATGAGCCAGAGTGCTAAACGATTTATAAATCCTTTGACATTTGAAGCGATCAGCCAAAATGAAGTTTTACACCAGGATTCTGAATCCTGGGCAAATGATAACAACCATATAGATATAGGAAAATGGGCTGATATTTATGTCATAGCACCAGCTACTGCAAATACTATAAATAAACTAAGTAACGGAATAGCCGATAATCTTTTGACGCAAATTGCGCTAGCTTATACGAAATCGATTCTCATAGCGCCGGCGGCGAACACGAACATGTATCTGAACAATACCACAAAAGCCTCTCTCAAGATGTTAAAACTTTTAAATTTCGAAGAGATAGAGCCGCAAAAAAAGCTTCTAGCTTGCGGAGATGAGGGTATCGGCGCTATGGCGGAAGTGTCCGATATATTTCATAAAACCGTTCAAACGCTTTTAAAAGATGAGTTTTGGATAAATCGTCGTGTTGTCGTTACCGGCGGAGGTACGATCGAAAAGATAGACGATGTGAGATATATTTCGAATTTCTCAAGCGGTAAAATGGCCGCCGCTTTATGTAAAGCGCTCTATTACAAGGGTGCGGATGTCTGTTTGCTAGCTACGAAAAAGATAAAAGATATTCCCTGCGATCTCTATGTCATAGATGTCGATGATTCAAAAGAGTTGGAAGAGTATTTGGTGGATGCTATTAGAGTTGCGAAAAAGGGTGTTTTAACAAAAGCCACTTTGATGGACGAGAGCGTACCGGAGCTTGTTTTGAAAAAACCTTATCTCTTTATGACCGCCGCCGTTAGCGACTATGTTCCGAAATTTCCCCAAAAAGGGAAGTTGAAAAAAGAGACGCTTGGAGATAGTTGGTCGCTAGAGCTTGTAAAAAATAGAGATATCTTATCTTCTATTGACAAGGAGGGAATTTTCAGTGTCGGGTTTAAAGCCGAAAGCGGCGAAAAAGAGGCGCTTGAAAATGCAAAAAAGATGCTTGAAAAAAAGAGTCTCGATGCGGTATGTTTGAACGATATAAATAAAAATCCTTTCGGAAGCGATAAAAATGAAATAACTCTTTTAACCTCCAAAAGAGAGATAAAATTGCCAAAAGCCGATAAGTTGAGCGTCTCTTTACAGCTTTTGGAGAACTTGAAACAAATCGGCGATTGATGATTTCTCAGCTTACTCAGATCGCTAAAATCGATCTTTTGTTGTCGAAATTGGCTACGAAAAGGTTTAATTCCATTTTGCCGGTAAATATAGAGGTTTTGCAAAAAAGCGCTCCTCAAAAATATGATCTTATGATCGGTACTAGAGAACTTAGTACAAAAAGTACATTGGAGTTGGAGGTTGGGAAAAAGTATTGGGGAGTAATGAAAGAGAATTTACAAAACGGTACGATCTCTCTCTCAAAACTTCTTAAAAAACCCGATCTTTTGCAAAACTCCAAGCTCGTCTCGTTTTTACCTGAATTTTCTCCATCGAAAATGGCTGAAGTGCTCACTTCAAGTTCGCCCAAAGCGAAGATGAAGATGATTATTCTAGAACATATGGCAAATGCGAACTCGAAACAGGAGTTTATGACGCTGGCGAATATGATATCGGCTTTAAATAACGATGTTTTTACGATGCTTTTAAATCATGAAGAGAAAAGTAGATTATTTCAATTTAAAAAAAGAGCATCTTCCAGCCAAACTTCAAGTGAAGATGGTATTATTGATTTTTATGCCGCTTTTGAGCACATAGGCCCTCTTGAAGGAGTGGTAGAAATTAGTTCGGATATTAGACGTTTGACACTTTATCTCTATTATGAACAGAGTCTGGAGTTTTTAAAAGAGGAGTTGTCTCATCTGGATTTTGAAGGAAGGTTATTTCATAAAAGTGAAAAAATCTCTCCTTTGTATGAGCCCGTTTCGTCACTTCTGGATCTGAAAGGATGATTTTTTAATGAATGAACTAAAGCATATAGCCATTATAATGGACGGCAATGGACGATGGGCGAAAAAGCGGGGTTTTTTAAAGCGTATCGTCGGACATGAAGAGGGCGCAAAAAGAGTAAGAGAGATTACCACACACGCTTCGAATCTCGGAGTCAAATATCTCACTCTTTACGCGTTTAGTACCGAAAATTGGAAAAGACCCGAAGGTGAAGTCAGCTTTTTGATGAAACTGATGGATAGATATCTTAAAAATGAGCTCTCTTTATTTTTGGAAAATAATGTTCGTTTTGAAACTATTGGTGAGATCTCAAAACTTCCTCAAACTCTTCAAGAGAGAATAAAATATACTAAAGAAAAAACAGCGCATTTTACAGGTCTTACTCAGGTTTTAGCCGTAAATTACGGTTCGAAAAACGAGATAGTAAGAGCGGTGAACAAAGCTGTAAAAGAGAAAAAAACGGTTGATGAAGAGAGTTTCGATTCGCTTTTGGATACTGCCGGAATGGATCCGGTCGATATATTGATCAGAACTGGCGGTGAGAAAAGGCTTTCGAACTACTTGTTGTGGCAGGCGGCTTACAGCGAACTCTATTTTACCGATACGCTTTGGCCGGATTTTCACATAGAGGATCTTGATGAAATCATTAAAGATTTTCACAAAATTCAGAGGCGTTTTGGAGCTGTTAAATGATAATAGAAGGTTTTATAGTGACTCTTTTCGGGTTGCTTTTTGGTTCGTTTTTAAATGTATTGATACTGAGAATTCCAAAAGAGGAGAGTATCGTATTTCCCGCTTCTCACTGTTTTAAATGCAATAAAAAGCTTAAATGGTGGCATAATATACCCTTGATTTCATGGTTTCTTTTACGCGGTAAATGCTATTTTTGCAAAGAGAGTATCTCTATTCAATACCCCGTTATCGAGGCTTTAAGCGCCTTGATATTCGCGCTTGTATATTATAAACTTCAAAATATTCCCTTCGCTATCGTTTCCGGTTTGGTGTTTTCGTTATTACTTGGCCTCTCTTTGATAGATTTTAGATATAAAGCGGTTCCGGATAGTTTAAATCTTTCGGCGTTGTCGCTTGCCGTTGTATCGTCTCCTTTTGTTTTGCAAAATCTTGTAAATGCGCTTCTTTTTGCGGGAGGTTTTTCTCTACTTCGTTTTTATGTTTCATATTTTACGAAAAAGGAGGCTTTGGGTGAAGCCGATATAATGATAGCCGCGACGATAGGCGCTATGGTCGGATTGAAACTTGGAGCGGTCGCGATATTTTTATCGGCTGTGATCGCTCTTCCCGTTTTTATCATTATTCGCGAGAAAGATTTTGAAGTACCTTTCATTCCTTTTTTGGCGCTTGCTCTTTTCATAGTGTATATGGCTGAAGATTTTTTTTCGGGGATTTTAGTAAAGTTATATGGATAGAGTTACACGCTATATTTTAGCCAATTTTTCATCGCTCTTTTTGTCGCTTTTTTTAACTCTTTTTTTTCTTGTATCGGTAATATTTTTTATTACCGTTTCACGTTTAACCGCTCTTATATCGGTTAGTTTTTTGGATTTGGGTGAAATTTTTTTATATGCCGTACCGGAAATTTTTACATATACTCTTCCGGTGACGTTTTTCATAGCCGTAGCTATGACGATGTATAGTATGTCGAGGGAAAACGAGATGGTCGTTTTATTCGCATTGACGTTAAATCCCGTGAAAATAGCGAAAATCTTTTTTTCTCTTTCATTTTTGACTACCCTGTTTTTGTTGGCTAATAGTATCTTTTTTATTCCCATCTCCAAACAGATGAGCGATAATTTCATTTCGTTGAAACGTATGGAAGCGAAGCTGAATATAAAAGAGAGTGAATTCGGACAGAAATTTTCCAATTGGCATCTTTTCGTTCATTCCAACGCGAAAGATACTTATAACGATATCGTTTTATATCAAAAAGGAGAGAGCGGCGAAAACGATAAGTTCATACTCGCAAAAAACGCGAAACTCGATAGAAACGACTCTTTACTCAGTTTGAAATTAAACCATGGAAAGGTTTATGATATAGCAAGAGATAAATTGACGCAAATAGATTATAAAAAACTGAATATGAACTACAACCCCAAACTTCAAGAGTTAAAAAGTAGTAATATAATCGAATATTGGATGAAAGCGAAAACAAACGAAAAAAGAGCCTCCGGTCTCTCCTTCGCACTTCTTGTAGCTCTTTTTCCTTTGGCCACTTTTATGTTCGCTCTCTCTTTCGGAATCGCCCATATGCGTCACCAAAAACCAAACGTCTATCTAAACAGTATGCTTGTGGTGATACTTTACTATATAGCGATTTTCAATGTTGCGCAGAAGTTCCCGTTTTACGGGACGCTTGGAGTGTTTGCTCTATTTTTTATTTTTTCAGCTCTCTTCTTCAAAAAAAGAGTGATGGAGCGTTTTTAAAAATGAGAGTTAAAATGACGCTAAGTTATGACGGCAGTAAATTTTACGGTTTTCAGATTCAAAATAGTGGTGTTCCTACAGTTGCCAATAGGTTGTACGAGATTTTTTCCTCTTTGGGTATAAAAAGCCGCTTTGATGCGAGTGGAAGGACGGATAGAGGCGTGCATGCCGTCGCTCAAGTCATATCTCTTGATCTTCCCTCTTTTTGGAGCGATCTTTTTGCACTGAAGAGAAATATCAATAAAAAAGCTCTTCCATCGATATATGTTCATGATATAAAAGCGGTGAACGACGATTTTCATGCAAGATTCGACGCAAAAAAGAGAGCGTACAGATACATAGTATCCACACGGGAACCGAATGTGTTTTTAACGCCTTATGTTCTTTATACGAAGCCGTTTGATTTATATAAAGTCAAAGAGGCCGTTAAACTGTTCGAGGGAGCGCATGATTTTGCGCTTTTTGCTAAAGAGGGTTCGGATGTCGCTCACTACGAAAGAGAGATATATCGAAGTAAATTTTATGAATACGGTGATTTTTTCATATTCGGTTTTGAGGCTGACGGTTTCGTTCGTTCTCAGATTAGACTTATGGTCTCTTTTTTGTTGAAGATCGGTAGTGGCTTGTTGGATAAGAGTGATCTAAAAGATCAGTTGATTTTGAGAAAGACTTTCGTTAGAGATCCTGTCGCGCCTAACGGTTTGTATTTAAGTAGAATTTGGTATTGATACGATAAATTGATCTCAACTCCTCCGAAAAGATCAAAAACAGCCCTAGTTCACTCTAAGAAGCAATTTTTTTTAACTCTATCTGCTTAAGAGTGTACATTGCCAGTAAATCTTCATTGTCGAGATTTAACTTTTTGCAAAGTACTCCGAGTTTTAAGATCTGATACTCATCGTAGTTATTCTTTTTAAGATAAGATATCGCCGATGGAGTTTTGTTGATTTCCGCTGCAATCTCTTTGTTCGATACTTTCATATTCTTTCCTGTGTTGATTTTGTTATACTCCTAAATCGGTGCCTGGTAGTTTTTTTTTAGTGATTTTAGGTAAATAGTGTAAATTTCAGGAATAATTTACTTTGCATGCTGTATTTTATAACTATTTGTTACACAAAAGCCACCATTAAAGAGCAGCGCGACTTATCATGAGATTAGACAACTACCTCTATATTCACGGGTTTACCGATAGCAGAAACAGAGCTAAAGAGCTCATACTTAATAAAAAGGTATCGGTTAACAGTAGTATAATAACTAAAGCATCCTTTAAAGTAGATAATAATTCAACCGTCGATATCAAAATTTTGCAAGAAAATATCTATGTCGGTCGAGGGGCGGAAAAACTAAAGCTTTTTCTCCTCTCAAATAGGGTGGATATAAGAAATAGACGCTGTTTGGATGTGGGTAGCAGTACCGGTGGATTTGTACAGATTCTTTTGGAAAACGAAGCGGCCGACGTTACCGCGGTCGATGTCGGAAGAGGGCAGTTGCATACTCTATTGAAACAAGATAAAAGGGTAATTAGTCATGAGAGTACGGATATTAGAGAGTTCATCGCACAAGAGCCTTTTGATCTGGTGACTTGCGATGTTTCGTTTGTAGGAATTGAAAATATTATGAAAGATTTGGATAGACTTTCACGAAAGGATATAATTATTTTATTCAAACCTCAATTCGAAGTTGGAAAAGAGGTAAAAAGAAATAAAAAAGGTGTCATAAAAGATCAAAAAGCGATAGAGTCGGCAATCATAAAGTTTCAAGCTTTGGCGTATGAATACGGTTGGAGGATGATTGCAAAAGAGTATTGTAAAATAAAAGGTAAAGAGGGTAATGCTGAAATCTTCTATCACTTTCAAAAATAAAGATATCGACTCTATCGCGATCGGCGGTTTTGACGGTATGCACAAAGCGCATTTGCATCTTCTTTCTCATCTTGATAAAAACGGTGCGTTGTTGATCGTACAAAAGGAGTCCGCTTTCTCTTTGACTCCCAAAGAGCGTCGTTGCGGATATACTAAACACCCTTGTATTTTTTTGGAGTTCGAAAAGATAAAAGAGATGAGTGTTGAAGATTTCATTCTCTTTATAAAAAAGAATTTTCCTTCTCTTAAGAAGATAGTGGTAGGTTACGATTTTCGTTTTGCAAAAAATAGATCCGGAAAACCTGATGATCTTAAGATGCTTGAGAATGTAGAAGTGGTAGTGGTAGATGAACAAAAAATCGGAAAAATTCCAATTCACGCCGGTACGATTAAAGAGTTTCTCAAAAATGCGAATATAGAGGCGGCAAATAAACTTTTGGGAAGGGAGTACGCCATAACCGCTAGAGTGATTAAAGGGCAGGGACTTGGAAGAAAAAAATTGTTTGCGACATTCAATCTTGATACGGACAATTTTTTTATTCCCAAAGAGGGCGTTTATATAACCTTCGCGACTATAAATGAAAGAAGATATCCCTCTTTGACTTTCATCGGCAATCGACTCTCTACCGATTCCAAGTTTTCGATAGAAACCCATATTTTGGAAGAAGAAGCTTTTGATGAAACTTTTGAGTTGAGCGTTTCGTTTTTGAGTTATTTAAGGGAGAATCGTAAATTTGAAAATCTTGATGATCTAAAAGAGGAAATATCAAAAGATATTCAAAAAGCAAAAGAGTACTTTAAGCTCTGATCTTTTCGTTTTTGTGTTTATACATCTTTTGGTCAACCTCTTCGATTATGTCATGAAATTTATCACCCGATTTGAACGAGGATATGCCGTATGAGATTTCCACCTTGAAGGTATTTCCCTGATATATGAAGAGTTTTTTCATTAATTGAGCCGATAGCATCTGTGTTTGCTTGAGAAGTTTTTCATAATCGCTGTCAAGTGAGACGACTAAAAATTCATCTCCGCCGTATCGTACGGTATGAGTGTCGGCCAGTTTTTTCGTAAGTTGGGCTATCATAGCTAGAACTTTATCGCCGGTTATATGTCCGTATGTGTCGTTTATCTCCTTGAATTTATCTACATCTATGAAAATAAGCGTACCGTCTTTAGTAAACTTCTCGTCTATCAAAAATTTCTCAAACAACCACTTTCTGTTATATACTTTTGTAAGTTCGTCCAAATAAACCTGCTCTTCGAGCATAGAGATTCTTCTATTTAACTCTTTCATTTGATCTTGAACTTTGTTTAAAAGTTCCGAATCTTGTTTGTCGATCGCGGTTGTGGCAAGGTCGATATTTTCTTGTAAAAGTTTCGTATTGTCTTTTGTTTTCTTTTCAATCTCATACACTTTATGTAGAGTCAGATTGAGAGTATCGTTTTTGAGTTTGTCAAGATCGATCGAGAGATTGTGCTTTTTTGCTTTCTCCATAAAAACTTCTTTAAACAATTCGGGCGTTACTATATCAAATTTTCTTATCTCTTTGATAGTATCGTTAGTGACGATTTTAAGAGAGCTCATATCCACTTTATATCCTTCGAATGCTGTATCTATGCTGTTATATCGGCATATGAGAATTTTTTTTAACTGAAAGTATCTGTTGATGTTGAGCAATTTTTTAGTTAAGTTGAGCTAATATACAGGCTTTAATTTATAAAGAAGAGGGTGAATTTTCATGGCTGTAGAGATTGATTATTATGAACTATTGGAAATCAGTAGGGATGCCGATGAAAATGAACTTAAAAAGGCATACCGAAAACTGGCGCTTAAATATCATCCCGATAGAAATCAAGGGAACAAAGAGGCTGAAGAGAAGTTTAAACTGATAAATGAAGCCTATCAGGTTTTAAGTGATCCTAATAAAAGAGCGACATATGACAGATATGGAGTGGCGGGATTGGAAAATCAGGGGTTTAGCCACTTTAGCGATATGAATATGGAAGATATCATGGGTGATTTAGGCTCGATATTCGAGTCGGTATTTGGAGGAGGATTTAGCGGCTTTGGAAATTCGGGTAGATCTTCAAAAAGCCAAAAATATCCCCTTGATATCGAAACGGATATAACTTTAGAGTTTTATGAAGCGGTTTTCGGTTGCGAGAAAGATATAAGCTATAAATATAAAACGATTTGCCGAGAATGTGAAGGAACCGGAGATCGAGATAAAAAGTCGATAACCTGTCCCGAGTGTGAAGGAAGAGGACAGGTTTATTATCGTCAGGGATTTATGACTTTTGCTCAAACTTGTGAAGTTTGCAGGGGTGAAGGAAAGGTTGTCGCCAACAGATGTAAAGAGTGCGGTGGTGAAGGTTATATCGAAGAGAAGGGTGTGACGAGCGTTAAAATTCCGGCCGGTATAGATCATGGCAACCGCATACGAGTAAGCGGTAAAGGAAATGTTCATGTAAGCGGAAGAAGAGGTGATCTATATGTTTTAATACGCGTAAAGGAGGATGAACATTTTGTTCGTGACGGCGATAATGTATATATAGAAGTTCCGATTTTCTTTACTCAAGCGGCTCTTGGAGGGATCATAGAAGTACCGACGTTAAGGAGTAAAAAAGAGATAGAAATTCCGGTCGGCGTAAAAGATAAAGAGCAGTTTCTTTTAAGAGGTGAGGGGATAGAGAATGTACATACTTCAAGAAAGGGAGATCTCATAGCGCAAATAAAGATAGTTTATCCTACCAAGCTTAATGATGAACAAAAAGAGCTTTTATTGGAGCTTGGAAAATCTTTCGGTGTGGAAAGTACGCCACATGAAAAACTTTTCGACGGAATCATAGACAAAGTGAAGAGTTGGTTTAAAAAATAGAGGCGGATTTCGAATCCGTCTCTAAAAAGATTTTATAAACGCTTTTTTCTCGATCTCCTCTTTAACGATAGGCATATCAAGTTGAGCGTCAAGTCTGCTTAAATACGGACCGACAAGAACTCTTTTGGTAAAAGGGTTTGTTAAACTTACAGGTTTAATTTCATACGAAAGATCGTTCTTTTTGATTTTTTCCAGATAATTGTTCAAAGATTTCTCTTTTGAAACGACCGCAACTTGAATGAAATAGTTACCTTCATCTTTTTTCTCCTCTTTTATAGCCCCGGAGAGTTCTATTTTGTCTTCCGTTAAAAGAGTTTGAGTCTCTTCCGGCGCACTCTCAATCATTTGATCGATATCGGTTTCATCAAAAGCGACTTGTACGTTTTGTATGATGGTTTTATCGTTTGTCTCTTCATCTAAAAATTCCGGTGCCGTATTTTGTTCGATACCGACTTGAGGAAGGATTTTTTCATCTATGTTTTGATCTTTTTTAATCGTGATCACTTTTTGACCAAAAAGCATACCTATTCCGAGCATCGCCACAATGTCGAGATTGTCATCTTCGAATTTTTTGATCACTTTCGCTTCCGAAACGACTCTTAGTTTCTTTTTAAGGCTATATTTCAATCCCCCTCCAGCATTGAAAAAACCTTGTGATTTTATATCGTAGTTTTTATCATTTACGTGTTCGTAACCTATACCGGCAAACAGATAAGGGATAAACGAGTTGTTTTCAAGGTGGATCTCTTTAAGTCCGTTTAGATAAAATCGATCTATATCCGTACTTTGTGCGACTTTTTTTGCTCCCAGATTCGATAGAGGGTTATCGGAACTATTATCTCCTTCACCGCCGGATCCGTTACCGCCGTTACCGCCATTACCGCCATTACCACCATTACCACCATTACCACCATTACCACCGTTACCACCGTTACCACCGTTATTATCGTCGCATGAAGGCATACCGCATACCGGTATGGATCTTGAAGCATGTGTTTTATCGATCGAGACTACCTTATAATCGGCGTCGAAGATCCTGTCGTAACCCAACTGTACCGCGAAATCCTCGGTGATATATCGGTTTACTCGTATTCCTGCCGTAGTAGCATCTTTTATGATCGAGTCGTCGTCTGCGAAGTTTCTGCCCGCAAGTGCGTCGAATTCGTAAGTGAAATATCTTTTTTGTGTCGTTCTAACACCCGGCGCTTTTACGATCGGAGGTGTAGTAGGAGGTAGTACTATCTTTTTTTTCACCTCTTTTTTCGCTACGATAATATCTTGGGTGTCGTAGTCAACCAAAGGCTCTATGACCGGACCAGCTACCAAAACGGTCGCGGGTATCAAAGCTAGTATATATTTTTTCATAGTCGTTTTCCTTACTATAGTCTTCTTACTATGTTATATAAATATTTACCAATTGTAAATAAACTTTAATAAAAAATGACAAAAAAGAATAAAAATATCACTTTATGTTACCCTTTGTAATAAAAGTAAATAATTTATCAATAAGAAAGAGATCATATTTGATAAACTCCTTGATATCTACTTTTGTTAGTAAAGCAAATTTTGTTATACTTTACAGATTTTCAAGAAGATAAAAAGGAGTTTTATGGAGTGTGATTTTCCCACGATAAATACCGATCCGAATGAATTTAAAGAGATTTTCGAGAGTGTAAAAACGATAGCTATACCCGGACTTTCTCCAAATCAAGAGAAAGATAGTCACAAGGTGGCTAAATATCTACAAGAAAAAGGTTACAAGATAATACCGATATACCCTAAAGAGGATACTATTTTGGGTGAAAAAGTATATAGGTCTCTCGATGAGATAGAAGAGCGTATAGATATGGTTAATATGTTCAGGAAAGCTTCCGTGGCGGATATTTTGGTCGAGACTATTTCCAAAAGAGACGATGTCAAAGTGTTTTGGCTACAAAAAGGTATCGTCAATAACATTGCGGCGAAAAAAGCTTCGGATATGGGTATTAAAGTCGTTCAAAACAGATGTACTATGGTTGAACATAGGAGTATATTTAGTTAAATGATACCTTTGTCGAAAATTATTGAAGCACATAAAAGAGTGCGAAATGTCGTTATTAAGACCCCTTTTGCCCATGCCCCTTTGCTCAGCGCTAAATGTGATACCTCCGTATATCTAAAAAAAGAGAATCTTCAACTTACCGGAGCGTATAAATTACGCGGTGCGTACAACAAAATAGCTTCGCTAAGCCAAAAGGAGAGAAGCATTGGCGTTATAGCCGCAAGTGCCGGAAATCATGCACAAGGAGTGGCGTATAGTGCGAGAATATTCGATATACCATCGACGATAATCATGCCTGAGGCTACACCTCTTTTAAAAGTACAGAGTACTTCCGCTCTTGGTGCGAAGGTGATTTTGTATGGAGAAAATTATGACGAAGCGTACGCATACGCTCTTAAGTATGCACAAGAAAACGGTTTGACTTTCATACACCCTTTTGCGGACGAGGAGGTTATAGCCGGTCAAGGTAGCGTGGCGATCGAGATTCTCGAAGAGATCGACGATATTGATATTTTAGTCGTTCCAATAGGCGGAGGTGGTCTTATAAGCGGAATTGGTTCCTATATAAAACAGACTAAGCCGGAGATTACGATTATAGGTGTGGTGGCTGAAGGTGCGCCCGCTATGATGGAATCTTTCCATTTGAAAAAACCCGTCGATTCGACATCCGTTCGTACTATCGCAGACGGTATCGCCGTAAGAGACGTAAATCCGAGAAATCTTGAAATTATCTTACAAGTTGTTGACGATATCGTATGTGTGGATGACGAAGAGATAGCAAGCGCCATACTATTTTTGCTGGAAAAGCAAAAACTTGTGGTTGAAGGCGGCGGTGCGGCAGGAGTCGCGGCAATTATGCACCATAAATTTCATTTTACGAACAAAAGCAAAATCGCTACCGTATTAAGCGGCGGGAATATAGACGTTCAGATGCTCTCTCTCATAATAGAGAAAGGTTTGATAAAAGCTTACAGAAAGATGAAACTTATCATCACTCTCATAGATAAACCGGGAGCTCTTAGGGGTCTTACGGATATTTTGGCGGATGCCGGAGCGAACATTATACAGATCGATTATGACAGAACTTCCACCAGCCTTTCGTATGGAGATGCCAACGTAACTTTGGCGCTCGAGACAAAAGGCGCGGATCATCAAGAGGAGATCCGACGAAGACTTAAAGAAAATAGATATATCTTTAAGGAGGAGATGCGGGTTTAGGAGACTTTCTTCAAGTTTTCCCGGTATTTTATATTTGAAAAGAAGCCGTTTGATACTCTCATACACTCTTTGGTGATCTTCTCGATTTGGTCGTCGCTAAGCGGCCAAGTTTTGAGATGGTATTCGTTATCGCGCTCTTCGATGATATTGTATTCTTTCAGCATCACCGAACTGAACTTTTCCACGATCGTATCGTAATATGTCAAATCATGTTTAAAGTCAAATATATACAAAAGCCTGCTGATTTGCTCCAAAGTGCCTTTTCCTCCGTTTTTTACTAGATAGAGGATGGTGGCGGGTACGAAGATATCGTCTTTTCTTACTCTATTGTTTATGAAATTGCTTAAAATTTGAAAATGCATAGGAAGACCTTATTTTCTATTTTATCTTAAGCATACTGTTTTTGGATAATTTTGGCAAGAAAAGAGCCGATAAAGTTAAAATTTTTTTTTATGAATGCTATTTTGGTAACAATATATTGATAATTTCTAAAATCGGAGCAAATACGATATCCGCCAAAGGAGTGGCTATTATGATAATAAGAATAATCATGCCGTACATTCCGACGGATTGAAATTTATGAGCGAAATCATGATATCCCATCTTTTTCGCCTGATAGACCACTACATGAGATCCGTCAAGCGGCGGTATGGGTATGAGGTTAAAAATACCCAAAACGACATTGTATATTAGAGTATAGATAAAAAACGCATGAATAAAAAGCATCCATAAATTGTGCACGGGCGGTAAAAACCGAAGAATCAAGGTAGCGGTTAAAACCAAAGCGAAATTAAATAATATACCGGCAAGCGAAACGATTATCGCACCGTTGTAGCCGCCGTTTCTTATTACCGTCGGTATATTTATCGGTACGGGTTTCGCCCAGCCGAACAAAAAGCCCGCATCGCTAAAATATAGCAAAGCCGGAACGATTATCGTACCGATCGGATCTATGTGGACTAAAGGATTTACGCTCAATCTTCCCAAATCTTTAGCAGTGTGATCGCCGTAACGATAAGCCGCGTACCCGTGCATTATCTCATGACCTATTATTGCGACGGCTAAAGATAGTATGATGGCTAATATTTCAATAATTTCGACGGTCGTCACTACTCAAGACTCACATTTTTGTTTATATATTCAGGATCGTTTTGAATAGTATCTACGAATTTACCAATTCTATCCCATCTAATCTCGTAATCTTTGTCCCAAGAAAAATAGATGAACCAAGGTTTTCCCTCGATAAGCGAATAGGGAACCGGTCCCCAAAATCTACTATCATTGGAGTGATCTCTATTGTCGCCCATCATAAAGAAATAATCTTTATCCAGTTTGATAGGAGGAAAATTAAAAATCTGCTGAGGATAAGTGCCGTTATCCGTGATGTTGGGATCGTTTTGAATACCTTTGTAAAGATGTCTGTATGGATTTTTTACCCAAAGATCGCCGTCCATATCGACGATAGTCTCTTTAGGATAGTTCTTTTTTATATACTCGTTTCCTTCATGAGGTCTTAGATACAGGACTTTATCTTTTATGGTCAATATATCGCCCCCGACGGCAATACATCTTTTTACGAAGTGGGTTTTGGGATTCAAAGGGTATCTAAATACCACGATATCCCCACGTTTTGGGCGTTCACCTTCAAAAAGATGCCCGTTGTCGTTGAAATCCGGCATAACCGGAATTTCGATCCAAGGTATATGGGGAGTCGGGATACCGTATGCGAACTTTTTGACAAACAGATGATCTCCGATAAGAAGAGTTCTTTTCATAGAACCGCTAGGAATTACAAAAGCTTGCGCAATGAAAAATATTATCAAAAGTACGATAATAATAGTACCCGTCCAGCTGTTTGCAAAGTTTTTGAATTTCTCTATCATAATTACTGTTTCCTCGCTGCTGTTATGGTATTTGACAAGAGCATCGCGATAGTCATAGGTCCCACGCCTCCGGGGACGGGAGTGATAAACGAACATTTTGGTGAGACCGCTTCGAAATCGACATCTCCGGTAATTCTGCCCTCTTTTGTTTTGTTTATGCCTATATCGATAACGACCGCACCCTCTTTTACCATATCTTCGGTTATGAGGTTCTCCTTGCCGACACCTACTATGAGAAGATCGGCTCTTTTTGTGTGCTCTTTGAGATTTTTTGTATGTATGTGACAGATATCGACCGTTGCAAATCTATTTAAAAGCAGATTCATCATCGGTTTTCCCACTATATTGCTCGCTCCGACGATACAAGCGTTCATCCCTTTGGGATCGATATCGTACTCATCCAATATATGCATCACGCCAAGCGGCGTGCATGGAACGAATCCCTCCAGATCCAAAACCAATTTTCCCATATTAAACGGATGAAAACCGTCAACGTCTTTCGCAGGAGAGACGGATTGAAGTATTTTTTGCGTATCTATGTGAGAAGGTAAGGGAAGTTGTATCAAGATTCCGTTGATATTCGGATTTTTGTTCATCATCTCGATAGTCTCTAAAATTTTATCTTGAGATATGTCGTCGGGCATTTTATGTACTATGGAGTAAATTCCAATCTCTTCGCAAGCCTTCTCTTTCATTTTGACATATGTGTGGCTTGCCGGATCGTCCCCTATGAGTACCACTGCCAACCCGGGAGTAACTCCTTTTGATTTCAAAGACGCTACATCCTCAGCCGCCTCTTTTCGAATTTTGGCGGCCAGCGCCTTTCCATCCAAAATCTGCATCCGGTGCCTTTATTGTTTTTGTGATATTATATCATTTTTATTTAAAGGAAAGATGCGGATGAAATTGTGGTTAACTTTAGCCCTGTTTTTAAATTTTTCAGCAGCAAGCGAAAGCTTTATAACCAACGATGAATATGCCAAAATGTTATATAAGAATCCTAGAGGCATAGGATGTGGAAATTGTCATGGGCAAAGAGGAGAGGGTAAAGTTTTAACGGAGTTTACCAAAGGGGACAAAAGATATGTCGTCAGCGCTCCTGCGATATACAACCTTTCGATGAAGCGGTTTAAAAAAGCTTTGAAACAGCCTTCCAAGCTTATGCCCGAATATTTTCTAACGGAAGAGGAGATGGCGTATCTTTATTTCTATCTTTTAAAACAAAATCCAAATAAAAAAGGTCAAAAATGAGTTATGAAAATTCCATAAAAGCTTTTGAAGAAGCAAAAGAGGTTATTCCAGGAGGTGTTGATTCACCTGTTAGAGCGTTTAAAAGTGTGGGTGGAACTCCCATCTTTATAGAGAGAGGTGAAGGGGTGTATCTTGTGGATATTGACGGTAATAGATATATCGACTTTGTGCAAAGCTGGGGTCCGCTGATTTTTGGTCACTGTGACAAAGATATAGAAAATGCAGTGATTGAAACAGCTAAAAAAGGGCTTAGTTTCGGTGCTCCTACTGAAGTTGAAACAGCTCTTGCATCTGAGATAGTAGATCTGTTTGAGAGTATCGATAAAGTTCGTTTTGTAAGTAGCGGAACAGAAGCCGTTATGAGTGCGATTCGTGTTGCTAGAGGCTTTACAGGAAGAGATGATATCATAAAATTTGAAGGGTGTTATCATGGACATAGTGATTCGCTGCTTGTTCAGGCGGGAAGTGGAGCGGTGACATTCGGTACGCCTTCGTCTCCGGGTGTTCCTGCTGATCTTACGAAACATACGCTTTTAGCAAAATATAACGATCTTCACAGCGTTCAAAAATGTTTCGAAAATTCCAAAGAGGGAGTTGCCGCTATCATTATAGAGCCGATAGCCGGAAATATGGGACTTGTACCGGCAGATGAGAGTTTTCTTGAAGCTCTAAGAGAACTTTGTGACAAACACGGAGCACTTTTGATTTTTGATGAAGTGATGAGCGGTTTTAGAGCTTCACTAAAAGGAGCCCAAGGCATAAGCAGTGTTAAGCCGGATATGGTAACTTTGGGTAAAGTTATAGGCGGCGGTATGCCTGTAGGTGCTTTTGGTGCGAGAGCTGAGATAATGGACAAACTCTCTCCAGATGGTCCGATTTATCAAGCCGGAACGCTAAGCGGTAATCCTGTCGCTATGAGTGCCGGGCTTGCCTCTTTGAAAAAACTAAAAAATGATCCTTCCGTTTACAGAACACTTGAACAAAAAGCTACTCGTCTTGTAGAAGGTTTTAAAGAAGCGGCCGATCGTTATAATATTACACTTCAAGTGGATGTAAGAGGTAGTATGTTCGGATTTTTCTTCAATGAAAACGAAGTGAGAAATTTTGACGATGCGTTAAAGTCGGATACCGATCTTTTTGCCAAATTCCATAGCGGAATGTTAAAAGAGGGAGTCTATCTTGCTTGTAGTCAATATGAGACCGGTTTCATATCTACAGTTATGAGTGACGATATGATCGATGAAGTGATAGAAAAAGCCGCCAAAGTTTTCAAAGATATCTCATGAACCCAAAAAGGGATGATCCTAAATATAAAAAGATCATAGAAGGTGCAGGACAGCTCTCTTTAGGCGTTTCGATAGTCGTAGCGATTCTTTTGGGAGTCGGTATCGGTATTTTAATGAGAGATTTTTTCGGTTACGGGTGGCTTTTTTGGCTCGGAGTGTTTTGGGGAGTCGCTGCCGCGTTTTTAAATATCAAAAAAGCGTATCTTCAGCAAAAAAGAGAGCTTGACAAGCTAAAAGACGACCCCAAATATAAACACTACAACGACACGAACGACGACGAGGATGAGAAGTATTAAAAAGCTGCTTTATTGGATGATAACGGCCGATATCTTTTTGATAGCGTTTTCGATGAATATCGGGATAAATTGGCTCATCAGCTCTCAAGCGGCTTTTTTATCTTCGCTGATCGTGACTTTCGCATCTTTTTACGCATATAAAAATTTTATAACAAAAAAAGTAGAACAAGGAGACATTCCGCCTGAGTTTAGAGATGAACTAGACACGATCGATGATAAACATGAGCTTTTTGAAGATGAAGAGAGTCAAAAAGATATAAAAGATATTATAAAAGAGCAGCAGGGAAAATTTAGCATAAAAAGAAGTGCTCGGAGTGTCGCAAAAACATTAACTGCTGTTATTTCACCTTTGAGAATTGCCTCTTATATCTTATTTGTTTTAACTTTTTTATATCTGAATCGTCATGAATATTTTGAAATTTGGGGCTATGTTAGCGGACTTTTAGTTATTCCGTTAGTAGCTACTTTAATGGGTAGAAGAGTTTTATAGATCTACTCTTCTATATAGTTTTTCAGTTTTCTTCCCACTTTCGGATGTTTTAATTTTTTAATCGCCGAATTTTCTATCTGTCTTACTCTCTCTCTTGTGACATTCAGCTCTTTTCCTATCTCTTCAAGTGTTCGGTCGCTCTCATCTTCAAGCAGTCCAAAACGCATTCTCACAACCGCTCTCTCTCTTTCGTTGAGTTGATCCAAAACATCGTCTATTTGGTGCTTGAGGTCGTTTTTGAGCATAAACTCTATCGGGGCTACAGATTTTTTATCTTCAACAAAATCGCCGAATTTTCCGTCATCTTCGTTTCCGATGGGAGCTTCTAGTGAGATCGGCTCTTTCGTGATTTTAATGACATTTTTGACTTTATCCACGCTAAGTCCTACCTCTTGGGCTATTTGATCCAGATCCGGCTCTTTTCCAAACTCTTGAAGATATTTTCTGGTTATTTTGTTAATGCGGTTTATCGTTTCGATCATATGAATCGGAATTCTAATGGTTTTTGCCTGATCGGCAATTGCTCGGCTGATCGCTTGTCTGATCCACCAGGTGGCATATGTAGAAAATTTATAACCTTTCTTATACTCGAATTTATCGACTGCTTTCATAAGTCCTATATTTCCCTCTTGGATAAGATCCAAAAACGGAAGACCTCTATTTGTATATCTTTTGGCGATTGAGACAACTAAACGCAGGTTTGATTTTGCCATTCTGGTTTTTGCTTTATCAGCGATCGCTTTACCTCTTTTGATCTGTTCTAGTATCTCTTTGAGGCGTTCAGGTTCAAGATCGAAACTATCTTTACTCGCCTCTTTGGTTTGAAAGAGCTTTTTTATCTCCATATATGTCGAAACCATAGTGGCTTCGGGAACAGAAGCGAGGATATCTTCTTTACTCATGTTTGTGATGTTTTCTAGGATCTTTTTATGGTTGGATTTTAGCGTATCGTTGAAAAGCGGCAGTTTGTATTCGAGTTTTTTGAGCTCTTTGTCAAAACCGTCATC
>CAZNIT010000045.1:0-86392 GCA_964573205.1 uncultured Sulfurospirillum sp. | reverse complement strand
CGAGTCTTGTAGCGACCACCATAATTTTAAGCTATCTTTAGCTAAAATACTTACTTTATGCGCGGCGGTAGTTTAGTTGGTTAGAATACCGGCCTGTCACGCCGGGGGTCGCGAGTTCGAGTCTCGTCCGCCGCGCCACTTTAAGCCTTCCTAAAATGAAGAAATTTATAACAAATATTTACAAGAAAACCAGACTCAACACCAAATAAAATCCAGTCCTAATAGAGTTAAGTAGCTTTAGTGTAAATAAGATTGCCAATATTATAAAAATTTGAGAGACAAGCAAACTAAACAAAAAAGGTAAAAATTTGGTTTAATTATAGCATTGCAATTTTTACATTTTTTAGGATTCAATGGTGCCATTGTCATTTTATCTTAGTTTTTCCTTAGAGATTTTTATACAACATTTTTAAAAAAGTTGTACGCTTCCATAAAGTATATCGACTTTAATTTTTACTGTTTGGCAAAAAGAGTTTTCTTTTTTCGACAATATTTTTAGATTTTGGTGTTGTCGATTTTTCATATTCCCACCTGTGTATCCGTTTATTTTAGGTTTGTTTGCTTAGATGTTTCTATTTACTTTGCTGCCGAGTTTTTTCACAGTTTCATAGAAGAAGATAATTATATATTAAACTTCTCCTAAAAATATTAATAAAATTTGACTAAAATTTAGATATAAAGAGAAATGTGAGAAATATTAAAAAAGGAGCGGATGGTGCAAACAAACTATGAGAGAGTAAAACAGCTTGTGATGAGATACTGTTTTGAGAAGTTGCAAAACAATCAAGATGTTTTAGAGATATTAGATAGACTCCAAAAGCTTGAACCTCAATAAATAGCGGATGCTAAAAATTTCGAACTTCTAGCTTCATCTCTCATCTATATCTATCTCAAAGAGAACGGTTTAAATGGCAGGGGCGGAATTACGGCTAAGGATTTGGCGGAGTATTTTGGAATAAAAGCTACTTCCGTTACAGCTAAAGTGATGGATTTGGAGTTTTATGTCAATAGCAAAAATATGAAGACCAAGAGGTTCAAAGAGTATGAATTTATCGATATCGATAGATTTGAAGCCAATGAGATGTATTGGGATTTTTTAGAGAGTGGTATTGTGAATGATTTTAAAAAGAGTATCGAAAAACTTAAAAAAATCATCAAAAAAGACCCCGATTTTTTTGATCCTTATATCTCTCTTTATGAATATTATCTTTTTGATAAAGAGCCTAAAAAAGCACTCGATATTTTGACTAAAGGGTATGAAAGAGCAATGGATCGCATTTTAGATAGAGGTAGATTTCCCGATAAACTAAGTTGGCTGTTTATGGAAAACAGGCATATTATCAGAATGATATTTAACTATGCAAACATGATGTGGACGGTTGAAAACAAAAAAGAGGCACTAAGGCTTTTTAATCTGTTGTTAAGATCAAATCCAAATGACAACATAGGAGCCAGATACTCAATAGTGGCACTTTTAGAAGGATATGAATCTCAAGAACACTTTGACGAACAGTTTATGGATGATCATAGTTATGGATTGGATGCGATAGCACTTGAGAGGTGGTTTGAAAAATATGCTAAAAAACATAAAAAGGAGATAGGTTGGTGGTTAGAGATGTAATGAACTTCTTAATAAGCGGTGGATTTGTTTTACACAAAATATGGGGCGGTCTCTCCAATTCACACAAGCACTAAACCATCAATATATCTAAAATCTTTTATGTTATATGTGGCAAGTTTACAGTTATGAACTATTGCGGTTGAAGCGATAAGGCTATCTGGTATATCTAAAGTGTGGCTTTTTGCATAGAGTTTTATAAGGTGTGTTGCTTTGAGAGATATCTCTTTTGTTAAGTGCAAAGTTTCAAATAGTGAGATAAACCTCTCTATCTTTTTTATCTCTTGTTTGTTTATAGCACCATAGTAGAGCTCCATCGCAGAGATAGATGATATAGATACAGGAGTAGAAAAATCTTCCACCATCTTGACCGTATCTTTGTTGCCTTTTAAAATCTCTATCAAAATATTTGTATCTAAAAGTATCATTTCCATGCAGTTTTTCTAATATCTTTGATTGATATATCTCTATCTTCCCACATTCCTGAGAATTCTGAAAGATTTAATTTTTTTGGTTCTTGGTTTTCATTGTTAAGATTTTTTTGAAGAACATCTCTAATATAAGCTGATAGGGAGATACCCATACTATTTGCTTTTTGTTTTAGTTCTAACAGCATATCCTCTTCAAAATAGATTTGTGTTCTTTGCATGATTTCTCCTTTATACATTACTTATTATACATCATGTGAGTGATAATGTCAATGTACTTTTTATATCATTCATTTGTTCCCAAGCTGGAGCTTGGGAACGAGGGAGTAAAAAATTACTATTTATTTTATTATGGTACAATCAACTATCATGAATATGACGGCAAAAGAGAAAATTATTTTAGTTGCAAAGAAGAAAATATTATATCTTCCTCATGCAGTTAGACAGATGTCTAGACCTGATAGGATGATTTCTCATAGTGATGTAAAAGAGGTAGTTTTACAAGGTCAAATCATAGAAGAGTATATCGATGACCCAAGAGGAGAGAGTTGCTTGATATGTTATATCAATAATCGCCCAATACATGTAGTCTGTTCACCAAAAGATGAATATTTAGCAATCATCACAGCTTATATTCCTGACCCAAAATTATGGTCAGATGATTTTTTAAAAAGGATAAAATGATGGAGTGTTTATATTGTAGAGGGGATATGGTCAAATCTTCTGCACCTTTTAATGTAGATAGAAATGGTTATCATATCACATGGGAGAGTATTCCTGCATGGGTTTGTACTCAATGTGGTGAGGCACTATTTGAAGATAAAGAGGTAGAGCATATCCAAAAGGCATTGAAAAAACTTGATGATGAGACAAAACAACTTTTACTAAAAAGTGCTTAAATCTTAACTTTCACCCACTCCCCCCCAGCCACACTTTACAAAAGTTTTAAAGAGTTTCATCATTCCCGAAAATTTTGAAAGATTTAATTTTTTTGGTTTTTAGTTTTCATTGTTAAGATTTTTTTGAAGAACATTTCGAATATAAGCTGATAGGGAGATACCCATACTATTTGCTTTTTGTTTTAGTTCTAACAGCATATCCTCTTCAAAATAGATTTGTGTTCTTCGCATGATTGCTCCTTTATACATTACTTATTGTACATCATGTGAGTGATAATGTCAACAATATGTATTTGCCCATTTATGCTATACTTTCGGTTATGAAAATATTGCTCTTAGAAGATGATGAAATACTATGTGAAAGTTTACAGGAATATCTCGAAAGTGAAGGCTTTGAGGTGGATGTCGCCGGTGACGGAGAAGAGGTTTATGATCTTACTTTTGAAAAAAGTTATGATCTATATATATTCGATATAAATGTTCCGAAAGAAGACGGCTTTTCGGTTTTGAAGCATTTAAAAGCTTCCGACGATACGACACCGACTATCTATATAACCGCTTTGACGGATATAAACTCTATCTCAAAAGGGTTCGCGCTAGGAGCCGAAGACTATATAAAAAAGCCTTTTGACCCGGAAGAGCTTGTGATTCGTATCAAAAGCAAGTATCTAAAAACAGATCAAAATATTCATTATAAAGATATTATTTACAACCCCTTGACAAAGGATCTCACAAAAGCGGGAAAAACCATCGGCTTGGGAGAGGTACAGTTAAATATATTTCATCAACTCATCACCAACATGAACAAAATCGTCAGTTCATATACTCTTATGGAGTCTCTGGAGCATCCCAACTCAAACGCCCTTCGGGTAAATCTCGCAAAGCTCAAGAACAAACTTGATCTGGATATTAAAAATATTCGAGGGCAGGGGTATATCCTTGAAAAAGTATGAGATAGAGGCGCTTCTTAAGAGTTTTTCGATATTTTTCGTATTACAGTCGATTTTATTGGCTGTAATAGTTTTGCAAAGCTATAAACAAGGCCGACACAGTATAGACGATCATATAAGATCTCAGATGAAAATATGCAGCTTTGACCTAAAATGCGAGGGGTTGGAGCTTGACTTCGTTCCGAAGACGGACGAGAGAAAGGTTAGAAAACTATATAAAGACGGCGATGTATATAGCTTTTTTGAAGTTCCTACGGCGGATGAGTATCTTCTTAAAGTCATATTGCCCCAAAAAACATACGAACGAAGAGTTTACGAGCTTAAAAAGGATCTTTTTAAAAAGTTCATAATATATACGCTCATAATCGCGCTTTTATCTTTTGTTTTTTCTCTTTACTCGCTACGACCTTTAAAAAGAGCTCTCGATCTAAATGAGGAGTTCGTAAAAGATATACTTCATGATATAAATACGCCTCTATCTTCGATGATCGTAAATTTTAAACTTTTCAAAAAAGAGATAGGGGAAAACAAAAAGATAGATCGCATGCAAAATAGTATTTCGACGATACTGTCGCTTCAAAACAATCTAAGGGCTTTTTTAGATAACAGTTTACTTCAAAAAGAGGAGTTTGAACTTTTAGATATAATAAAAAAACGAATAGAGTATTTTAACATGATCTATCCGAATGTTTTGTTTGAAGTTTATGTTCGAAAATGTAAACTTTTTACGAATAAAGACGCATTTATAAGAATTTTGGACAACCTTTTAAGCAATGCATGCAAATATACTCAAAAAGAGGGAAAGATCACTTTAAAATCAAACGATGCAATGTTATATATAGAAGATAACGGTCAAGGCATAAAAAATGTAAATAAAATCTTCGATCGTTTTTACAAAGAGGGCGACAGAGGACTTGGAATCGGTATGCATATTGTCAAAAAACTTTGCGACGAATCGGCGATCACGATTTTAGTGAAGAGTGAAGTAGGTGTGGGAACCGTCGTGAAACTCGATCTTTCTAAGGTAATTGTTAAGTAATGTATATATTTTATAATTTTAAAAAAGAAGTTAACAGGAAAAGAGATGTTTAAAAAATTGATATTTATCTCGTTTGTCGTATGCTTAACTCTGCAAAGTGCACAGGATTCGCTCTCTTTAAAAATACAAAAGCTTCAGAGCGTACCGAAAAATGAGCGTTTCAAGCTCATGAACGAGATCAAAAGAGAGCTTGCGAAATTAAATTTCGAACAAAGAAGTACCGCTCTTGGAAAACTTCGAATGTCGCTTCAAGGCTCTAAACCTCACAAATCTATGCAAGGCGGTATGTCCGGAGGAGGAATGTTAGGCGGAGGAATGTCCGGTAACGGTATGAGAGGCGGAGGAATGCTTGGCGGCGGTATGAGAGGCGGTATGGAAGGCATGCATAAGTTGGGCGGCGAAAGCGAAAGAGCCAGAGAACAGATGCACAACGACCAGACAAACAAAAAGAACCCCTCCCAGCATCAAAACAGACCCGAAGCTCAAAACATGAAACACAGAAAATAGCGTAGGCTTTAAGTGAAACGGCTGATATTTGTCTTTTTTCTATTTTTTACATTTACGGTAAACGCCGCATATCTTGACGACGATATGGACGGAGTCGAAAACGGCGACGACTTGTGTCCGAATTCCGCTTTGACGGATATTGTGGACGAAAGAGGTTGTGTCGTCGAAAAATTGACATTTAAACAAGAGCACCGTTTTGACATAATTCTCGGATACAAATATGCCAAAGTGAATGAAGAGTACTCTCAAAGCGGACAAAGTTTATCTCTTGGTTATCATTACTCAAACTTCAGCGCTTATTTTTATACGTCAAATTACGATATAAACAACGGTGAAAGCGGAATCGACGATAGCTCTTTATCTTTTTATTATCGTTTGAATAAAAATGATTTCTCATTTTCTTTGGGAGCGGGAGTATATATACCGACTTATGACTCCGCGGGTAACAAAAGCGACTATTTTGTAAAGACGAGAGTTACTCGTTATGTCGGGTTATATGATTTCTCGATAGACATAGGTCATACATTTATGCATGACGAAGGAACGAGGGATACCGACACTTTCTCGTTGTCAAGCGGTTATTTGGCGTCTGAGAAGAGTTATTTTTCCATATCTTATACAAATCAAAACTCCATTTACGAAGATGAACGAAATCTTCAAAGCATATCGCTATATGCCGGCTACTTTTTTAATGAAAAACTATTTCTCTCGACTACGATATCCGGCGGTCTTAGCGAAAGTGCTACCGATTTTAGCTATTCGCTTAATGTAGGCTACCGTTTTTAAAAGATTTGAAGTTCACACCGAGTTCATTTTATGTTATTATGATTCATAATAAAATCTGACGGATATAAAGATGAGACAGACTATACTTCTTTTGGAAGATGATCTTCAACTAAGCGATACGATAAAACAGTTTCTTACCATCAAGGGGTATGATGTCGTTTGTGCGTATGACGGTTATGACGCGCAAGAGCTTATGTATGAAAAACACATAGACTTGATGTTGCTGGATGTCAAAGTACCGAGGTTGAACGGTTTTGAATTTTTAAAAGAGTTTAGAAAAGAGAGGAACGAGACTCCCGCTATTTTTATTACATCGTTAAATAGTGTCGAAGATGTGGAAAAAGGTTTTATGATCGGTTGTGACGACTACATAAGAAAACCGTTCGCGCTAAAAGAGCTTCTAGTTCGTGTCGAGTCTCTTTTGAAAAGATCGTTTGGAACTCATGAACGGACGATAGAGCTTTTTGACGGGTTTGTATTTGATCTGAAGAAATTGATTCTAAATAAAAATACTCAAAAAATCCCTCTTAAAACTAAAGAGTTGAAACTTTTAGCGTTATTTTTACAGCATCGCGGAGATCTTTTGAGATATGATAAAATATATCAAGCTTTATGGGAGTATGACGAAGAGCCCAGTTCGGGTTCTTTGAGAGCTTATATAAAAAGATTGCGAGCCGTTTTAGGCAGAGACTCCATAGAGACGGTTAAAAATATAGGATATCGATTTGTTAAATAGCGAAAGAAAGAGTCTGATTCGATTTCTCGTCATATATTTCGGATCCACTTTTTTCCTTTTCGGTATCGCTATGTGGATATTTTACATTTCGGCAAAATCCCATCTTCTTTCACAACAAAAAGAGACTCTAAAATATGAAGCGCAGTATATAAAATCTCGTTTAAGAGTGCTTCATCTCTCAAATGATGAAAAGTTGGTCTATCCGGCACGAAAAGGTACTGAGTCGGCGATTTACGATCTCGATAAGAACTACATTTTCGGTACCTTTAAACACCCCATACGATTAAACGGACAAAAGTCGAAAAAAAACCTTTACCACATAACGGAAGTGGAACCGTACTATCTCGGTGCGGCATATCTTTTGGTTACAAAAGAGATAGATTTCGTTCCTATTTATAATTTGCGTAAAAAGATCTCCCTCTTTATGGTCGGATCGGCTCTTTTCTTACTGGTTTTGGGGTTTTTTCTCGGAAAACTTTTTGTCGCTCCCATGAAACGCTCTATCCAACAGATGAATCACTTCATTCAAGATACCGCTCATGAACTAAATACCCCCGTAAGTACCATACTTACAAATATAGAGATGATAGAGACTCTCTCAAAACATAAAGAGAACGCTCAAGAGTTGAAGCGAATAGAGATAGCCTCAAAGACTCTAAGCCGAATATACGACGATCTTGTTTATCTAAATTTAAATCATGACTATTACAGAAAAATAGAATCTCTGGATATAAGCGAACTCGTCGAAGAGAGGATGTTTTATTATTCCGGTATGGCTGAGGTAAAACGACTCAAGATCAAAAAAGATATCGAGCCCGAGGTCATCGTACGGATGGATCGAAACGACGCTCTAAGACTAGTGGACAACCTGATCTCAAATGCGGTGAAATACAACAAACAAAACGGTGAATTGAAGATAAAATTGACAAAAGAGTATTTTAGCGTTACGGATACGGGCAGGGGTATAAAAAAGAGAGACATAAATAAAATTTTGCAGCGTTTCAAAAGAGCCGATAAAAGCGAGGGGGGATTTGGAATAGGGCTTGATATAGTGAGTCAGGTTGTAAAAAACTACGGGTATAAACTGCGAATAAGTTCGAAAATCGGTTACGGAACAAAGGTGGTGATAAAATGGAAAAAATAGTGTTTGCGGTACTCTTTTTGGCTATGACGCTTTATGCCGACATAGATGAAAAATGTCTTTATTGTCACGAAAAACAGCAGATTCCGAGCGAGTTGATTTACAAGCGATATCTCATGACATACAGCGGTATGAAATATATAAAAGAAGCGATGTTCGCATATCTCAAAAATCCCTCGAAAAAGGCCTCTATCATGCCAAAACAGTTTTTTTTGAAATTTCCTATGAAAAAAGCTTCCAAACTAAGCGATGAAGAACTTCGCGAGAGTATAGAAAAATATATAGAAAAATTCGATATCAGGAAAAAATTGATTTTGCGACGAAATTAGAAAATTTGTATGATAATGTCAATATATTTCTAAAAAATTTCAATTCACTTTCAGTTCATACATATATGATACTATCAATATTTTATTTTCCGGAGAGCTTTTATGAGATATATTGTTTTATTGTTAGTCGCTTATCCTCTTTTTTCTCAAACGCTTCAAGAGCTTATAGATTATGCTCTAAAGCGTTCCGTATTGATAAAACAGGCGGAGGTTCAAAAAGAACTTTCATATCTAAGACATAAAGAGAGTAAAATCTCCCGCTACGGCGAGATCAATCTCGTAGGTGATTTGACCCACTACAATATAGAAAGAACATTGGCACCGTTAAATCCTTCCGCCATCTCGGGCGGCACACCCGTTACCACCAGTAAAGATATATTATCTGTTGGAGTCGCGTACGGTGTACCTCTTTTTACCGGCTATGCCCAAAAAGCCGAAGTGCAAATGAACGAAATCTCAAAAAAGATGTCGCAAATAAAGTTCGAGTTGACAAAAGAGCAGCTGATATATAATATTCGTTCGTTGTATCTTGCGATACTTTCTCAAAAAGAGTTGTTGAGTGCTCAAGAGTCGTATGTAAAAGCGCTTGAAAAATTGACGAAACGGATCTCATATGAAGTTAAAATCGGAAAAAAGGCGAAAATCGATCTTTTAAAGTCCAAAAGCGATCTACAAGCCGCAAGAACGACATCGAAAAATTTGATTTCAAATATAAATACGACAAAAGCCGCTCTGGCTTCACTTGTGGGTAAGCGTATCGACAAGCCGCAAGAGATTGAGATAACCGTAAAAAAACCGAACTTTCAAGCCGATGAGATATTTGATCGAATCTCGACTCTTTCGAAAGTGAAGATTGAAGATATGCAGCTTTTAAAATCGGATAAACAGATAGTAAAAAGCCGATCGCAAAAATATCCTCAAATCACTCTAAACTCTTATCTTGGAAAAAACTACGGCAAAGATCTCAGAACCGACGATATCGACGATGAAACGCTATGGCAGGTCGGTGTAGGTTTGAAATACAATCTTTTGGATTTCGGTAAAAGAGATATAAATATCCAAAAAGCGAAAATCGCAAAAATTCAATCATCCCTTAAAAGAGAACGGATTTTGCTTGATTTGAAAAAAGATTTGACAAAAGCTCTTAACTCTTTAGATAAGACATATTTTGAGTATGAAGGAAATCTTGCAAGACTTGAGCTTACGAAAAAAAGTGAAGAGATAGAAGGGGTACGCTATGAAAGCGAAGCCGCCACACTAAACGATCTGCTTCTTGCAAAAGCCAAACACCGGCTTGCAAAAGCAAAAGTCATAAAAAGCAAATATGACTATCAAAATAGTATCTACTATTTGAACTATCTGCTGGAAAAAGGAGTAAAAGAGTGAAAAATAGAAAGATTATCATTGCAATCATAGCCGTTTTGGCGGTCGTGCTTCTTGGTATAAAAGGTAAAGGGTTGCTTGAAAAGAGAAAAGAGCAGGTAGCCACTCAGTCTCTTCCCGAAAAACAGATGCCGGTTGTTACCGTCGTGAAAGCTAAAGAGGGTATCTTGAAAAACAAAAACTCGTATTTAGCGAAAGTCGAAGCCGACGAAAGTGTAAAACTCTCTACTAAACTTGTTGGATATGTAGAGAAGATTTTCGTAAACGAATCCCAAAGGGTGAAAAAGGGTGATCTTCTGATCCGTATAGATTCAAGCGAACTAAGATCTTCCATCGATTCGTTGCAAGCGGTTCTCTCCACTCAAAAAAGCGACTATCTTACCTCAAAAAGAATTTACGAGAGAAATAAAAAGCTTTATGCTATAGGAGGGATCGCAAAAGAGAAACTAGAACTCTCCAAAGTCTCGCTAAGTGCGAAAAAATCGATAGTTCAAAGCACCGTTCAAAAGATTTCTCAATTAAAACATCAGTTAAGCTATCTTCAAATAAAAGCTCCTTTTGACGGACAGGTAGAGAGTGTCTTCTTACATGAAGGCGATTTGGCGGCGGCCGGCAAACCTATATTGAGTATGAACAACGGCAGAAAAAAACTTCTATTCTCCTTTTCTCCCGGTGAACTCTCTCAGATAAAACCGAATCTTCCCGTTTTTATCGGCAACAAAAAAGCGGGAGTCGTAAAGACGATCTATTCCGTTTCGAAAAACGGACTCGTCACTGCGGAGAGCTCGTTGGATATCGAGTCGAATCTTCCCTCCGGAAGCAATATAGAGATAGACATTTTGACAAAACGCAAGAGGGGATGTCTGCTACCTCAAAATACGATTTTACACAAAAAGGATTCTACATATATCATGATCTATAAAAAAGGTAAATTCGTACCGAAAAAAGTTGATATTCTCTTACAAGATAATAAAAATGTCTTGATTTCCGATTGTCCTTCGTTACCGGTGGCATATGCCAGTGAAGTAAAACTATCAAAACTTCCCGCTTTCGATGAAGTGGTGATTAGGGGAGTTGATCATGAGTGATCGATCTTCCCCTACTTGGGTAGAGAAAATTTTAAAAAAACCGCATATTATCATCTCTTTTTTAGCTCTTTTTATCCTTGCGGGAATGACCGGATACGGCAAAATACACAGAAATCTTTTCCCCAACTCGAACTATCCGGAAGTTGCCGTGGTCATAGTCGAGCCGGGCGCTTCGGCGAAGACTATGGCGAGCAATATCGCCGTACCGGTCGAAGAAGAGTTGTATGCGCTTGACGAGATCAGAAGAGCTTACTCGAATACCATCGATGAAGTTACCGTCATAAGAGCCGAATTTGAGTATAGCAAAGATATAGATACCGCGGTAAACGATGTCACGAACGCTATATCGAAAATTCGTGCGAAACTTCCAACCGACATAAAAGAGCCGCAGATTATAAAGATCACGGAAGCTACCGCGCCTATTTTGGTAGTGGCGGTATCGGCTAAGGATGGAGTGAAACTCTCTCTTGAAGATATTAGAGATATAGCCGATTCCGATATAAAACATAAACTTCTCAAAACGCAAGGTGTCGCGAATGTCGATATTTTCGGAGGATATAAAAAAGAGCTCCAAATTATCGTCGATAAAAACAGACTCGATTCGTTTCATCTCTCTTTGTCGGATGTGATCGCAACGATAAAAAAGAACGATAGCGATTACGCCGTCGGTTTTATTGTGGGTGATCAAAAGAGATATCTTTTAAAATCTCAAGGAAAAAGAGACAAAGTGAGCCGACTTAAAGAACTTCCTATAAGAGAAGATCTCAAGCTTGGCGATGTGGCGGAAATTTATTTCGGTCATTATGAGAACTCCGCCGCCTATTTCGGTAACGGCAAAGCCGCCATAGCGCTCTCCATTCAGCGTTCGGTCAGTGCCGATGTAATAAAAACGATAGAGAGAGTCGAGTCGATCTTAAACGAGTTTCGTACACAATATCCTAATCTAAACTTCGAGATAAGCGATACCCAAAAAGAGACGATAGAGCAAAGTACGACAAATATGTTCGAATCTTTAAGAGACGCGATCGTTATGTCAACCATAGTGGTATTTCTCTTTTTGGCCTCTTTTAGGCAAATCTTAGTCGTACTTGTAACCATCCCTCTGGTTTACGCTTCGACTATCGCGCTTATGTGGCTTGTCGGGATCGATTTCAATGTCGTAACTCTTACGGCTATCATCTTGGCTTTGGGACTTTTGCTTGATGATACGGTCGTTGTGATGGAAAATATCGAACGCCATTATAGAGAGTTGGGTAAAAAGATTCACGATGCCGTATATGATGGAACCAAAGAGATCATGTTCGCCGATCTAAGCGGTACCATTACGACCATGATCGCTTTGGCTCCGATGCTTTTTGTAGGCGGATATCCGCAGACCGTTTTTGCCCCTCTTGTCGGAACTTTGTTGTTGGCTCTTTTGGCTTCGTATATCATTTCGATTATTGCGGTACCTCTTTTATCGTTATATATTCTTGCGATAGAAAATCCTCTATTGCTTAAGGTCGAAGGATTTTTTCACTCCGTCATCGGTCGTGCGAACGACTATATACAGAGTTTTTTCGCAAATGTGGTTCGAATTGTTACCGCCTCAAAAATTTTGGGTTTTGTTTCGGTCGCGGTTTTGATAGCTCTTTTTATAACTTCGGTAAAACTTGTTATGCCCGTGGTCGGACAGGAGCTTATGCCGCCTATGGATACCGGAGGGGTAAACATAAAAATAACCACCGATTCGAATCTGCCCGTACAAAAGAGTGAAGAGATCATGAAAAAGGTGAACGAAATTGTAAAAGAGGAGGGCAAACTGCTTCGCGTATCGGCTAGTATAGGTAGTGAAGCCGGTGTTTTGAGCATCGGAAGCGGAAGCGGAATAGATCATATTTCGATAGTCGCTACATATGTTGACAGATATCAAAGAGATGAAGATATTTGGCAGATCGCTTCGGCATTGCGAGAGAAGATCGCTAAGATTCCTCATGTAAAGTATCTCGATGTAGCTCCTTACGGAGCGACCGCACTAGCTAGTATTCGGGCGAATGTTGATGCGAAACTAAGCTCTTCGGATATAGATCGTCTTCTTGAAGCTAAACCGAGTGTTCAAAAGGCTCTTCAAAAGACAAAAGGGGTGGTTTCCGTCTCGACGACTTGGGATATGGATAAAGTCGTTTATAACCTGATCATAGATGAAAAAGAGGCGTTTACATACGGATTGAAACGCTTGGATATTGCTTCTCAGATTCAGTTGGCGCTTCGCGGAGCTCCCGTTGCGACATTCGCCAGAACCAATAGTATGGACTATAGTGTCAGGGTTTGGCTTCCAAAAGAGCAGATAGACGACATTGAGAAAGTTATGGATATGCTCATAGATACGAAAAAAGGGAAGATTCCTTTAAATAAAATCGCAACGATAGAGTCTAAAAAAGAGCCTAGCCTCATAACCAGAGAAGGACTGGAATATACCATAGAAGTTTACGGAAATAGAGAAAAAGCCGCAATTTCCCATATTATGGCAAATTTTGAAAAAGAGCTTGAGTCGGTAAATCTTCCAAAAGGTGTGAAGTTGGAGCAAATAGGGGATATCAAACAGTTCAAAGCTTCGGCGGAGAGAATGATCGGTGCGATTATCATTGCGGTCGTATTGATCTTTTTTACGCTTATAGTGATGTTCGCGAATATCAAGATATCTTTGATGATACTCTTTTCGATCCCTCTTACTATCATAGGAGCTTCTTGGACGATGCTTGCCATAGGATATCATGTTTCGATGCCCGCTATGATGGGATTTATGTTGCTTTCGGGAGTAATCGTGAACAATGCGATACTTTTGATACATTTTGCGATAGAGCAGATACAAAAGGGGCTCGATAAAAAAGAGGCAATGCTTGAATCCATCAAGATAAGAACCCGTCCCGTACTTATGACGGCATTTGCCGTTTCTGTCGGAATGTTGCCTGTAGCGCAGGGAGCGGCTATCGGTCTTGAGAGATTGGCTCCTCTTGGCGCCGTAGCTATTGGAGGTTTGATTATTGGTACTTTGATGACTCTCGTATTTATACCCATCGTCTTTATATGGACGATCAAAGAAGATAGAATAAGAGTTAACGCATAGGTAACACTCCCCTTGTACAATTACATTACAAATTTAAATTACAGGAGAGAAAAATGAAAAAATATATCACTATGAGTGCATTGTCTTTAGTTGCTTCGGCTTTATTGGTTGGATGTGGAGGAGGAAGTAGCAGCGATGATACGACTCTTGAAACGGGTTATTTTATAGATGCTCCGGTTCAAGGCGCTTACTATGAAACTACATCCGGTCAAAAAGGTACGACCGATCAATACGGTAAATTTCGATACAAAAAAGGTGATAAAGTAAAGTTTAGAATCGGTGAGTTGTCACTAGGAGAAGCTGCTCCTCAAACCGACGGTTTGGTAACTCCAGAGACTTTGGCAAACGGCAATACCGAGCTAAAAACGCTTTTATTAAGAGTTCTTCAAGCTCTTGATAGCGATAACAATCCGACTAACGGCATAACGATACCGGAAGATGTAGTAACCGCACTTGAAAATCTCGAAAGTACAGAAGTTTCCATCTCCGATCTCGGTACGGAAAATGCGATTTTGAGTTTAAATGACGAACTGGAGCAGGCTTTGGATGAGGATTTTGACGGAGCGATAGATGTAGATGCTTCACAGGCGCATATGCATTTTGATCAAAGTCTTATGCAGTGGAATAACGGTCACAAACCGGATAATAACATGATGAATGGAGGCGGTAACGCGAACGGCCACGGTAATGCCGATACACAAGGCGGCGGTCAAGGCAACGGCGCGAGTGTGGATTTGACGACATATCCGATGTCAAAGTTGACGGATGATCAAAAACATGCGCTCGCATATATGTGGAACGAAGAGAAGTTGGCAAAAGATATCTATCTGGCTTTAAACGAGGTATATCCGACTCAACAGTTTTACAACATAGCTACAAGAAGTGAAACCAAACACGAAGCTATGGTGGAAGATTTAGTGCAAAGATACGATATCAACATAACGAATCTTGAGGATTACACCGTAAATTACTCTCAAGAGGAGTTAAGAGCTCTGCCTGCCGGAACTTATAGTATGGATGTCATTCAAAATCTATACGATACTCTTTATGAAAAAGGTATCAAATCCCAAAAAGACGCTTTAGAGGTCGGTTGTATGGTCGAGGTTACGGATGTAAACGATTTGAACGAATATATAGATACGGCAAAAGAGGTAAACGCTACCGATCTTGTAGCGGTTTTTGAAAAACTTAGAGCCGGGAGCTACAACCACTACTGGGCGTTTGACAAAGCGTTGAAAAATCTTGGAGTGGAAGAGGGATGTGCCGGCTTAGGAGCCCAATACGCTAAAACCGCCCAAGAGTATCCTTCATCACAAGGACAGGGGCAAGGACACTAAACAAAAATGCGACAAATTCCATCCTCAAGAAGGTGGATTTGTCGTATCAATCCTTCATAGTGGAGATAAAGTCTCTATAAATCTTCTCAAGTTCCTCGTCTCTTTTTTCTATAATATCCTCATGATGATGAGTTATGGCATCTTCTAAAACGGCGATTCTTTTAGAGAGATAGATAAACAACTCTCTGTTGATATCGGGAATTTTATTGTGGCTTAATTGCGATTTATCTTTACCTTTTGTTATTACCCTAGCCGGTATGCCCACTGCCGTCGAATTATCCGGAACATCTTTGATGACGACGGAATTGGCGCCGACTTTAGCGTTTTCACCGATTGTGATGTTTCCAAGAACCTTAGCTCCAGCACTTATGACCGCACCGCTTTTTATTGTGGGGTGTCTTTTGACATCTTTATCCAGGCTGACTCCCCCCAGCGTTACGCCTTGATAGATCAAAACATCGTTTTCTATTATCGCGGTCTCTCCGACAACGACACCGACTCCATGATCTATGAAAACCCGTCTGCCTATTTTGCATCTTGGATGGATATCTATGTTTGTTATGATTTGCGTGATTCCCATGATGATTCTAGCTAAAAAGTGAAACCCTTTTTCATATATCCAGTGTGCTATGCGGTAATTTATGATAGTCCAAATTCCCGGATAGTTGAAAAAGAGTTCAAACTTAGACCTAATCGCCGGATCGTTTGTCCAAGGAGTCTGAAAATCTTCTTTTATAAGTTGCCATAATGATAATCTACTGTCCATGATACCTCTAGTTTACCGTCTTTAAATAACCGTTTTCATGCAAAAAAATATAAATATGCTCAGCAATCGACTGCTTTTTATCTTTTTGTATAAAAGGGGAGTTCTCTATATTTTGATATAGTTTTTGTTCAATTGTGTGGGGATTATAGTTTAAATCTTCTAAAATATCAATTAGAGTGTCGCTTTGGGTAAGTTCGCGCACTTCATAGCCTTTATGATCTATGAAAATAGTCGCGGTAGTGGGGCGGGTGAAGAGGTTATGCTTCATGCCCAGTACCTCTTGATAAGCTCCGACCTTGAAAAAACCCAAAAAATAATCCTCCTTATCAAGATCTACGCTATGTAAAAAAAGAGGATTTTTACTATCAAAGGCTATCTCTCCGTCGCTGTCGCAGGTGATATCCCATAAGCTGGCCGATCTTGTGGGTTTTATATCCAGTTTTGCAAGGGGCATAACCGGAAAGCGTTGAGAGAGTCCCCAAAAGTCGGGCATACTTTGAAAGATCGAAAAGTTTATCAGATATTTCTCTTGTATCTTGTCTTGTATTTGAGTTAACTCTCTTACGGGTTTGTCTTTAAGCAAAATTATCGCTTTTTTTATGATCAAGTGGGTTAATATCTCGCTGTTTGAGCGGTCTATAAGGTCGATGTATCCCAAGTCAAATAGCGTTAGAAGAGAGTTTAAGTGGTCTATGGCGTCATGAAGATACTCAAGGGCGTTTTTTGTATTTATACAGTTGTAAAGTTCGTTCAACTCTTCTATTAGAGGGGGGTTTTGCGGTTTTAGCTTTAAAGCTTTTTGAGAATACTCCTCCCAAAAAAGCTCAAATACCGGAGCTACCAGTACAGCGTGAGAAGCCGCTATGAATCTGCCCGATTCGATGATGATGTTAGGCTCGTTTACATTTTTGGCTTTTGCGATCGTTTGCAAAACGAATGTCGTGTCGCTGGCGTATTCTCTAAGAGAGTAAGTCATCTCCGGATAGGATTGGTTTTGCGTATATTCTATTCCCAAACCGCCTCCGAGATTTATGCAGTTTAAATTGCTAGCTCCTAATTTTATAAGATCCGCATAGATGTTTCCGGCTTCCCTGAGCGCTTTTTTGAGATTTGTGATCTGTGTCATCTGCGAGCCGATATGAAAATGAATCACCGTAAAAAGCTCTAGCATATCATGCTTTTTTAAAAGCTCCATAGCTTCGATGAGTTCCGAAGAGGTAAGTCCGAATTTCGAATTGATTCCGCCGCTTTTTGCCCATATGCCCGTACCCATACTGTGCAGCTTGATTCTGATGCCGATCTTTGGAAGAGGCGTTCCCATCACTTTGGCCACCTCTATGATCGATTCGAGTTCATTGATACCTTCGATGGTCAAAGTGATATTTTGTCCCATTTTCGCCGACAATACTCCAAGCTCTATCATCTCTTTGTCTTTAAAGCCGTTTACCGTCAAGGGTGCGTCGCCTTTTATATGGCTCATAGCTATGATCAACTCGGCTTTGCTTCCAGCCTCAAGTCCGTAACCGTAACTTTCGCCCGATTCTAAAAGCGTTTTTAAAAAGTCTTGATATTGGTTGACTTTCAGGGGAAATACGGCTTGAAAACCGCCTTTGTAGTCGATCTCTTTGAAGCACTCCTCAAAAGTTTTGAAGATCGCGTTTATCTGTTTTTTTATCAGATGCGGAAAACGAAGCAAAAGAGGTCCTTTAACTCCTTTTGATCTGATATCCGAAACTATATCGTAAAGGGCGGGGGAGCTTAGATGATTTACTCTCACTTTATCCTTATCGATGATAAAATCGTTTTCGCCCCAGACATCGATGCCGTATCTTTGCAAATCTTTATCCAATAGCTCTTTTTTCTTCGTTTTTATCTACCAGATCTTTTATCCATATCTCATTTTTAGCAAGCTCGTCTTCTCCGATAATCGCACAGTATCTGGCATTAGCTTTATCGGCCGCTTTTAGATGGGCTTTAAGTGATTTTACATCGTAACTCAGAGTCGTTTTATCGTCGGATCTTTGTTTTGAAGCTTCTAAAAACAGAGGAGTCAAACCCTCCTCGCAGAGTGCTCCGAAGTAGTAGCCCTCTCTTTGAAACGAAGGATCCTTCACCATCTCCATAAGTCTCTCTATTCCTATGGCAAAACCGATTGCCGGAGTCTCTTTCCCACCTAAAAAAGAGACGAGTTTGTCGTATCTGCCGCCTCCTGCTACCGCGTTTTGGGCTCCCAAATCTCCGCTTATGAATTCAAATGCGCTTTTATTGTAGTAGTCAAGACCTCTAACTAGATTGGGATCGAGTTCGTAGTCTATATCTTTGGCATCCAAAAGTTTTAGCAGCGATTTAAAATGAGTATCGCAATCTTCGCATAAGTTCGAATCGAGTCTCGGTGCCGGTTTCAAGATCTCTTGGCATTTTTGGTTTTTACAGTCAAAGACGCGGATTGGATTGGTATCTTTTCTTCTTATACAATCTTCGCACAGAAAATCTTTATTTTGCTCTAAAAACATCACAAGTGTATTTTTGTATGGAACTATACACTCACCGCATCCGAGCGAGTTTAATTTCAAAGTATATTCGATCTTAAAAAAATCTAGCATCTCTTTGATCATTAAAATGATATTAGCATCTTCGAAATGGCTTTTTACTCCGAAACTCTCCGCGCCGAATTGGTGAAATTGGCGAAATCTCCCTTTTTGGGGTCGCTCATATCTAAACATAGGCCCATAATAGTAAAAACGCTGAATCGCTCCTTGTTTGTCATATTTTTTCTCTATGAACGCACGCACGACACCTGCCGTGGCTTCGGGTCTTAGACAGATGTCGTTTCCTCCTTTGTCTCTAAAGCGATACATCTCTTTGCCGACTATGTCGCTGCTCTCTCCCACGCTTCTTATAAAGAGCGATGTCTCTTCGAGGATCGGGGTTTGAATGAACTCAAATCCGTATTTTCGTGCTATGGCTGTTAAATTTTGTAAGATATAGACGAATTTTTTGTTTTGCGGTGGGAGAATATCTTTCATCCCTCGAAGTGCGGTTATCATGATATCAATCCTTTGATTTTTTGGTGAATCTCTTCTATCGCGGTATCGGCGTCGAAGATGCGGTATTTTATATTTAATTTCTTTAAGATATCGATCATATTTTCTTGAACTCTCAAGAGATAGTCGATTCCCCTTTGTTCGATCATATCTTCCTTCTTGCCGCTTAATCTCTCTTTTATGAGGTCTTCGTTCGTTTTAAGAAGTACGACGAGATCGGGCATAGTATTGTCAAGCGCAAAGAGATTTAATTTTAGTAAAAAATCGATCTCATACTCCGGATGATTTGCCAGAGCGTAAGCCATACCCGAGATAAACCCTCTATCGCTGATAATGAGCCTCTCTTTGTTCGGCGCCACCACTTTTTCGTAGTGTTCGGCTCGATCGGCTAAAAATAAAAAGAGTTCGCTTCTATGACTTTGGACGCCTTTGTGCAGGATTATCTCCCGTATCATAACTCCAAGCCGCGTACCGCCCGGCTCTTTCGTAACGACGGCATCTTTGAACTCATTTTTCAAAAGAGCCACCTGCGTACTTTTGCCGCTAGTATCGACTCCCTCAAATATCAAATACATCGGACTCTCTTTTTAAAAGCGGTACTATCTCTTTGGGTACAAGATGTGAAACATTTCCGTCATGATGTAAGATAGTTCTCACTACCGACGAACTTATGAAGGCGTTTTGAAGGTTGGGCATCAGATATATCGTTTCTATATCCGGATCTAGCGAAGCGTTGGCATAACCCATTTGCAGTTCATATTCAAAGTCGCTGACGGCTCTTAGACCTCTTATGATGATTTTCGTATCAAGTTCGTTCGCCAGATCAACTAAAAGATTGTCAAATTGCACGATTTGTATATTTTCAAATCTTTGAGTTGCGATTTCTATAAATTTTTTACGCTCATCTATATTGAACATAGGTTTTTTCGCACTCGATTTAGCCACCGCAACTATAACGCCGTCAAAAATATTCCCGGCTCTTTCTATGATATCTATATGCCCTAAAGTGATCGGATCGAAAGTTCCCGGATAAAGAGCCGTCTTCTTTTTCATCTATATTTCTTCTCCCCATCGTTTAAATAGATCATGATCGATTCCCAACAGATCGAACCACTTGCCGATCATAAAATCCTCCATCTCTTCAAGAGTCGATATATTCGCATAGTAACCCGCCACGGGAGGCGCTATGATGACTTGAAGTTTCGCTAATTTTAACATATTTTCAAGAGCTATGGGAGAAAAGGGCATCTCTCTTGGAGCTAAAAGCAGTTTTCTTTGCTCTTTTATCGTAACGGCGGCGGCTCTTGTAGTGAGATTGTCGGAAATTCCGTAAGAGATTTTTGCAAGTGTGTTCATAGAGGTCGGTATTATCGCCATCGCGTCACATAAAAACGAACCGGAAGCCACCGGTGCGGCTATGTCGTCGTTTTGTAAAAAAGTTATATTTTGCTCTTTTTTTAAAACTATTTTCGCATTTTGTGAAATTATGACGAATTTTTCGATCTCATTAGGAAGAGATTCTATAAATCTCTTACCCAGTCCGGCGCCGCTGGCTCCGGTTATAGCTATTATTAGTCTCAATTTAAAATTTCCACGCTGTTTTTTGAGGTGATTTTCGCTTTAAAAATCTTCTTATGATCTTTTTTGACTTTGATAATATCTCCTATATTTCCGTCGCCCAAAGCCTTTACGCCGAATTCAAGAGACAAACCCCCGTCTTTGATAACGGCCGTTACTTTGTCGTTTCTTTTTATGTCCGTTAATTTTTTAAGAAGCCTAAGAGATAGAATCGAATCCTCTTTTATATTTGTTTTCGCCGCATATTTATAAAAGTCTCTCTCTTTTACGGGTTTGTCGTAGAGTGTCGTAAAAGGTACCCTCTGAAGCGAAGCTAAATCGGGAGTTATCTCTCTTCCTTGTTTAATCGCGTCGGTTGTTTTATATAGAGCGATAGTCGCTTTTATATCGTATCTGAAATATAGTTTTCTCTGTTTGTTCGCTTTTTTAAAAGTTACGAGGATACTGCCTTTTGAGCGTTTTAGATTATCTTTTGTGATTGAGAGAGCCGTAATCGAAAAATCGGAAAATTTTTTAATAAGTGAAGATGCGCTTTTTATCTTTATATCTTCGATCTGCATACCGGGATAAGTTTGGATAAATTTATCTTCAAGCATTTTTTTGATCTTATGTTCATAAGACATATCGGCAAAAAGAGGAAAAATGAAAAATAGCAGTATAAATATCTCTCTCAAAGCGCTTATCCTTATTTAATATATCTTATGAAAGCTTTTTGGTTTATTTTTTTGAGTTCTTTAAGTTTACTCTTTGCCTTCTTAAAACTATCATACGGACCCGCAAGAAGCCGCTGAAGGGGTACCGATTTTAATGTCAGCTCTTTTATCTCGTACGGTTCGTTCATGTTTTTTAATTTATTGATGATTTTTTCTTCGCCCTTTTGTATGGAAGTGCGAAACGCCGCCGCCATCTGTATAAAATATACTCCTTTTGAGAGCCGTGTGTTTTTATGTTTATCGATAGTAACAGCTTTAGGCTTGGTTACTTTTTGTGCCGTTTTTATAGTTGTATTTTGATCCTCCATTTTGATGAGTTTGGGTTTTATCTTTTCTATAGCGGTTTGTATCGTGGGGGCTTGCTTTTTTTTTATTTGATTTTTCTTCTTTTTGTAAAATGATCCTGTTGTGTAAGAGGTCTTTTTCCTGATATGATTTATAGGTTTAGCGGGAGCGGGATCTAAAAGGGGGTTGTTAAGTTTATATCCTATCGCCATACTAACCGTATAGTTTAGTCTGTTTTCATAGATCTTTTTTATCGCGCTGGCTTCCGTGGCGATGCTGTATTTTTCGTTGATATAAAACTTCATTCCGGCTCCGGCATCGGCGAAAGTTTGCGAACTGAATTCATCGTCATACAGCTCTTTTGAGACTTTTTCATAACCGAAACCTCCGAATATATAGGGAACTAGAGGTGATTTTCCGAATCTGAAGTCATGCGAAGCTTCGAGAAAATAGCGGGAGATGTTCGTACTTTTACCTTTGCTTTGATAAGCGCTTTTAAAGTCGGCGCTTATGATCTCGTCAAATCCCAAACGAATACCTGAAGTTTTATAAAGATATTGGTTCAATCTGACTCCAAAATAGAATGAATCTTTGATCGCTTCGTTTCTATCGGTAAAATTTTTCCCCGTTAGAGGAGTCACTTCCATACTTTTGGCGAAGAGATGATTTAAAATCGCCGTCAAAAGCATGGTAAAGAACACTATTTTTGGCATATGTGCGACTCCTGATCTGCTAATTGTGTTAGTGTCAGTTTATTATATATCCACTAAAAAACTTATAAAATCAATCAATAGTTTAAATTTTATATATTTTTAATTTATGATATCTTCTCAAATAATGTACAATTGTTAAAAGGTGAGTCGATACGACGGATTTTGGTATTTCAAGAGAGTATGTAAAAAAGATGGCAAAAAGATAATAAAGGATTCGATAGATGAGCGAGATTTCTCATGATCTCACATTTAAGAGCTTTTGATAAATCGCCGCAGGCTCTTCGTGTTTTTATGCGATATCAAAAGCCGCTTTTATTATGAAAGTTTTGAAAGAGATCTTTTTGCGATTTCGGTGATCTTTGTAAAGTTTTTCTCTTTTATCGACTTTTTATCCGCTACCCAGCTGCCGCCGACACAAAGTACATTTTTTAGTTCGAGAAATTTTGTGAAATTTTCTTCGTTTATTCCTCCGGTCGGACAAAAGCTTATATTTTTAAAAGGTCCTTGAAAAGATTTAAGTGTATCGATTCCGCCGGCAGACATTGCCGGAAAAAGTTTGAACTCTTTATATCCGAACTCCATAGCACTCATAATCTCCGTTGCGGTGGCGACTCCGGGTATGAGAGGGAAGTTAAGCTCTTTTGCTTTTTTTAAAAGAGAAGAAGTTGAGCCGGGAGATATGGCGAATTTCGCTCCGGCATCGATGACATTTTCCAAGTCCTCTTCACATAGTACGGTACCCGCACCAACGACAACCTCTTTAAAATTTGTAGAAATAATTTCAATAGCTTTTAACGCTATCTTAGTTCTAAGTGTAATTTCAAGGAGATTGATTCCACCCTTGTGTAATGCATACGCCAAAGGCAGAGCATCTTCTAACTTCTCTATGGAAATGACCGCTATAACCGGTGAAATTTTTAAAATCTCATTTGCCGTAAAGTTCTCTTTTAACATCTCTCTTCTCCCGGAAGGTTGAAAATGGTTGCGCCTTCGTTCGCGGCACCGACTTTATCTCTCATAATGCAAAAAAGCTCTCTTCCAAAGCCGTGAGAGTTATCTGTTTTCATTTTTGCCGCTTCTCTTTTTTCGATCTCTTGTCGTTCTATAAGAAGTTCAACTCTTCCCGATGTTATATCAAAGAGTATCTCGTCTCCGGTTTGGATTTTCGCTATGACTCCGCCGGCTTTAGCTTCCGGCGTCATATGGATGGCGGCCGGAACTTTTCCCGAAGCCCCCGACATTCTACCGTCCGTAACGATCGCTACTTTATATCCTAGATCTTGTAAAACTCCAAGCGGCGGAGTCAGAGAGTGAAGTTCGGGCATGCCGTTGGCTTTTGGCCCTTGAAATCTCACAACCGCTATGAAGTCTCGGTGTAGTTTGCCTTTTTTATAACTTTGCATAACTTCGCTTTGCGAATCAAAAACGATCGCTTTTGCTTTTATGACTCTATGACGCTCTTTGATCGCCGAGGTTTTTATGACACTCTCTCCGATATTTCCTTTAAGTACTTTTAATCCTCCCTCTTTGTCAAAAGGATTTTTGACGCCGGAGATTACGCTTTTATCCAAAGATTTTTTTTCACACTCTTTGAACTTTAGTTTTTTTCGATCTAAAAAAGGTTCTGTAAGATAGTTTTTCAGGCCAAAACCTACGATCGTATTTACATCTTCATGTAAAAGAGAAGCGCTTAAAAGCTCTCTTATAACCACTCCCATACCTCCGGCCGCTTGAAAATGATTTACATCGGCGGTACCGTTAGGATACATTCTCGTTATAAGAGGTACGACTTTGGAGAGTTTTGAAAAATCTTCCCATCTCAAGATAATTCCGGCTGCCTTTGCCATTGCCACAAGATGAAGAGTGTGATTGCTTGAGCCGCCCGTGGCCAAGAGTCCTATGATTGCATTTACGAAACTCTTTTCATTTAACATTTCGCCTAACGGTTGATAGTTTTTTTTCAAACTCGTTAATTTCAAAACTCTTTTAGCCGACTCTTTGGTAAGAGCTTCTCTTAATTTCGTGTCGCTTGAAACAAATGAAGAGCCCGGCAGATGTAGTCCCATGATCTCCATAAGCATTTGATTGCTGTTTGCCGTACCGTAAAATGTACAGGTTCCGGGACTATGATAAGATTTTGATTCTATCTCTAAAAGAGTTTTTTTATCAATTTTGCCTTTTGTAAAATCCTGGCGAGCTTTAGCTTTTGTGTCGTTATCTATTCCCGAGCTCATAGGACCGGCCGGTACGAAAACGGCCGGTAAATGACCGAAACTCAAAGCTCCGATAAGAAGTCCCGGGACTATTTTATCGCAGACTCCAAGATATAGTGCGCCGTCGAACATATTGTGACTTAGCGCTATTGCGGTTGATTGTGCTATATTGTCTCGACTAAAGAGACTTAGCTGCATTCCCGGTTGAGACTGTGTTATGCCGTCGCACATCGCGGCCACACCGCCGGCGACTTGAGCGGTGGCCCCCTCTTTTTTAAGAGCTTTTTTTATGATTTTCGGATATTTTCTAAAAGGCTCATGTGCCGAGAGCATATCGTTATAGGCCGTTACTATCGCGATGTTGGGTTTTTTATCTTCCAAAAGATCGTTTTTTACCCCCATCGAACAAGATGCGACGCCATGAGCTAAATTGCTGCAACTTAGCACCTGTCTGTTTACTCCGGCTATGCGAGCTTGATCGATCCTTTGTAGATAGATATTTCGGTTTTTTTTACTTCGTTTTTCTATTTGAGCTGTTACTTGCGAAATGACTTTGTTCATGTATGATATACCTCCACCGGGGTTTTTTGTTGTTTAAGGATAAATCCGATCGGTCTTTTTTCGTCTAACTCTTTTTGAATGACCTCGTTGTAAATATTATATTTTTGTTCACCCTCCATAAGTAAAACGATAGATTTCGTATTTAGAAGAGTTTTTAACGAAAGGGTCATTCTCTCAAAAGGAGCCTCCGGCGGATTTATCGCTTTTACGGATATGTCGTCGTATAGTGCGTTTTTTAACTCGTTTGCATCCGGAAACAAAGAGGCGGTATGTGCATCTTCTCCCATTCCCAGAATTATCAGATCAAACGGTTTCGGGATTGTTGAAATTTTTTGAGAAACCGCTTTTTGTGCTTCAAAAGCACTTTCGTGGTCGGTTTTCAATCCTATGAATTTTGCATTTTTAGCTTCGTTTTGAAGGAGGTTTTCTCTTACCGTATTTTCATTGCTATCTTTACTTTTTGTATCAGTCCATCTTTCATCGGTGAGTGTTACGATCACCTTTTCCCACTCAAGCTTAAGATTTGAGAGTTTTTTAAAAAGAGGTTTCGGAGTGTTGCCTCCCGATACTACAAGTGTCGCATACCCTTTTTGCATGATTGCCTCGTTTAATCTTTCGGAGATCTTTTTTGAGAGATTGTTCAAAAGATCGCTTTTTTTTTCGAAATGATAAAAATTACTCTTCATACCAACTTCTTCCGTCTCTCTCTATAAGCGCAATCGAAGATGAAGGACCGAATGTTCCTGCGGTATAAGGTTTTACTTTTATATTTTGTCCCTGCCAGTGGTGTAAAATTTGATCGCACCATCTCCAGGCGGCTTCTATCTCGTCTCTTCTCATAAAGAGGGTGGGATTTGAGCGTATTACATCAAGTAGCAGATACTCATATGCATCGGGGGTTCTGGGATTGTTTTGTGAAGTACTAAGTTCAAGCCCGACCGTTCTAAGCCTCATTCCGTCCGTGTGTCCCGGAATTTTGTTCATGATTTTAAGCTCTATACTCTCTTGCGGCTGAAGTCTTATGATGAGTCTGTTGGGCTCGAGACATCCGCCGCCTTTTGGAAAGATGGAATGGGGAACTTCTTTGAACTGTATGACGATTTCGGAATATCTTTTTGCCATTCTTTTACCGGTTCTAAGATAAAAAGGCACGCCGCTCCAGCGCCAGTTGTCTATGTCAACTCTAAGTGCTACGAAAGTTTCGGTTTGGCTGTTGGGTTTGCAGCCTTCTTCTTCAAGATAGCCGACAACGCTTTTTCCTTCAATCGCTCCCTCTTTATACTGCCCCCTTACCGTTTTTTGTTTAATATCGGTTGCGGTTATAGGGCGTAGCGAGCGGAGAACCTTTAACTTTTCATCTCTAACACTGTCTCCTTCGAGGTTGCAAGGGGGTTCCATCGCTATAAGACATAAAAGTTGAAGAAGATGATTTTGTACCATATCTCTAAGTGCGCCGGCATCGTCATAGTAACTCCATCTGCTTTCAACTCCTACACTTTCACCTACGGTTATCTGTACATGGTCTATACTTCTACTGCTCCATAGAGGCATAAAAAGAGCATTTGAAAAACGCATAGCGAGGATATTTTGAACCGTGTCTTTGCCAAGATAGTGATCTATTCTGTATATGTTGGATTCTTCGAATACTTCGGCCACTTCGTCATTAATGACTTTTGAAGACTCTAAATCCCTGCCTATTGGTTTTTCGAGTACTACTCGTGTGTTTTTTGTTATAAGATCCCATTTTTTGAGAGATTTACAGATTGTACCGAATAAAGATGGCGCAGTTGCAAGATAGTTGATTGTATTACGAGTGTTATCAGTGTTTAAAAGTTTTGATAGTTTTTTATAATCTTCTGTTTTTGTGAGATCTATTGTTAAGCAGTGTAGTTGTTTTGAGAATTCTTTGAAGATTTCTTCATTAAAAAGATCATTTTTAAGATATTTTTTGAGGTTCTCTTTTATGAGTTTTTTGTGATCTTCAAGATCTATTTGTCGTCTTGAGACAGTTACTATACGACTCTGTTTTGAAATATATCCGTCAAGGTAAAGATGATAGCATGCAGGCATAAGTTTTCTAAGTGCCAGATCGCCGTGTCCACCGAAGATAATAATATCACAAAGATTTTCTTTTTCGTTCATAGTTATTTCTTTAAATTTTGGATTACTTTATTGTGTTGGAAATCATATTTGACTATATATCATGAAATCGGGTAAAATTAAAAAAACTTTAGATAAAATGTAGGTCGTAGTTTTAAGTTTTGCTAAAAAACGAGAGAGTACCTTAAAGGAGGCGAAAGGGTACTCTCTCTCAGACTGTGATGAATGACTTGTTTGACTGTCATGTCACTATATTATGTAGTGACATGACTATCATAGCTAAATAGGACTAAAACTATCCTTTTTTTTGAAAATTAAACTATATTTTTAAGAAACATTTTATGATTTAAAATTCTCGTTCTCTTTGATCAATTTCTTGAGATCTTCTATATCCTCTTTTGTGGCCAATCCCATTTCATTTATAACGGTTTTTATTTTCTCTTTGAGTTTATCTTCCATTTGATCTTTTTCACTTTGGGCTTTGTCTTTTACTTCATCAACAGTTTTTAATATATCCTCTTTAGAAGCGTTAGCTTTTTGAAAAATCTCGTTAAATTCGTCGGAAAATTTATCTTTGATAAGCATCATGACACCAAGAGCTTTATATAAAAGCTCTTTATCGTCTTGAGGGTTGTCACTCTTTTTATTTTGCATGATTTATTCCGCGTAACAAAATTTGTAACCGCGTCTGCGGATGGTTTCTATGCATTTTATGCCTAGGTTTTTATCCAGTTTTTGTCTGATGGCATTTATGGAGGTCTCTACGACATTCGGAGTGATAAATTCCGGTTCTTCCCAAATGGCGTTTAGAAGTCTGTCTTTTGAGATAACTTGATTTTTGTGCTCAGCCAGATATACGAGTATGTCAAAAGGTTTTCCTTTGATTTCGATCTCTTTATCTTTGTATGAGGTTTTCTCTTCACCTATATCTATGGTAAGTTTTCCTATTTTTATGCGGTTGTCGATAGTGCGTCTTAGTTTCGCTTCGACTCTCGCACAGATTATATCCGTGTCAAACGGCTCTTTTACAAAGTCATCGGCTCCTGCTTTTAAAAATGCGATTTCGGTCTCTTTGTCGTCAACGACAGAGAGTATGATAAGCGGAACTTTTAAATTTTTCGATATTCTTGTTATAAATTTGTTTGTTTTATTAAACTCGAGATCATAATCGAGTAAAATGAGATCATAATTTCTAAATCTCAAAAAATTTGAGCTATCGTCAACATCGTAAGATTCATCTACGATAACCCGTAAATTTGTTGCGATTGATCGGGATAATTCTTCCTCGACACCTACTGCTAAAATTCTCATCTTGGTCCTTAGCTAATTTTTTCTTAAAGTTCAAGCAGTAAATTTAGCAGAAGTTTCTTTAAATTTCCATTTATTATGCTCTTTAATATTTAAAATCAACTGTTTTTGAGTCTTTCGCCCTCTCTTTTATGAATTTTACCACCTCTAGGTGATATGGATCGATAGCATAAGTGTTTAAGTCCTCTTCATTTTCAAAGACCGTTATTAGGGCGATATCGTATGATCTTTCACTTTTTTTGAAATCTATTCCGACCTCTATCTCTTTTAAAAGTTTTATATGTTTTTTTAATGATAAGAGTTTTTCTTTTACCTCTTCCAAATTTTTGGAACTGTTCTCTTTTAATTTAAAAAATACGATATGTTTTACCATTTGAAGCTCCTTTTTTTTATAGAATATCGTTATCGTTGTTTATTGTAACGGTATTCTGCTGCAAAGTGGCAAAATTCCGACGGATTTTTTTCCGATGCGCTGTTATTTACATATTATTTCAATGAAAATTATTCTTTTTTGTAAGTTTCTCAATAACTGAGTTTTATCTTTTATAGTTTCGTCTAGTATGATCGCATTGCGACGCTTTTTGCTCAAATAACAGCCACTATCACATATGAGTATATTTCATGATATATTATGGTATCTTGGGGTAATGATTTAAATGTAATTTTAACGGCTTTTTTTCTAAGTAAATAAAGCAAACGTTTTATTCACTACATTAAGCACCGTCGCTTCATCTCCAAATTTGTCGCGTTGCTTTTTAAAGAGAGTATTGTTCTAAATTTATGTTGTTTTTCATTTAAAATAGTGTTTTTAACTCTCGTTAAAAATATTTATTAAATTTTTCACTAGCTTTTTTTTATCGATTTTGTGATTTTTGCCCTCATAAATATTCTCTTCTATTTTTTTGATGATATCGTCTATTTTGCCGTATCTGCCTTTATAGGGTAACAATAGCTGTAGAAGCGATTTTTGATTTTTTGATTTTTTTATCTTCTCTTTAATCGATAAACTCTTGTTTTTGGATATGCTATTTTCTCTTTTCATATAAAAATGTTTAGCGCCGATACCTAGTAAAAAGCTTACTATCGATACGAGAAAAAGAGCCGTTTTCGAACCGCTTTGCTCGAATGTAAGTCGTTTTGCTTTTTGTAGTGTCGGATTTTTATTTGCATTTTTGCCGGTTACCGTGATTTTAACGGGTTTTGTTCGGATAGTTTTTATCTTTTTCTCTTTCGAATCGAAAAACTTTAACGAAAACGGTTCGATTGTGAAGTTTCTATCGGAGATAAATGCGAATTTCTGAATCATTTCACCACCGTTTTTACCGTTTATAAATCCACTTGTTCTTTTGGCTGTATCGCTGAAGACGGTAGCGTCATGATTGTTTACAAAAAATTCCTCTATCTCGTCAATATTTCCTTCGCCGTAGATTTTTAGAGTAAGGTTTATCGGTTGGTTCGCTAAAACAGTCGTCTTGTCAACTTTGACGCTTATGTTGTAGTCGCCAAAGATGTTAACGCCGTGCGGTAAATCTTTTGCTTTGATCTCAAGAGAGTTTGAAAAGATACTTTTATATTTGACTCTCTCGAAGCGAAGAGTGTTTTTTTGATTTCTCTGAACTATCCCTATATCCATTCTTGCCGGCTCTATCTTTAAAAATCCTGCTTTTTGCGGAGTAATGAGATAATGAAGCGTATAGATGTTGTATCCGTCTTTTATAATGTTGGGGGCGTCTTTGCCGGGTTTTACCCAAAAACCGTTGAAAGTCGGCGGAGCGAAATTGGCCTCCGCGATATTTAATCCGATTTTATGTTTAAATACGAATGTAACACGCAAACTCTCCCCGACATAGACTTCGTTTTTATTGATACTTAAATTGAAATCGAAGTTTTTATCATTTTTCGCCCATAGATGCTGTGTAAAAATTGCAAAAGTTATTAATATCGCCAAATAGGGTTTGATTTTGTATATTTTACCAAGGTTTTTCATTTTTATCTCTTTTTTGGGTTTTGGCAGGTAGTCTCATAGGCATAGTTTTGGGTTTGCTTCGTTGCAATTTCTTCTCCCATTTCTTCATCTCTTTTTCGTCAAAAAAAGAACGTTTATTTTGTTCTTTTTCATCTTTTTGGGCTTTTGTATTTTTTGTTTTTGCGTTTTTGGATGAGTTTTGTTTTTGCTCGTTTGTATCCTTCTTGTTTGTATCGTTTTTTTTCTTCTCCTCTTTTTTATTGTCGGTTTTCTTTTTATCTTCGGAATCTCTTTTTTTTAGATATTTTTTTGTAAGTTCTATATTGTACAGTAGATCGGGCTCATTTTTTATCTTTTTAGCTTTTTGATAAGATAAAAGAGCTTTTTTATACTTTTTCAGTTTAAAATATGTGTTGCCGATATTAAAAAGAGTTTTATATATTATATTTTTATCTGTCGATTCAGCTTTTAAATAGGTATCTAGCGCTTTTTTATACTCTCGGTTTTTATAGTAGCTGTTTGCCAGATCATAATATGAAGGCGCATCTTTTTTAGATGCGGCTACCTTTTCAAAATGTTTCCTTGCCTCTTTGTAATTTTCGTTCCTATAGAGTTTAAATCCCTCTTCGATTTCGATAAAATCAAATATTCCGGCTTTTAAGTCGATTCCCCAAAAGTTAAAAAGTAAAATACCTACGGTAAAAGTTGTCGATCTTTTGGGTAGTGAACTAAAAGCAAAAAGCATAAACAAAAGCGCCGAAAACAAGGGATAGTAAAAAAGCTCTTTATACTCCTTTATTATTTTGCTTTTTCCATCCTTTAGTGCGAATTTCTCTTTAATATCTTTTATGATCTGATCGATACTGTCGTCTTTATATCCGCCTTTTATGTAAGCTCCACCGCTTTGAAGGGCCAGTTTTGGGATGTTCGGGTTCAATTTTGTGATGACTATATTTTCGTTTTTATCTTTTATTTTTTCTCCAAGGTAGGTTATCGCCGCCCCGTTATTTGTAGCGGTCGCATAGATGTAAACATATATATTATGCTCTTTTGCCGTCATGATCTCATCCGAAAACTCCTCTTTGTCGCCGCCGTCGCTAAAGATGATCAAAATCTTTTTATCGTCTTTTTTTAAAAACTCGTCGGCTTTGGAAATTGCTATCATAATGTTCGTGCCGTCGGTTGTGAGAGAATTCGTATCGAGATTTTTTATGAGATATTTTAGAGAGTTTTTATCTTCGGTCAGAGGCGAAACCAAAAAGCCGTCGTTGCCAAAGGCTATAATGGCGGCGTTCGCTTCATCGAATTTATCTAAAAGTTCAAAAATTTTTCTTTTTGCAAATTCCAATCTATTCGGATAAAGATCGTCTGCCAACATAGATTTGGAGATATCCAAAGCCACAAGAATATCTATGCTTTTTGAAGCCGCTTCTATCTCCGCTTTCGGTAGAGCCGGTCTAGCCAAAGCGACTATCATCGAAAACAAAGCGGCAAAAAGCATCATATTTCGACCGATTCTACCTAGAGAGTCGTTGTCTATAGTCAATTTTTGTAAAGTCTTTTCATCAAAAATAGTTTCCACTCTACTTTTGCCCGTAACTATAAAATAAAAAAGAACAAGCAACGGTATAGCCATGAAGATCAGATATTCCGGTTTTAAAAATATCATGCCGTACCTCTTTTATTTAACAGATAAGTATAAAACAAAAGAGCCATAAACGCTCCAAAAAGAGGCAGTTCGTAATAATAATCCTTTTTGATAAATTTTTTTGCTTCGATTTTGGATTTTTCAAGTCGATCGATTTTGGTATAAACCTTTTTTAAAGTATCCGGATCGTTTGCGCTGAAAAATTGTCCACCGCTTTTTTGGGCTATGTGTCTTAGAAACTGAGCGTTAAAATCATTTTTGTTTCCGATACCCACAGTATATACTTTTATGCCCATCTTTTCAATCAGTCTCATGCTAACTTCAAAAGGAATATTATCACCTCTGCTTTGACCGTCGGTCAGAAGTATGATTACTTTACTTTTCGCTTTTGATTTTTCGAATAGTTTAGCACTTTGAAATAAAGCGTCGTTGATGACCGTATAGTTCGCACCGGCGATTGTAGCGTATAGTTTCTCTAAGATTCGTCTCAAAAGAGCGTTGTCGTATGTCAACGGTGAAGCGATATATGCGAAATTACCGAATACGACCACACCCAAGGCGTCGTTTTTTCTTTTTCGTATGAACTCTTTTACGATTTTCATAGATATGTCGAATTTATTTTCTCTGGAGTTTGAAGCCAAATATCTATCTTCGAAACCATAGCGCATAGATCCGCTTGCGTCGATTGCGAGTACTATGGAATATCCCTCCTTGTTTTCCGTTTGGATCTTATTTTTCGTTACGGGCGAAGCCAGAGCCGTAATGGCTAAAAGAGCGCTCATCCATTTTAAAACGCTCAACAGATATGAATCTTTGCCTCTGTTTCGGATAAAAATATCGAGGTGTGGGTAGATGATCGCTTCCATTCTCGGTTTACAAAAAAACGCGCATACCAAAAATAGAAATACCGACAAAAAAACCAAAGGGTATTCGAAAGTGATTTCACTCATCCAGCGATCCTATGAAGAGATCGTAATATTTTACATCTTCACTTTTGAATTTCGGAGGGTTTGGGGTGTATTTGTATTTTTCAAGACGCTCTAAAAGTTGTTCGAACATCTTTTGGCTTCGCTCTTCTTGAGCCAAAAATCTTCCGTAACGGGTTATTTTGTATGCTGCGCTTTTTGAGTCGCTAAAATCGATGGTTTTTATTTCATTTAGAATCTTTTTTTGCAAATTTTCACTTTTTTTATCTTTGTAATGACGCAAAACGATAAAAAATATACTTACGGCTATTATAAATAATCCGACGATAGTCGCAATGAAAAGATAAAAGCTTATATCCGGTATCGCTTCCATTTCTCTTATATCTTTTAGTCGTTGGATCGTGTCGTTCATCATCTTCTCAGAAAAAGTTTCGATAATTTTACAAAAGGATTTTCATCCGCATATATTTTCGTATAGTTTATGCGGTTTTTTCGAAAATTTCTAAATAAAGCCGCATCTTTTTCCCTAATTTCGCCGATATATCTCTCAATGGCAGATTTGTCGATTTGTAAAAACGAGCTTTTCATACTTTGGGGATCGAATAGATTTATCGCTCCCATCTCTTTTGGAGACTCCTCGAGTCTATCCCGTACCAAAACGGCTATTATTTCATGTTTTTTTGCTAGAAGTCTAAAATCGAAATCGTCGAAAAAATCTCCGATTATAAATATTATAGAACGACGTTTTATCGTATCGTAAACTTTTTTTGCCAAATTTTGAGCGTCGATTTTTTTTCCTATGACGGGATACTCCAAGATTTGTGAAACGGCTTTTTGTACGCTGTGAATGTTTTTGGAGGGCGGTGTGGAGCATATGAGATCGTCGTTGTATATGTATGAACTGAATCTATCGGAGTTTTTAACGGCCGAATACGCAAGAATCGCTACTATTTCCGCCATAATGTCTTGTTTAAATATTTTTTGTCCGAAAAAGAGATTGCCGTTTAGCATAGAGAGTATAACGATATTCAGTTCTCTCTCTTCGTTAAAAACTTTTACATAAGGCTTTTGCAGTTTTGCGGTTGTATTCCAGTCGATACGGCGTATATCGTCGCCGTAATTATACTCTCTCAATTGAGAAAAATCAAATCCTTCTCCTTCGAAAACGGAGGGATTGTTACCCGCTATCTCACTAAATATTTGACGACGAGTTTTAATGAGAATTTTTTTAAGTTTGGACATTACGGTAGCGGTACCGCCTCTATCACTTTTTCAATGATTTCGTCGCTGGTGATTCCCTCGGCTTCCGCTTCGTAACTCAAAATGATTCTATGTCTTAAAATATTTTTTGCGATTGAAGCTATGTCAACAGGTGTTACGAACTCTTTTCCTCTTAAAAAAGCGTTGGCTTGAGCTCCTTTATATAGATTTATCGAAGCTCTGGGACTGGCTCCGTAGAGAATATATTCAGCGAACTCTTCGAGCCCGAATTTTTGCGGTTCTCTAGTTGCGAAAGTTAGATCGACGATATATCCTTTCAGTTCTTCGTCGATATGAATTTTTTTCATTTGCTCTTTTAACAGTTCCAGATCCGTCGGTGTCGCTACCGTTTGAATCTCTTGACTTTTACCTTCCGCAATACGTGTGATGATCTCTATCTCTTGATCTTTGGAGTTGTAACCTACTACCACTTTTAACATGAATCGATCCAACTGAGCTTCGGGAAGCGAGTAAGCTCCTTCTTGTTCGATAGGATTTTGAGTTGCGAGAGTCAAAAACGGATAGTCCAATTTGAAGCTTTCGTCCGCTATCGTAACCTGCCTCTCCTGCATGGCTTCAAGAAGTGCCGATTGAACTTTTGCCGGAGCTCTATTGATCTCGTCCGCTAGAAGAAGGTTTGTAAAGATCGGTCCTTTTTTTATCTTGAAGCCGTTTTGTTTAGGGTCGTAAATCTCCGTACCTATAATGTCGCTGGGAAGGAGATCGGGGGTGAATTGTACCCGTTTGAAATCAAGTCCCAAAGTTTTGGCAAGCGTATTTACGGTTGTGGTTTTCGCTAGTCCCGGTACTCCCTCAAGAAGTATATGCCCGTCGCAAAGTAGTCCGATAAGAAGTGCGTCAATCATTTCGTCTTGTCCGACGATGACTTTTTGGATTTCCTCTTTTATAGCGGTTAGCTTTTCATTCATGAAAACTCCAGTGTATAGATGGGGCTTATTTTATCGAAAATGGGTAAATACTGGCAAAAAGGCAGTGCTATCTTATAGTCGCTTATTTTTTGTCGCAACTTTATTGTGAGATGATTTTTTCGTATTGTGCCGGTGTGTTTATGTTTGTAAATATATCTTCCTCTTCAAAAGGTACGAATTTTACCGAAATTTTTTCATATAAGTATTTAAAACGGTATCTTCTCTTTGCGACAAGTTTCCTCAAGGAGGTCAGGATATTTATTTTGTAAATTGCGCAAAGGGGTTGATATCCCGTCGGACTTTGCGCTACAAGGGCGTCGAAATTTTCCCGATCTTCATTTATAAGTTTTTGAAAATGCTCGGCTTTGAAAAAAGGTGTGTCAACGCTTATAACGCAGAGGGTATCTTTTTCGAGTCGTTCAAAGGCGGAGATTAGTCCTATATGAGGAGCAAAGTCGTCGTATATGCTCGAATCTTCGATAAAATTAGCTTTGAAGTTGAAGTCTCTTTTATCTTTGCATCCGACATATATATTTTCAAAAAACGGAGCAAATTTTTCTATTTGATATTCGGTTAGAGTAGGGGAATTTTTAAAAGGCAAAAGAGCTTTGTTTTTTCCCATCCGAGAACTTTTGCCGCCGGCGAAAATGATCAGCGGATGGGGGATTTTCATAAGATCAGAGATCTCTTGGATCGGCTATTTTGCCGGCTATCGCCGAAGCGGCCGCAACGGCGGAGTTTGCAAGATAGATTTCAGAGCTTCTAGCACCCATTCGTCCGACGAAATTTCTATTGGTTGTGGAGATACATCTTTCATTGTCTCCCAAAATTCCCATATATCCGCCAAGACAAGCTCCGCAGGTAGGATTGCTAACGACCGCTCCGGCATCTATGAGGATATCGATAAGCCCCTCTTTTTCGGCTTGTTTGAGAATTGTTTGGGTGGCCGGAGTGACGATCATTCTGGTACGCCGTGCCACTTTTTTACCTTTTACTATCTCGGCAGCGATTCTAAGGTCACCAAGACGACCGTTGGTGCAACTTCCTATAAATACCTGATCGACGCTTAAATCGTCTTTTACGGCTTGAGTGACCGATTTGCCGTTTGAGGGTAGGTGAGGGTAGGCTATGACTGGTTCAAGTTTTCGAACATCTATCTCGATAGTTTTGACATATGTCGCGTTAGAATCGGAGTAGTGGTATTTTGGAGAGTCTCTAAGTTCTTTTTCCGCTAAAAAAGTTTTTGTCGTGTCGTCCACCGCGACTATACCGCTTTTTGCACCGGCTTCTATCGCCATATTGCAAAGGCTGAAACGATCGTCCATATCAAGGTGCTCTATCGTATCTCCCGTAAATTCAAGCGTCTGATAAAGAGCACCGTCAACTCCGATTTGTCTTATAATCTCTAAAATCAAATCTTTTCCGTAAATATGTTCTCCCGGTTTACCGCTAAAGACAACTTTGATGGATTGCGGTACGCGAAACCAGTTGCCGCCCGTTATCATAGCAAAAGCCAGATCGGTTGATCCCATACCCGTAGCAAACGCTCCAAGAGCGCCGTGTGTACAGGTATGAGAATCTGCACCGATGATGACATCTCCAGGTATTACAAGTCCTTTTTCAGGTAAAAGAGCGTGCTCTATGCCCATATCTTTTTCATCGAAAAACAGTTTTAGATCGTGTTTATAAGCAAATTCACGGCTGATTTTTGCCTGATTTGCAGACGCTATATCTTTTGCCGGAATAAAGTGGTCCATCACGATGGCGAAATTATTCGGTTTTGCCAGTTGCTTCGCACCGCTTTGCTCGAACGCTTTGATGGATATGGGGGTAGTGATGTCGTTTCCGATGACCATATCGATATCGCAGCGGATAATCTCACCGGCTCTAACTTCACGACCGACATGTTCGCTAAATATCTTTTCCGTTATAGTTTGTCCCATTTTTGTCCCTGAGTTTAAAATTATCGCGATTGTATCTAAAATTTTTTTAGATACACCGTAAAATCATGAGGTAAGTAGCCGGTTCTGGTGATGATTTTGCAGTCAAATTTTTTTGCAAAGTGTTTAATCTCTTGGGGTAAGAAGTAATTGAAGTTTTTGCTTTCGTTTTTTCCGTAAGGGAGGTTGAAAACAAAACCTTTTTTTGAGTGTTCAAAACAGCGTTGGATGAAAAGGTAGGTTTCAAAGCGGCTTAAGATGTTCATCGAGCCGCTGGCGATGTAAAAGTCGGCGGTTTCAAGCTCGTCGGTCAAAATATCTTTTTTTATTATGGGTTGTTTGGAATTCTTTTTTGCCAGCTTTATAGTCTCATCCACTATCTCGTAACCGGTGTATTTTATTTTATACTCTTTTGATATATAAAGATAAAAGTCTCCGAAACCGCATCCGGCATCGATGATACTATCGAAAGTATTCAAATCTTTTTTTAAAAGATCTTTTATGATTTCAAACCGCTTGATTTGTGAACGAGTGTCATGCCAGTTGAGACCTTTGGCGTTTTGACCGTACTTTTTTAGAGCGGTTTTATAAAATACTTCATTGTTTATGCGTGGCATACAATATACTAACTAAACTAGGCATAGTATTTGCTTTCTTTATAAAATGAAGAATTTTATACGGATAAAAGATAGAAAAATAGGTGAAGATTTTCCGCCATTGGTTATAGCCGAAATAGGTATAAATCACGGAGGTAGCTTAAAAACCGCTTTTGAAATGGTAGATGCCGCTTTTGAAGCGGGTGCGGAAGTTATAAAACATCAAACTCATATAGTTGAAGATGAAATGAGTAAAAAGGCAAAAAAAGTTATTCCCGGCAATGCAGAAATCTCTATCTATGAGATCATGGCGCGGTGTGCATTGAGTGAAGAAGACGAGATAAAATTAAAAGAGTATGTAGAGTCAAAAGGTATGATATTTCTTAGTACTCCTTTTTCAAGAGCGGCTGCGGATAGATTGGAGATGATGGGAGTTGATGCTTATAAAATAGGTTCGGGTGAATGTAACAACTACCCCTTAATAGAACATATAGCTTCTTTTGGTAAACCTATGATAGTAAGTACTGGGATGAATGACATAAAAAGTATTAAAAAAACTGTAAGTATCTTAAAAGAATATAAAATACCTTATGCCTTACTTCATACGACAAACCTTTATCCCACGCCGTCTCATTTAGTCAGACTTGGGGCTATGATAGAGCTTCAAAATGAATTTCCTGATGCTATTATAGGACTTTCTGACCATACTACGTCAAATTTAGCTTGTTTTGGTGCGGTTGCTTTGGGTGCAAGCATAATTGAACGCCATTTTACCGACAGTATGGATAGAGAAGGGCCCGATATAGTTTGTTCTATGGATACGCAAGCCTTAAAAGAGTTAATAGACGGTTCAAAAGAGCTAGCAAAGATGAGAGGGGGTAAAAAGGAAGCTGTAAAAGAAGAGCAGGTTACAATGGATTTTGCTTTTGCAACTGTTGTCACCATAAAACCCATTAAAAAAGGTGAGATATTAACAAAAGACAATATTTGGGTAAAAAGACCCGGAACCGGAGAGATAAAAGCCAAATACTACAACTCTATCCTAAATAAAAAAGCAAATAAAGATATTGAGGTAGATAGACATATTTGTTGGAATGATATAGATGAGTAAAAAAAGAATAATCTTTTTGACAGGTACTAGGGCTGATTTTGGAAAACTAAAGTCTCTTATTCAAATTACACAAAATTCAAATGACTTCGAAGTGCACATATTTGTTACAGGAATGCATTTAAATTCTAAATACGGGAGAACGGTTGATGAAATATATAAATGTGGATTTCAAAATATTTATCAATTTATCAATCATGATACTATAGAGCATATGGATAGAACGCTTGCAAAAACCATTGACGGTTTTTCTCATTATATAGCGGAAATAAAACCTGATCTGATAGTCGTTCACGGAGACAGGAGTGAAGCACTCGCAGGTGCGATAGTGGGAAGTCTTAATAATATTTTAGTAGCGCATATAGAAGGTGGTGAGATATCTGGTACTATTGATGAGCTTATAAGACATAGTATTTCAAAGATGAGTCATATACATTTAGTAGCAAATGAAAGAGCAAAAAAAAGACTTTTACAACTAGGTGAAAATAAAAACTCTATCTTTATTATAGGCTCGCCTGATCTTGACTTGATGGATCCAAAAAAGTTACCAAATTTACTTTTTGTGAAAAATTATTATGAAATAAATTTTCAAAAATATGCCATACTTATGTTTCATCCGGTAACTACAGAATACCATAAGATAAAAAAGCATATAAAAGAGGTTGTAGATGCGGTTTTAGAGAGCAGTTATAACTATATCGTAATATATCCGAATAACGATCTTGGCAGTATAGAGATACTTCAAGAATACAAAAGACTTGAGAACAATAGTAGATTCAAAATATTTCCCTCTATTCGATTTGAATATTTTTTACAACTTTTAAATAGTGCGAAGTTTATCATAGGAAACTCAAGTGCAGGGATTATGGAAGCGCCTTTTTATGATGTTCCTACCATAGATATAGGAACCAGACAGCAAAATAGAGCCAAGATGAATTCCATCTTTCATACTGAGTATAATAAAGATAAAATATTGGAACTCATTTATAAAATGCAAAACTTTACAAATCGTTCCAAGAGACACAAGTATAGCTTTGGAGATGGAAGAAGTGATAAAAAATTTTTCGAACTGCTGAAAAAGGATAATTTTTGGAACATATCACAACAAAAACAATTTCAGGAGATCGTGCCGTATGCATAAGAAAAGAGTTATAGCTAGGCTAGATATAAAAAATGAATATGTGATAAAGGGTATTCATTTGGAAGGACTTAGAAAAGTTGGTAATCCAAATGAATTGGCAAAAAAGTATTATGAAAATGGTGCCGATGAGATAGTTCTAATGGATGCGGTAGCCGCATATTATGATAGAAACAGCTTAAGTGATATTATAAAAAAAACAACGGAGGAAATTTTTATACCCATAACCGTCGGCGGAGGTATAAGAACATTGAAGGATATCCAAGAAGCGTTAAATTCAGGTGCGGATAAAGTTGCCATAAATACTCAAGCCGTTAGAGAACCTTCGTTTTTAAGAGAAGCTTCTAAAATTTTTGGTTCGCAATGTATAGTTTCTTCAATCGTAGCGAAAAAAATTGATACTGAAAAATGGGAAGTTTATACTGAAAATGCAAGAGAGCCTTCCGGAATAGATGTTCTAGAATGGGCTATGAAAGTTCAAAAGCTTGGTGCCGGAGAGATTATGCTGACATCCATAGATAAAGAGGGTACTCAAAAAGGATTTGATATTGAGCTTTGTAAAGTTGTCTCGAACACTGTAAGCATCCCTGTCATATCAAGCGGAGGTGCGGGAAGCGCTGATCATATAAGGAGATTATTTAAAGAGTGCAATAATATAGATGCTGTGGCTATCGCTTCCATATTGCATTATGAAGTCGAGACTATAGCGAATATAAAACAAGAACTTTTAACTAATGATATAGAGATTAGAAGATGAAAATAGTGATTATCGATTATGGCATAGGAAATATTAAAAGTATCGCAAATGCCGTGAAGAAATTTAAGATAGAGCCTGTCGTTTCGAATGAAAAAGATGTAATTTTAAGTGCCGATGGGGTTATACTTCCAGGTGTAGGTGCATATACGAGTGCTATGCAAAATCTCGAGAAACTGTTTTTAGTGGATGTTATTAAAGAATTTGCTAAAACTTCAAGACCGTTGTTAGGTATTTGCCTGGGTATGCAACTGTTGTTACAAGAGAGTGATGAATTTGAGCCGACAAAAGGGTTGGGTTTGATAGATGGTAAGGTGGAAAAGTTTGAGGGGGTTCGAAAACTTCCCCATATCAGTTGGAACGAGGTACGAAAAGATAATATTGAGTGGGAAAATAGTATCTTTGAGGGGGTGAAAAATAGTGAAGATTTCTATTTTGTACATAGTTATATTTCCAAACCTAATACAAAATATATTTTAGCGACCACTAAATATGAAGATGTAAAATTTTGTTCGGCGGTAAAAAAAGGAAATATATACGGTTGTCAATTTCATCCGGAAAAGAGTTCGATAAACGGTTTGAAAGTTATAGAAAATTTTATAAAGATATGCAAGGAGTATGAAAATGCAAGCTGTTGCTGAAAAAGAGAAGTTAGAGGCTTATTACGGGCTTCCCCATAAGGTGAAGTTTTGTAAAAAATGTGTTATTTCAAATCAACGCCCGAGTTCGACGATAGAGTTTAAAAATGAAAAAAACGAGAAAAAAAGGGTTATAAATTTTAATAATGATGGAGTATGTTCGGCTTGTGTTTATCATGAAGAAAAAGAGAAAAATATAAACTGGCAAGATAGAGAGAGAAAATTAGAAAAATTGCTTTGCAAATTTAGAAGTAAAGACGGAAGCTATGATGTTATCGTACCCGGAAGCGGTGGTAAAGATAGTGCATACACGGCACATGTCCTTAAATACAAATATGGAATGAACCCTTTAACCGTTACCTGGGCTCCTCATCTATATACTGAAATCGGATGGCAAAATTTTCAAGAGTGGATGCATACGGGGGGACTTGATAACATACTCTACACTCCAAATGGGAAACTGCATCGCCGAATGACAAGAAACGCTTTTTTAAACCTGTTGCATCCTTTTCAGCCATTTATAGTTGGACAGAGAATTATAGGGCCGGCAATGGCGAAAAAATTTGGGATAAAACTTGTAATGTACGGAGAAAATCAGGCCGAATATGGAAATGCTATCGAGGAGAATAAAAATCCTATTATGAATATGGATTTTTTTTCAACGGAGAATATATTGGATATGAAGTTCGGAGGAATAACTATGAAGGAGTATATAGATAGCGGGGAATACTCAAAAAATGATTTTGTTCCATATATACCTCCGAATAAAAAAGATTTACTAGATTCTGGAATCGAAGTACATTATTTAGGTTATTATTTAAAATGGGATCCTCAAGAGTGTTATTATTATGCCGTAGAAAATACAGGATTTAAAGCCAATCCCGTAAGAACGGAGGGTAGCTTTTCAAGATATAGTAGTATAGATGACAAAATAGATCCTTTTCATTATTATACAACACTTATAAAGTTCGGTATAGGCAGAGCTACGTATGATGCCGCTCAGGAAGTAAGAAATGATAAGATTACTAGAGAAGAAGCTGTCTATCTTGTAAAAAAGTATGATACGGAATTTCCCAAAAAATATTTTAGTGATTTTTTAAATTATATTAATATAACGGAAAAAGAATTTTTTGATACTGTTGACAAGTTTAGAAGTCCTCATATCTGGAAAAAAGTAAAAGGAGAGTGGAAATTAAGACATACCGTTGCGGGTGATGGTGCCGATGATTGATGGAATATTGGGGATTATTCCCGCTCGAGGCGGCTCTAAAGCGATACCAGGAAAAAATATTTTTAAAATCAAAAACAAACCTTTGATCGCTTGGACTATCGAAGCCGCTTTACAAGCAAAATATATTTGCGACACCGTCGTAAGCAGTGATGATGATACAATATTGGAAATTTCCGAAAGTTTTGGTGCTCAAGTGTTGAAAAGACCGAAAGAGTTGGCGATGGATGATAGTAGCAGTGAGATGGTTGTAGAGTATGTTTTAAACACTCTGATAAAAAAATATAAATATTGCATGCTTTTACAACCTACTTCTCCTTTGCGAGATTCAAGGCTTATAGATAAAGCCGTAGAACTTTTTTTTGAAAGTGACGCAACCGCCTTAATAAGTGTTTGCGAGATCGACAACAAGATATTGAAAGCTTTTAAAGAAAACGAGAATGGATATATCGAAGGAGTTGCGAATAATATTTTTCCTTTTATGCCGCGTCAAAACCTACCTAAAACTTTTATAAGTAATGGTGCTATCTATTTAATTAAAACAGATGAATTTTTAAAAAATAGAAGTTTTCTTGCTACTAAAACGATTAAATTTATTATGAATGAGAGAGAAAGTCTCGATATAGATGACTATGCTGATATAGAAAAGTTCAAATCTTATCTGGAATAATAATTGCTTTAATATTTAAAATATTTAAGGCAATTTATGAAAAATATTGAGAAATTTATTTTAAATAACTATCAAAACAATATAGAATATTTTCAAAAACAACAACCGGACTTATATAATAAAATTGTTGCTTTCGAGTCGGCTTTGGCAAATCAAAATATACGCCAAAGATATGAGTTAATATATGAAAAGAACTATTTTGACGTATTGGATATTGCAACGAACAGTTATTTATATAATCAAAATAGTATCGATTATTCTGAAAAAATAGTGAATCAAATTAATTTAAAAAAGTCCGAAAATAGTATAGAGACTTTTTATAATTTCAATTTTACTGAAAAGACGGCTGAAACAATCGACAATTTACCTATAAAAGAACATCGATTGGGTGCCGTTATACCAATACTAAGTTATACCAATAAGTTTGCTTCTAAATACACAACCATGAAAAAAATACCAAAATTTATCTATTTTGGAGTAGCTCTGGGATTTCATATTCCTTTACTTATTGCAAAACTTCATATTCCATACTGTTTTATCATAGAAGATGATATAGAGTTATTCAGGCTCTCATTGTTTACAATAGATTATTCGGAAATTGCTCAAGCCGCGAATTTGATCTTTAGTGTTGCGGATAACGATCGAGAATTTAGGGTTAATTTTGCAACGTTTTATCAAGCCGGTTATATGGATAATAACTATTTGAAATATCTATTGTTATCAGATACCTATTTGTATAAAATTGATTTAATCAGAGAAGAAATCGTTAGTAGTAGATATATGATATATCCTTATCAAAAAAGGCTTATGAGGGATATAGAGTCACCTAAATTTATTGCTAAAGGGTATAATATACTAAATATGAAAAAGATTAGGAAGAAAACTATTTTTTCACGATATCCGGTTTTATTATTGGGTGCTGGTCCATCTTTGGATAAAAATATAAAATTTATAAAAGAGAATCAAAATAAATTTATTATAGTATGTGTGCTTTCAGCTGCAAAAAGAGTTGTTAAAGAGGGTATATCTATAGATTTGATACTACATCTTGATCCGACGAATGAATCATTACAGTTTTTAACGGATGGTGTTTATGAATCTTTGCAAAATAAACCTATTATTTTTTCAACATATATTTTAGAAAATATCGTGAATCTTTTTTATAAGGATCAGGTATATTTATATGAACATGGTGTGCACTATAAACATGGTTTTCATTCTCTTTCCGCGCCGAGTGTCGGAGAAACACTTTATGCGATGATGCTTATCTTTAATGCGCGAAATCTTTTTTTACTTGGATTGGATTTGGCACTTGATCCGGAAACCGGCAGTACACATACCAGTACGCATCAAGATGCCAAAACATTGGAACAAAAAGAATCAGGTGAAGCGAGTATAAGTTTGACCGATTCTACGATAGAAGTAAAAGGAAATTTTAGAAAAGTGGTTAAGACTACACCGTTATTTAAACTTTCAATTAAGGATTTTGGTCTATTAACAAAAAAATACAAATCAAAAAATCAACGAATTTTCAATTTGAATGACGGGGCTTTCTTGGAAGGTGCCGAACCATTGAAGAGTGAGCAGATAGATACCGATGAATTTAAAACTATAGATAAAGATGAACTTTTAACCCAAATTCAAACTTTTTTGTTGAGTATTTCTTCAAATAAGTTTAAAAATGAAGATAAAAAAATTATCGAACGAAAAATTCAAGAGGCTTTGGAAATAAAAAATCATATCGATAATTTCAAAAAAAGCACTTCTAATTCTTTAATCGAATTTTCAAATGAGCTTTCAATTTTAGTTAGAAATATTTCTAATCGCAAGAGTGAAGAAAATAGTGATATAAAAGAAATTTTTACAAATTATTTTTATTTTACGTTAGGACATATTACATCGTTTTTCAATACACTAGAGCTTACGGATATAGAATTTCATGTCGAAAATATTCAGCGTATTTTTTCTAAACAGCTTTTAAAAATCGTAAACTGTTATATCGATACGATGGAGTCGTATCTGATTCAAGATATTCATAAAGGAGTGGAAAACTCCTCTATGAACGATAAATTTTCTATTGAAGTTGTATCATAATTAGAAAATTGTTTGACTATTGTAATAGTCTCATAACATTTTGTTGAGCGGCGTTTGCCTGACTCATCGCATATACACCAGATTGTGCGAGAATGTTTCTCTTTTGTAAGTTAGCACTTTCAGCTGCGAAATCAACATCTCTAATGGTTGATTCTGCCGCTGTCACATTAACCTGTGTCACAGAAATATTTCTCACTGTCGATTCAAGTTGGTTTTGTGTTGAACCGATATTTGATCTAATCGCATCGATGTTTTTAAGTGCTTTATCGGTTATTTGTATAGCGACTTCGGCACCGTTTCTGGTAGTTACATCAATACTGTCAAGAGAGATATTGCCTGTTTGAGGTGTATATCCGCCGTCGGACAATCCGAATGTAGCGGAGTCGTCTCCTCCTACTACTATTTTGTCGTCACTGATGATTTCAACGATACCTCTTTCAGATTCTTGATATACTCCTTTAGTCAAATTAAAAGTATCTGTTGCTTCACTACCGGCAATGTTTAGATCGTCACCATTTGTCACTTCAAGAGTAAGAATACCACCTGACAAAGAGGATGTTTCCATACCGGCTATATCTCTTATGGCCGCAAGTAGTTTATTTCCGGCATCTCCAGCAGTTGAACCGTCACCGTATGTACCTGCAAGATCAACTCCATTAATTATCAGTTCACCTTCATTAATCGTTAATGCGCTTGTTGATGAGGCTTCAAGAGCCACAACTGCAGCAGTTGCTGCTTGATCGGTTAAATGATCACCAAAGTTAGTATTTACTGTTCCGGTAGTTTTGATAGAAATATTTCTTCCATCTTTTGCTGTTAGGACAATCTTACCACCTTCATTTGATGCGGTAACACCTGTTTTATCGGATATATCGTTTATAGCACGAACAAGTTGACCGTCACTGTCATTTGCGCTATATGTTCCGTCGGCGACCTGAATACCGTTGATTTTCAAAGTATTGGTGGAGTTCAAAGTTGTAGCTGTCATTGCAGATGTAGCTTCAAGTTTAGTTGTAGCTTGAGCGGTAAGTCCTGTCGCATCGGATATAGCTGCCGCTAGATTTTTTGCGTCCAACAATCTATTGGGACTAAGTTCGTTGAGCGATTCCGATATACTCGTACCGTTGATTTTTAATTGATCGTGATTTAGTGTATATCCCGAACCGGTCTCGGTGATTTGGCTACTTTCCAAATCGTTCCAACTTGCAACACCGTCTTTGGTAGAACCGTCATTATTGATACTTGCTAACTTTCCTAGATCGGAAGTTTTAGCTGAATCAATATTGATGTCAACCGTTTCATTGGCATATGCACCGATATGAAAAGATTTGTTTTTAAAACTACCGTCAAGAAGATTCATACCGTTAAAAGAAGTTGTTTTAGCGATATTTTGAGCCTCTTCCAAAAGTTTATCGATATCCGCTTGAATAGCTTTTCTTGAATCGGCACTCTGTCCGTCGGAAGCCGCTTGAATAGCTTTGGTTCTAACCGTGTTGATGATATTGGTATACTCTTCAAGAGCACCGTCGGCGGTTTGTGCGACATTGATACCGTCGTTCGCATTTCTAATAGCTTGACCCAACCCGCTTGCTTGAGATTTCAACTGATTGGCGATAGCCATACCCGAAGCGTCGTCAGCCGCTTTGTTGATTCTAAGACCAGTACTTAAAGCGGTTAATGACTTATCCAAAGCTCTGTTGTTGTTCAGTGAGTTCATATGAGCGTTCATAGCCGCAACATTAGTGTTAATTTTAAATCCCATTTTAAATCCTTTTGTTTATTTTATTATGGCATCCGTGCCACTACATATACTAGATCGTACCAAAGTAAAAAATCTTAACCCTTTTTTATAGATTTTTTACCTGTTTGATATTATTTGAAGCACTTATGTTTTTTATGAAGCATATTTTACTAAAAAATCAATTTTTCTAAATTTTAGGCAAAAACGGAGGTTTTAAAAATATCTCCCTAATCAAAATCTGCTATAATACCCACTTAAAAAAATAGTTTAAAATGGAATCAAAGTTTGAAGAATTTAATTATAGTCGAATCACCGACAAAAGCAAGAACGATAGAAAATTTTTTAGGGAAGGATTTTACGGTAATAGCGTCAAAAGGTCATATTAGAGATCTACCCAAAAGTTCGTTCGGTATAAAGGTGGAGGGTGAAGAGTTTATTCCTGAGTATAGAGTCTCTAGAGATCACTCGAAAATCGTGAAAGAGATAAAAGAGTTGGCGAAAAAGAGCGAACGGGTATATATCGCGACCGATGAGGATCGTGAAGGAGAGGCTATAGGTTTTCATATCGCTACCGCTATCGGTGCCGATCCTTTGGAAGTACCTAGAATAGTTTTTCATGAAATAACAAAAAAAGCGATCGATCATTCTCTTAAAAATCCTAGAAAAATAGATATAGATAGCGTAAACGCTCAGCAAGCTCGTCGTCTTCTTGATAGAATAGTCGGTTATAAACTCTCTCCACTTATCGCTTCGAAAATTCAAAAAGGACTTAGTGCCGGTCGTGTACAAAGTGCCGCTTTGAAGATAGTCGTAGATAAAGAGCGAGAGATCAAAGCTTTCGTACCTATTGAATACTGGAGTGTAGATGCCGTTTTCAATAAAAGCATAGATTCGATTTTGATCGAATATAAAGGCGAGAAAATAGAGAAGATGACTATCTCCGCAGAGCAGAGAGCTAAAGAGATAGAGAAGGTGTTGAGAAGTGACGCTTATATAGTGGAAAAGATAGAAAAAAGGCAGAGAAAAACTTCTACGAATCCTCCTTTTATGACATCGACACTTCAGCAGACGGCATCTTCGGTTTTGGGATTTAGTCCCAGAAAGACTATGATGGTCGCTCAAACGCTTTATGAAGGCGTACAGACGGATCAGGGTATAATGGGTGTTATTACATATATGAGAACGGATAGCTTAAATATTGCGGCTGAGGCGATAGAGTCGGCAAGAGAGAAGATAAGCGATGAGTTCGGAGATAAATATCTACCCTCCAAACCCAAGTATTATAAATCAAAATCAAAAGGCGCTCAAGAAGCACATGAAGCGATTCGTCCGACGATTTTATCATTTACTCCTCAAGTGGCGAAAGGTTTTTTAAAACCGGACGAGTTAAAACTTTATACGCTTATATATAACCGCTTTATAGCTTCTCAGATGACTGATGCGATTTTTGAGTCGCAATCGATCATTTTTGCCTCCTCAAACGGTAAATTTAAAGCTACGGGCAGAAAACTCGTGTTTGACGGCTTTTACAGAGTTCTTGGAACGAGCGACAAGGATAAGCTTCTTCCCGATCTAAAAGAGGGGCAAGAGGCAAAATTAAGTCATTTAGAGGCAAATCAGCACTTTACGGAACCGCCCTCACGATATTCGGAGGCAAGTCTTATCAAAAAGCTGGAGTCTTTGGAAATCGGAAGACCTTCAACATACGCTCCGACCATCTCTTTATTGACCGCGAGAAATTATATAGAGATAGAAAAAAAACAGCTTATTCCCACGGAAATAGCTTTTAAAGTTATAGAGATGCTCGAGGAGCATTTTCAAGACATAGTAAATAGTTCTTTTACCGCGAAATTGGAAGAAGATCTTGATGAAATCGCGGAAGGTAAAAAAGAGTGGCAGAAGGTTTTGTGGGAGTTTTATACCCCTTTTATACAAGAAATTGAAAAGGGTAAAAAAAATATAAAAAGTCAAAAAGTAGCGATTCCAACCGGTGAAAAGTGTCCCAAATGCGGTGAAGAGCTTCTCAAAAGAAAGGGGCGCTACGGTGAGTTTATAGCATGTAGCGGTTTTCCGAAGTGCAAATATACCAAAAATATCGACGGTACGGAAAAAGAGAAGAAGATTCTACCGATTCTTGAAGGTGTTAAATGTCCCGAATGCGGTAGCGATATAGTTCAAAGAAAATCCAGAAGAGGTAAATTTTACGGTTGCAGTGCTTATCCAAAATGTAAATTTATCTCTACTTACGAACCTGTAAATAGGAAATGTCCGAAAGAGGAGTGCGGATACATGATGGCAAAAAGATTGTTCCGTAAAAAAGAGATCTATGAATGTATAAAGTGTAAACACCGTGAAGATGCCAGATAAAACCGTATTTTTATGTGCCATATGCAATGTTTCCAGCGGCAGTTGTAGTGAAGATTGTACTTTTTGTACCCAAAGTGCGAAATATAACGCACAAATAGAAAAGTATAAATATAAAAGTATTGACGAAATTGTAAATGAAGCGAAAAATGCCAGAAAAAACAGAGCTGTAGGATTTTGTCTGGTTACCGCCGGTAAAGGGCTTGGAGATTCTAAGTTGGAGTTTATTTGCAAGGCCGCGAGCGCGGTGAAAAAAGAGATTCCTGATTTAAACATCATAGCTTGTAACGGAACGGCTACGGTTGAGCAGATGAGAGAGCTTAAGAAGTATGGAGTTTCAAGCTATAACCACAATCTTGAGAGCTCAAAAGAGTATTACGGTAAAATATGCACTACACATAGTTGGGATGATAGGTATCGAACTTGCGTTAATGTCAAAGAGGCCGGTCTGGATCTGTGTAGCGGCGGTATATTCGGAATGGGAGAGAGTCATGAAGATAGAGTGAGCTTGATCGAGTCGCTCAAAGAGCTTTCGCCGGTCTCCGTCGCCGTGAATTTTTTTCATCCCAATCCGGCTCTTCCTCTTGATAGAAACTCGTTGGATATCGAGAAAGCTTTGGATATCATTTCATATATCAGATCCAGATTGTCGGATTCTATGATTATGATTGCCGGAGGTAGAGAGTATATGTTCAAAGAGAGACAGGCGGAGATTTTCTCCGCGGGCGCCAACTCCGTCGTCATAGGAAATTATCTAACCACAAAAGGTAACGCTCCTAACAAAGATATTTTGATGTTGGAATCGTTGGGGCTTAATATAGCTCGAAGTTGTCATGGTTAGTGAAGTTTCGATTATCGTCACCCTTTCGATAATTATCTTTATATCTCCTTATATATCCCGCTTTTTGAAAATACCTACTACTCCTATCGAGATCGTACTGGGTACGATTATGGGGTATTTTCATTTTCTCGGACACAATCATCTTTTCGAACTGATAGCGGAGGTTGGATTTTTCTATCTGATGTTTTTAGCGGGAACGGAGGTTAATGTCAGAACGCTTTTGGCTATGGACAAAGAACTAAAATATAGAGGTATGATATATTTGGTACTTTTATATCTTTTTTCGTTCATTATCGTTTTGAGTATGGGATTTGATATGATCTTTACCCTGTTTTTGCCTCTCATATCGCTAGGTCTTATCGTTACGCTTTATAAAGAGTACGATAAAAATACGAAATGGCTCAACCTTTCGATGCAGATCGGAGTTTTGGGAGAGTTGGTAAGTATCGTCGCGCTTACCGTGACCGGTGCGATGTTGGAACATGGGTTTGGTATAAAACTTTATGAGACGCTTGGATTGCTCACTATCTTTTTATTGGCTATGGTGGTCGTATTTAAACTTTTTCGGGTGCTATTTTGGTGGTATCCGGAGTTTAAAACTTATCTTATTCCGCTTAGTTGGGATAAAGATGAAAAAGATATAAGACTCTCTATGGCTCTATTTTTTTTGATGATCGCGGTTATGCTGGTTCTTGATCTGGAGATCGCTTTTGGTGCATTTATAGCCGGAGTTTTTATAGCCACGTTTTTTGAGCATCATAGAGAACTTCCTCATAAACTCTCGACTTTCGGCTTCGGCTTTTTGGTGCCGATATTTTTTGTCTATACCGGATCGACCTTTCAACTCTCCGCTTTACAGGAGGAGGGGTTGGTAATGCTGGCAATCATGATAACGTTTTCTATGATATTGATTCGACTTCTTTCGGCAGTTGCGTTGTACAAGATTCTCGATATCAGACAGATGATTTTATTCGCACTCTCACACTCTATGCCTCTGACTCTTTTGGTCGCTATTGCGGCTCTTGGTTATCATAGCAACAAGATCGATCAATTTGAATATTACGCTTTTATTCTCGCGAGTCTCTTTGAAGTTATAATCGTTATGGTAAGTATAAAGGTTATCGCTTCGTATAAAGTTAAAAAATCTATTGAAGTTTGATCAAATAACCGTTTGACGCTTTGATCAGTTTATAAGAAAAACGAGAAGTCAATACGAAAGTAAGACGAAAAAAACAATCATGTGTCCCGAGTCTGATCTCTTTTACATATCTGCTATTGATTCTCTTTTTAAGTGAATCGTATATGAAAAAATCATCTTTAAAATCAATCACAAGACGATTCGGCGATCTTAGAGTGAAATGTTTTTGAATCTTCTCTTTCGTAACGATTTTTATATGTTTTGATTTAGTATAGACTTTTAGATTTTGATCTTCATATATGCGAGTGAACCTATTTTTTTTAAATTTTTTTACACTCTTTCTTTGCTGTTTTATTTTTGGTTTTTGTGGAGGTGTTTGTACTCTTTTCCAGACGTCCTCTTCCTTGTCGATATCTTGAGCCTCTTTTGTATCTATGACTGTTTTACACTCGGCTTTTTTTTCGATTACGGATACTATTTTATGTTCGAATCGATCTTCAAAATCGGCGATGGGGATGGGTTTTGTAAGAGGTTCGCTTGTAAATTCTTTGATAGGTTGAAAAGGATTCTCTCTTGCATTCAAAGCCAAAGTTAAAAAAAGAGACAACAAAAGAGCGATATGTTTCATCTTCGTTTCCTATCGTCATCTTCGGGCATCAAGCTTTTTAATTCGAAATATTGCTTTTGAAGGTTCGCGTTCTCTTTACTTATTTTGTCGATTTTTCGATCTAAAATCCGTTGTTGCTTTTTTAATGAAACCAAAACTTGCCATGAGTTTTTGCCAAAGAGCATATCCCCGACAAAAATAGCGGCCGCCAAAACAATCCCCGCCAAAAAGAGCGTCTGTAAAAAAGAGAAGCCGTCAACCCTTTTTTGAGGAGGATGGTTTAAAATCTCATCGGTTATTTCGGACATTAATCAAAAAGTGAACTTCCCGGATAGTCGCCAAAAGCTACTTCTCTTTCGATTTCAAGCAAACGGTTATATTTCGCCGTTCTCTCACCTCGTGCGGTCGATCCCGTTTTTATCTCGCCGGTATTTAAAGCGACGGCAAAATCGGCAATAAAAGCATCTTCGCTTTCACCGCTTCTGTGACTCATAACACATTTGTAACCGTTTTTTTGTGCAAGTCTGACAGTTTGCATCGTTTCCGTAACGGAGCCTATTTGATTGGGTTTTATCAAGATCGAGTTCGCTATATTTTTATCGATACCCTCTTTTAATATCTTCTTGTTCGTAACGAAAAGATCGTCTCCCACCAGTTGGATCTTGTCTCCTAGTTTTTGAGTTAATATTTTCCATCCTTCCCAATCATCTTCGCTAAGACCGTCTTCGATAGATACGATAGGATATTTTGCGCATAGTTCGACATAATAATCCACAAGTTCAGCGGCACTTAATATACGATCTTCCGAATCCAGTCTGTATCCGCCGTCCGTTACTAGCTCGCTACTTGCAACATCAAGCGCTATGGCTATATCTTCCCCGGCCTTATAACCGGCTTTTTCGATAGCTTCCAAGATAACTTTTATCGGTTCTTCGTTGTTTTTAAGATTTGGTGCGAATCCTCCTTCGTCTCCTAGTGCGGTACTCTCTCCCATTTGAGCGATAATCTTCTTAAGATGATGATATACCTCCGTTGCGGCTCTTAAGGCTTCGGAAAATGTTTCGAAATTCAACGGCATGATCATATACTCTTGAAAATCTACACTATTGTTTGCGTGGCTTCCTCCGTTTATGATGTTGAACATCGGAACGGGTATAGTCATAGCGTTGCTTCCGCCCAAATATCTGTATAGCGGTATGTTCAAACTTATTGCGGCCGCACGAGCAACCGCCATAGAGACGCCGAGTACGGCGTTTGCTCCGAGGTTTTCATAATTGTCGCTACCGTCCAACTCTTTCATAATAGCATCGATTTCGGCTTGATTGTAAGGGGTCGTGCCTATTAATTCATCCGCGATTTTGGTATTGACGTTTTCGCACGCTTTTAATACACCTTTCCCCATATAGCGGTTATCTTGATCTCGTAATTCCAGAGCTTCTCTCTTACCGGTACTAGCTCCACTAGGTACGATCGCATCGGCTTGCGTACCGTCGCTTAAAATTACCGTCGCTCTTACGGTCGGGTTTCCTCTGCTGTCGAGCACTTCATCAGCATAGATATCGTCTATGTAAACCATATTGTTTTATTCTCCTTCTTCAGTTTCTTCTTCACTCGCTTTGTTATCGTTTATTCCCATAGCATTTTTTATGCCGTTTTCGATCTCTTTAGCGAGTTCTTGGTCTTCTTTTAGGAGGGCTTTAACATTTTCACGACCTTGTCCGAGCTTTTTGTCGCCGTAACTAAACCAAGCTCCGCTTTTATCGATAATGTCAAGTTTAACGCCGTAATCGACAAGTTCACCCTCTTTGGAGATTCCCTCACCGAACATTATATCAAATTCCGCTTGTTTAAAAGGAGGGGCGACTTTATTTTTGATTACTTTGGCTTTGACTCTGTTTCCGATGTTTTCTTCCGCCTGTTTTAATGTCGCAATTCGTCTGACGTCTATTCGTACGGATGCGTAAAATTTTAAAGCGTTACCGCCGGTTGTCGTTTCGGGTGAACCGTACCCCATCATACCGATTTTCATTCGTATCTGATTAATGAATATTACCGTCGTGTTCATTTTATGAAGTACACTTGTTAATTTTCGAAGAGCTTGACTCATAAGTCTTGCTTGAAGTCCTACATGAGTGTCTCCCATATCGCCTTCTATCTCCGTTTTGGGTGTCAAAGCGGCAACGGAGTCGATAACTATAAGATCTATCGCGCCGCTTCTTGCCATCGTCTCCACGATATCGAGTGCCTGTTCGCCGAAATCCGGTTGCGAGACATAAAGATTGTCGATATCAACACCGAGATTTCCGGCGTATTTCGTATCAAGAGCGTGTTCCGCATCGATAAAGGCGGCGATACCTCCTTGCTTTTGACATTCCGCCGTTATCTGAAGAGCGAGCGTCGTTTTACCGGAACTCTCGGGACCGTATATTTCGATGACTCTTCCCTTGGGTACTCCGCCGATGCCAAGAGCTATGTCTAGTCCTAGCGAACCGGTACTTATCGAGTCGATAGGCTCGATCTCCTTATCTCCGAGTCGTACGATCGCACCTTTTCCAAACGCTTTGTCTATCTGTTTGATAGTCAGATCGAGTGCTTTTTTCTTGTTGTCGTCCATATCTTATCCTTTATACTTTTTATGTTCATATTAACATTTAAAGAGTCGATTGTCTATAAATATTTCATTTTGAAATGTTATTTTTTGAGAGTTTTGCTTATCTCCTCTATCAAAGCCTCTTTATTTTGATTTTGAAGAGTGTCATTGTAGCTGTTCGCCCCTTTCGCGATAATGGTTTGTAGTTTCGTTATCTGTTCTTTCAACCTTTCTATTTCTTGAATATCACTGTTTTTCAACCGCTCTTTGTAGGCCGAATTTTCTTCAAGAAGTTTTTTATATTTTATATCTTCGGATTGCGTTAATTTCTCTTCCAGGTTTTTGATATACTCCTCTTTTTGACGGAGGTTTGAAGCAAGCTCTTCTTTGATCTTTACGAGGTTTTCAATATCTTTTTCGCATTTTGCGATTTTCTCTTCAAGAAGCGAGTTTTCAACCTCTTTTTGATGTATGAGTTCTTGATATTCATGAGATATCGCATTGAAAAAGCCCTCAAGCTGTGTAACGAAAAATGTCTTTTTCATAGTGAGTTTTTTAGAGATATCTTTCAACATTCAAACCGCCTCTTAAAAGCTTTGCGATATATTATAATATCTGCCCTTAATCGACGGATATAAGCTCGATTGCGTCATCTTTTATATAGCAGAGATATCCGAGACTGTTTTTGCTCGTGATAGCGGATACGGCTTTTTTGTAAGCTCTTACTTGTGATTTGTGTTCGCTTCTTATTTGTGAAGAACTTTTATAATCGACGATAACGTAGTGATCCTCTTTTTTGATCAAAAGATCGATCTGTTTTAATTCATTGTTAAAACTGAGCGGCTGTTCTTTTGTAATATCGCCATCTATCAATCTAAGAAATTCGGGATTTAACAGTAAATTTTCCACTCTTTGTTTGATCTTTTCGGCATCGCCATCTTGCAGTAGATTTTCAAAGCGATTTTTCATAGCCCAGTATGCGTTTTCCAGATCGTCCATATTGAAATTATCAAGAATTTCCAACAGATAATGAAGCGCGTTACCGAAATTTATGGAGGCGATATTTTCGCCTTTTTTCTCTTGCGTCTTCATCTTCTTCTCTTGCGGTCCCAGTCTGATACTTCGGTACGATACTTCCGCAGTCGAAGGTTCTTGCTTCTTGCTATCTTCGCTTATTACAAGATTTCCCAAACGCATATCACATAGATTAAGAGGCGCAAAAGCTGAATTTTCCTCGTTTTGACAGATTATAAGAGCGTTTTTGGCTCTCGTGAAAGCTACATAAAGCAGATTTATATCATCTTCGTAAGAGAGTCTCTTCTCATTTTCAATGGCTTGAAAATATGAGTTGTCAACACACTCCCTTTTGGATATTCTTATATAAATATTTTCGAGTGCGGTATCTTCGTACGAGAATATCATAGTCGATCTGTTATGGCTTTTTTTCTTGAATCTGTCGGCAAGTATCACATATGAAAACTCCAGACCTTTTGATTTGTGAACGGTTAGAATTTTAATACCTTCATCTTTTTTTAAAGGCGAGTCGATATTGAGATTTTCACTCTCGAACAAAAACTCTTCCATATCTTTATATTCGCCGACGATCTCAAGAAGTTTCAACACATTCGCGTCTGCGGGGAAACCGAACTTAACGATAATTTGTTTTATTAAAGCTGCCGGTTCTTTGAATTGTGAAAGCGCCGAGAAATCGATTTGGGTATCCCAGTGTAAACCTATGGCGGCTAGAAAATTCGCTCTGCATATCTCCTCTTTAAAATAGAGATATTTCAACAGTTCGATTATCGCTCGTACATGATGTGTGTTTATCAGTTTCGCGGATGTTTGAGTCGTGATTTTAAGATTTTTGTCTCTTTGTAACAGAGCCTCTTCTATGGTGAAAGCATCTTGATTCGTGTATGTTAAAATCGCGATCTCTTCGTCTTTTACTCCGTTTTGCAAAAGATCGAAAACTTCGTCGGTTATACTCTTTAAGAGATCCTTATGTGTCGTAACTTTCACATATCCGTCGTTTTGTTCGCCTATACATTTTTGAAAAGAGTAATCTTTTATGACGTTTTTGAATGTTTCGTTGACAAATCGTACGAGATTGCACGCACTTCTGTAGTTTGTATCGAGTTCTTTTACCGTTACGCCGAATCTCTTTTGCACAAAACGAAAAAGTTCTTTAGCGCCGCCTCTAAAGCGATATATGGACTGTTTTATATCTCCGACATAAAAAAATGTCCGAAAATCATGGCTGCCTATACCGGAGTGAATCTCTTGGATAATGGGTTCGAGTATTTTATATTGGACTATATTGGTATCTTGAAATTCGTCGATAAGAAGATGTTCTATAGTCGAATCCAATCTAAAGTATAAAAAATCGCTATCTATCTTTTCATGCAGAAGTTTAAAGAGCAAATTCGTAACATCGTTGAAAGAGAGAGTGTTTTCTGATATATTCTCCTGTAAAATCGTATCTTTATAGAGATCATATAGATCGAAGTATTTAGTGAGTAAAAAAGTCTCTCTTTTTCGTAAATAAAGTGCTAGATTGACTTTTATCTCTTTAAGCAGATCATCCATTGTTTCGACATAACAGTTTCTATAATCCCAATAGTTGAAGCTCTCTTTGCAGATCCACCCTTTTGCAAGAAGATCGTCCACCCCTTGAACAACGAGGGTTTTTTTTGCTCTGCTTGAAAGACTTTCGCATTGATTTTCAAAAAGATCTCTTAAAGAAGCGACCAAAGAGAGAATCTTTTTTTCATCTATATCGTTTGTGATTTTCTCTATTTCAAGTTGTGAAAATTCGGCATCTTTGCTATAAAGATAAGATAAAAAAGAGAAAATATCGCTTAGTCGTTTACTCTCTTTTGCGGAAAAGAGTATGAGATCTTTATATAAGCCCGATTTTTTTATATTTGATATAAATCTAGTTATAAAACGATGTTTGTCGTTTATCTCCTCTATGGTAAAGTCCGGCATAAGACCGAGGTGTTGTGAAAAGAGCCGTAATATTTGTGAGAAGAACTTATCTATCGTTGAAATTTTCAGGTCGCTTGTCAAATACCTTTGATAAATCAAACCGCGTCTTGAGAGTATCTCTTCTTTTGAGCACTCAAGAGTTTTTGCGATTTCTTTTAATTCGGCTTCTCTTTTTGGTAGATGAAGCTCTTTTAAAACGGTTGAAATTCTTGTTTTCATTTCGTTTGCCGCTTTGTTTGTAAATGTCAAGGCCAGAATCGTACTAGGTTTCGCGTCGAGATATAGAAGTGAAATATATCTTATAACAAGCGCAAAAGTTTTTCCGCTACCGGCGCTAGCTTCATATGCCAACGAGTGATAAAACGCCATTTAAAGTATCCTGTTGCAGATTTTTTGATACGGACAAAAAAGACACTTTTTCAGATCTTCGCACATAGTGAAGTTATACTCTTTTTTGCCTAAAGTCGTTAAATGCTCGTATAATAGTTCAAGTTTTTCGTTAAATAGAGGTTCGTTGATTAGTTTCGCTTCGTTTAAATCATAATAAAAAGCGTCGAAAACGTCATTTTGATCTTTTAATAGAAGATAATAAAATTGCAATTGAAAATTGCTGCTTTTGTGGAGGGTCTTTAAAGTTTGCTTTGGAATTTTCCCGCTTTTGTAGTCGATGATGAAGAGTTTGTCGTTTTTTATGTCGATTCTATCGATCTTTCCGCTTATGGTAAGATTTTGAAATTTGTACGTAAAACTCTTTTCGACGCAAAAGACTCTAAAGCCGTCTGAAAATCTCGCCACTTCATTCGATATGAACGGTTTTAATTTTTCGAGCCAAGTATCTATCAGGAAACGAAGAGTGATACCGTTTTCACTAATCGGATATAGATATCTTTGAAGTTCCAAAAGAAGTTCCTCTTCAACGAAGTAGGCATCTTTTTTCTCGAACGCGAATTTCAAAGCCTCATGTAGGTATGTACCTATTATCCGTTCGTCGTCTTGATCTTTCGGAATTTCGAATTCACTTAAATTTTTTATATATTTGAAATAATATTTTCGCTTACAATCAAGAAAACATTTCAATCTCGTTGCCGAAAGCTCGATCTTTTCAAAATCGTACTCTAAAATCAAATCATCTTGAATAAAATGACTCTTTTGCTTGTGAAAAGGTAGCAAAACCTTTTTCAAATCGCCGTTGACGGAGAGTTTATAGGAGTTTAGCAGTTCGTCGAGAAAACGAGACGGTTGATTTTGCTCATCCAAAATGTAACACAAAGAGACCTCTTTCGCCTGATCGAAAACTCTTTTATAATAATATTTTTGAAGATTCTCCCTATCGGATACGGTAGGCAGACCGCAAGCGTTTCTGATGTATGAAGTTAAAAATAGATCTTTTTTGCTACTGCTTGGCAAAACTCCTTCGTTGAAGTCGATGACGATGACGGCATCTTTTTTCACGGCTCTTGTCTCCAAGATCTCCATCACCGTTATCTTTCCACCTCGTGTATCGTCAATGCTTCTTTTTGAGAGACGGTTTAAAAATAGATGTAAGATTTTATGAAAGGGATAATTTGAAAGTGAAGGTAAGAGTCTCTCGAATAGGTATAGTTCGTTTTCGAATATCTCATACTCTTCATTCTCGCTCTTTTCAACCAACTCCTTTATGACGACGCCGGCTTTGTTAATTTCGCTCTTTTTTCCCCAGTCCTCGATGATCTCATGAACTTCTTGCATATCGTATCCGAGCGCTAAAAGTCGATATCTGTTTTGGTAATTTTGATCATGAAAATAGTCGTAAAGTGCGCTTAGTTTTTTATAGATTAGACTTTTTCTAAAAGAAAAGCCCATCGCGAAGTTAAAGTTGTTCTCTTCATCGAAAAGATCTATCAACTCGCTCATAGAAGATTTAGGCAAGATTACGGCTATATTTTCCGGTTGATACCCTTTTTGGATAAAATCGTAAACTCTCTTTTTTATAAATGCCACCTCTTCAACCGCATTTTCAACGGTACTGATTTCATATACGGTATTTTCGTTTTTCGGCACTTCTTGTGTGAGAATCTTTTTATGGGTTATGTCCAGTCGATAGTAAAAATCTTGTTGAATTTCAAAACCCTCTTTTTGAAAAATATCTATCATTTTTTGATTGAATCTGTTTGTGTGTAGATGAACTATAAGATGAGTGAGTTTTGAAATTTGAAAAAAGAGTGAAATTTCGAATTTACTCAAATATCCCTCAAGATAAAGTTCGATTTTGCCGAACGATCGAATATATCTTTCGTTCAATTTATAAAGAGAGGGGAGGGTCATTTTATCGTAATAATTTCTCTCGCTTAAAAGTTTCGTATATCTTTTTCTCAGAGTATCCAAGATTTCCAAGTGTTCATGATAGTGTGCGTAAGTGTCGAAATTCTTCAAAGTTCGTATGTCGGTCATTTCGACGGCCAACTCTTCGTAGAATGAAAAAAGATATCTGCTGTTTTTTAAAAAAGCGAAAAATTCTCTATCGATGTTTAACTCTTTGAAATTTTCAAATTTCGATGCCTCTTGCATCAGTGTGACTCTAGTCTCTTCGTCGATAGCCGTTTTCCCCTCCACCAAAACGGATTTTTTCTCAAATTCTCCGATTGTAACGCTTTTTGGAAGTAGTGCGTTATTCGATATTTTTTCCATCAAACGCTCTCTGACGGCTCTGGAGGTGGGATAGACTTCCAGAATATTATCGGTTAGTAGCATTGACCTCCGTTTTCGTAAAGGATGTCAGATCGTCGATGGTGATTTTCGTTAATATCTGCCATCTTCCCATCTTTTCGATCATGAAGTTTTCAAGCTTGTATTTACCATCTTCGTAACTTGTCACTTTAGGTCTTTTGTCGAATTTAGCCGTGTCCGGTTTCGTGATTTTTACGGTTATGTCGGCATCTTTTACCGCATCGCTATTCTCCTTTTCGCGAATGGTTATAACTAGATCGTTTTCACCTACCGTAAAAGAGTTCTTGTTATAGCTTACGACATACTTTTTATCGAATTTCTGCTGTTTTATAATGATTTCGTTAATATTCCTATCGACGTTATCGTAAGTGTCGAAATAAAAGTCGTCCATTACGACGGGTTTTATATTTGCCTGCTGTATAGTCCAGATGCTTAGGGCGATCAATCCGAAAATTGATAAGATTATGCCGATAGGCCATCTAAGTTCACTTAATTTACTCTCTTTTTTCAATGAGTTTTCCTTTCTATAAAAACTTTTTTTTGATAAAAAGCCATGCGAAGTAGAGTAAACTCAAATAAAAGAGAATCCTTAATATATACATAAAGCTTCTGCTTTCATCTCCTATACTAGAGTTTAACTTTACACCGTAAGATTTTGCGAGCATATCCGTTAGATCCGCGTAACCATTTAAAAAAGCTGCCGAAGTAGGATCCGACTTTGATTTTTTTATGACGATCAGCTTCGTGAAAGAACCTCTAAAAGGGCTAAACAACGACTCTTTGTCAAATTTATCATCCAAATCTTTCGAGTTGAACATTTGATTGATTCCTATCTCGTCTCGATCCATATACGTTTTTGAAAATATCCAAAGAACGTAAGGTGCTTTAAGCTCTTTTAAATACCTATTTTTGATCTCTAAAAACTCTTTTTTCGTTAAATGCTTTTTTATTACTAAAACGGTCGTGACGCCTGTTTTTTCGTAAAGTTCGTCACCCATCTGTTTAATTTTATTCAAGGTGGCGTCGTTGATAAGTTTGTCGCCTTCAAATAAAAACTTCGATTGTGCAAAAGTGGGGAAAATAAATAGTAGGGTGAAGATAGCGGTAATTTTCACCGCTATCTTTTTAAAATTTATCGACACTCCGACTATCCTACAAAGAGTAGTTGACCGGGAGTCAAAACAGTCCAGATAGTGATAGCCGCCATCACTACCAACCCAAGACCTACAATATAATATAATGCATCCGCCATCTTTTCTCCTTACTCTACCACTTTATAGTGTTTGAAGTTGTCTTTGCTAATCATCTGAATGTTCGCTTCGTCAACCAACTCGTAATAGGTGGTCGCATTGGCTTTTTGTACTTGAATAGCCCAGATCGTTAAAACTACGAGAATTGAAAGTAACAATACCGTCGCAATTATACCGCCCAAAAGTCCGTTTATATTAAAACACATTCTTCTAGTCGTGTTTTCCGATATATCTGATCCTCTTACTCCCATAACTGCTCCTCTTACTTTTCTCTAAATGTGAGTATATAGTTGGCGACCGCACTTTTTTGTATGTCGGTCAGTCTGCCGTCGCTGAATTTCGGCATCGTACCGATAAAACCTTCTTTACCGCGGTTTAGAACATCTACGACAAATGCCGGTTTTCCGTAAGTGGTAAGATCAGGAGCTTGTCCGCCCAAACCTTTACCGTCTTCACCGTGACAGCTGGAACAAGCGGAAAATGCGGCCGGTTTGTCGCCTTGCATACCGCCGGCGATCCACTCGGCTATCACTTTCGCATCCGCGTCCGCAACAAGCCCGGCAGGCATCTCACCCATAGGGTACCCCAGACCTTTTGAACCTTTTTTAATAGTATCGATAATTCCGTTTGCTCCGCCCCATCTGTCAAAACCGGCGGCTTTACCTTCGATACCGTCACCCGCTATTCCATGACATGGTGCACACTGTACCAGATATACGCCTTCACCCATAGCAAGAAGCGTCTCTTTGTTCGGGTTTTGCCATTTCTTTTCAAACTCCGCGTTATACGCTTTCACCTCTTCGTTATATTCACCGATTTGCGAATAAGCGTTAAGAGGATAACCTAAAAACCAATACCAAAGTCCCCAGATCATAGTTCCTAAAAAGCTTACGATCCAGCCTGTAGGAACGGGGTTTTTATATTCTCCGATACCATCCCAGTTTTCATCCGTAAGCTCACCGGTACTGGTGTCGGTTTTCATCTGTCTGATGTATTTACCGGCAACATATACCGTGAGAACGACAATCGCTACTGCACCCAATAGTGACAGCTGATTGACTGTATCACTTGATAAATTTATCTTCATGCTGATTCTCCTTTATTCTTTTTTCTATCCCATGGAGATGTCGTTTCCAATGGTTTTGAATCCAGCTCATCGTCCAGTGCGATATTGGCGTATTTTTCATAATCTCTGGTACCCTTTTTCTCACTACTGTATAAATGATATATATATCCGTATAGCATAACCGCGCATATACCCGTAAGGATTACGTATGCCGTTGCCTGGATCGTATGAATTGTATCAATATCCATTGTCATCTCACCTCTATTTTAAACTGTTCAGATATGCGATAAGTGCTACGATTTCAGGAATCTTACCTGAAGCGACCGCTTTTTTGACATCTTCGTTTTTCATTTTGTCCGCGATAGCCTGCGCTTCCGCAAGTGCCGATTTTTGTGCCTCTTCAAGAGTTCCCAGTTTGGGCATACCCTCTTGATCATAAGGTACGTTGAAGACTTTTTTAACGGTCAAAGCTTCGGCATAAGCGGTTTCGACATCGGCCTCGTTCGTAAACATATGTTTGTATGCGGGCATAATGGAACCCGGAACTACCGAAGTAGGTTCCCACATATGATTTTCGTGCCAATCCGTCGTTCTGTAGTTACCGATTCTCCAAAGATCCGGTCCGGTTCTTTTAGAACCCCACAAGAACGGTCTGTCATATGCATACTCGCCGCTTAAACTGTATTTACCGTATCTGTCGGTTTCCGACTTAAAAGGACGAATTAGCTGTGAATGACAAGCGTTACAACTATCTTTTATATAGACGTGTCTTCCCGTCAACTGTAAAACCGTATATGGTTTCGTTCCTACCAACGGTCTTGATTTTTCTGCAAATTGCGGTAATACTTCGATAATACCGGCAAATGCGACAGTAATAAATAAAAACACCGTAAAAAGGAAAGGATTTTTTTCTAACCAATGAAACATAATATTAACTCCTCCTTATGACATAGGCGTAGCGTTTTGAGGTTCTTTCTCTAACACACGACCCGCTGTAAATGTTTTGTAAACATTGAATGCCCACATAAACACACCGATAAGATATAACAATCCGCCAACAGCTCTTATCACATAGTATGGGTGTAAAACCGTAACCGTATCGATAAATGAGTAAGCAAGATTACCGAACTCATCTGTTGCTCTCCACATCATACCTTGAGTGATACCGGCGATCCACATACTTGAGAAGTATAATACAATACCTGTTGTTTGGATCCAAAATTGAGCATCCATGAGTTTTTTGCTCCAAATCTCTCTTTTAGCCATTCTTGGAACCATATGAAATATCGCGGCGATAATCATAAATCCGACCCAACCGAGCGTTCCGTCATGAACGTGTCCCGGAATCCAGTCCGTAAAGTGAGCCAACGCATTTACCGACTTGATAGCCTGAATCGGTCCTTCAAGAGTTGAGAACATATAAAAAGTCGAAGCCAAAATCATAAATTTGATCAAAGGATTTGTTTGTAGTTGTCCCCACTCACCTTTCATGGTCAAGAGCATATTGATAGCCGAACCCCAAGAAGGAAGAATAAGAATAACGGAAAAAATCGATCCCATAGTCTGCATCCAATCCGGAACGGTTGAATAGATAAGGTGGTGACCGCCTGCCCAAAGATAGACGAACATTAGTCCCCAAAAAGACATCAATGAAAGCTTATATGAAAATACGGGCTGACCTGATTCTTTTGGAAGAAAGTAGTAAATCATAGCGATAATAGGAGTAGTAAATACAAATGCAACCGCATTGTGTCCGTACCACCATTGAATCAACGCATCGTTAGTTCCGGCATACATCGAAACCGAGTGCCACCAGTCACCGACTCCGGCTACAAAGAAAGTAGGAACGGCCATATTGTTGAAAAGATAGAGCATTGCAACAGCAACATAAAAAGCAATAAAATACCACATCGAGATATAGAGATATTTTTCTCTTCTTATTCCTATCATTCCAAAAAGGTTTATACCGAAAACCACCCAGACCACGACGATCGCGATATCTATCGGCCATTCGAACTCCGCATACTCTTTTGAAGTGGTAATACCCATAAGAAGAGTTACGACTACCGCGGCGACACCGGCTATATAAAGCCAGAAGTGCAGTTTTCCTATAAACATCATAAACGGTGATTCAGCCATAGATACTTTAAGAATTCTCTGACCGATATAGTACCACGAAGCCCATATACCGCTGAGTGTGAACCCAAATGCTACGGCGTCAGTGTGTAACGGTCTGAGACGACTGAAAGTTCCGTACTCACCTAGCAGATAGTTGAGATCGGGAAATGCCAGCTGAAAAGCTATAAGTACACCAATCGTCATACCTACTATACCTAATACGATCGCTGCAATGGCAAACATTTTGGCAACCGTATAGTCATACTCTAATGCATTGTGTGATTGCATTAAAAACCTCCTAAATGAATTTGTAATGTCATGATTTACACATGATGACCAATAATTATATAAATTAATTATACAAAGTTAGCTTAAAGGAAACAGAGTGGAGTAAAAAAAGGGAAGATAGTTTACTTTTTATTAATTGCGGTATATTTTATTTAAGTATAAATCGATTTGCAGGCGTAAAAACAGATCGATTTATACGGCGAATATCTTCATATCTTAAAAAATAAATCTAAATCCAAGATAGCCTGAATTGCTGTAATTTAACTGATATTCGTCGTAGTCGGTATCTATGTTCCTGTAACCGGCGTAAATTTCGACGTTTTCTATGATTTGCATCGTCGCTTCTATCCTGGTCTCGAGATATTTTCGGGCATCTTGAAAGCAGATGGGAGAGGGTGCGTATGCGACTTTGGCTCCTAACGAACCTATCGGAATATTTCCCGCGTAGATTTTGTGTTTGAATCCGAATAAAATAGGCAGCGCTATGAAGTCGTCGTTCCCATAGTCGCTGAAAATCGATCTGATTCCGACTTGAAACGAGAGAGGTTGATAGCTGTAAAAGGAGTTTTCCACATAAACGCCGGCTCCAAAAATCGTATCGTCGTCGTTTATGAAATTGAAATCGGCATAAAAATTTCTATAGATCGGATCGCTCATCAAAGGAGCCATACTCAGTTTACCTTCAAACTCTACGACATCGGTATTTACATTTAATCCCAAAGCGAATCTTTGAAAAGAGAAAAGCTGTGTGCTTAAGAGCAATATGACAAATATCAGTTTTTTCAAGGCAAATCCTTCTTATGTTGTTATAGCTCCATTTTAAGACAATGTAGTTTATAATCTCTTCATGAAGAAATTAATTTTAGCTATATTTTTGACATTAAATCTTTTTGCCTCCACTCTTCATCTCTCTATAAGTTCAAATCCCAGCAAACTCAATCCTCTAATAGCAACAGATAGTGCCAGCGGTGAGATAGCGGGATGGATTTTCGATGCGCTTTTAGCTTATGATAAAGATGGAGATATCGAACCGAGATTGGCCGAAAGTTATCGTTTTATCGACGATACCACGCTCATCTTTAAACTCAAAAAAGATGTAAAGTGGAGTGACGGAACTAATTTTAGTGCCGAAGATGTCGTTTTTACGTACGATCTGATAACTTCGCCAAAAATCTATACTCCGTACAGTAGCGAGTTTCGTTATGTCCAAAGCGTCAAGGCGATTGACGAGCATACTGTTGAAGTGAAGTACAAAGAGCCGTATTTTAAGGCTCTTCAGACTTGGATGATCGATATCGTTCCAAAACATATATTAAAAGATGAAAAAGATATTATGACAAGCGATTTCAATCAAAAGCCCATAGGTACCGGTTCGTATATATTGGGGGAGTTCGAAGTCTCAAAAGATATAAAATTAAAAGCGAATAAAAACTACTTCCGTAAAGTACCGCGGATCGAAAATATTGTCTATCACTTCATGCCGGATCCAGGAACTCAATTTTTAATGTTGAAATCGCACAAACTCGACGTCGGAACGTTGACGCCTCTACAAATGCAAAGACAGATAGACGATGATTTTAGATCCTATTATAAAATTTACGAGAAAATTTCCCAAGGATATACCTACTTGGGTTTTAATTTTAAAAACGAAAAATTTAAAGATCCGAGAGTAAGAGAAGCTTTAAGTTTGGCGATAGATCGCAAAGAGCTTGTAGATATTCTCTTTTTCGGTCATGCCAAAGTTTGTAACGGTCCTTTTATGCCGGGAACTTTTGCGTACAACGAAAATATCAAAGCTCCCAAAAGAGATATCAAAAAGGCGAAAGAGCTTCTAAAAGAGGCTGGATACGATGAGAGGAATCCGTTCGAATTCGAGATAGTGACAAATTCCAACAATCAAATAAGAGTATATGCCGCGCAAATTATACAGCATCAACTCAACCAAGCCGGAGTTATCGTCAAAATCAGAACGATGGAGTGGCAGGCGTTTTTAAATACGGTGGTTATGCCGAAAAATTTCGAAGCCGTCATTTTAGGATGGGGCTTGGGCCTTATGCCCGATGCTTATAGCATATGGCATAGCGAAGGAAGTAAAAAAGGCGGTTTTAATTTTATAAGCTACAAAAATCAAAAGGTCGATTCATTGATAAAAAAAGCCGAAAAAACTATCGATAGAGAGAAACTCGGTAAAATATATAAAGAGATATTCGCGCTTATAGTGAAAGACAACCCTTATCTCTTTTTATATATACCTAACTCGATAACGGCGGTAAATAAAAATATCCGTAACGTTTCTCAATCAATCATAGGCGTTATGCACAACGTCATCGAGTGGATAAAACCGTAAGTTTCGAACATGTCTAAAGATACTACGATACTATTTGATCTTGACGGTACTCTCATCGATTCGACCGAGGCCATACTTATGAGTTTTGAAGACTCCTTTAACCATTTCTCTATTCCTTCTCCTCCTTATGAAAATATAAAAGCTCTTATAGGGCATCCGCTTGATTATATGTTTTCTCATTTGGGGATCGATAAGAAGAGAGTTTGGGACTTTGTAAAGGTTTATAAAAGACATTATAGAAAAAGGTCGAAAGCTATGACAAAATTTCTGCCCAACGCCCCCGAAGCGATAGAAGAAGCCGCTTCATTTGCCAGACTTGGAGTTGTTACTACAAAAACCGGCGAATATTCAAGAATACTTCTTGAACATATGGGGGTTATGCACCATTTTGAAGTTTTGGTCGGCAGAGAGCATGTAACTTATCCAAAACCCCACCCCGAACCTATCTTAAAAGCTTTAAATCAGATGCAAAGAGAAGCTGATGAAAATGTGTGGATGGTCGGAGATACCTGCATGGATATCATAAGTGCCAAAGAGGCGGGTATAAATGCCGTGGGCGTTTTAAGCGGTTACGGAAGTGAGAAAGATTTACAAAGGTGTAGTAATTTTTTACAAAATGACGCACTAAGTGCAATAAAATTAATAAATCTTCTTAATAAAAAGCTTAAGCTAAGTGATAATAACCTAAAATTATGTGACAAATAGCAGGAAAATATTTCTAAGGAGATTTTATGGTAGAAATGAGATGGCATAGTCGTGCCGGGCAGGGAGCGGTTACAGCTGCTAAAGGTTTGGGAGATGTGATCTCCACGACGGGAAAAGAGGTGCAAGCATTTGCGCTGTACGGTTCCGCAAAAAGAGGTGCTGCGATGACCGCGTACAACAGGATCGACGATAAACCGATTATAAATCATGCGAAATTTATGCGGCCGCAGTACGTGTTGGTTCTTGATCCGGCTCTCGCATATACGGCGAACATTACGGAAAACGAGAGAGAAGATACCAAATATATCATCACTTCACATCTTAGCCCTGAAGAGTTGAAAAAAGAGATACCAAAGCTACAGGGAAAAGAGGTATATACGCTTGACTGCTTTCAAATCTCTTTAGATACGATCGGAAGAGCGATTCCAAATACACCGATGCTCGGTGCGTTTGTAAAAGTTTCCGGAATGTTCGAGCTTGATTACTTCAAGGAGAAGATGCTCAAGGTTCTCTCTAAATTTCCACAGAGAATTATAGATGCGAATATGGACGCGATTACCAGAGCGTACAATGAAGTTAAGTAGAAAGGAAGTTTGATGAAACAGAGTGAAAATCCAAAATTTTTAGGAAGTGAAGAGCTTTTAGGCTGGGATGAAGTAAGTCAAGGCGTGGTGCTTGAGTCTTTTGCGACGGAAGTGGGGAATGTAGCCTTTTTGAAGCAGGAAGAGAGACCGTATGCCGAAACCAACTCTTATACGGCGAGTGTCGCGGACTGGCGTGTAATAAAGCCGATCTATAACAGAGATATATGTATCGATTGTCAGAATTGCTGGGTGTTTTGTCCGGATACTTCCATAATCTCCAGAGATAAAAAAATGATCGGTATCGATTTTGATCACTGTAAAGGGTGCGGAGTATGCGTGGAAGTGTGTCCGACGAATCCGAAATCACTTCTTATGTTCGAAGAGAGAACCGACATAGATGAGGCTTTATCAAAATGGCCCGAAAAAAAGAAAAAAAGTAAGGAATCATAATGGCAGAGAAATGGGATATTCAGGAAGTAGAAGTCTGGGACGGTAACTATGCGGCGGCACAGGCGCTTAGACAGGCGCAGGTTGATGTTGTTGCGGCTTATCCGATCACCCCTTCGACTCCGGTTGTCGAGGGGTACGCTAAGTTTTTAGCGGACGGTTATGTTGACGGCGAGTTCGTCATGGTCGAGAGCGAACATGGCGCTATGAGCGGATGTGTGGGTGCCGCGGCAGCCGGCGGAAGAGTAGCGACGGCTACGAGTTCTCAAGGTTTTGCGCTTATGGTGGAAGTTCTTTACCAGGCAAGCGGTATGAGACTTCCGATAGTACTTTGTGTGGTAAACAGAGCGCTGGCTTCACCTTTGAATGTGCGTGGAGACCATTCGGATATGTACCTTGGGCGGGATAGCGGATGGATACAGCTTGACGCTTTTAACGCTCAAGAAGCTTACGATTTGACTTTGATGGCTTTTAAAATAGGTGAAGATATGGATGTAAGACTTCCGGTTATGGTTCACCAAGACGGTTTCATCACATCGCATACCGCTCAAAATATTCATCCTTTAACTGACGATGAAGCTTATGAATTTATCGGTGATTATAAAACCGTCGATGAGATGCTTGATTTTACAAAGCCCGTTACTTACGGCGCTCAGACGGAAGAGGATTGGCACTATGAGCATAAAGCAAAGCAGCATAAAGCTCTTTTGGATTCTCGTCCCGTTATAGACAAAGTATTTGAAGAGTTTGAGAAAAGAACCGGTAGAAAATATAATAGAGTCGAATCTTATATGATGGAAGATGCCCAAGTGGCTATCGTGGCGTTGGGTACTACCGTTGAAACCGCTAAAATGGTTGCCGAAGAGATTCGAAAAGAAGAGGGTATAAAAGCAGGAGTCGTATCTCCTAGGGTATTTAGACCTTTTCCGTTTGACGGAGTCAGAGAAGCTCTAAAAGATGCCAAAGCGATCGCTTGTATGGATAGAAGTGCTCCCGGCGGTGCACTCGGTATGCTATATAACGAAGTGAGTGCCGCGCTTTACGCCGGCGATACCAAACCGATCGTAACCAACTACATCTACGGTCTTGGCGGTAGGGATTTGACTGTTGACGCTATCAAAGATATTTATAGAGAGTTGGATAAAAACGCCAAATCCGGAAAAAGATCAGGTAAAATACAACAGTTCATAAGCCTCAGAGGCCCGAAATTAGAGTATTTTGAATAGGAATAGGGGAGAAATTATGAGTACAATTAAAAAAATTAAAAACTTAAAAGAGTTATCGACGTCAAACGATAGATTTGAGGGTGCACACCTTCTTTGTCCCGGATGCGCTCACTCTATCATAGTAAGAGAGTTGATGAACTGTACGGATGACAATCTCGTCATCTCTTCGAATACCGGTTGTCTTGAAGTGTCCACCGCCGTCTATCCTTATACTTCATGGGATACTTCATGGATTCATATCGGGTTTGAAAATGCGGCGACCGCTGTGGCCGGAGCCGAAGCGATGTATAAAGCCAGAAAGAGAAAAGGAACGCTTAAAGATCCCGACGCTCCCGTTAAATTCGTAGCTTTCGGAGGAGACGGTTCAACTTACGATATAGGTTTTCAATGGTTAAGCGGCGCGGTCGAGAGAGGCCATGACTTTACCTATATCTGTCTTGATAACGAAGTTTATGCAAATACGGGCGGACAAAGAAGCTCCTCCACGCCTCTTGGATCATCCACCACTACCTCGCCTGCAGGTCGCATAAGCTACGGAAAAAAAGAGATGAAAAAAGATATGGTAGCTATTATGGCGGCTCACGGAGCTCCTTATGTCGCTCAGATGGCGCCGAATAAATGGAAAGATATGATAAAGAAGATGCAAAGAGCTTTAACGACGGAAGGTCCTGTCTATCTCAATGCCATCAGCGCTTGTACGACCGAATGGAAATTCGATCCGAAAGATACTATAAACGTATCCGATTTAGCGACGGATTCTTTGGTCTTCCCTCTATATGAGATTATAGACGGTAAAGAACTAAATATTACATATAGACCTAAAAATGTAATTCCCGTTAGAGATTATCTTGGGGCGCAGGGAAGATTTAGACACCTATTCAAACCTGAAAATGAGCATGTTATAAAGCAGTGGCAAAAAAATGTAGATGAATTTTGGGAATATCTACAAAGAAGAGAAGAGGCGAAAGTCTAACGAAATCAATCCCCGAAATGACGGTACTCCTTATTTAAAGGGTGCCGTTAATTCTTTTTACTATATAATTTTCTCATGACAAAAAAAATAGCATACCAAGGCGTAAAAGGCGCTTATTCCGAGCAAGCCTGTAAAAGCGCGTTTCCCGCTCTTATTCCAATAGCGTGCGATAGTTTTCAAGAGGCGATGTGGTTGGTGGAACAGTCGGATGCCGATCTTGCTATGATTCCGCTTGAAAATTCAACTGCCGGACGGGTAGAGGAGATTTATAGGCTTATTCCGAAAATGAAGCTTCATGTCATAGGTGAACATTTCGAACCGGTTACTCATTGTCTTTTGGCTACTCAAAATGCGACTTTAGATACGGTAAAAACCGTCGCTTCTCATCCTCAAGCATTAGCCCAGTGTCATAATAATATATCTTCATTAAAACTAGAAGCCATCGCAAAACTCGATACTGCCGGCGCGGCAAAAGAGATAGCGAATCTAAACGATCCCAAAAAATCGGCTATAGCCTCGAAACTTGCGGCAAAAATATATAATTTGAAAATTTTAAAAGAGAGTTTTGAGGATGTATCCGGAAATACGACTAGGTTTTTTATCTTGAGTGCGAAAAAAACTATACCGCTTTATGATCCGAAACTCTCATATATTACCTCATTGATCTTCCAAGTACGAAATATCCCCGCATCGTTATACAAAGCTCTAGGAGGTTTTGCGACAAACGGAATCAACCTTTTGAAGATCGAAAGTTATATGAGTAGTAATCTTACATGCGGAAGTCAGTTTCATGTCGATATCGACGGACACGTAGAATCAAGAGCTATGAGGCTGGCACTGGAAGAGTTGGCGTTTTTCGCGGATGATGTGCGAATATTAGGAACTTATGAGAGCCATAGGTTTCGATGCGAAATAGATTGAAAAATTTAGAATAAAGGAAAAATTATGCCGATGTTAGACAGTTTTATGGTTGACCATACAAAAATGAAGGCTCCGGCGGTGAGAATCGCAAAAACTATGAAAACACCGTGTGGAGATACCCTGACGGTATTTGATCTTCGTTTTTACAAGCCCAACGAAGAGATCATGAGTGAAAAAGGGACTCATACGCTAGAGCACCTTTTTGCGGGTTTTATCAGAGATCACTTAAATAGCGACGATGTCGAGATTATCGATGTCTCACCGATGGGATGTCGTACCGGATTTTACATGAGCGTAATTGGAACGCCCGATGAAAAAAAGGTCGCAAAAGCATGGCAAAAGGCTATGGAAGATGTTTTGAATGTAAAAAGTCAAAACGATATACCGGAATTAAATATCTATCAGTGCGGAACTTGTAAGATGCACTCTTTAAAAGAGGCGCGGCAGATCGCGCAGGATATCTTAAAAAGAGGCATAGGTGTTATGGATAACGAAGAGTTAAAGCTGGATGAGAGTTTGATAAAAAACGCCACATGTTGACAAATAAAGAGATTAGAGAGAGGGATCTTGCTAAAATCTGGCATCCTTGCTCTCAAATGAAAGATTACGAGACTTTACCGTTTATTCCCGTAAAATCAGGTAAAGGGGCTTACCTTTTTGATTTTGACGGCAACAGATATCTGGATGCGATAAGTTCATGGTGGGTAAATTTGTTCGGTCACTCAAATCCCTATATAAACGAAAAGATAAAAGAGCAGTTGGAAACACTAGAACATGTCATATTTGCCGGATTTACCCACGAGAGTGCCGTAAGAGTTGCCGAACGCCTTGTAGATCTTACGCCAAAAGGACTCGACAAACTCTTTTTCGCCGATAACGGTTCAAGCGCCATAGAAATAGCTTTGAAGATGAGCTTTCAATACTACAAAAACAATAATGAAACAAGAGATGTTTTCATCTCCCTTGAAAACTCATATCACGGTGAAACGATGGGAGCTTTGGCGGTAGGGGATGTGGCGCTTTATAAAAAGATATATGATGAAATTTTGATAAAAACCTATCAGGCGAAATCACCGGCACTCGTAAGTGAAGATGAAGCCTTAGAATCGATGAGAGAGCTTTTTGAAAGGTTCGGATCAAGAGTTTCCGCGGTAGTCATAGAACCGTTGGTACAGTGTGCGGGATCTATGGCGATGTATGATGCGAGCTATATCAAAAAATTGAAAGAGTTGTGCGGTGAGTACGGAGTCTTTTTGATTGCCGATGAGATAGCGGTCGGATTTGGTCGAACCGGGACGATGTTCGCTTGTGAAAGTGCCGGTGTCGTACCGGATTTTTTATGTCTTTCAAAAGGCATTACGGGAGGATATCTGCCTCTTTCGGTTGTCATGATGAGTGATGAGATATACGGTGCTTTTTATTGTGATTATCTTGAAGGAAAATCATTTTTGGATTCGCACAGTTATACCGGAAACGCTCTTGCATGTGCGGCCGCAAATGCGACTCTCGATATATTTGAAAAAGATAATATCATAGAAAAAAATCGAAACAAAATCAAAACTCTTAGCGGTTTTATGCAGCCTTTTTCGGAACTTGAGAATGTAAATGAGATAAGACAAAGGGGCTTCATAGGTGCGGTCGAGTTAAAAGGGTATGAACCGAATGAAAGAGTAGGACTCAAGATATACGAGTATGCTCTAAAAAATGAAGTTTTGTTGAGACCTCTTGGAAATGTCGTTTATTTTATGCCTCCGTATATCGTGAGTGATGAAGAGATGGAAAAGATGACAAGCGTGGCTTATAAAGCTATAAAGAGTTTATGATACGATCAAATTTTTTACATACGGACAATATATTAAACCGGGTAAAGATTTGTTTTCTTTATTGATATGTGATATAATGAGAGAAATATACCCCGAATTGGAGTTTTATGTTACTTACAAAAGCGAGTGAGTATGCTTTATTGTCACTGGTATTGATAGCACGACAAAACAGTCCCGAAGATGTAGATACGCTTTCAAAGAGATTGAATATCTCGAGAAGTTTTCTTGCTAAAATTTTGCAATCTTTGGCGAGAGAGGGGATATTGAAATCCTACAAAGGAGCTAAGGGCGGTTTTTCGCTTAACAAAGATCCCCGAGAAATTTATATTCGAAAAGTGATAGAAGTGGCTGAGAAAAAGCCGCTTACGGTTTTCGAGTGTGCGACGACGACCCTCTCTTGTCCGTCGGGAAAAGGTGATTTTTGCATGATATGGCCTTTTTTGAACAAGTTTCAACGGAAGATGGATGAATTTTTTGAGGAGCTTACCCTCAAAGATATATTATAATTTTTACTAGATACGGGGAAAACTGTGGCACAAAGTAAAAACGCGCAGACTTTAAAAGGTGTTAGAAATTTCTTAGCGCCTCTTGCCGCGTCAAAAGATTTGACGGTCGTATTTTTCGTTATCTCCATTCTTGCCATCATTATCGTTCCGCTGCCTAGTCCCGTACTCGATCTTTTATTGACCGTCTCTTTGGCGGTTTCGGTATTGATTTTAATGATTTCCCTCTACATACCTAAACCGACCGATTTGACCACTTTTCCGACTCTTATTTTGATTATTACCCTTTTTAGGCTCTCTTTGAATATCGCGACAACTAGAATGATACTTTCCGAGGGACACGCTGGTCCTGAGGCGGTGAGCGATATCATCACATCATTCGGTGAATTTGTCGTAGGCGGGAACTATGTAATAGGTATTATCGTATTTGTCATACTCGTGTTGATAAATTTTATGGTTATTACCAAAGGTTCTACCAGGGTCGCGGAAGTCGCTGCAAGATTTACCTTAGATGCTATGCCTGGGAAACAGATGGCGATAGACGCCGACCTAAATGCCGGTCTAATAGATGAAAAAACGGCTAGAGAGAGAAGAGAGGCCATCATTCAAGAAGCCAACTTTTACGGTGCGATGGACGGTTCGAGTAAATTTGTCAAAGGTGACGCTGTTGCCGGTATTATTATAACCGTCATCAACATTATCGGCGGATTTCTTATAGGGATGTTTCAGTTTGATATGGATGCGGCAAGTTCGGCTCAGACATTTACGATCTTGACTATCGGGGACGGTCTTGTGGGACAGCTTCCCGCACTTGTGATGTCAACCGCGACCGGTATTATCATCACTAGAGCCACGAAAGCCGGAGGAGAGGGTGAAAGTTTTGCGACCAATGCGGTCGAACAACTTGTAAGTGACTATAAGACTCTTTATATAGTAGGAGGAATACTTTTGATGTTCGCCTTAGTACCCGGACTTCCCACTCTCTCTTTGGGATTTGTGGGAATCGTTTTTGCGGGACTTGGTTATCTTATTCAAACATCCGGTGAGAGCGGAGTAGCCGCGGTTGCGACTGAGGAGGCGAAAGAGACTCCCGAAGGCGTTGCGCCCGCCGAGAGGACACCTCAGGCAAAACAACAAGAAGAGGAGAAAGTTCTTGAAGATATTTTAAAACAGGAAGTTTTGGAACTTGACCTGGGATATCAACTGATTCGTCTGGCCGATCCTGCTCTTAAGGGAGATCTTTTGGATCGTATCAAAAGTATGCGTCGTAAAATTGCAACGGATTACGGCTTTTTAATTCCTCAGATGAGAATAAGGGACAATCTTCATTTGGCTCCTCACCAGTATCAATTACTTTTAAAAGGAGTCGAAATCGGTGGCGGCGAAGTATATCCGGATAAATTTTTAGCGATGGACAACGGGCTTGTAAGCGAACCGATGGATGGAATAGCCACTAAAGAGCCCGCTTTCGGTCTTGATGCCATTTGGATAGATCCCGAACAAAAAGAGGAGGCGATTACCAGAGGATATACGGTTGTAGATCCTTCGACCGTCATCTCTACGCATATAAGCGAACTTATCAAAAAATATTCCGATGAGCTTTTAACAAGACAAGATGTTCAGGAGCTTCTTGAAAACGTGAAGAAAAATTATCCGGTAGTGGTAGAAGACGTTTTGAAAGTCGCGTCGATCGGTTTAATACAAAGAGTTTTAAAGGAGCTTTTATCCGAAAAGATTCCTATAAAAGATATGCTTACGATTTTGGAAACTATAAGTGATGTGGCTGAAGTTACTAAAAATGTGGATATCATTACCGAGCAGGTAAGAGCAAGGCTTGCGAGAGTCATAACCAATCAATACAAAGATGATCATGGAATATTGAAACTTATGACTTTCGCCGCACCTACCGAACAGAAGCTACTTGAGCATTTACAAGAGCGTGACGGATTGAAAGAGTTTATGTTAAATATCAAACAGATTAATTCGCTTGTGCAAAAGGTCAGTGATGAAGCGGCCGCAATTTTACAAAAGGGTGTGGCGCCCGTTATTTTGATAGTGGATCCTTCTATGCGCAAACCGCTTTCCGATATATTTAAAAAGTTCAATCTCGACATAGTGGTGCTCTCTCATGCCGAGGTGGATCCTTCGGCAAAATTTGAAGTGTTAAGTTCCGTCAGTATCGAAGATCTATAAAAAGGTTTAAAAGAAAATGCAAAAAAAGAGGCAAAAAGTTTTTCATCTCTCCCATACCGATCTTGACGGTTACAGTTGCCAGCTTATTACGAAGAGATGTTTCGAGGATATCAGATATTACAACTCGAACTATGGTAGTGAAATAGACAGTTGTATAAACGAAATTTTAAGAGAGATATATATGAGTGGAGCCGAGGACAATCTAATACTCATAACCGATCTCAATTTGACTCTTCAACAGGCGAGGTTTCTTGAAAAAAGTGTTGAAAACTCCAATAAAAATATAGAAATCACTCTTTTGGATCATCATAAAACCGGACAAGATTGTGCACAGGAGTACGAGTGGTACTATCTTGACGCCTCAAGATGCGCTACAAAGATTACATACGACTATTTTATAAAAAAAGGATTTGATTTAAGTGAGCTTGAAACTTATGTAGATATAGTGAACGCTGTGGATATTTGGTTGGACGAAAGTGAATATTTTGAGCTAGGAAAAGTTTTCATGCGGCTTGTCGCCGGCTCTAGGGAGATAAATAGGATACTATTTAGCGAACAGAACACCCGGTATATGTTCAACTCTCTTGAAAGAGCTATGGAATTTATAGAAAAAGAGGATCCTCATATCGCGCTTGATGATGCTATTCACTCTATAAAAAAAAGTTTTTTTCTAAAGGAGAAGAACAATACTCTTGAAAATTTGGTTTCAGGTTTTATCGTAGACATGCTTACGAAGAAAAAAGAGCAGATGAGTATCCACTATAAAGGCTATAAAGGTATTTTGACCTATTCCATCGGAAACACTTCTATAATAGGAAACGAATTTTTAGTAAGAAATCCTGACTTTGACTTTTTTATGGATATAAACGGACGAAAAAATATCTCTATGAGAGCGAACGACAAGGTTGATGTCAGCAAAATCGCTCAGGAGCTTTTTGGTGGAGGCGGACATGCAAATGCCAGCGGTGGAAAATGTGAGAGTTTCAAAGACTCTTTCGTGTATGAAAAAGTAAAAGAACAGATCCAAGAGATCATGACGATAGGAGAAAATAATGAGTGAAAATATAAAAGAGTTAAAATCGGAAATCGAAGATCTTACGATTCATTTAGCGGATATGCTTGAAGCGGTTCTTTATTATGCCGGTGTAAAAGAGAAAAATCTTGAATTAGGTGTAAAGGCGTATATAGAAGCTTTGGACGAAGTGTTCGATGAAAATGACGATTCGGATATGGGCTATAAAGAGATGGTTGAGGTTATAGAGTATCTTAAAAAGAAGAAGCCGCAGTTGTTTGAATAGAGGTGGATTTTAAGGAGTTGTATTTTGAAATATTTTGAAGAGGTGAGAGAGTTAACCAAATACATTCCGACTTCGATAGTCGATTTCTCGCTTCAAAGAGACAAAACATCACCGCCTACGCAAGCTTCTTCCAATTTTATAACCAACAAAGAGCAAGGTGATTGGGCGGAAGATTTGATATTTAGAGCTATAAATGAAACTTCAAAAAATTATATAGCCGTTAAATATGGCAAATCCGATAATCTAGTTGCCGGCGATGAGGGATTTGATCACTTTTATAATGAATTTCAAAACGAACTCGACAATATCGGGAAGAGACCGGATTTATTGATTTTTAGAAAAAGTGATTTTGATAGCGAACTCGGATATAATATAAGCGCTAAAGATCATTCTTGTTTATTCGATTACGTAAAAAAAGCTGTTGGCGGTTTAGAAATTAGGTCAAGCGCTTTTTTTATAAACAAGTATGAAAGTCATATGAAAAGTAGAACGAATCTCAATATGAATAGAGTTTTTGAAATCAAAAATGAGATTTTGGATAACTATTATGATATTTTAGAAGATCCTAAAAAAAGAAGTTATTTGAAACTTCTTCAAACGCTAGATAAAGATAGTGTTCAAGCCGTCAGTTTTAGAAGGCCAAGTTGGTATGCCAGTGAGCGTTTGAGTAAGTTGAGCGCTCTGTTTAAAGAGTTGAAAGAGGCTATCTCCATTATACAAAAAAGAGATTTTCTAAGTATAACACCTAAGGTTGAAGATTTAAAAGTCGTTTATAAGTGGATAGAGGCTTTCAATGTTCCTCATTTTTATGTTCAGGTATTTTTTGATAAATCTTTTGCGATTTCGTTTAAAGATATTTTATATTTAATAACGCAGCCGGAAAAAGAGGGTGAGTTTTACGAAATAGGAAAAGATGTAAAAAATCAAAATAAAACGACGATAAAAATCAATACGAAAAAGAGTACGCAGATCGCTTATAAAATTGACGAGCCGCAACATTTTAGCGTAAAAAAAGAGATGCAAAGAGGAAAAGTCCTCTACTATGTCTCTTTTAAAAACGGTACGGCTTATCTTGATATAGAAAACTTGAAAACACTTTTAAATATAGAAGATTTTTAGATGGTTTTAGAAAAACGGTATATAAAAAAGGTTGATCCGTTACACCGAAAAAAATATGCACAGTTTTTTACTCCCGAGCCCATAGCACGATTTATGGTGGAGTGGATTATGGGTAAAGAAAATCTTCAAACCGTATTGGAGCCGGCTTTTGGACTCGGAATCTTTTCTCGAATACTATTGGAGAAAGAGCCGAATGTAAAAATAAAAGGTTTTGATGTCGATCCTCTGATTTTTAGCGAAGCCAAAAGTCATTTTAGTTGCGCATTAACGGAGCTTTTACTTGAGGATTATCTTTTTAACGATTGGAATAGCAGATATGATGCGATTATTTGCAATCCTCCCTATTTCAAATTTCATGACTATAAAAATAAAGAGTCTTTGACTCAGATTAAAGATAGACTCAATATTGATCTAAGCGGTTTTACAAATATTTATACTCTTTTTTTATTGAAATCCGTCCATCAGTTAAAAGAGGGCGGCAGAGCGGCATATATCGTACCTTCGGAATTTTTAAATTCAAATTATGGTGAATCGGTAAAGAAGTATCTTTTAGAATCAAACACTTTAAGAGCCGTATATATCTTTGATTTTAAAGAGAAACTTTTCGATACCGCAATGACGACAAGTGCGATACTACTTTTGGCAAAAGATAAAAATTACGATCATATCGATTTTCGAGAAATAAAAAAACTACATCAGTTAGATAAAATCAGACCCTTTATAGATAGCTATCCACTATTTGAACATAAAAGACTATTTAATAAGAAAGAGATAAGACATGATGTGAAATGGAGAAGATATTATCAAAAAGATGGAGCTTGCAAATATAAAAATCTTATACCTTTTAAAGAAGTAGCGAAAGTGGTTCGAGGAATAGCTACCGGAGCGAATGACTATTTTGTTTTTAACCGAAGTAAAGCTAGACAACATTCTATAGAACGAAAGTATCTGCTTCCTTGCATAGCGAAATCAAAGGATGTAAAAAGTGTGATTTTTACGAAGAGAGATTTTGAAGAACTCGAAACGAAAGACGCGAGAATCTTTTTACTGAACGCAAAAAATATCGATTCGGACAAGAATCTATCCAAATATATCGAGCTTGGTATATCAAAAGAGATAGATAAAAGATATTTGACTTCCAGGCGAAAGCCTTGGTATAAACAAGAGAGTAGAGAACCCGCACCCATATGGGTCGGTGTTTTTAACAGAAAAGGTTTGAAGTTTATTCGAAATGAAGCTAGGATTAGGAATCTGACGACATTTCATTGTATCTATCCCAGAAATGATCTGATGAACAAGATCGATATCGATCTTCTTTTTGCCTATCTTTTAAGTGATACCGCAAAAGAGATTTTTAACGACAATTCAAGAGAGTACGCCGACGGTTTGAAAAAATTTGAGCCCAACGATCTAAACGAAGCGTATATGCTCGATCTATCTTTGCTCGATACGAGAGAGAAAGAGTGTATACTTGAATATTATTCTCAATACAAAATGCGAGTTGAAAATAAAAACGACGGTACGGATTTGATTGAGAGTATAGATAAAATTTTAAAAAAAAGATTTGAAATTTAGATATGCATATCTTTTTATCCGTCGGCGGTATATACCTTTTCATACTTTTGGGTTTTTTTGCAAAGCTCACCTTTAAAGAGAAGATGGACGAGAGAACGCTTGTGCTTTTTTCCATCTATTTTTTACAGCCTATTTTGGTTTTTTGGGGACTTACTTCAAAAAAGATCGATTTTAGCGTCGTCGAAGCTCCCGCACTTTTTGTAGCGGTTACGACGATAGCACTTTTTTGCAGTTTTATCTTTTCTAGTTTGCTTTTTAGCGGACAAAAAGAGCGTTCCATCGCTACCGTGGCAAGTATAGTCGGAAATACCGGAAATCTCGGTATTCCGTTGGGAATCGCTCTATTTGGCGAGCAGAGTGTTATATATACCAGTATCATAAATATGGCGAATGTCTTTTTGGTAAATACGGTCGGTGTCTATTTCTATTCGCGAGGAAATTTTAGTATAAGAGACTCTTTTTTAAATATTTTTAAGCTTCCGCCTATTTGGTTCGGTATATTTGCTCTTTTATTGAATTATGGCGGATTTTCGATACCGGGGCATCTGCAAACTCCTTTAAAGATGGGAGCTTATGCTACTATGGTCGTACAACTAGCTATTTTCGGGATGTATCTTTATAGTGTCGAGATAAAAAAGATAGATTGGAGACTTTTTGGGGTTGTGACATTTATGAAGTTCGTGATGATACCCCTACTGGCTATATCGTTTTTATCCGTATATTCCGTAAACGATATGATCTATAATGTCGTTCTTTTGGAGTTGATAGTTCCTTTGGCCGTTATGAATGTAAATCTAGCCGCGCTTTATGAATGTAAACCGTCGGTTGTTACATTTTTGGTTTTCGGCACTTCTGTTATTTTTATGGGCTATATTTTTTTGATTATCGGTTTTTTCAGGCTATAAGCGGCATTTGTAACCGTTTTGTAATCAAAACTCAATATTATTACACTATCAATTTAAAAGAAGGAAAAATGATGAAAAAAATTTTACTATCGGCTTTGAGCGTTTCGGCGCTTTTGGCAACTTCGTCGGCGGCGGATGTAACGGTAAAGGCAAAAGCCTCAACTCTGAAATTTAGCGGAACGCATTATCTTGGTTTTGTTCATAAAAACCCTGAAGTAGGTAAAAGTAGTGACTATTTCCAAACGAGAAGAAACTATTTTCAGGTAAAAGCGTATATAAACGACAGACCGAAGGATTATATGCGTTTAACACTCGATACTCACACCGAAGATGGTGGAGAAGTAAATGTAAGACTAAAGTATGCGTATCTCTATCTTGATGAAGTTTTCGCAAACACGGGCGTTGAAATGGGACAGGTACATAGACCGTGGATCGACTACGAAGAACATCATGGATGGAACTATAGAAGTGTAGCAAAAGTATTTTTAGAGTCTAAACAAGGTGCTCACTTTACAAACTCTGCGGACAAGGGTATAAATTTTAAAACTAAAACCGAAAATTTTTCAAGTGAACTTGCCATCGTAAACGGAGAGGGATATCATGGAGAAGATAACGATGGAGAAGACGGACTCTCTTATGAATGGAGACTCACAAGTTCTCTTTACTCAACGGGAAACAGACATGTAAAGAGTACGGATACATATGCGGATATTTCGTTTTTGGGTCAATACAACACTAAAAAGCTTAAAAACGATGAAGACTTTGTCTGGTACGGTGTTCATGCGGTATATAATCAGCCCGAATTTTTGATAGCCGGTATGTATGTAACGGCCGATGACAAAGGAGCGGCGAACAATTCTGTTACAGGTGACGGTTGGAGTGTAAACGGCGAATACAGACCTGTTGGCAAGTGGACTCTTATAGCCAGATACGACTCGTTTTCGACGGACGACGATAAAGATAAAGAACAATACATTGCCGGTATAGTTTACAACTACTCAAAATATGTAAAGTTTATTGCAAATATATTCCATATAGATCCGGATACGAATATCGACGACAATGGTGAAGATAAATATATGTTTACAGCCGAAGTGAAATGGTAAGTTTTTCCGATAAAAAAGTCGCTTAAAGCGGCTTTTTTAATAATTTGCAATTTTTGTATCTAACTCTATCGCTAGATAAAAGAATTTATTGCCATATGTTTGCCTTTGAAATCTCTTTTGTATATATCGGCAATTAGATCGAGTCGGTGAAAAAAATTTATATATTCTTATTTTTACTTTTATAGACAAAAGCCAGCACCTCGGCGACGGCTTTGTAAAAATTTTCGGGAATTAGATCGTCGAGTTCGCATTTTGCGTAAAGTTCTCTCGCAAGAGGTGGATTTTCTACTATCTGAATAAGGTTTTCATTCGCTATCTCTTTGATCTTAAGAGCTATGTTGTCCATACCTTTTGCTATGACTCTAGGAGCGTTTTCTTTTTCTTTGTCGTATCTGAGCGCGATAGCATAATGGGTGGGGTTTGTTATGATGACATCCGCACTCGGTATTTCGCTCATCATCCTTTTTTGTGCCATCTCCATCTGTAGTTTTTTGATTCTGGCTTTTATTTGGGGATCGCCTTCCATCTGTTTGTATTCGTCTTTGACCTCTTGTTTACTCATTCTTAGATCTTTGAAGTATTGAAATCTAACAATCATCAGATCAATCATAGCAAGAACAAAAAGTATCATAAGCATTATGGCTACAAGCATAATGATCTTTTCTACAAGCCAAGCTATCTGTCCCTCCAAACTAAAATTTATAACCGTCGGCAGCTCATATATATAGAGGATAAGAAAGTAAAAGGCAATTGCGAATATTATTACCACTTTTGCGGTTATTTTCACGCTCTCTATCAGTTTTTTCATAGAGATTAAATTTTTCATACCCTTGATAGGATCTATCTTTTTCAAATCAGGAGTTAGCGGTTTTGTCGTATATACGAATCCAAATTGCACAAGAGAAGCCAAAATTCCCGCTATCGCGACGACACTCGCTAGAGGTATGATCATTAAAACCAGCTCTTTTAATGTCGTCAGACCTATTAGATAAGCTGTTTTCGGAGTCATCTCTATACCGATAAATTCGCTGTAATATCTATATAGATGCTCGATTCGCGAAGTAAGAAAAGATGTTGCGAAGTAAACGACGACAACCGCGACGACAAGTGTTATAAACGCACTTGTATCCTGACTTCTGGGTACATTTCCCTCCTTTTTCGCATCTTCGAGTTTCTTCGAGGAGGGTTCTTCGGTTTTTTCTGCGTCGTCGGCCATTTTACTCCGTTAATTTTATGAAAAAGTCACTCTATCCTCATAGAGAAATCAAGCCATACGGCTTTGTGGATCAGACTGCCGCTGCTTATCGCATCGACTCCCGTTTTCGCATATTCGACTATGTTTTCTTTTGTTACGTTTCCACTGGCTTCTATGAGAACATGAGAGTAGTTTTCATCCCTGTAAGATACGACTTTTTTTATATCTTCTATCTCCATATTATCGCACATGATCAAGTTCGCACCGCTGCTCATCGCTATTTTGGCGGCTTCGATACTTTCACACTCTATCTCTATTTTGGATGTATATGGGATTCTTTTTCTAGCCTGTTTTATAAAAAGATGAAGATCGTCGATGGCTGCTAGATGGGTATCTTTTAGCATCAAACAGTCGTCCAGTCCCAGCCTGTGGTTTGTTCCGCCGCCGCATCTTACGGCATACTTTTCCATTACTCTAAGACCGGGTCTTGTTTTTCTGGTATCTAGCAGTTTGACATCGTAGTCTTTGACCAGTTTTACGAAATTCGCCGTATTCGTACTTATGCCGCTACAGTGCTGCATAATATTTAAAATAACTCTCTCATACATCAAAACGCGGTTTACTTCGCCTCTTACATAGCAGATGATATCACCCTCTTTTATACGGTTTCCGTCATATTTCAAAAACTCTATATCCAGATGTTCCAGCTCTCCAAGCTCTTTTATATAGAGTTTGCCCGAAAAGACGCCTTCTTCTTTGGCTATCACCTTCGCTTCGACTTTTCGCCTGTCACTAACGAGTGAAAACAGATCACCTCTTCCTATATCTTCGAGTATCGCTTCTCTTACCGTCTCTTTAACTCTCATATCTTTTAAATCTCAAACATTCGCTCTAATGCGACTCTCGCCCATTTTATAACATTCGGATCGACTTGGATTTCCGTTACGATATTGTCCTCTTTTATCGAAAGAAGCGTTTCGTACAGATGAATAAGCTCGGTTTCGTTCATCGTAGGACATTCCGGTTTTGTCGATGAGAGAACATATGTGTTCCCTTTTCTCATACGATTTACGAGGTTAAACTCGGTGCCGATCGCCACTTTTTGTTCCGGATCCAGATTTTTTACATAGTTTGTGATTTGGCTTGTAGAGCCGACAAAATCACTCGCGTCGCAGACTTCGGGTTTACATTCGGGATGAGTCACTATCTTTATACCCGGATATCTGTTTCTATAAAACTCGATATCTTCCACTTCAAAAAGTTGATGAACCGAACAAAATCCGTTGTAGCAGATGATGTCCGATTCGTTAGGATCGGTTCCGTCGTCAACAACGCATGATTTCAAGCCCATTTGGTTCGCGATATTTTGACCGAGACACTGATCTGGTACGAAAAGTATCTTTTTACCGCTTTGAAGCCCTTTTGTGATGATCTTTTTGGCGTTTGAACTTGTACAGACCATTCCTCCCATCTCGCCGACTCTGGCTTTTACCTCCGCGGATGAGTTGATGTAAGTGATAGGCAGTATATTTTCGTTTTTTATACCCGCTTCGTTTAAAATCTTTACGCTCTTGTCGTAATGGATACCGTCGATCATTTTCGCCATAGCACAACAAGCTATTCGAGGCATCAAAACCCTTTTGTTAGGCGAGAGAATTTTTACGCTCTCACCCATAAAACCGACTCCGCAAAATATCAAAAACGGATTTTTGTCTTCAACAGCCATTTGTGCAAGCTGCAAACTATCACCGCTAAAATCTGCAAGCTCAAATACTTCATCTTTTTGATAGTAATGAGAAACTATCGTGACATTTAACTCTTTTTTAAGTTTATTGATTTTCTCTTTTATTTCTTCGTTATCGATTGTTATATTTTCCAAAATCGCTTCCTTGTTACTGTTTTGTTTCTATAACTATACCTAAACTCCATATAAAAAAAATTAAGTTATAATGGATTTTTTATAAATTAAGGAAATAGATGATTGATTTTTTCTCAAATACGAATGTTCAGTTTTATTTGTTGGCGTATCTTGTAGGAAGTATCCCTTTTGGATTGATTCTTACGAAGTTGTTTGCGGATATAGATATAAAAAAAGAGGGTAGCGGAAACATAGGAGCTACAAATGTTCTTAGGGTTTTAAAAGATAAAAACCCCAAACTGGCAAAAAAACTATCCGCCGCAACCTTGCTTTTGGATCTTTTAAAAGGTATATTCGTTTTGGGATTGGGATATGCCGCCGGAGTTAGCGAAGC
>CAZNIT010000044.1:0-14079 GCA_964573205.1 uncultured Sulfurospirillum sp. | reverse complement strand
CTTCTATTTGCATAATTTTCCTTATCTGTTTTTTTGATATACGATCGATTCTCCAAGCTTTTGGCTCTCATAAATCGAAACGATGCGGCTCATACTCTCTGCATGACCTAAAAATACATAGCCTCCCGGATTTAGCATCTCGTAAAATGTCATAGCAACCTCTCGTCTGCTGCTATCGTCAAAATATATCAGCATATTTCTGGAAAATATGACATCGAATTTTCCAAGCTTTTTCATCTGCATTTTATCCATGACATTGACGACCCGAAAATCTATGACATCGGTCAAAAAATCGGCGATCTGATAAAGCATTCCCTCTTGAGTGAAATATTTTGAAAGTAAGTGGGAAGGGATAAACTGAATGCTTCGTTTTGTAAATTTTCCCATTTTGGCTTTATTGATAACGGTAGAGTCGATATCTAAACCGATAATCTCAAAATCTCTCTCTTCTATTAGTTTACCCTCATCGAGCAGGTGTAAAGCGATCGAGTAGGGTTCTTCACCCGTGGATGACGGCGAACAGAGGATGCGAATGGGTTGGTTTGCGGCTCTTATTTGATGAAGTTCGGGTAAAACTTGATTTACAAGAGTTTCAAACTGATACTTCTCTCTATAAAAATATGTCTCGTTCACCGTTACTATGTTGATAAGATCTTGGAAAATGCTCTTATTTTGATTGAATCTTATATCATGAAAGAAAGTTCGAAACGATTCATAACCGTTTTTTGTCATGTACTCTTCTATCTTTCTTGAGAGTGTGGTATATTTTTTCTCATCGATGAAAATCCCGCTTCTTCTATATACTACATCCCGTAGCTTTATAAAATCTCGCTCACTTATCAACATACCTCTTCCTTAAGTTTATCGATTGCCAAGTCGATGCCGAATGTTACATAAGGCTCGTGCTTGTATTGATCTTTGACGGCTACAAGCAGAGGTATATCTTCGCAGCTTCCGATCTCTCCAAGATAATCCACAGCCGTCATCAGGGCGTTTAGATCCTCTTCTTTAGTTATGAAATAGCGCATCATATCGATGGATTCGTCGTAATTTACATCTCCCAAAATATTGATGGCAAATATACGGATATCACGGTCATCGCTATTCATGAGCTTTTCGATAAAGACTTTCGCCTCTTTCCCATACTCTTGAACGAACTTAATCGCCGCGTTTCGAAGATAGGCGTTATCGCTTTGAAGCATCTCGAACATTTTATCGAAATCCTCTTCGCGTCTGGGTTTTTGAGCGAAAGCGGCGAAAGCGCAATTTATATATATATGATCACTGACATCGTTTGTTTGAAATTTTCGGCTCAAAATCTTTAAAATCGAACTTATCTCTTTATGCGAAGAGATATACTCCAAAGCCTCAAGACGAGTTTGCTCGCTCTCTTTCGAGTTTTCAAAGACACTCAGAGCTTGTGAAAAATCCTCAAATCTATATAGCCGGTTCTGTCGATCTGTATTTTTTTTGAGTGCCATCTTCTATCTCCTTTGTCGGGTAACTTAGTATTTCGTCCACTATTTTTGAAAAAGCCAGTTTTTTTACCGCACCGCCTCGCACATACGCTTCTTTTGGCATTCCATATACTACCGCCGTCTCTTCGCTTTCGGCTAAAGTATATGCTCCTTTTTTTCTAAGCTCAACCATACCGTCGGCACCGTCATCTCCTATGCCGGTAAGTTCAACCGCCATAATGTTTTTAGCATCAAACTGTTTTGAAATCGAAAAGAACATCTCATCAACGGAAGGAACGAAAAAGCGTTTCATGCTATTTGGAACAAGCTTTACACTAAGCGCCCCGCTGGCTTTTTTTGAAAAATGCAGATGAACTCCGCCTTTTGCTATTATGGCTTTGCCGGTTTGCAAGGTATCGTTAAGCTTGGCTTCCACGACTTCTATTTGCGCATGTTTGTTGAGTCTTGACGCAAACCCCGCCGTGAAAGATTCGGGCATATGCTGTACGACACAAACGGGATAGGGATAATCCGCGGGTAGAGATGTCAAAATTTCTTCGATGAGTCTAGGTCCTCCGGTGGAAGCCCCTATCAAAACGATTCTATCGAATTTTTTAGATACCAAAACTTTGCTTTTTTGAATTAAAGTACTATTTTCTACATTTTCTGCCGGCCTGTTTTGAACCTCTCTTTTTTTGCGCATAGCGCTTTTTCTGATTTTGAGTCTATTTTTCGGAATGCGCGACGCCATTTTGATCTTGGATAGTATCTCTTCTTTACTTTGCTCGACTCTAAGAGTGAGTGTTCCCGGTTTTGCCACATAGTCGATAGCACCTAATTCCAGCGCTTCAAGCGTAATTTGCGCATCATCTTTCGTAAGCGAGCTAACCATCAAGATAGGAGTCGGTTTTTTCTTCATGATCTCCCTAACGGCGCTTAGACCGTCTAAAACGGGCATATTTATATCCATGGTTATGACATCGAAATCTTTTGCTAGAGCTTGATCGATCGCATCTTGACCGTTTTTCGCAAAAACGACGTCATATCCGTTATTTGAGAGTAGCTCTCCCATCTGTTTTCTTATCAACGCGCTGTCATCGACAACCAATACTTTTTTAGACAAGTGCTTCCTCCTCTATTCGTATTCGCTCAAGCGTTTTTGCGTCGATGATACTCGAATTTCTTAATTTTAAAATCACTCTTTGACCCTCTTGAAGGTTCAATATCTCACTAAAAAGTGAGTCTTCAGCCTTACTTTTAGAAATAAAACGATCTTCAACAGAGAGTATCTCTTTCACCTCATCTACGAAAAGTCCAACTTTTTCACCGTCTATGATGCTGACTAGTATCTTGCTGTCTTGAGTTATATTTTTACAAAAGCCCAAACGATCGGGCAAAGAGATGATCGGAATAACTGACCCACGCAGATTTATCATACCTTCAACAAACTGCGGAGCTTCCGGTATGGGCGTTACTTCACAGTATTTTATAATTTCTTGAACATTCTCTATATCGAGCGCATACTCTTCGTCACCGACGCCAAAAACCACTACTTCCGCCATCTCTTCTCCTTCTTTAAGTTTTATAGTTTCATCGCTTTTTTTCTCTTCTTGTATATAGTGATGAAGTATCAAATTTTTTATATACATCCCGTTTATGACCGATGTGACGCGGTTGTTGCTTTTATATAACGATTCGATTTTAGAGTCGAGTTGATCGGAGGGAAATTGTTCTAAATCGTTTGACGATATATCTTTGACATCTTCCACTTCATCCACCAAAAGAGCCGTTGATTTACTGTCGTACGAAACAATCAAAAGTCTTTGTTTATCGTTGCGACTTGGGGTAGGGTATCCGAATATCTCGTTTAAATTCAATGAAGTTATGAGTTCGTTTCTTAAAGTGATCATTCCCAAAACCTCTTTTTCGGTTTCGCTTATGGGTGTGAAGCTATCGGGTGTAAAGATGATCTCTCTTGTCAAATCCAAAGCAAGAGCATAAGACTCCTCCCCTAAACGAAAAAATAAAAATCTCTCTAAATAGTCGTTTTTCGAACTTTTTTCAATTAACTCTTCATCATAAGAGATATCTTCGATCTCGACGGGTGTAAAACTTTGAAGCGATACGCTTTCGCATACGGAGGATATGTCAACAACTTGACAAATTCGACTTCGTTGTTTGTAAAATCCGGCGATCATACTGTCGTTTTTATCCATACTTTCGTAGTTTTCACTCTCGACACCGCCCATATCTTCCGCACTGTCAACTAAAAGAGCGTAATCGCTTCCGTCGATGTTGAGCGTCAAGATTCTACACTTGTCGTTTGATATATCTATCGGATCATATCCCAAAACGACGGCGGTATCTATGACCGTAACTATTTTCCCGCTTAGAGATACGACTCCTCTTAAAGACGACGTACTAAGAGGAACCGGAGTGATATTTGGAATTCGTAGGATTTGCTCGATAGCGTCTCCGTCAAATCCGAAGTATTCATCGGCAATTTTCACCTCAAGTATATTTTCCGGTATTTTCATCTTTTATCCTTGCTGTAGCTCATCCGCCAGTACCGCAAGTTCCTCTACGAGATTTCCCATATGGCTTACCGTCGAAGCGATCAAATCCGCCGCTATTTTAGATTCTTGGGCATTGCTTTGTGCTTGTTCCGCCGCTTGTTGAATCTGTGACGAACCTAAAAGCATCTGTTCTAAAGCTTCTTTGTTTTGTTCGTTGGCACTAATAAGGGTATCTAACAGTTTCGGGATTTCACCTACCATACGACTTGCGTCGTCAAGCTCTTTTGAGAGTGAAGTAAGTTGCTCTTTTTCTATGTTTAGATTGTTTGCGGCGATTCCCCACTCTCGAAGAATATGCGAGATCTCTTCATCGAGAGTCGTCATCGTATCTATGATCTTTTCCAAGTTGCTTCCCGCGTCTTGAGCGAGATTTCTGATATCGCTGCTGACTACCGCAAAACCTTTTCCAAACTCTCCCGCACGAGCGGCTTCGATATTTCCGCTTACGGCCAGCATCGTAGTTTGCGTTATGACACCCTCGATTTTGCGTAGAATTTTATTGATTTTCATTGCATCTTTTTCGACGGATAGAATTTCGCTTGTCGTAAATTCACCTTCCGCGTTTCCTTTTGCAACAAGATCTACGATCTCATGAAGAGAGCGGGCACTGTTTGTCAACCCTTTTATCAGATTTTCAATCTCCTCTTTGATTTCTATGAAGATTTCATTCGATTCATTGGCATATTCGGTACACTCTTGCGCAACTTGAGCGTTTTTTATCGCGTCTTCGTTCGCTAAAGCGGCGGCCTCTTCGATTTGAACCAGTGCGCCCGTGACCTCTTCCATAGATCTGAGTATCTCTTCTACCGCGCTACTCAGCTCTTCGGCCATACTTGCTATCTCTTCGGCGTCTTTATGGACGTCGGTGGAGTTTTTAAGCTCTTCGGAGAGATCGCTAAGCTCCATTGCCGCCTGTTCGGCTTGTCCGAGTGCGCTTGCTTGCATGTCAACAGCGTTGGTCGCTTGATTTATAGCGCTTGCTTGTTCTTGAGCCGCGCTTGCGATACCTTCGGATCCTTGAAGCATAGTTTCGGTCTCTTTTAAAAGCATTGTCATTTTATCGTTTGCAACCCGGGTGTTATCCGTTGAACTTTGAGCCAAAGAGACGAGTTTTTCTCCTTCGTTTGCAATTTGTGAACTCTGTTGCGCACTTTGTTGGATGACCTCTTTCACATCAACAATATTCTCTTCGACCTTGGTTATTTTTGATTGTATTTGAGCTACTATTTCTCTTGTTTGTGCGGCATTTTCCGCCGAAGTACCCGCAAGGCTACGCGTTTCGTCGGCGACGACGGAAAAACCTTTGCCATGCTCTTTCGCTCTTGCCGCTTCTATGGCGGCATTTAGCGCCAGAAGATTTGTCTGGTCGGCGGCTTTTGCTATTAGCCCTACCGCTTCGCCGATATTTTCACTCGCTTTTCTAAGGTCGCCGCTTTTTTGGACTATCGTCTGAGCCGTTTGTGAGGCGATGTTCATGCGCTGACTGGAAGATGTTATGTTTTTCATAGTTTGATTAAGCGTTGTTTGAGCCTCGGTGATCTTTTTCGTGTTTTCTATCGTGTGGTCGAGATTTTCTTGTGTCGTATGAGAAATTTGATTGACGGCACTTAGACTCTCTTCCGCCGCACCGGCGTTTTGTTCCGCCGCCGCCGCGATTTGTTCCATTGCGCTTTTGAGTTCGTTGATAGCGCTGACGCCCTCTTGTGTTTTTGCTAGAAGATCGTTTGCAAGATGGGCGACATTTTCGGATATTTGTTGTTGTTTCGCTAATGTACGCTTTTTTCTTTGGTCGCTAAATCCCGAAGAGTTGGAAGGTTTGTTAGTTGTAGTGTTTTGAGCAACGCTCTGTTGTCCGGTTTTAAGTTGGGTGGAAACTAATGCCATTTTATTATCCTTTTAATTTTATTTATTTCGATATTTTTTAAAAAAATTCAAGTTCTTCTTGAGCCTCTTCTTGCTTTGAGTTGTCAAGCGCCATCTTAAGTTGAGTGATATTCGCTAGAAGCGACGCATCGAGATAATGGATATCTTTTGCGTCTTGCCGTATCAAAACCGAATCTTTCCAGCTGTTTAGTTCTTTGCCGATAGCGTTTATATAGAGATACAACATCTCAAGCTGCGTTTGTTCAAGTTCGTTCGTATTCAAATCGCGGAGATAAACTATAAGCTCTCTTATTCCGTAACCTATGTCTTTAAATTCGTAACTTCTTTCATAGAACTTTGCGAACTCTTCAAAAAGAGAGATCGATTGTCCAAGCAATTCATCGTTCAATATCTCATAGTGTGTGATCAAGTTGTCGAAATCGTCGCAGATCTCACTTAGTTCATCAACTTCAGACCCATCTATCTCTTGAGTGGACATATAAAAAGAGGCGTCTATTTTTTCGGCATAGTGCATTTGATTTATCGAGTCGTCCACATCTTCGCTATCGAATGTAAAGAATTCGTCTTCCTTAAAATCGATCGGTGAATATTCACAAAGTAGGTGCTCTTTTGCCGTAGCGATTTTTTCTTTCCATTTTTTATATTCGCTTTGAGATGGATTTAGATGTTTCTCTATCCACTCTTCATAAAGTGCGAACATCAATGTTCCGTATTCGTCGAGCAGTTCGGGAGCGAGGCTGATGTTTTCATGAATTTTACCCGCATTTACGAATTTCTCTTTGAAGCTCTCGTTTGTATCGGAACAGGTGAGAAAGCAGTAACTAAGCATCGTTTGTTTGAATTTTAGACGATAGACGGTTTCGTCGTCGAAAATATAATTGTTGATTCTCTCGTCATTTTTTAGTTTTGCGTAAAAGGGAAATATGATCTCTTGCAATATGGATGAGAGCATCCTTTTGTTGATCGGTCGTGCTATCATTGTTTACCTCCGATGTGTTGCGATACGATTTTGAGCGGATCAAGAATGAAAAGAACGTCTCCGTTGCCTAGCAACGACGTTCCGCTGATAAGAGGGTGCGATTTCAATGAGCCGCTAAGCGGTTTTTGTACGACATCGAGTTGATTTACGAAATTATCGACAACCAGACCGAAATGTGTGTTGTTTTCACCTTCGAGAACGACTATGTTTTGTTGTTTTTTGTCCTCTTTTTTCTCTCCAAGTAGCGTTTTTTCATAAAGAAGCGGGATCAGCTTTCCTCGAAGATTTATAAAAGGACGGTGATTGGCTTTTTGGATTTGATCTTTTTCCACTTGAACGGTTTCAACGATTCTGTCCATATCTATCGCATAATTGTTTTCGTTCATTTTGACATGAAATACATTGCTAAGTGCGACGCTGACCGGAAGTTCCATAGTCAAGACGGTTCCTCTGTTTTTTCGGCTTTTAAGAAATATCTTTCCGCCTAACTCTTCGATCGTCTTTTTGACGGCGTCCGCACCGACGCCCCTTCCCGATAGATCGCTTATTTCGTCTTTTGTGGAGAGTCCCGGATGAAATATGAGCATGAGTTTCTCGTCTCTTGAGAGGGCATCCGCCGTATCCGGATTTATCAGCTGTTTTTCCAAGGCTTTATGAACGACTTTATCGACATCTATACCTCTGCCGTCGTCTTCGATCGTGATAAATACGCGATCTGCTTGCGATCTGGCTTCTATCTTGATCACTCCGGTGGGATCTTTTTCGAGTTTTATGCGCTCTTGTTCGCTTTCGAGACCATGATCTAATGAGTTTCGAATCAAATGTATAAGCGGATCGGCTAATTTTTCTATCATCGTTTTATCGAGTTTCGTCTCTCCTCCGCTCTCTTCGTAGCGAATCTTTTTATTTAATTTTTTACCGATATCTCGTACCATTTTTGGATAGCGTCCGAATATATAGCTCAAAGGAAGAAGGCGCATATTCATGATCTTCTCTTGGAGTTGTTCCGTGACTCGGCTTATCTCTTCATATTTTCCCAAAATTTCACGTCGTAGCTGATCTTCGGATAGGTTTCCCACCTCTTGAGCCAAATAAGGGAGTGCATTTTTCATAACCAGCAATTCTCCTACCGTATTTAACAGAAGATCGATATCTTGTTGATCTATTTTGACGGTTTTCGGTAGATGAGTCGTCTCTTTTTTTTGTTGCCCGGTGTTCGTTTTTTTTGAATCATTCGTATTTGTGTTTTGGCCGGTTACGGCGGTTTCTCTTTGGGGTGTTTCGAGTGTCGATAGCGCATCATCGATTATGTTTGTCAAAGAGTCGTTTTCGTTCAAGCGCGCTTTGAAATTTTCCATATCGGCGTATCCGAAGAGATGTGAAAGAGTCTTTTTTACCGATTTGCGGCCGTTTTTCAAGCTCTCTAAAGAGAGGATGAGTTTTTGTTGCGAAAGGATCTCTCTTATGACTTCGATCTCCTTTTCGTTCATCGTCGTTTCGCCGTTTTTTGTTGAAATATCTTCTTTTATCTTGTAACCCAACTCGTTTGAAAGATATTCTAAAAGTTTTTTTCGATTCTCTTCGTCTATGATATTTTTTAGTGTTGAGATTCTCGTTTTTATGAATTTTTCATCTTTTTTGTGCGAGAAAAGAAGCGATTTTAAACATAGAGGATATATTTCGACTTCATCGAGTATATTGTAAAAGGTGTCTTCTATGGTTTGTGCGTCGGATTTTACCACTACTATTATCCTGGTTTTCCATTGTAACGGATTTTGTAGAGTATCTGCACAGTCTGAAGGGGATATCACGCTTAGGGCTTTTATGTTCTCTTCACCCAGTAGATATAATAGATATATAGGATCGTTTCCAAACTCTATCGTCTGTTGATCCAGATCCATATCGAGTAGATAATAGTGTTTTTGTTCTAAATAATCACTCTCTATCGACGGCAATTCAAGAGGAAGCTCATCGACGAAATCCGCGAGATCTTCTTCGAACAGAAGATTAGAAGAGTCGGGATATCGTACCAGCAGATTCAGCTGGGTTTCAAGCGAATCCGTCTTTTCTTTTTGCGATAAGTCTTTATTCAAAAACTTCGAGATATTTTCGGTGATCGATCTTATCCTGTTTTCATCGGGTTGTGCGAAAGTGCCGTCTTCTTCCACCGCATCGATCAGCTCCACCACCTCGTCGAACGCTTCGTATAAGGCGTCGGTCATTTCACTTGAGTATGAGATCTTTTTGTTTCTATAAGCGTCTAAAAGATCTTCGGCTTTGTGAGTGATCTCTTTTACGCTTATAAAACCGACAAGTCCCGCTCCGCCTTTTAGCGTATGGGCGGCTCTAAAAAGGGCGTTGATCGTCTCTTCGTCTCCGTTTTCAAGCTCAGCCAAATGGCGGTCTAGATAGGAGAGGTTGTCTCTTGCTTCGTTTAAAAATTGTTCTAAAATCGCATCCATATTTTTTTCCCAAAAACTTAATAAGTAAGTATTTTTGCCGTAAGCAGCAGAGTATCCGGTTTTGCAGGTTTTACCAGATACATCGTCGCGCCGCTTTCATAGGCTAAATTTTTATCTTTTAACTCCGCTTCGGTGGAGATCATGATGATACCGGCCTCGTCGTCTTTTTCTTCTCTTAATCTTTTGACGAAACTATAACCGTCAAGTACGGGCATATTTATATCTACTATGAAAAGATCGTAGTTTTTAAACGAGATCTTTTCGAGCGCCTCCATACCGTTTTCGGCTTCGTCGATCTCAAAAGCGTCTTTTTCCAAAATCTGTCTGTGGTACATTCTGACGGTAAGTGAGTCGTCAACTATCAATATCTGTTTCGGCATAGTTCTCCTTTGTGAAACGAAAGAGCGGAACGAAATATTTTTTTAATAAATTAATGAAAACATTTCGCAAAGAGGAAAATGCGGTATAAAGTATCTACCAAATACCGCAAGATCAAGATAAAGTTTTAACGAAGTTTCAATACCCGTTTAACGCCCATAACCAGTTTGTCGTTTGAAAAAGGCTTGGTTATCCAGCCTGCTAGACCTATCTGCTTGCCAAGCTGTTTTATTTGCGGAGAGTTTTCCGTCGTAAGCGCTAAAATCGGTTTTAGTTTTACCGAAATCGTATTTTTTAACTCTTTTGCCAAATCCAATCCGTTCATTTGGGGCATATTTACATCGGTAATCACCATGTCATATACAAAACCGTTTTTTACCTGTTCGATCAATTCAAGGGGATTTTCAAAAGTTTTCAACTCGATACTACCGCTTTCAACAAGCCCTTTCATAGCCATTTGCGCCGTCATCAAAACTGTCGGTGAATCATCTACGAATACTACTGTTTTTATCATTCGGATCACTCCTTTTGTCATCTTCTATAAACCTATATCGGCATAACCTTAAAAAAATTTAACTATTATTTTCTGAAAAAAGTTTTCTTTTACTTGTTGCGGTGTTTGAAGTGAAGTGTCAAAGGCATATTATAAAAGTTATATAATAAAATATATTTAAGTTTGTAATGTTATAGTAAGATAATTCGCTATAAAGGCTGGGTTATGAAAAAGATGGTGTTTATTTTGCCGATAACTGCTTTTACGATACTTTATGCCGGTGATATGGAGTGCTTCAAAGCTAAAGGAGAAATTTTCGAAGATGCCCAGCATCTGCGTAAGATATCGCTTTCTATGGGTTGGAATGTCTATAAGCCGGTCTCTATAGTAGCCGGAACTCTTATAAAAAGCAAAACGAAACTCTATCCCGAAGATAACGTCTATGTATGTCTTCGTCCTACAAAACTCGGCGAAGTCGAGATAAGAGTCCAATCAGATGCAAAAGATGCTGGAAAAGCCGCTTGGAATGTAATCTTCGGATACAAAGTGGATGCACAAAAATAGTTTTCTAAGATCATATTCGGTTTGATGCGGAGGATCTGGCGACGGAAGATATAGATTTGCTAAACAAAAAAACAGAGACCATGAGCAGTCAAAGCCGGTAACTCAACTTATACGGGAATATATGGTAAATATAGACATAGCTAAAGAGTTAAAAAGTATGAAAGAGATATTTTAACCCCGGAGGCAATGCTTCAGCTTTGCACAGCACAACAAAACAAAACCATACCGCACTGAAGTACGGTCTCCGGTCAATACTTCAACCTCACACAAAAACCCGGAGGCAAGGTTTCAACCTTGCACCAGCAAAACAGATCAAATCAATACCGCACTGAAGTACGGTCTCCGGTTAAAAAAATCTCTCATCATACAGTAAAAGTTGTAATTCGTTTTTTCAATGTCTCATTATATTCTGCATTCAGCGCCTGAAATTCTTCTTCTTCAATCAACCCAAGCTCATACATAAAAAAAACAGCATCTCTTCCTCTTGAGGGGGTTACAGGACAACCATAGTATTTCAAAATCTTTTTTGCTTTTCCAATTGCATTCTCGATAAGTGTCTGCAAAGAACTTTTAGCAGCTCTAAATTCGATTTTATTTAAAGACATCTTTGAAGAAAGCTCATCTAAAATCGTTTTTTCTTCAGTTGCAATTTCAACTGTCTTAACCAAGTAGTCTTGAAATGTCATCTTTGTTTCCTTTTAATACAATAAACCCCTCTTTTATACTCTCTAAAATCACCTTATCAGCCATTTTCAAGTCAACAATATCGATATCGCAATCATCCAATCCCAGAAGATCGCTCAGCAATGTATATGCTTTTGCTTTAAGCCCCCAGCCCTCATCTGCCGATTGATTCATAAACAATGCAAAATCATAATCACTCCGACTATGCGCTGTCCCCGTCACCCGACTACCAAAAAGCAACGCCACCTCAATAAACCACGCCTCCGGCTTCTGAAACAACATTTCCAGTTCTTGTGTATCTATTTCCTTCGTAATCCCATAAATACGGTTTTTATAATTTATCATAACCATATTATAGCAGATTTTATCACACTAAAATACACCCCTGCAAACCCGGAGGCAAGGTTTTAACCTTGCACAGCAGAATCATACCGCACTAAAGTACGGTCTCCGTCAACACCACCGGAGGCAATGCTTCAGCTTTGCACAGCACAGCAAAACACATCATTACCGCACTAAAGTACGGTCTCCGATTATACTCCATACACATGCCAAAACCGTCTATCCATATCTTTTAACCCCGCCTTCAAAGGATTATTTCGAATATAATTATAAACAACTTCAAAATGTTTTTCATCTCTGATAGCCTTGTCATAATACCCACTCGCCCAAAACTTTCCATTTTTATTTAAAATTTTATTTATCCCCGATGCCGAGCCTCCTTTGACTATTTTCATAGTTTTAGAAAGTTCTTCCTTTTGACAAAAAAGTATATGCAGATGATTCGGCATGATGGAAAAAGCAACCAGTTCAAAAAGTTTTTTATCCAGAGAAAGCAAAAACGATCGAAAATAGACAAGCACCTCACCCTCAAAGTACCTTCCTTTTGCAAAGTTATCCAGGTACCCGTCTATCGCCATCTGTTTTTTCGCACTTGAAATATCAAAGGATTCAATCTTTTGTAAATAACTATCCAAACTATCTTGTGTCCTGATAGTAACAAACTGATAATCCCCTACTCTATCGATATGCGGTAGTTTTTTATATTCTCTTTTCATTGATTCTCCCTATAAAGTTTTAAGAGAATTGTAATATAAATTTTACCTTTGAAAAGAAAATATGTCATTTTGAAATACAAGGAAGCAAGGTTTCACCCTTGTACAATATCTACCGCACTAAAGTACGGTCTCCGGTCAATACTTCAACCTCACACAAAAACCCGGAGGCAATGCTTCAGCTTTGCACAGCACAACAAAACAAACCCTACCGCACTGAAGTACGGTCTCCGATTACTACTTCAGCTTTATACAATTGTACCAAATTTTTTTATTTTTTATTTTTTTGGTACAATTGTACAAAAAGTAGTCATAATGCGATTTCATTTTACAGAATACAACTCCTCTCAGCGCAAACAATACATCAATATCGGACAACTTTATGAATATTATATTCAAAAAAAACAGGAGTATTTACGAAATTATCAAGTTAGTATGTACTGGAAAAAGGCAGGTGGCAAAAGATACCTGACAAAAAAGCACTCCGCATCAAACAGAGTGATCTCTTTAGGAGTTGAGAGTGAAAAAACACATAAAATCTATGAAAATTTTATGCAACACAAAAAGAGGATTAAAGAGGATCTGAAGGAGCTTGAAGCCAAACTGGATAAAAATTATAAGCTCAATAAAATAGAACATCTTACACGCGTACCTGCCGCGCTTGTAAATATTTATAGAAAAATCAATGAGCTTGGGCTGGATGAAAAAATGATACTTATCGGTACCAATGCGCTATATGCCTATGAAGCTTACTGTGGTGTATTTATAGATGAGGAGTACCTGGCGACGGAAGATATAGATTTGCTAAACAAAAAAAACAGTTCTGTTTCCGTGCTTTTTACCGAAGTAGTACCCAAAAATAAGCTTACAGAACTACTCAAACTTATCGATAAAAGTTTTGTACCTGATGTGCAGGTACCATATCGGTTCAGAAATAAGGAGGGAACTATACTGGAGATATTGACACCTGTAGAGGAGCAAAAGTTTTTCAAAAAACAAAAGGATAAAGATAGTTTTACCGATATACTGGAACTTTCTATGGAAGGAATGCAATGGTTGGGAAATTCCCGTATTTTTAAAAGTATGGTCGTTGCTGACAATGGCAAATGCGCGCTTCTGTCTACTATTCATCCCCTGGAGTTTTCCGTTTATAAAAAGTGGCTTTCTACCGTTAAAAACAGAAATATTCTCAAAAAAAACAGAGACCATGAGCAATCAAAGCTGGTAACTCAACTTATACAGGAATATATGGTAAATATAGACATAGCTAAAGAGTTAAAAAGTATGAAAGACATATTTTAAACCCGGAGGCAATGCTTCAGCTTTGCACAGCACAACAAAACAAACCCTACCGCACTAAAGTACGGTCTCCAATCAATACTTCAATCTCACACAAAAACCCGGAGGCAAGGTTTCAACCTTGTACAACACATCAATACCACAATTCATATACTTTTAATCATAAAAAGACTAAAATAAATAATTAACATAGCTTTAAGGAAGTGAACATCATGACAAACATCATCCTATGCGGAGGAAGCGGTACA
>CAZNIT010000043.1:0-2761 GCA_964573205.1 uncultured Sulfurospirillum sp. | reverse complement strand
GTCGTTGATCATGCGAAAAAAGATTCTCTTTCTTGAAGACGATCCTCTTTTGGGCGAGACTCTCTATGAAGATTTGCAAGATGCCGGATATAGTGTTAAGTGGGTCAAAAGCGCCGACGAAGCCGCCGAGTCATGTTATGAAAAGAGTTATGATCTCTATCTGTTTGATGTAAATGTGCCTGGTATGAGCGGATTTGATCTTTTGGATTCTCTTCGAAGAAGCGGTGACGATACGCCCGCTGTTTTCTTGACCGCCAGAGGAGAGTGTGAAGATCTTAGAGAAGGGTTTTGTTCGGGTGCCGACGACTATATAGTAAAACCCTTTGATATGCAGACACTTCTAATAAGAGTCGAAGCTAGGATAAAAGATAGTAAAATCTTTATAAACGAACATCTTTATCTTGATAGAGATCATTATGCGTTGATTGTCGATTTGCAATCGATCGTTTTGGCTAAAAAAGAGTTTGAGATTTTAGACTACTTTATATCTCACAAAAAGCGTATCGTTTCCAAAGATGAGATCCTAAGCGAGCTCTACGAAGAGGCGCTAATCAGCGATACGACATTTCGAGTATATATAAAAAATATAAACACTCATCTAAAAGGTTATGCAAAACTGGTGAATGTTCGAGGGGTTGGGTACAGATTTGAGATCTTATGAGCGTCGAAGCGTTTTTACTTTTATGATACTCTATCTTGGCGGTATTATGCTTTTTGGCAGTGTAATTCTTTGGTGGTACGGCTATAATCAAAATCGTCGTATTCACAAAGAGGAGAAAATTGCCCTAAAATTATACGATTTGCAGTGTAAAAGAGTTTTAAAAAATGCTCCCGAGGGTTTTTCGTGTCCGATAGAAAAACCCGATTTTAAAAACTCTTATGAGAGTTTAAAATATGAGCTTTTTATTGCCGCCGGCGTGCTTTTTCTTTTTGCGACGGTTCTTAGTTTTTATCTTGCGACCCTCTCTCTTCGTCCGATGCGTGAAGCGGTGGATATGATAGATGAGTTCGCAAAATCGATGATTCATGATTTAAACACTCCCATAACGACCGCACAGCTTAATCTCGCTACCTTGGAAAATGAAAAATTGTCGCATACTCAACAAAAGCGCCTTCAAAGAGTCAAAAAGAGTCTTTTAATGCTGCAAGATCTTGAAGAGAAATTAAAAAGTGCTATCTCTTTTGCTCAAGTAGAATATAAAGAGAGCCGACTGCTTTTATGCAAGTTGTGCGAAACTCTCATTCAGCGATATGATTTAATCTCTCTTGAATGTAAAAACGAAATTTCGATTTTTGCCGATGAAATTATGATAACCAGACTTTTGGACAATTTGATCTCAAATGCCGTCAAATATAATAAAAACGATAATCGAATCGATATTCTTCTTTTCGATACAAAATTGAGAATTGCCGATAAAGGAGTCGGCATAGAGAATATCGAGCAAATTTTCGAGCCCTATTATCGCGAAAAAGGATCTATTCAGGGGTTAGGACTTGGACTTGGGATAGTGAAGCGGGTATGCGATCATTACGATATTAAACTCGATGTAGAGAGTAAAAAAGGTTTTGGCACCGTAATTACTCTCAATTTTGAGACTCTTTGTAGAAAATCTCTAAACGCTTAATAAACACTTCAATGTTACATTTGCTTTGTAAATTTAACACAAGGAGTCGTTTATGAGAAATTTCATTTCAATCACATTTTTAGGTACTTTTTTGTTGACAACGGTGCTAGCGGCACAAAGTATCGCGGGAGTCGGAGTCGCTAAAGGAGAGGGCGCTTTTAAGGGCAAGGGAGTAGGAAAGGGGACATTTGCCTTAAAAGGAAAAGGCAGTGTCAGTGGGAAAGGTGTTGTCATCTATAAAGATAAAGAGGGCGATATACACTATAAAAAAGGTAAAGGGAGTGTCAACGGACAAGGTATTGCTATCGGTAAAGGCAGTTTCAAAGGAAAAGGCAAAGGAGTGGGAAAAGGAGTTGTAGCGGGAAAAGGAGCCGTTAAAGGCAGGGGCAAAACTCATCGTAAATAATCTTTTGCATATTTGTATTCGGATTTGATACAATACATAAGAGGAGATTTTTATGCGGATTTTGCTTCTTACTATAATAGCGGCGATATTTCTTTACGGCGGTGAGAGTAAAACTCTCACCCAAAAAGAGCAAAATATGCTGCTTCAAAAGGTCAAAATGACCAAAAAACTTAAAAGAGCCAAACTTAAGAAAATACTTAAAGAGGTTCGAATTAAAAAACTTCGAAAAATTTTGAAGCGTAAATTTAAAAATAGCCGTTTTCAAAAAAAGAAGCGATTAAAATATCGTATCAAACAAAAGATTCGCAAGTTAAAACAAAAACCATGATCTGTTTTATGCTCTCTCTTTGCTTACTATTCTCATATGCGCAAAGCGGTGAGAACTCTTTGAGTTATCAGCTTCAAAAAGAGAGATCCTTATGTGAAACGAATGAGAGTGAAAATTTTGCACAAAAAGAAGTGTTTAAAAAAGATAACGGATATATTTACGCTCTTAAAGCTTATTACGATCAAAATAGCTCCAATGACCAAGAGGCGATCTCTCTTCTTCAAAGAGCGGTTGAAGAAAACAATAATTCCGATGCCGCTTTTTTACTTGGTGTAGCTTATGGGGAGGGAAATTGCGTCTCAAAAGATAGCGTAAAATCTTTCAAATGGTATGAAAAGGCCGCTTTGCTTGGTGATAAGGATTCGATGCTGCTTATCGGTTGGCTCTATTACAAAGGTGAGG
>CAZNIT010000042.1:0-16528 GCA_964573205.1 uncultured Sulfurospirillum sp. | reverse complement strand
TCATTAAGCAATTTTAATTTACAATAATTATCTACATCAAGGCTTAATTGTACGTTTTCAGGCATATCAAAACGATATATTGCGATATTATTATCAGGAGTAAGTGAAAGTGTATGTTTACCATTTGATACAACTATTTCACCATCTTTAATATATTCATTTTGATTGGTTTTGCTTGTATCTTGAGTAACTGTTCTAGTTGTTTCACCACAACCAAGTATAAAAACTGATATAGCTAATATATAGATAAATTGACTCACATTCTTCATTTAATAATCCTAAAATTGAAATTGATATATTTTATGTATATCGACATCATTTATTAAGTTTTAAATTTCAAGAGAATCTGCATTATGTTAATCTATACAATATTTGTTATGAATTTTTAATGATTTATATATTTCTTGGTTTTCCTTTGAAGCTCTCTATAAAGTCTTGTAGTGGTCATCGTAGTATCAGTTTTATTTTTGCTAGAATTTAAATCAAGCCATGAGGTTTTATAAAGTTATCTTTCTCAGTCTGTCCTCATCGCTCTGATGAATCAAAGCAAAAAAAAACTTATTCGGAGATTGGCACGATTGATATCTATTTCATTAGTATTAGGAACATGCAAACAACGCAGTTGATTAATGGCTCCGTTGATATGAAAAAGCTTCAGCTTTTTCATATCTTTTAGGAGCATTAAGCAAACGGCGTAGCCGTTTGTGCATGTTCCCCTTGGCTATTTAATAAAAGTTATCGGCACTTTGATAAAAAGGCACTTTATAACTATTTATTTTCTTTTATTCCAATAAATTTATTAATAAATTCACTTGTTTTCTTATACCCTTTTAAAAGTCCTATATTATCAAGAAGTTTGATATCTCTTAATCCAATAAGTATTAAATTTCTAGTTAGTGTCATTTTTGGAATATCCATCTCTTTAGCTAATTGTTCAATCTTATTTAATTCATCTTCTGAAATTTTTGCATATATCAATTTATTTTTTGATTTGCCCTCTACCTCTGCTTTTCTTCCTGCTTTACTTTTTTCACTCATAATTATTTCTCCTAATTAAGGTAACCCTTATTAATATTTTTGTAGTATTTCATTAGGGTTACCCTTTTAAGTAAACTTGGTAACCTCATTTTATCATAAAGGTTAAAAATATTTCAATGTATGGATTAAGCAAAGAAGATATAAATTTAGCAAAGCAAAAAATCAACAAAGCGAAACATTATATATTACATAATGGGGTATCTTATATTGATGATAAAAATAGAGAAGTTTTTATACCTTATTCTGATTTTACTAAAAATGCTTGGCACAATGCAGATAAATATATAGCTGAAATTCAAAACCGTGCAAATTCTTTAGTTACTTATGCAACAAATAGAGGTCTTGTTAATATATTTATAACTCTTACCTTGCCCTCTCACTTTCATCCCACTAAAACTTTAAAAAATGGAAAAGTAATTAAAAACCCTAAATATATTCATCATGAAGATTTTAGTCCTAAAGCTGGTTCAAAACATCTCTCTAAAATGTGGAAAAGGATTTTAGATTTAAGACCATTAAAAGATATTGGAAAAGATAACAAATGTTATTTTAGAGTTACTGAACCTCATAAAAATGGTACTCCTCATCTTCATATATCACTATATATTCCAAAAGAAAATATTGATAAAGTTATTAATGCAATTTTTCGCATATATAAAATACCTCAAATTGAAATTAGTTCACAACATATACCAAGCGGTTATAGCAAAACTTATGAAAAAACTGTTAAAAAATTCATATACAAAAAAGATCCTAATGATAATTTTGGGATAACAACACTTATTAAAAATCCTTTTTCATATCTGATGAAATATATATTAAAAACTTTTGATGATTTGAGAGCTGATGATAGTAAATTTACAGATTTAACACTTTGGTATATTCATCATGGCATATGTAGATTTTATACATCAAGAACGCTCATACCTCTCTCCGTTTATAGGAAAATCAACTATAAAGATGAATTTCAAGATATGTATATTGCAACAATAGAATTTAAGAAAAATAGATTATCTCTATGGTATAAACTTGATTATACTATTGATAATATAACTGGAGAAGTTACAGAAATTACATCATTAAGCTCTATTGAATATAAATCTAAAACAATTTGGAAGAAAAAAGAGTTTATTGAAACTAGATATGACCCACATGAGAACATACCTATACCAATTGATAGTGAAGAGTTTTATCTAATAAATGGTTTATTATCAAACAATACTGATAGCCCTCATGATATACTTGATGATGAAGAATCTATCTAATATGATTCAAGTTACTCTTAATCAACTTTTTCAAGAATATATAGAACTTATAGACCTCCTACAATCTGAACAAACTATCAGAACTAAAAAAGGTTATTATCGTAAGCATATCAAAGAGCCTTACGGAGATAAAAATATCAATGATCTAAAATATAAAGATTTTCAAACACTTATTAACAATTTATTAAAATCTGGGCTAAAACCAAAAACAGTTAAGAACATCAAAGATTTATTACAAGTAATCTACAAAATGGCTATAAAGCTTGAATATACATCATATAACCCTCTTCTTGATGTTGAGTTACCAAAGTTTGATAATAAGCGATATTTTAGTTATTCATTAGAGCATCAACAAAAGCTTATTAAAGCTATTTTAAACTTTCAAGAACCTATATATAAAGATATCTTTCTCTTTTTACTGCACGGCAGAAGATTAAATGAAGTGCTTAGTATTCAATGGGAAATGATAGATTTAAATGAGAAAATATATTACATTCCTGCAAAGATAAACAAAGCGAAACGAAATATGTCTTATTCGATGACTGATGAACTCTTTGAAATGCTTACATCAAACTACATACAAGCTAAAAAAGAGCAAAAGTTATCTATACCTCTTGGATATGTTTTTAAAAATCCTAAAACCGGTAAAAAGTTTGTTGATCTGCGTAAGGCTTGGAAGCGATTATTAAAAACTGAAAATCTACCACATACAAGAATACACGATATAAGACACTTAGTCGGAACATACTCTATAAATCATCTTGAAATACCCATAGAAAAGGTTTCTCATACTTTAGGTCATACAAGTATAGAAGTGACTCAAAAGTATATTACAATCAATCCTGATACTGCTCGTGATGTGTGTGAAAATATATTTAATTCGATAAAAAATTGAATTGGTTGCGGGAGAGGGATTTGAACCCCCGACCTTCGGGTTATGAGCCCGACGAGCTACCAAACTGCTCTATCCCGCGACAATGAAGAAATAGTGGATGGGATGGAGGGACTCGAACCCCCAATACACTGGACCAAAACCAGATGCCTTACCATTTGGCCACATCCCAACATCTTAATTTGGAGTGTGATTATAATCATTTTTTTCTTATTTGTCAAGGGTTTTTGGTAACTTTTTGTATAATCTTTAAAAAAATTTGGAGGATATATGCCCATTAAGCGTGTCAAAGAAGCGATAGAAGAGATTAGAAAAGGCAACATCGTCATCATGATAGATGACGAAGATAGAGAAAACGAAGGAGATCTCGTATATGCCGCGACATTTTCCGATCCGAAAAAAGTAAATTTTCTAGCAACAAAAGCAAAAGGACTCATATGCGTTGCCTTGAGTAAAGAGATAGCGAACAAACTGGATCTCTCACCAATGGTTTCAAAAAACGACTCATCATACGAAACGGCATTTACAGTTTCCGTTGACGCCAGAGAGTGTGAAACGGGAATTTCGGCGGCCGAACGAGATATGACCATAAAACTTTTGGCAAACTACAACACAAAACCGACGGATCTCGTTAGACCCGGTCATATATTTCCGCTTATCGCAAAAGACGGAGGCACACTTGTTCGAACCGGACATACCGAAGGCTCGGTAGATCTTTGTAAGATGGCGGGAATATCCCAAGCCGCCGTTATATGTGAGATCATGAAAGAAGACGGCACTATGGCAAGAAGAGACGATCTTGAGATATTCGCAAAAGAGTTCAACCTTAAAATCGTCTATATCTCTGATATCGTCGAATACAGAATGCAAAACGAATCACTTATAAAAGTTATAGCCGAATCAAATACGGATTTTATGGATATACCGGCAAGAAGAGTCGATTTCGTTGATCATAATGACAATCATCATGTAGCTTTCATATTCAAAAACAATGGACACCCCTTAAAAAACGTCCGCTTCCACAACATAGGAACGGATCTCGATCTTTTTGCACACCATAGATACGACTCTATTTTTAAAAGCGTCGATATTTTAAAAAAAGAGGGCGGAGCGCTCATATTTTTGCAAAAATCCGCAAACCAAAATCCATACATGAAAGAGTATGGTATAGGAGCGCAAATTTTGAAGTATTTGGGATTTAAAGATATAAATTTATTGGTAACGAAAAGAAAAAAGGAATTTGTAGGAATAAGCGGATTCGGCTTAAATGTGGTAAAAGAGGTGGAACTCTAAAGCATAGAGGTTTTACTCTCTACGCTACCGATTGATCATGTTTAATCTGTTCAAGTATATTTGTTAATCTTCTTATTTTTCGTGCATAAGAGTTTATCTCACTTTGAATCGACGACTCTTCGTATTTATTATCTGCCCATTGAAGTTCACTCTGTTTATCCACATATTTTCTCTTATACTCTTCAAGCTCACGAATATACTGTTCTTGTTTTGTAGGATCGATACTATTCATAGTCAATTTCATAGGCATAACTCCTCGATATTTACTTTTTTGCCGCGAATATGCACTTTTGCATACTCCACTATTTTTCCATGAAATCGTGAATAAATTGTGGATAACATATAATCATTTCCATAAAGTTCACTAATACCGCTTAAGTTACTTTCTATCCCCAGCATTAACCACTCTTGTATTTGAGCATAACTCTCAAAACAAAAACCAAGCTCCTCTACAAGTCTCGCGGTATAACTGTCAACCACCATTACTTCGCGTCCGCAAGCGTAACATAGTATGGCGTCGCTACTCTCTTCACCCAACCCTTTTTGAGATAAAAGCCACTCTCTATCAACATCGTTTTTAAAGTTTTCAAAATCGCCGAAATCCTTGACGATATTTTGACAAAGCATTCGAAGACGTTTTGCTTTCGTATTGTAGAAGCCGCTTGGTTTTATCAGAGTTTGCAGTATTTTTATATCGACTTTCGCGAGAGAGTCAAGCGAAAGTAAATTTCGCTCTTTTAAGTTGTCAAGAGATCTTTCAACTTTTTGCCATTTTGTCTGCTGTGTCAAAATCGCACCGACAACGACTTCGAATGTTAAAGAGTTAGGCCACCAGAGCGGATCTTTTTTATCTTTTAAAAGATTCAATTTTTTTAAAGCTCTTAAAAGTTGGAAGCTATCGGTTATTTGCATAACTTACTCCTTTATCGCTCTTTGGGATATCTCGACGCTTCCCTCGTCATAAGCTTTTATTTTGAAAGCTTCGATACATCGTCCATCTTTTATTTCAAATATCACTCCTTGAAGAATCTTTTTGCAGTTATTGGATACCTCAAATTTACCGCTCATTCCCGTCAAAAATTTCTCCAGCGGCTGCTTGATATCCATACCGATAATATTATCTCGACACCCTGTAAGCCCTACGTCGGTTACATAAAACGTACCATCCTCTATTACAAGATCATCGGTTCCGACGTGAGTGTGGGAACCGCAAATCGCACTTACCCGCGACTTCAACATCGCAAAAAGCGCCCTCTTTTCACTTGTTGCTTCAGCATGAAAATCTATAAAAATATTTTTATAACCCTTATCTCTAAGCTTTTTCACCTCTTCTATCACCATCGTAAAAGGGTTATCAACCATCGGCATACAGTAGTATCCCATTAGATTTATCACAACAAGAGTCTCATCGCCTATTTTCAGATACTCAACTCCCCTCCCCGGTGAAGCTTTCGGATAATTCAAAGGTCTTAATATCGGTTCGGTTTCAAGAAATGGAATTATATCTTTTTTATCCCAACTATGATTTCCCCCGGTAAAAAGATCCACTCCCGCACCAAAAAGCTCTTTTGCGTTTTTTTCACTAAGACCGAAACCATGACTTGCATTTTCAGCATTCATAATAATCAAATCGGGAGCAAATTTTTCTTTGATATGCGAAATATGATATTTAAACATAAATCGACCCGGTCTTCCGACCAAATCGGCTATATAAAGTATTTTCAAACGGATTCCTTCAATATATTAAATTTAACCGAAAATAGGAAAAAACTCCTCTTCTCAGGTAGATAAATTTTTTGGATTATATCACTTTCATGAGCAAAAACAAATAATCACTCTACTATAATATCTCATCGTTCAAAAAAGGCCTTTGCATATGATATATATAACTGATTTACTCTGTGGTAAATGTATAGATATTGGCTATATCTATGCTTTAAAGGTGCGGATAAATTGAAAGTTACCACAAAAACGGAACACTTTACCAACCCGCTATATCTGGAAAGTGGTCGGATTCTCGAACCGTACGATCTTGCATATGAGACCTACGGCGAGTTAAACGACGATAAAAGTAATGTGGTCGTCGTATGTCATGCGCTAACCGGAAGCCATCACGCCGCCGGTCTTTATGAGGGTGATGTCAAACCGGGATGGTGGGACGGTATGATCGGCGACGGAAAACCGATCGATACGGAAAAGTTTTTCGTTATCTGCGTCAATGTCATAGGCAGCTGCTTCGGAAGTACAGGGCCTATGTCGGCTATGTACCCGACGAACGAACCGTATAGACTGAAATTTCCGGTCATAACGGTAAGCGACATGGTAAAAGCTCAGCGAATATTGTTCGACAAGATCGGCATCAACAAAGCACATGCCGTTATTGGCGGTTCGATGGGCGGGATGCAGGCTCTATGTTTTGCGATAGAGCATCCAAACTTCGCCAAAAAGCATATTATTTTAGCGAGTACTTACGCTACGCAACCCTGGGCGATAGCTTTTAACAAGGTGGCGAAAGAAGCACTTATAAGAGATCCGTCGTTCAAGGGAGGGATGTATGATCTTGATGAAATTAGACAAAGCGGTCTAGCAGGTTTTGCGACCGGTCGTATGTGTGGTCACATAAGTTATCTCAGTCCCGAATCGATGAAGGAGAAATTCGGCAGAGATTATGTCGAAACGGATGGACTATACGAACTTTTCGGTAAATTTCAAGTAGAAAGATATTTGGACTATAACGGTTTGAACTTCGTACAGTGGTTCGATCCGCTCAGTTTTTTATATATAACAAAAGCGATAAATATCTTTGACGCGACAAGAAATTACGATTCGCTTGAGGATTCGCTCAGTCGCGTAAATTCGGAGATATTTTTACTCTCTTTTTCAAGCGATCTTCTCTTTTTACCAAAAGAGATGAAAACAATAGAAGAGACTTTGCAAAAAATAGGCAAAGGCGATTTAGTTACATACGAAGAGATACGAAGCGGATACGGGCATGACGCTTTTCTTGTAGAGTTGGATAAATTTTCAAACAGCGTTTCAAAAGCGCTAAAGGAGTGACAAAATGAATGAAAAAGAGTTAAGTTTTGAAGAAAAAATCTCTCATGCGAAAGAGATATTGGAGAAGTTGATGGATCCGCAAATCACTCTCTCACAAAGCGTAACATACTATAAAGAGGGAATCAAGGAGTTGAAAGAGGCCGCTAAACTATTGGAAAACGCAAAAATAGAGTTTCAAGAATACACTAAAGAGCAAAAGGATCTCGTATGAGAGTAGCAGCCCTTCAGCTTTCGACCCTTCCGCTTAGTAACACCAAACTTGACAACTATCTCAAAACTTGCAGCAAAAAAGGTGTTCGAGTCGTAGTGCTTGCGGAGTACGTAATCAACACATTTTTTAAAGAACTTCAAAATATGCCTAAAATGTTGATAGCGGAACAGACAAGACACAAAATAGAAGCTCTTTCGCATTATGCATCGGTATATAATCTAATCATCATTGCTCCGATCGTTCTTATCGAAGAAGAAAAAATCTATAAGGCCATCGGTAAATTTACACCCGAGGGCGCGGAGTTCGTAAATCAAAACTTCCTCATCAACTATACGCACTGGAACGAAGATGCGTTTTTCGATAATGAAAAAAGCGACTCGATCTCATTTATTCATTTTAACTATAACGGTATCAGTTATGCCGCTATCAATGGTTTTGACATTCACTTCGATCAAGTTTGGATAGAGATGGTGAAAAAAGGCATCGAAGTGGTACTCGTTCCTTCTGTTTCCACCTTCGGATCAAATCAAAGATGGAACGAGATCTTGAAATCAAGAGCACTTTTAAACAGTATGTATATCCTAAGAGTAAATCGTGTCGGCACTTACAACGACGATGAGAGTTTATGGATGTTTTACGGAGAAACATATCTTATAAATCCGTTTGGAGAAATAGAAAACTCCCTAAATTCCAAAGAGGAGCTTCTTATCATAAACATCAACCAAAGTGAGGTAAACGAAGCCAAAGAGACTTGGAAATTTCAAGAGCAGTTAAAAGTCAGAGAGATTATCTAAACGATGTATGACGAAAAGAAATTAAAAAAATTGAAAGAGATCGAAAAACTTTTAAAAACTTATGACGGCGAGATGGAGATAGCACCTTTCGTACTGGAATACCTCTCGTTACAAGAACTAGACTCGATAATTCTAAACCTCTTGAAACAACAAAGCAACGTCATAGAGGAAAACCAAGAATGGCTACAACAATTTAAAAAGTTAGAAAAATAGTAAAAATACACGGGTGCATACCCGAAAGGATATGCACTCTGATCTTTAGTAATTAATTGTAGCTGTAATGAACTTCAATTTTTTATTACTTATTTTTGAGAATGTATTGCAACCGCATTTCGCATAGTTTTTATAACCTACGAGAACTTGCTCTTCAATTGACTGATATACCGTTTTACATTTTGTAACGAAACATCTTTTAGATACTACGATACCGCCCGTCGTACAAGCGTCAACACCGCTTTGCTTGTAGTCTACCGCACTTTTTTGCTGCTCTTCCCAGCACTCTTTATGAGGTATCTTTTTAATTACGGTTTTATAGATAGGCTCACATTTGAAAACCGGAAAATCACACTTAACAGAACCTGCCTGTAAACTTACTGCCAAACCCAAACCGGCTACTACCGCTAAAACTTTGTTCATATGAACTCCTTTGGAAAATAATTTTTACTCTGATAGTATAAGAAATATCATTCACAGAGTCAATTAATATAATTTATTGTTATTATTTGACCTGAAAACATATTTCTCAAACTATTTTAAGAATTCTGAGATTTCCGAATTCTTACCTTAAATTATCGTCCAAATGAAATATATGTTTAGTCATTTTTTCTTTACTTTTGAAGTTAGTTGTACGATTTTGTAGAATTTTTGGAACACACTCGCACTATTTTTTGATTTTGTTAAAATAATAAACAGTAAAAAATTATAATTTTTATATAAAAAAAGATCGGTTAAGCCAAAATAACTCCCCGATCTTTAAAATTTCGTGAGATATTTACTTAACTTTTGGAGACTACCTTCACACTTTCAGTTTTAAAATATCTTTTTATATCGCTTTTTAACTCTTTCATATGTTTAAGACCTATAAACCCCTGCAAGATTTTTCCATCCTTAATGTAAAGTATGGCCGGAACCTGAGGTGTTCCATATTTATCGACAATTTCTTGACTTTTTTCAATATTTACCTGATATATCCTGATTTTCTCTTTTTTTCGGTCAATTTTTTTTAAATTCACCTTCATCTCTTTGCAAGGTTCGCACCATGGAGCGTAAAATTCCACTATGACATTGCCTTTTTTGATAGTTTTTTCAAACTCTTCGAGAGTTTTTAGATGCTCAAACGCTAATGACGAACTTACATAAAGCATCAATGCGACGAAAATCGCTAAAGTTTTTTTCATAATTGTTTCTCCTTCAACTGCATTTAATGTTTTATTATTTTAACATTAAATATAGCTTTTAGTACAAAACATTCAACTAAAAAGAATATTCTTCTTTACTATGCTACCAATCTAAACGATTTTTTTATATTTATGGTATAATACGCTCAAGCTACGGTAGGTGATTGCTGGCTTTGCCAGAGGAAAGTCCGGGCTGCATTGAGACAAGGCTCCATCTAACGGATGGCCGGGGTAACCCGAGGGCAAGTGCAACAGAAAGTAAACCGCCGTTTTTACGGTAAGGGTGAAAGGGCGAGGTAAGAGCTCACCGGTGCTTTGAGCGATCATAGCGGCCAGGTAAACCCAGCCTGCAGCAAGAAGCGTATGGTAAATGTCTCAAACTTTTAGGCGCTTCGCTAAAAATCTTTTGTAAAAAAGATCTCAGACAAATAATCACCCGCGACAGAACCCGGCTTATCGCCGTAGCTTCACTTTCTTTTCATAAACATAAATTTCAGTAAAATGGCTTCATAAAAACTCTCGAGGACTGATTATGAAAAAAACGGTTTCACTTGTTTTAGGAAGCGGAGGAGCCAGAGGTTATACGCATATTGGCATAATCGAAGTTTTGGAAAAACACGGTTACGAGATAAAATCGATCTCCGGATCTTCTATGGGTGCACTAATAGGCGGCCTTTACGCTTGCGGAAAATTAAACGACTATAAAGAGTGGGTTCTATCTTTGGATATCTTCTCGGTATTAAAACTTATCGATTTTTCTTTCGCTTCGACAGGCGCCATAAAGGGCGATAAAGTTTTCGATGTACTCGAAACTCTAGTGGGTAAAAATGTCATGATAGAAAATTTGCCGATAGATTTTACAGCGGTGGCAACGGACTTGAATACTCAAAAAGAGGTTTGGTTTCAAGAAGGAGATCTTTTAGAAGCCATCCGAGCATCTATAGCCATACCTACGGTTTTTACTCCGCAGGGAAACGATAAACAGCTTTTGGTTGACGGAGGTATATTAAATCCTTTGCCGACCGTTCCGTTACTCTCCGATACGAACGATTTATTGATCGCGGTAAATCTAAACGGCGAAAAAAGAGCGGACGACTTGATCCAAGCTACACAAGAGGAAGAGAGTATTCAGACAAAAATTTCGGAATTTATACAAAATAACTTTTTCTCAAAAGATGAAAACGAAGAGTTGAACTACTTTAGCATCGTTTCAAAAACTATAGAGACGATGCAAAATTTAATCACCAGATACGAACTTGCCGCGCATCAACCCGATATTATCATAAATATACCTAAAAATCTATGCGGTTTTTATGAATTTCACAAAGCTTCCAAGATAATAGACTTCGGACGCAAAACGGCATACCAAGAGCTTCTCGAATATGAAAAATTAGCCAAAATTTAACATCTATTCAAGATGAAATATTTTATAATTTGAATATTCCATAATAAGGAGGAAGTTATGAAGCTGGAAGGGACTATCATCATCATTGCGGATTTGGGAGAGCTAAAAGTTTTCAAAGTCATAAAACATGAAGGTATCGTTGGAAACGAATTGAAAACCTCTTACTCACTGGAGCTTATAAGCGATCTCGATTATATAGCTACACATAAAAAGATAAGCGAACTCGTAAGCGATAAAGCCGGAAACTTCAAAGGCGGCAACATCGAAGACAACAAACTCGAAGATCAGATTGAAAAAAGAACCGTCAAAGATATAGCGGCGGATATAGAGTCCGTCGTAAACGACCAACAACCCAAACAACTTTTCATCGCTTTTCCGAAAGAGTCCAACAGACAACTTCTGGATGCACTCTCGCCTCAAACTAAAGATATGATCGTAAAAAACGTAAAATTGAATCTCATAAAAGAAGATAAAAACAAAATTCTCTCCTTTTTTCAATAAAAAAACGGGCGCTACGCCCGTTTTATCGCTGCCTTTTTTATATACAATTTGATATAATATAAGAAATTCCATAAACAAAGAGAGTCATGAAATACTACATAGCAACCGACCATGCCGGATTCGCAGTGAAAGAGACAGTAAAAAAAATAGTACGAGGACTTGGTCATCAAATAGAAGATTTGGGGCCTGACTCCGCACAGAGAGTCGATTATCCGGATTACGCTCATCTTTTAAGCGAAGCGGTTTTGGGAGAGAGCGGAAGTTTCGGTATTTTGATTTGCGGTACAGGTATAGGTATGAGCCTTGCGGCAAACAAACACGAAGGTATTCGCGCCGCTTTGTGTCATGACGCATATACGGCTCAAATGGCAAGAGCACATAACGACGCGAATGTATTGTGTTTTGGAGAGAGAGTCGTCGGAGCCGGAGTGATAGAGTCTATCCTCAAAGCTTGGAGCGCAACAAATTTCGAAGGCGGCAGACACGCCGACCGTGTAGCAAAAATAGAACCCTAGATAACGATGTTTACCGACTGGTTTATATATACCGCTTTTATTTTCGTGATCATCTACCTGACGATCATGCTAAACTACTATAAAACACTCTATAAAAGGGAGTTAAATATAAATCAGATCAAAAAAGGCAATATAGACGAAAGCAAACTTATGATACGAAAATATCGCCAACAACTCCAAAGAGCGATAGGAAATATTGATATACTGACCGAAGAGCTTGACAAAGCTAAAAACAACATCAAAACGCTAAGAGCTAGACACTCTCAGCAAAAACTTGAAAACGATCAGCTTCAGCAAAAGATAAAAGAGCTCGAAGAAAAAATTGAAGCACTTATATAACCACAAAGGAGAAGAGATGGAGATAGAATTGATAGGCTACATTGCCTTTGGAATTATGACCGCAGGCTTTTTAGCAATGAAATATACGATGTTCAAATAGAGGTAATTTTATATGAAAACACTTACCCCCGAAGATAAATCGTTTCTTTTAGGCTCCATACGGGATGTCAAAGACTTTCCAAAACCAGGAATAGTCTTTAAAGATATAACAACGCTTTTAAAAGATCCAAAAGCATTTAACTTTTTGATAGATCATCTAAAAGAGAGATACGAAGAGCTTGATATTGACTTTATAGCCGGAATCGATAGCCGCGGTTTTATATTTGGCGCTGCACTTGCTGACAGGCTTAAAAAGGGTTTCGTGCCGATTAGAAAGCATGGAAAACTCCCCTACACTACCATTGGAGAAAAATACGCTTTGGAGTACGGATTTGACGAGATAGAGATACACATAGACGCTTTTTCTTGTGACAAGGAAAAACCGCGAGTTCTTCTTATAGACGATCTCATAGCAACAGGCGGTACGGCTAAAGCAGCGGCAAACCTCATCGATAAATCGGGAGCCGAGTGTGTGGAAGCCTGCTTTATCATAAACCTTACATTTTTAAGAGGAGACGAAGAGCTAAAAGAGATCACTTCGGTTTACTCCGTTTTGGAGATCGACTAGATGTACATACCAAAACCCTCACCATACGATCCTGATGAATTGGGACATTTTGGGATTTTTGGAGGACGATATGTTCCTGAAACTCTTATGCCCGCACTTCTAGAGCTTGATAAAAGCTATAAAGAGCTTCGTTTCGATAAAGAGTTTTGGAGCGAGATAGACTACTACTATAAAGAGTATGTCGGTCGTCCAAGTCCCCTGTATTTTGCAAAAAACCTCTCAAACGAGTGTGGAGCAAAAGTCTATCTAAAGAGAGAAGATCTAAACCATACCGGCGCTCACAAGATAAACCATACGGTAGCTCAAGCCGTTTTGGCCAAAAAACTAGGGAAAAAGAAGGTCATAGCCGAAACCGGTGCGGGACAACACGGAGTGGCTACTGCAACAGTAGCGGCTCTTTTCGGGCTTGAATGCGATATATTTATGGGTGAAAAGGATGTAAAAAGACAAGAGCTTAATGTCTTTCGAATGAAGCTTTTAGGAGCAAATGTCCATAGCGTCACAAGCGGAAGCCGCACGCTAAAAGACGCCATGAACGACGCAATCCGCCACTGGGTTACAAACGCTAGAGACACCTACTATATCATCGGAACGGTAGCAGGTCCTCACCCCTACCCTATGATGATAAGAGATATACAATCCATAATAAGCTATGAAGCGAGATCTCAGATACTAAATCTTGAAAATAGACTTCCGGATTTCGTAGTAGCTTGTATCGGCGGAGGAAGTAACGCTATGGGAATCTTCAACCGTTTTTTAGAAGATAAAGAGACAAAATGCGTCGGCATAGAAGCGGGAGGTCTGGGACTTGATAGCAAGCATGGAGCGAGTCTTGCAAAGGGTAGTCCGGGAGTTCTTCATGGTCAGATGAGTTATCTTCTGCAAGATGAAGATGGGCAAATACTAGAGGCTCATTCTATCTCCGCGGGACTTGATTATCCCGGGATAGGTCCCGAACACGCATATCTAAAAGAGATAGGAGCCGCCGAATACGACAATATAACCGATCAAGAAGCGCTCGATGCGTTTGTATGGCTTAGCAGATGTGAGGGAATTATACCGGCATTTGAAAGCTCTCATGCGATAGCTTGGTTAAAAAAAGCGCCAAAAGAGAGAATTCGGGATAAACTGATAATCATAAACCTCTCCGGTCGCGGCGACAAAGATATGATGCAGGCTAAAGACCTGCTTCATTTCGATTAAAACGGAATAGTTTTTTGGAACAAACGCTAATATCGCTTCTACAAGAGTATGGCTATATCGTACTCTTTTTCTGGAGTGTTTTAGAGGGTGAGATGGGGCTGATTATGGCCGGAATCATGTGTCATACGGGACATATGAATCTGCCGACGGCTATTTTTATAGCCGGACTTGGAGGGTTTACGGGAGATCAGATCTATTTCTACATAGGTCGCTACTCCAAAAAATATATACATAAAAAGATGAGAAAGCATAGACGAAAATTTGCCGTAGCACATCTGCTTTTGAAAAAATACGGCTGGCCGATCATCTTCATACAGCGCTATCTTTACGGTCTTCGAACCGTTATACCGATGTCGATCGGTTTGACAAGATACGACGCTAAAAAATATGCGCTTATCAATCTGTTAAGCGCTTGGGTATGGGCGGCTATAACGATCATACCGGCATACTATTTCGGGGAAGAGATCTTAAATCTCCTGAAAAAGGCCAAAGAACACTGGTATTTAGCGCTACCGATAGTGGCGGCGTTCTTATACGGAGCATACCGTTTTACAAAAGAGATAGAAAAAAATTTAGAAAGAAGAGGAAAAAAATGAAATTTACCGTAACAGAAGAAAAAATTGAAAATCTAAAAGCTGATTGTGAAATAATCATAGTCGTAAACAAAGATCTCGATCACAAATGGATAAAAGACAAAGATGATCTAAGAACACTAAAATTCGAAGGTACTTTGGATGAGTGCGCATTTTTGCCTCATCAACATCGAGTCTATACGGGTGTCGATTCGCTGGAAAGAGACGAAATCAGAATAGCCGTTTCCAACGCAATGAAGAAAATCTCAAACTGCGAATACGAAAGAGTTAAAATAGCTTCGTATATAAAAGATTGTCCGGTGACCAACACAAAAGCGATAGTCGAGGGTATAAAACTCGGTACTTATACATTCGACAGATATAAGAGCGAAAAAAAGTCTCTCTCTATAAAAGAGGTCATAATATCTTTGGAAGATTACGCACAAAAAACTCTTAATCTCGAACCGGCGAAAATAGCAGTAAAACAAGCTGAAATAATCGCCGAAGCGACAAATCACGCAAAAGAGATAGTAAACACTCCGCCAGATGACATGACACCGGTACTTCTAGCCCAGTATGCAAAAGATCTTGCCGATGATCTTGAAGATGTAACATGCTTTGTAGGTGATGAGAACTTTTTAGAAGAGCAAAAAATGGGAGCTTTTTTAGCGGTATCTCGCGCAAGCGTTCATAAACCCAGGTTGATACATCTGAAATATAGACCTAAAAACGCTCGAAAAAAGATCGTTTTCGTAGGAAAAGGACTTACGTACGACAGCGGCGGTTTGAGTTTGAAACCGAGTATGCATATGGTTACTATGAAAGCCGATAAAAGCGGCGCCGCTACCGTAATCTCCATCTTGGAAGGTGCGGCGAGATTGAAGCTTCCTTTTGAGATAGATGCGATAGTCGGAGCATGTGAGAATATGATCGGAGCAAACGCTTACAAACCCGACGATGTACTAGTAGCCAAAAATGGGAAAACGATAGAAGTCAGAAACACCGACGCAGAGGGAAGACTCGTACTTGCAGATTGTCTTTGTTATGCAACAGAACAAAAACCGGACTTTCTTTTCGACTACGCTACGCTAACCGGAGCTTGCGTCGTCGCCGTAGGAGAATATACCACCGGAGTAATGGGACATAGCAGCGATCTTAAACACTCGTATCTAAGTGCCGCGAATAAAAGCGGAGAATTAGCCTCTACGCTACCCTTTAACAGATATCTCAAAAAACTTTTAAAAAGCCAAATAGCCGATATCTCAAATATCAGCAGCTCAAGATACGGCGGAGCGATAACCGCGGCACTCTTTTTGGACAACTTCGTGGAAGAGGAGTACAAAGATAAATGGCTTCATCTTGATATCGCCGGTCCTGCA
>CAZNIT010000041.1:0-168618 GCA_964573205.1 uncultured Sulfurospirillum sp. | reverse complement strand
GATCCCAATGCACCGAAACTTCATAATCCTTTTGGCAGTGAAAATTCTCTGCTTCAGCTTGAAGGAGTTTTCGTTTAGGAGAATGTGAAGGCTGTTTATAGGAGTGTGAATTGAAATAGAATAGAAAGGAAGCTTATGAACACACCTCAAAAAATTAAAGCCGTCTTGATGGCCGGCGGATTCGGAACCAGAATCCAGCCGCTTACGAATTCCGTTCCCAAACCTATGTTGCCGATTGTCAATATTCCTATGATGGAACATATCATCAACAAATTAAAACTATGCGGTATAGATGAGATCGTCATTCTTCTTTATTTTAAACCGGAAGTTATAAGGGATTATTTTAAAGACGGTAGTAAATTCGGTGTGAAGATAACTTACTCGCTTCCTGATGACGACTATGGAACAGCAGGTGCGGTCGGGTATGCCAGAGAATATCTCGATACCGCTTTTATGATCGTAAGCGGTGATTTGGTAACCGATTTTGATTTTAAAAAGATTATAGATTTTCATCGAAGTAAAAAATCAAAACTCACTATTACTCTGACATCCGTGGAGGATCCTTTACAATTTGGAGTGGTCATTACCGATAAAGACGGGAAAATCGAGCGTTTTTTGGAAAAACCGGGTTGGGGAGAGGTCTTTAGCGATACGATCAATACCGGAATATATTTGATCGAGCCTGAAATCTTGGAGTATATTCCACAAAATGAATCATATGATTTTTCTAAAGATCTTTTTCCAAAGTTGATGCAAGAGAAGATCGATTTATGGGGATATGATATAAAAGGATATTGGCGTGATGTGGGAAATCCCGTTAGTTACAGGGAAGTTCATAAAGATATTTTTGAGGGGAAGATCTCTTATAATATCGGTCAAAAATGCAAAAAAGAAGATAAAGTAAAAATTTGCATAGACAAAAGCGTAAAATTGCCGCAATCCGTCACTTTAAAAGGAACCGTCATAATCGGTAAAAATACGGTTATATCTGATAATGTGTTACTTCAAAATTGCGTCATAGATCAAGAATGCGAAATTGAAACCGGATGTGAGGTTGTAGATTCGATACTTTGGAAAAATGTTACTTTAGGAGAGGGAAGTCGTCTGAAAAATAGCGTTATTTGCAACGATACCGCCATAGGCAAGAAGTGTCACTTTTATGAGGGAAGTGTCGTAGCCGAGTTTTGCCAAATCGGAGATAGAGTGAAAGTTATAAAAGATATAACGATTTGGCCGCATAAAACGATAGAGAAAAAAGCGATCGTAAGCAGTAATATCGTCTGGGGAGAACAGTATAAAAGTACGCTTTTTCATAAAGGTAAAGTGATCGGTTCGGCGAATGTGGAGTTGACCGGGGAGATGGCCGTAAAGATTGCAGAGGCGTTTGGAACGATTTTGCAAGAGGGATCGACGGTTTATGTTTCAAGAGATTATCACCCCTCATCTCGCATGCTCAAGAGGTTTATTTTGGGAGGTTTACTTTCAACGGGAATAAACTGTGTAGATATTCAGGCCGTTCCCAGCAATGTGATGCGTCATGAGCTATTTAAAAACGATGAAATAGCCGCGGGTATTCATATTCGCCACTCCGTTAGCCATATGAATATGACGGAGATAGTTTTTTTTACTCATGAAGGTATGCTGATCGATACGAATCTTGCTAAAAATATAGAGAGGATCTTTTTTAGAGAGCAGTTTCGGCGTGTGAATCCGGGGCGTGTAGGAAAAGTGCGATCGCCTGAGGATATGAAGCTCTCATATAAAAAAGATGTCAGAAGACTTATAGGAAAAGAGGTTTTTGCGGGTAGCGATTTTAAAATCGCCGCAAATATGCTTCATGGGATGGTTAGCGATATATATCCGACGCTTTTGGATACTCTAGGAATAAACAATATCATGATAAATGATTATGTTAGCGCAAAAAAGTTATCTAAAATAACCGCTACAAATCAGGAGATAGGTAAAAAAGAGCTCTCAAACATAGTAAGCGCTCTTAATCTGACCGTCGGGATTATGCTCTATCCTAACGGGCAAAGGCTTGATATCATAGATGATAGAGGAGAGATCGTTAGCCGTGAGAGGGTATTGATGGCTCTTTTATATATGCTGCATCTTCATGATAGTAAAATTTATGAGATTTTTCTGCCGGCTTGGGCTCCGGATATTATGGATGAGAAATTTACCGATCTTGTGATAACCAGAGGACGGCTGATGGGAAAAAAGACGGATTATCTTAAAAAATTCGATCTCATAGCCGATGTGGATGCTCATTATGCGTTTAGCGAGTTCGGGTATCATAGTGATGCGATTTATGCGAGTTTGAAGATTTTAGAATTTATGGCATTGCACAAAGTGAGATTTTCCGAACTTCTTGAGTTTATCGAGGATTTTTATTATAAATCTCTCTCTTTATCGTGCCCTTCGACTGTCAAGGGAAAAGTGATGAGACTCTTTATGCAGGAGGGTAAAGAGTTTAAAGTATCTCATCTTGACGGTATAAAGATTACTTTTGAGCCGCATGAGTGGGTGTTGATGATTCCTGATGATCATAGTGATCTTGTCCATATGTATGTACAGGCGAAAGATCATGAAAGAGGAAAAGAGATAAAAAGGTATTATATGCATAAATTAAAAAATTGGATTGAAAACGGATGAAAAAAAATTTTGTAAAACCGCCGAATAAGACAAAAAGAAAAAGTAAGCTTCCTTGGGAACATCCAAAACCCAAAACCGAAGATCCCGAAGCCCTTAAACGCATAGCGGCTATCAAGAGGAGTCCCAGTTATATTTTGGCGGAAGAGGATCGTGATTTTCTCTTTAGTGAAGATACCCTGCCGATTCGTTTGGAACTAGACTATATAAAACCCGAACTTATATTAAGAGAACATAAAATAAAGAGGACTATCGTCGTATTTGGTTCCACTAGAATAGTGGAGAGAAAAACGGCTATGAAGAGATTGCAAAAAGCGCAAAGGGCTTTGCAAAAAGAGCCGCAGTCGCAATCTCTTCTAAAAGAGTTAAAAATTGCGGAGAGGATTTTAGAGAAATCGAAATATTATGAAATTGCCAGAGAGTTCGGTCAGTTAGTGGGCAAAGCTTCAAAAGGGAGAGACGATAATCATGTAGCGATTATGACAGGCGGGGGTCCCGGTATCATGGAAGCGGCAAATAGAGGTGCATTTGATGTCGGAGCTAAAACGATAGGGCTTAACATAACTCTTCCCCATGAACAGTTTCCAAATCCATACATTACCCCTGAACTATGTTTTCAATTTTACTACTTTGCGATTCGTAAGATGCATTTTTTAAAAAGAGCCTGCGGTTTGGTAATCTGTCCGGGCGGTTACGGTACTTTGGATGAGTTGTTCGAAACTCTGACCCTCATACAAACTAGAAAAATAGCGCCCGTGCCGGTTATCTTTATAGGAAGAGAGTATTGGGAAAAACTTATAGATTTCGATATGCTCGAGATAGAGGGGGTCATTGATCCTGAGGATAAAGAACTGTTTTGGTTCGCGGAGTCGGCCGCGGAAGCGTGGGAGGGGATGAAGGCATGGCATATCGCGAATAAGACGCCTTTGTTCGAGTGATTTGGATGCGAATATATTATTTTGAGCTTTAGACGCTAAATAAAAAATTATAAGGAAGATATTATGCAAAAAAGAGATGATTTGGATTTAAATTTTTTTAAAGATTTACTTATAAAAGAGAAAGAACGACTCGAAAAAGAGATTGGGGTTATTGAAAACGATATTAACATTATCGCAGCTGAAGATGAGATCGACGATGTCGAAGATATGGCTGAGTTGAAGATTGAAAATGATCGAGATCTCGGTGTTCTTAAGTCGCTTAAACAAGAGTTGAAAGATGTTGATGATGCTTTGAAAAAGATCGTTGAAGGTCTATATGGATTTGATGAAAAAACGGGCAAAGAGATTTCAAAAGAGAGATTGCTCGCATATCCGGCCGCTAGAACCGCCATTGAACCTAAGGAATCATAAAAGTTATGAAAGACGGAACTAAACGGGCGAATATTCATATAGGTCTTAAGGTAAATATCGTTTTAAAACGGGATCAACGAAGCGGTAGATTGACGGAGGGGATCGTTAAAAATATTCTTACCAACTCCTGCGATCATCCTCATGGAATAAAAGTGAGACTTGCAAGTGGTGATGTAGGGCGTGTAAAAGAGATACTCTAATGCAGCTTTTCATAGACGGCGACGCATTGCCCAATTTGTTGAAACCGATTTTATTGAAGCAGATCAGACGACTTGGAATCAATACATTTGTTATTTCCAATAAACGCATTACTTTAAATGATCAAAATGAGATAGAGTATATTATCGTTTGTGAAGGTGCCGATGAAGCCGATCATAAAATAGTCGAGATGGTAAAAGAGGGTGATTTGGTAATTACCGCCGATATTCCTTTGGCGGATAGGATCATTTCAAAAGAGGCTTATGCTATCGACCACAGAGGTGAGCTTTATACAAAAGAAAATATAAAACAATATCTCGCCATAAGAAATTTGATGGATGAGATACGCTCAACCGGAGAGATTACCGGCGGTCCAAAGCCTTTTGGCACTAAAGATGCACAAGCCTTCGCTAATCAACTTAACGCTTTTTTAAGCAAAATATTTCGATGAAACTACAAGAGAGTTCTAAAAAGTTTTTGATTGTTTTTAAAGAGAGTGCCACCGGATTTATAGGGATGCTTCCTATGATTTTCGGGGTAGTCGGTTTGGTCGGTCTGTTTCAGACATTGATTAGCGCAAAACTTTTAAGTTCCTTTTTTACCGGTAATGTTTTTTACGACACGCTTATCGGTACGGTTGCGGGAGGTGTAGCGGCAGGGCAGGCAATGGTGAGTTACATTATCGGCGGTGAGCTTATGAAAGAGGGAATATCTATGTATGCGGTAAGTGCATTTATACTCTCATGGGTTACACTCGGTGTGGTACAGCTTCCTTTGGAAGTAGAAGTTTTAGGGTTTCGTTTTACTTTGCTTAGAAATATTTTGGCGTTTATTTTTACTATATTAGTCGCGCTTGCGACGGTTGCGACTGTAGAGTGGCTATCATGAAAAGCATGCGAGGTTTTAAGTTTAGAGGTGTAAAGTTTTTTCTATTCGTACTATTTTGTTATATCATTTTAGCTTTTTTAAATACTCCTGCGGCTGTGTCAAGTCTGCAAAAGAGTTTTGAGATCGTTGAAATTCTCATACCTATATTTGTAATAATAATAATTTTGATGGCTGTGATAGGATATTTTTTTCAAGAAAAGACTTTTATCTCTTCAATGGTGCGGCAAAAAGGTCTCAAGGGATGGATGTTGGCACTTTTTATCGGTTTGTTGAGTCATGGTCCGATGTACGCTTGGTATCCTATGCTGGAAGATTTGAGAAAAAAAGGATTGAGAGACGGCTATATTACGACTTTTTTTTACGCTCGAGCCGTGAAGTTGCCTCTTTTACCGCTAATGGCGGATTATTTCGGTTTCGGGTTTACCGTCGTTTTGACTTTATATATTATTGTCGCTTCAGTTATACAAGGGCTGCTTGTTGAGTTTTTTGAGTAAGAGACTATTTCTTTCTCGGTAAAATCTCCCGATCTAAAATATCGCACTTTTTGATCAATTTTTCAAGATTTTTTACCGCTAGATGTCCTCTTTTACTGATTATGATCTCCTCCTCTTTCAGTTTATGCATTTGAGAACTTACGACCGATCTGACGGAGCCGATCATTTCGGCCAATGATTCATGCGAGAGGGAGTTTATGAGTTTTAAAACATGATGGGAGTTGTTCGACTCCTCTTTAGGATCGACATGTTTTAAGATGAGATTTGCGAGTCTTGTTGCGGTATCGTGGAAAACGACTTCTTGAGAAAATGTTTCGCACTCTCTCATCATTTTTCCAAGATAGGGCAAAAACCCTTTGTTAAACTCCGGGTGTTCGCACATCCACTCTCTAGCTCTTGTAAGAGGTATGCGTAAAGCGTCGATATCGTCCATAGCGATCGGAAAAACCGTATGCTCTTTACCGTCAAGAAGGGAGAAAATATCGAAAATATCCCCGCTACTTAGTAAAAATAGAGCTATGCTTCTGCCCGTTTGCGGATCTATTTGTGTCACTTTCAATCTTCCCGAGACGATGATATGCAGATATTTTATTCCTATTTCGCTTTCGATGGTATCCGTTTTCTTTAAAACCACCGGTGAACACTCTTTGATAATACTTTCGACGGTATCGTCGTCCAGTTTACCGAAAAGTTCGGAGTTTTTTAATATTTTTACGGATTCGTCGTATATAGGATCGCCTTTTTGCATCTTTTACCTTTTGCTTTTCGAAATATTATCATTAAATTGTTACATTTGCTGTAAAAAATTTGAACTATTTTTAAATCTTATATTTCAGCGTCCAGACTTTGCGGATAGTAATTGATTTTATCCGTTATTTTATGAATCCACTCCGATACTTTCTCTTCGGTTTTATCGAGATTTGTAGCGAAAAGATGATGAGATTTGTCTTTAGCATAAGCACGAAACGCTTCGATGGATTCCAATAAGTGGGATTTTTCCGCCTCTATCGTATCTTGAAGCCTCTCTTTCGCGATGTGCGCGGCCTTATGGTGTTTGTAAATACTCTCATGCGCGCTTTCGTGAATAAGTTCCGTGATCGTTTCGGCGGCATTTTTTAAAATCTCTTGCAGCTTTTCGGATTTTATACCCACGCCTTCCTCGACACCTTCGAGTATTTCATAAGTTATACTCTCGATAGATTGCCCCGTTTTTTTACTCTCGTACAGAGCTTTTGTATAGACCTTTTTCAACGCTTGTGTTATTTTTTGAAAATTATGCTCATCCTCTTTAAAAATTGTTTCCACCTTTTTCCTAATCTCATCCTTATAAGACATACTACCTCCTTTGTGTAAGCTTATATAAGCATTATAGTCGAATGGAAGTATAAAATTCTGTAAGCTAGCTGACATACATGAGCTAAAGGGCTATGTTATAATTCATTAAATTTGAATTGACGGAGGTGTTATCATGAAAACGACAGAGGTGGTTTTGCGTAGTATCAAAGATACTCTTAGTTGGAATGTAGTCAAAATCGCTCTTATTACGGGAGTACCGCTGGCGATTTTATGGCTGGGTGTGGCGCTGTTTTTATGGCAGCCTGTGGTCGGTTTGAGCGAAAAGTTTATAGGTTGGGTTCCATTTTCGATTCTTAAAGCTAACGGCGCTTTTTTATTAGGAGGATTTTTCTGGTTTCAGGCGGTTTTGATCACATTCGCTTTGATTGTAGCGGTTTTTAATGTTCCCATCTTTCGAATGCTCGATTCTAAAAAATATACCCACTTTTCCATTTTGCTACTTCTTCTCATATCCTTAGGCTGGACGCTGTTTGCGTTTTTAAACTGGGATTTGGTTTATAAAGAAGTTGAAAAGGTTTTGACTTGGTTTCCGTTTGAAACACTTCAGGCGGGAGTAGCCGCTATGCTGGCAGCTTTGATCTTTTACAATCTATTCATCGTCTCTTTATCCGTTGTCATACTCATGATGAGAAAATCCTTTTTACATACATTGCAAAAGAGAGATTATCCCGATGCCGTTTTACTGCAAAAAGAGGAGCAAGGGAGTTTTTTACCTATTGCAGTTCGTGATGTGGTGATTTTTACGGTACTTATGATTTTATTTTTTCCGCTTCTTTTCGTTCCGTTTTTCAACATAGCGGTGCAGGTCGTTTTGTGGGCTTGGCTTATTAAAGAGTCATACTTTTTGAGCGTATCTTCATTATATGCGAAAAAAGAAGAGATTGAAAAGCTCAGAGTTCATCAGATCGTTTTATGGACTATCGCGCTTACCGCATCGCTTTTAAATCTTGTACCTGTTATCAATATTTTAGCGCCGTTTTTTGCTATGGTGATGTATTTTCACTGGGTGATGTTAAATAAAGCTTCGTAAGCTATGTACTCTAAAAAAAAGATAGGTTTTTTAGAAGCGTACAGTATAGGGGTAGGCGGAATGGTCGGGGGCGGTATCTTCGCCGTGCTCGGACTTACGATAACACTTGCGGGAGGGGGAGCTCCCGTCTCTTTCATGCTAGCCGGATTGATTGCTTTATTGACGACTTATTCCTATATAAAACTATCTTTGCGTTATCCTAGTGAAGGCGGAACGATCGAGTTTATCGTTCAGGGATTTGGAAATAGTATCTTTGCCGGTTGGGTAAATACATTGTTGATGGTAAGCTATATAATTATGCTTGCACTCTATGCGTACGCGTTTGGAAGTTACGGTTGCGTACTCTTTATGGGGGTTGAGACATTGTGGCTGGAGCAGCTTTTGATAGTGCTTGTGCTTATAGTTTTTGTGATAATAAATCTCATGGGAGCGATGCTTACGGGAAAAGCCGAAGATTGGATGGTCTTTATAAAACTTTCTATTTTGATACTCTTTAGTGTAGCGTGTTTTTTTACTATAGATCCGCAGAAGATATCGTTTGACGAATGGAAATCTCCTTTGTCCGTTTTTACCGGCGGGCTTATAATATTTTTGGCGTATGAGGGATTTGAACTCATAGCAAATACGGCTGCCGATATCAAAGAGCCCGAAAAAAATCTTCCAAAAGCTTATATCTGGTCCGTTGTTTCCGTGATCGTGCTTTATGTGGTCGTCGCTATTGTAGCGGTTGGGAATTTAACGCCACAACAAGTTGTAAAAGCGAAAGATTATGCTTTGGCGGTTGCGGCGGAGCCTTTTTTCGGAAAGACGGGATTTATTATCATAGCTATCGCGGCTATGCTTTCAACCGCTTCGGCTATTAATGCCACTCTTTATGGAGGAGGGCGGGTTAGTTATCTGATCGCAAAATACGGCGAACTTCCCTCCGGGTTTAAACGAAAGGTAAAAAACGGATATGAAGGGATAATCATCATCGGGCTTTTAGCCATTATTTTCGCGACGATGTTTGATTTGGAGAATATATCGGTTGCCGGAAGCTTCGGGTTCTTGACGATTTTTGCGCTTGTAAATTTGGCGAATTTTCTTCTTTACGAAGAGACTAAATCCAACAGGTGGATTTCATTTATCGCTTTTTTAGCTTGTCTTGGCTCCGTCGTGGTGCTTGTAGGGTATAATGTGACACACAATCCAAAAGCGTTAATTTCAACGGTTGTAGTTGTCGTAAGTACATTTATGTTCAGTTATCTTTACAGAATTTATAGAGATCATGAACCTTTGAACGAGTATTTGGATAAGAGACTTCAAAAGAGAGAGTCTCAAGATGAGGGAAAGGAAGATGATGGATAAAAAGAGTTATAAAAAAGAACTTTATAATTTACAGGTTGAGTTAGTGAAGTTTCAAAAAAGTGTGATATTAGAAGGTAAAAAAGTATGTCTTATCTTCGAAGGTCGTGATAGTGCTGGGAAAGACGGAACGATAAAACGCTTTATCGAGCATTTAAGTCCCCGTGAGATTCGCGTGGTGGCGCTTGGAAAGCCCTCCGATAAAGATACCAGATCATGGTATTTTCAGCGATATGTTCCTCATCTTCCAAGCGGAGAGGAGATAGTCTTTTTTAACCGTAGTTGGTACAACAGAGCCGGAGTGGAGAAGGTTTTCGGTTTTTGTACACAGGAGGAACATAAACTTTTTATGCAGGAGGTCGGAGATTTCGAGCATCTTTTGACCAGATCGAAAATGATTTTTTTCAAATACTATCTGGATATATCCAAAGATGAGCAAAAAAGAAGGCTTGATGATAGAAGAAAAGATCCTCTAAAGCAGTGGAAAATCAGTCCTATAGATGAAAGGGCTCAAGAAATGTGGGACGAATACTCAAAAGCGCGAGACGAGATGCTTGTCAAAACCGACTTCATATATGCTCCTTGGACCGTAGTGCATACCGACAACAAGAAAGAGGCTCGAATAAATGTCATGAAACATTTTCTCTCGAAAGTTGATTATGAGGGAAAAGAGGAGAGTAAACTTCTTTACGATAACGATATAGTTTTCGAATTTACAAACGAAGCTTTCAGCGAAGGTAAGATATTTCCATAAAGTAAGGATTTGAAAATGAAAAAAATAAACAGAATTTTAGCACTTTGCAACGATTATGAAAAGTGTGACGATCTTTTAAAAAAAACATCCGAGATTTCAAAAGAACACAACGCCGGTGTTACTTTGATGTTCGTAACTCCGGAAGCTATGTTTGAGTTACCGTTTTTTTCAAAAGAGGATAGTTTGGATCATCAAGAGCTTAGACGAAAACTTTTGAAAAAAGCGAAAACCGTCGGGCTTGATAATCCGGCGGTTTTGATCTATGAAAACGATACGGCCGATAGAGCGGCGGTAGAAGCCGAAAAAGAGAACGATACTCTAATAATAATGCCGTATGAAGATAAAATTACATTGTCGGTTGTAAAAAAAGTGAATATTCCCATCCTTATACTCAAAGAGAGCGTATTACATGAATATTCAAGCTGTGTAGTGACCGTCGATGCGGCGATAAGGGAGGATTGTTTGAATTTTTTGCGTACTCTTTTTAAGGGTATGGAGATAGAGCTTTTTCAAGATTTTCTTTATTTTCCCTTGCCTGTCGCCGATGCGGCTATCGAGCCTTTTGATATTTCAAGTGACGGTATCGAGTATGCCGAACTTCTTAAGATGCGTAAAGAGGCGTTTTATCGATTTTGTGAGGAAACGGGAATTAAAGGTACTTTTATAGTCGGCGAAAACGGTATAGATGAGGATATCGTCTCTTTCGTCAAACAAAAGCGAGCCGAACTTTTGGTTATAAATGCGATGGATAAGGGTACGATTTTGGCAGATTCGATCGGAGATATTTTATCGAAAAACGGCGGCGATATTTTGGTTTGTTTTGAAAATAGATGAAAATAGCCACTTTTAATGTCAATTCGATTAGAGCTAGAGAAGAGTTGGTTATAACTTGGCTTAGAGAGAAAAATCCGGTAGATATACTTTGTATGCAGGAGATAAAATGCGAGAGTAAGGATTTTCCGAATGAGTCTTTTAGTCGGCTCGGGTATGAGATAGCTATCAATTCTCAAAAGCGTTATAACGGTGTTTGTATCTGTTCGAAGATTCCTTTTAAGAGAGTGAAAACGATTTTTGACGATTTGATTTTGGATGAGCAAAGACGGGTTATTGAGGTGGAGATCGATGATTTTGTTCTTTTAAATGTATATGCTCCTCACGGCGATAGCGATACCGACCATCCGAAATATAGATTTAAAATGGATTTTTACGATGCATTGAACGACTATCTCTTTTCTCTTTTAAAATCACATAAAAAGATAATCGTCGTCGGGGATATGAATGTAGCGCTTGAAGATAAAGATGTTTACGATGCGAAGGAGTTTGAAAACAAGACCGGATTTTTAGAGAGCGAAAAAGAGAAACTAAGAGCTCTTCTTAAAATCGGTCTGCATGATTGTTTTAGAGAAAAATACCCGAATAAAACTTCGTTTACTTGGTGGGATTATAGAACCGCCGGTATCTGGAGAGACGAGGGAATGAGGATAGATTATATCCTTGCAAGCGACGATCTTTTAAAAAGGTGTAAAGAGATCGAAGTGGATCTTTGGACTAGAAGAAGACGCTCTCCTACTCCGAGTGATCATGCTCCGGTTGTTGCGGAGGTTTTTTCGAGCTAATACACTTTGTACGATATATTGGATACAATTTCAGAAGTTTGAAAAATATTCGGTTTTAGGAGTTTGGTTATGGTACATCCACTTGCAGGTCAAAAAGTTCCGCGGCAAATGTTGACGGATATCTCGGCACTTATTTCGGACTATTATATGTTGGCACCTGATTTTAGCGACTCTTCTCAGAGAGTAAGTTTCGGAACATCGGGACATCGGGGAAGTGCTTTTAAAAAAAGTTTCAATCAACTTCATATACTGGCGATAACTCAAGCCGTGTGTGAATATAGAAAAGCTCATGATATAAACGGAGTTTTGTTTATGGGAAAAGATACCCATGCTCTTTCGACTCCGGCTCAAATGACCGCAATTTGTGTGCTGGCGGCAAACGAAATGAACACTTTTATCGCGCGGGATAACGGCTATACTCCGACGCCTTTGATCTCTTTTGCCATACTTGAACACAATAAAACCGATGATCAAAATACAAGCGACGGTATAGTTATAACCCCTTCTCATAATCCTCCGTCTGACGGAGGGTTCAAGTACAATCCGCCAAACGGAGGACCCGCCGATACGAATGTAACGAACTGGATAGAAGAGAGAGCCAACGAGTTGCTTAAAGACGGATGTAAAGATGTAAAGAGTTTAAGTTATGAAGAGGCTATGAAATCCGGCTTTATAAAAGAGTATGATTTTATAACTCCTTATGTTGATAAACTTCCTCAAATTATAGATATGGAGGTCATAAGAGCGGCAAAACTCAAAATAGGCGTTGATCCTCTCGGCGGAGCGAGTGTGGATGTTTATAAAAAGATAGAAGAAAAATATAAACTGGGACTAAATATAGTTAATCCCGATATCGATCCTACATTTTCATTTATGACGCTAGATCATGACGGAAAAATCAGGATGGATTGTTCATCACCTTATGCGATGGCATCTTTGATAAATTTAAAGAATGATTTTGACATCGCTTTTGCTAACGACGCAGATGCCGATAGACACGGGATAGTCACTAAAAGCGGCGGACTTATGAACCCAAACCATTATCTTAGTAGTGCTATATGGTATCTTTTTAAGCATAGAGCCCAGTGGAGAGATGATCTTAAAATAGGAAAGACATTGGTTTCAAGCAGTATGATAGATAGAGTCGCCGACTCTTTAAATAAAGAGGTTTATGAAGTACCCGTCGGATTTAAATGGTTCTCTTTGGGGTTGTTTGACGGAGAGCTTGCTTTTGGAGGAGAGGAGAGTGCCGGAGCTTCGTTTCTCGGAAAAAAAGGTGAAGTCTGGACGACGGATAAAGATGGCATAATTATGTCTTTGTTGGCGGCCGAGATACTTGCGACAAGAGATGAAGATCCTTCGCAGATTTACTCTCTTTTAGAGCGGAGGTTCGGAACATCATATTATCAGAGGGTTGACGCTCCTGCGACTTTACGAGAAAAAGAGCTTATAAAAAAACTTTCGGCAAAAGATATAGAAGTACAAACGCTTGCCGGAGAAAAAATAGAAGCTATTTTTACGAAAGCTCCCGGAAATCATGCGCCTTTGGGCGGTTTGAAGATCGTAACAAAAAACGGCTGGATAGCCGTTAGACCTTCAGGCACGGAAGATATTTATAAAATATACGCGGAGAGTTTTATTTCTCAACGGCATTTAGATAATCTGCTTATGGATGCGGGAAGAATAATAGCGGAAGTTGTTTCATGAATTTTAGCGTAAAAGTCGTCATTCCTTTTTTGTCGTTTGACTTTTTTATAAATTAATTCAATATATTTAATATTAAGTTAAGTATTATATTTATTATTATAAACTAAATAAATGCAAAGAAAAAGAGGAGAAGTTATGGTGAAAACAGTAAAGTATTATTATAAATTTTTAATTATACTATTTGTTGTAATTATAGCCGGGTGTGGCGGCGGAGGAAGCGGCGACGATAACGGCGATAGAGACGATACTCAAAATACCGTAAATAGTAAATCTATATTAAGTGAGATAATGGCTTCGAATACACTCGATACAGATCCTGATTTTGGAGAGTATGGAGATTGGATAGAGCTAAGAAATGTTAATGACACTCCTCTTGATCTTGGCGGGTACGGATTGAGCGATACGGATAAAAAGATAAAATGGTTTTTTCCCGAAGGTACGATTTTGAGAGCGGGAAATTATCTTGTCGTATGGGCTGATGATCATAATGTAACTAAAAAAGCGATTCATACGAATTTCAAATTGAGCTCAAAAGGTGACGAAGTTGTTTTGTTCGATAAAACCGGTACGCAAATCGAGTATGTAAAATTTAAAGATCAAAGAGACAATATCTCTTTAGCCGTAGATGACAACGGTAATTTCGTTCAAACGGCAAATGTTACAAGAGGTGCGAAAAATATCATAAACGAGCGCCATGTCTCTGAAAAACCGAAATTTTCACCTGCCGAGGGAGTCTATGCAAATGCGGTGAGTGTGACTATTTCGGCTTCGGACGGTGCGGCTATCTATTATACGCTTGATGGAAGTAAACCTAGTGTCGATTCTTCGATCCGTTATACGAGCGCTTTGAATATCAACACGGATACCACCGTAAAAGCTATAGCACTGGATGCGGGGGAAAACAAGCTTGTCAGTAAAGTAAGCAGTGCCACATATGTTATCTCTTCAAGTAGTGTCGTTATAAACGAGTTGATGGCGGATAACAATTCGACTATAAAAGATCCGGATTTTAATAAATTTTCCGACTGGATCGAACTTTACAATAAAAGCGACTCACCTATCGCTTTGGACGGATACGGACTTAGTGATTCGAAGAAAAAAGTCAAATGGCATTTTCCGGCCGGTACGACGATAGATGCAAAGGGATATCTTCTTGTTTGGGCGGACGATAAAAACAGTACAACCTCTTTGCATACGAATTTTAAACTCAGCTCAAAAGGCGATTCTGCCGTGCTGTACGATCCAAACGGTAAGATGATCGATTTTATAGATTTTGATAAACAGGATACGGATAAATCTTTATCAAGAAAATCGGACAACACCTTTGAAAAAACCACTCCCACGCCAAATGCGAAAAACATATAAAAAAGAGGAGAAAAATTTATTATGTATAAAATAGCTATTTTTATAGTGTTGATATTTTTTGTCGGATGCGGAGGAGGTGCCGGTAAAAAGGTATCCGGAGATTTATCCGGAGTTAATAATGAACAGGATAAAAAATCTAACAACGATGATAAAAACGGCGTTGCGGATAAATCCGCTCCCGTGATAGAGTTGAAGGGTAAAAAAGAGGTCTATTTGACGCTTGGTGAAAGATATGTCGATCCCGGTGCGACCGCTTCCGATTTTACCAATGAAGATATATCCTCTTTGATAAAAGTCAATTCGAATGTCGATTTTAGCAAAGCCGGTACATACTCTATAACTTATCAGGTAACAGATAAGAGAGGTAAGAGTGCTTTTACAACCAGAAAAGTTTTTATTCAGGATATCTTAAATTCACCCGACTCGCGTGAGGGATTGACGATAAACGAAATCTTGGCGGCAAATACTTACACCAAGTATGATCCCGATTTTAAACAGTTCTCGGATTGGATTGAACTCTATAACAATAGTAACGGTGCTAAAGATATCGGCGGATATTATTTAAGTGATGACGAAAAAAATTTAAAAAAATGGAGAATTCCGGATGATACGATCATAGGTTCAAAAGGATATCTTCTCATTTGGGCGGATAAAAAAGATACTGATCTTCATACGAATTTCAGCTTAAATAGTGACGGAGAGGTTGTAATTCTTTCCGATACAAACGGAGACTTGGTCGATAAAATAGTCTTCGGTAAACAAAAAAGCGATATTTCATGTATGAAGATCGATAATAAATTATACTATATGAAGCCTACTCCAAAATCTAAAAATACTATAGCTCATGGAGAGTTGTGGCTTTCTAAAAAACCGAAATTCTCACTTGATGGGATTTTTTACGACTCAACTCAGTATGTGAAGTTAGAGTCTGAAAACGGTGGTAAAATCTACTATACGACAGACGGCTCGATCCCGACTGAAAGCTCCGATCTTTATTCATCGGCGATAAAAATAGACAAAACCACGGTGATAAGGGCAAGGTCGTTTGAGAAGGGTAAGTTTTTGAGCAAGATCGCAAATAAAACTTATTTTATCGGTGAAAATATTTCGTTGCCGATAGTCTCTTTGAGTATAGACGAGAAATATCTATATGATAAAGAGTACGGTATTTATACCGAAGGAAATCATGAGAACTTCAGACAAGATTGGATGCGTCCAGCAAGTGTCGAGTATATAAAAAACGGCGAATCAAAGTTTTGTGAAAATGTCGGCGTTAGGATATACGGGGGAGGAAGCAGGGTGTATCCTCAAAAATCTCTTTCGATTTTCGCGAAAGATAAATATGGTCCAAAATCGATCAAATATCAGCTGTTTCCCGATAAGCCTTTCATAAAAAAGGTTAAAAGTTTTATACTTAGAAACGGAGGAAACGAGTGGGAGCGTACGATATTTAAAGACGGTATGATTCATGATATGATAAGAGAGAATATGGATATAGATTATCTCTCTTATCAACCTTCTATCTTGTTTTTAAACGGTGAATTTTGGGGAATCCAAAATGTTCGGGAAAAACCGAACGAAGACTATATAAAAGCCAATCATCCCGAAGTCGATAAAGATAATCTCGATATTCTCAGAAATCCGATGAGAGCAACCCCGGTTGTGAGTGCGGGAGATGCGAAGGCTTATACCCAAATGCTTGATTTTATTAAAACGCACGATCTTGCGAACGAAGCAAATTACGAAAAAGTTATATCTCAGATCGATCTCAACGAGTACCTTAACTATTTGAGCGTAGAAATATATACGGGAAATAACGATTGGCCCGGAAATAATGTAAAATACTGGAGAGAGCGAACAGACAACGGTAAATGGCGATGGATATTGTTTGATATGGATTTTGGTTTTGACGGATACGGACATAACTCCATCAAAGCCGCACTGGATGAGAATAGTACAAGTTTGGACAATCCGCCTTGGTCAACATTTTTGTTTAGAAACTTGATGAAAAACAGTGATTTTAAATATAGATTCGTAGGGAGATTTCTCTCTCATCTATATACGACTTTCGATAAAGATAGAGTGAGCGGCTTTATAACCAAACATAAGAAGGAGATTGAGCCCTATATTCACAGAAATTATCTAAAATGGAAGCAAAAAGATTTGAGTGCTTGGGAAGCGGAAGTGGACGATAGTTTGTATGATTTCGCCGAAAAAAGAGCGGCATATATTAAAGATTTTTTTGCCGATGAGTTGAATTTAGTCGGTAACAACTCTCTTGTTATAGAGCCCTCACAAAACGGCTCTATCTATCTTGAAGGTATAAAAATAGATAAAAGATTCGAGGGAGAATATTTTAACAACTCCAAAGTGACGATCAAAGCCGTACCCAATGACGGCTATAAATTTGTAAGTTGGACGGGAATAAACGCGGGAAATAGATCGCAAATCGATCTAGTCGTAAACGGTGATGCCGATATCGCAGCCGTGTTTGAGTTAAAGTAGTCGTCTTTAGACAAACTTTTTAAAATTTCAATACGGATTTTGACTTACCATCAAAGCGGAAGAACACATATATTTGTGTTCTTCTTTCTAGCTTAAAGCGTATAAAAATTATATAGTAACTATATGAAGTTGTAAAATATTGTAAAAATCTTACAATCTTACAATATTACAATTATTGGAACCTTTCAGTATTTCGATATATAGATCGTTTATTTAAAAAAGAGGACAAAATGTATAAATTATTTATTTGTATAGTAATATTTTTCAGCGGCTGTAACGATAGCGTTAACGATAAGAACGATAGTGTTGAAGTTTTAAATACACAAGAGAATATAACGGCTATTTTGAATGATCTGGAGGAAAAGAGATCTGAACACGATATCGTATCTCCTGTTATTGAGTTGAAGGGTTCAAAAAAAATTTTCTTGAATATCGGAGAGGATTTTATCGATCCGGGCGTTGTTGCTACGGATAATATCGATGGAGATATAACCTCTAAAGTTTTAAAAGTCGGTGAGATCGATATCGATAAAGAAGGAATATATAAATTGACATATATGGTATCCGATGCCGCGGGCAATGATGCGAATGTTTCGCGGGAGGTCATTGTTGCGGACGGGAGTTTGAAAGAGAAGAAAGTTTATATTAACGAGTTTATGTCGTCAAATACTCATACCGTGATCGATCCTGATTATTATAACTTTTCGGATTGGATAGAGTTGTACAACAATACGGATAAAACTCTTGATATAAGCGGTTACGCTCTAAGTGACGACAAAGATAAGATAAAATACAAAATCCCTCCCGGTACCACCATAAAACCACACGGTTATAAGATATTTTGGGCTGATAAAAAAGAACGAGGCAATCATACGAACTTCTCTTTGAACACAGAGGGCGAGTCGGTGGTATTATTTGATAAAAATGGCAATATTATAGATAAAATCGATTATGATAAACAAAGCGCCGACATAAGTATGGGGCGAGATAAAGAGACTTTGATAACGGGATATATGGTACCGACTTTTGAGAGAGCTAATGAAAAAGGTCATATCTTAAAAGTTAGAACTGATTCACCGCTGTTTTCCATAGAAGGCGGATTTTATGACTCGCCTCAAATCGTGACTATTAAAGCCGATGATGCCGATGAAATATTTTATACGCTAGACGGCTCTTATCCGAACAAAAAGAGTGCACTAAAATATATTCAACCCGTTAAGATAGATAAAACTAAAACTTTAAGAGCGGTCGCTTATAAAAAAGATAAATTTGAAAGTATCGATACGACAATGACCTATTTTATAAACCATGAAAGTAAATTACCGATTATTTCTCTTTCGACAGATAAAAAATATCTTTTTGACGATATGATAGGAATATATACCGACGGTAAAAACGGTGTACCTTTAAAAAAATGCAGGGGTAGCGAAACGGAAAATTTTAATTATGCAAGAGATTGGCAAAGACCGGTTCATATAAATTATTTTGATGAAAACCAACAAGAGCGATTCTCTTTTAATCTTGATATGGAGATCACCGGTCAATGCTCAAGACATAACAAGAAAAAATCTTTTTCTCTATCGTTGGAAGATAAGTACGGTGTCAAAAGTCTGCGCTATAAACTGTTTGACAATAAAAATGTTGAAAAATTCAAAAGTTTTAGAATTAGAACCGGAGATTTAGGTTATAAATTAAGAGATATTTTAGCGGTCGCACTTGTGGAAGAGGGTAAACTAAATACCGACTATGAAGCGTATAAAGCCGTTCAAATGTTTTTAAACGGCGAATATTGGGGAATATATAATATTCGTGAAAAAAAGGGTGCGGATTTTATCAAGTCCAATTATCCCGATATCAAAAAAAGCAATCTCGATATCATAGGGATAAAAATAAAAGAGGGAGATAAAGCCGACTATAACGATCTTCATAATTTTGTGAAAAAAAATGATCTCTCTTTATCGAAAAATTATCGGCAGATCAAAAACAGAGTTGATATCGATAACTATATAGACTATATGATTTTGGAAATATATAGCAATAATAACGATTGGCCTTCAAACAATTATCGTCTTTGGAAAGAGAAAAAAGAGGGAGCTAAATGGAGATTTATTCTTGAAGACCTCGATTACGGTTTTGTAGTGCTTAAGAGAGAAAAGAATGCGTTTGAGCGTGTTCTAAACGATGATGTTCTTATAGCGGATCTTTTTAAGAAGCTTCTTAAAAATAGAGAATTCAAAAAAAGATTTAAAGATCGTTTTTATACTCTGCTTGATACTCTTTTTAAACCGGAGAATGTGCTTGCTTTAATAAAAAAACTTGTCGATGAAAGAAGGGAATATTTTTATAACGAGCCGGATAAATGGGATATTGATATCGATGATTTTGACCATGATGTTGAGATTATGAAAAGTTTTGCAAAAAGTAGATCGGAGATTGTTAGAAAACAACTGGATAGTTTGTGAGATTTAAAATAAGGAGTCACAAATTTTTATGTGACTCCTTATTTTATTAATCCCCCTGATAGTGCGGATAATAGTTTCCTTGAATAGGAATACCCCCGGTATAAAGACTGTTGTCGTCGAGTTTGAGAGTGTTTAAATCTATTCTGAAAAATACGCCTCCATCAGTCCAAGAGTTGTGGAAATAGTTGTCGTCTCTTGTGATGTAAGGTGAGTGAGACTGTAAAGCGGAGAAGATATTCTCTTTTTCGTACGGAAGTTTTACATTTGTAACGAATTTTTGAGTTTTATAGTTTGCGATCGTGACATTTGCCGATTGGTGATTTGTTATAACCGCATAATCTCCGTTTTGTTGAAAGTTGACATGCCCGGCACCCTGATCCGATTTTACCACGGAAGTAACTTTCATACTATCGGTATTTACGACAAAAGTCTGTCCTGATGCGACCGCTCCCCATAAGTACTCTTTTTTGTTGACGGCCGGAGATATGTAAAGATTGTGTCCGCCGAGCGATTTGAACTGTTGCTGTATCTGAGTAGGAACATGTTTATTGCAATAGCTTGAATAGTCTTTTATTTTACTGTTATAGTAGGATCTATAGTTGCTATAATAATCGCTGTAGTATTTGTCGTAACTACCGGGATAGTATTTGTTATATCTATTGGAAAAGTTCGTCGGATAGTAGTATTTGTAATAGCTTTTGATATCTTTATATCTGCTCCAAAAATTATTGTAGCTATCGTAAGTTCCGTTTTCTTTCATCATGTCGATGGTTTTTGTCGTTATCAACGATACTTTGTTAAGCTCTTTCAATTTTCCGTTGGAGAATTTCCATTTATAAATAACAGGGGCTATCCCCTCACCGTTACCGTTTCCTTCGCTCATACCGTAGAAGATACCGTCGTTATGCCCCGAAGGGATGAGCTGATGCAACGATGTGCTTGTCGGAATTACATCGGTTAGTTTCGTATTCCATTTTTTACCGTATTTACTATATGTAAGTTTGTATAGATGGATAAGTCTGTTCGCTCTGTCTAAAATCACGAAATGGTCGCTATCAAGCCATGCGGGATGTCCGCTTATCTGCTGTCCTCCGAAATCGGGTGCGTTACATGAGATGTCGGTTATCGGTCTTTTTTTATAAACTACTCTTTTGTAGTACCAAGGCAGATAGTTGTAGTCGTTGAATTTCAATTCGCACGATATGTTCATTCCGGCCGTTGCGACTATGCTCCAACTGTTCGCATCTATCAGTACGGCCGCGGGTCTGTTGGATGAAGTCAAAAGAACCATATTTTTAGATTTATTGTAAGCGTCGGCAGATCTTGGATTGAACGGAAGATCGATTCTTTTTACAAATTCTCTCTCTTTTACGGTATATACATTTATAAATCGCGATCCTTTGGGAATCATGAGAATATATTCCGCACTGTCAACATCGCCGACAACATCCGCATGATGAGTTTTCGATCCTTTCACATATACCTCGTCCACTAGCTCCATATTTTCATAATCAACCGCCAAGAGTCTATTGTGAGGATCATGTTCATCTGCAAAAAGAAGCACTTTTTTGCTGCTGTCTTCAGCCGAAACGACGGATATATAAGTTTTCGCTTTGACTTTGTTGTCGTTACCGTAATATACTCTGATCTCATAATCACCTTCATCAAGCGGCGAGAAAGTTACATCTCCGTTTAGAGTGTAGTCCGGCCAAGCTATATCGATGGCGCTTTGCCAACCGTCGGGCGCACCTTTTTCGTAAATTCCTATCCATTGGTTGTCGGTTCCGGGCATATCTTCGAAGTGGACGACTATTTCATCGTCGGTGGAAAAGCTTCTTTGATATAAAGACAACTTAGTGTTCGAGGTAGCGTTCCAGTTTATAGTCAAAGGTACGGAAGCGACCATATCGGTATCGTTGCTAAAAAGCCTTAGATCATACTCTCCGGAAGCCACTTGCCAGAGCGTTAGAGTGTCGTTTTGAATATCGTCAATCCATACCCAATCTATGACATTGTCGTAGTCGTTATCGCTGCCTTTTGGAAAAAGTCCGATCCAAGCACAGTTCAATGATGAGATATCTTTTATGACGACAGCTTTGTAAGTCGGATCGAGCGAAATATGATCGCCGAAAGAGTTACCGTTTTGATTATTATCGGCAGAGGAGATATCTACGGAGATCTTTGCCAACTCTTTATAAGCGCCGCCGGCGGTGAAGGCTCTTATCTCATATTCGCCATCCGGAAGTCCTTCTATGTCATGGCGTTTTAGATTGTTTTGAAGTTTGATTTTTATATCGCCTTTTTTTATATCGTCGGTCCAAACATAAGTTAGAAGGTTGTCTCTTTCACTGGCGTCACCTTTGTGAAAAAGACCTACCCAGTCGTATCTTTGAGGCATATCCGAAATAGTTACGACGGCCGAGTCGCCTTTTTCGTAGTTGTGTTTATCACTTTTTAAAGAGATGAAAGCTCTGTTTGATTTGCTCTTTTTCTGAGTTTCCAGATTCGGCATCTGATCCGGTGCAAGCGATTGGTAGATAACGGGAGAGAGTTTTTGGGTGTTTTGAGAGATACTCTCTTCATCGCTGTCAAGGACGGAAATATCGGAAGAGGTACCGCCACAGCCGCTTAAAGCCGCAATCAAAACTAGTGACTGCACAATTAAAACTTTATGTTTCATGAGGGGAAATCCTTTGTAATATAGTTGAAATCGTATAGATTATTGCAGATAATATTAACTAAGTCAATATTGATTGACCTTATGTTTAATATATTATATTTTTATTTTCCTATGTGTAGTTTGGTAGCATTATGGAATAATTATGTGATTTTATTTTTAAGAGATATCGTTGAAAAAAAGCTTATTTTGGATAGATCTTTGAGATTCGCTCTTTTTTTATCTCTCTGATATAGATCTCTTTTATGTGCGAAGGATATTTTTTTGCTATGTTTAGGTAAATTTGCCTATCTTCTTCACCGCTATCTCCGAATAAAACCCACTCGATATTCGGATAGAGTCGTAGTAGTTTTTCGATATTTTCACTTTTGTAATCTTTTTGTTCAAATATGGAGTTTGAGTTTTTCCCGTGAATTTTTTTCGTTATGATCGTTCGTTTTGGAAATTTATGATAATCAAGAAATAGGCGGATAACTTTGTTGAACTGTTTTACCGAACCGGTAATGATGAAGAGCGGCTTATCGGGAGAGTTTCGCAAAATTTCTTCAAACCTTCTTTTCATTCCCTTTATAACTTCTCTTTGTTTGTAGTTTTTGAGTAAAAGTTGGTTTAAAAGAGACAATTTGTTTGTAACATTCGAGATTATGATAGTATCGTCGAAGTCGGAAATTATGCCGGTTTGTCTTTTGTCGCTCGGGATAAAGAGATTGCAAGAGTTTTCGATCTCTTTATAGTTTGTCAGATAGAGATCGATTTTTTGATTTGGTTTTAGAGCCTTTTTCTCAAAAGATAGATCAAATTCCAAATACCCCTCGTCGTCGCTTTTTCGTTCGAATTTTTCCCCGTTTATCTCTATGGTGATGTTGACATTTTCTCTTTCGTCGTTGAAGATAATACCGAGTTTTCTTTTGAGATTCGTAAATATATCGTCATCTTTTTTCGCTTCGGTAAATTTATGCGCATCAAGCACTCTCGCTTGAACTATGACTCGTTTGTCGTTGCCGTAGCAGTTATAAATCTCTATAGTATCTTTTGCGATCATTTGGTTAAATATAAACAGCATAAAAATCAGCGTTTTTTTCAAAATATTACCTTGTGAAATCGTTTCGTAAGACTTTATCGTAGCAACGCTTAAGCGGATACGAATGCTTAAATCTTTTTGAAAAGTTAGTAAGATTTTAGATCATGAGTATATTTATAAATCACTTTGCTAAAATAGTTTTGAAAGTTTTATAAAGAGATATGGTTTTATACGAAAGAGATCGAGTATGTCAAAGATTTTGGTGTTGTTTTTTCTTGTCACTTTGCTTAACGGCGGAGAAATCAGAGTTGCCGTTTCGGCAAATGTAAGTTATGCTATGGATGATTTGATAGAGGCTTTTAGAGCCGTTTATCCGCATAGTAAAGTAAGCGTACAAATAGGAAGTAGCGGTAAACTTGCCGCACAGATCAAAAACGCGGCACCGTATGATCTGTTTTTATCGGCCGATATGAAATATCCGCAAAAGCTATATGAAGAGGGTATGGCGATAACAAGACCTCTAGTTTATGCGCAGGGCGCTTTAGCGCTTTTGAGTTCCAAAGCGAGGGACTTTTCAAAAGGAATCTTTTCGCTTGAGGCAAAAGAGATCAAAAAAATCGCCATAGCGAACCCAAAGACCGCACCATACGGAAGAGCGGCGCGGGAAGCTTTGGTAAAAGCGAAACTATACGAAAAATTAAAAGATAGATTCGTTTATGCAGAGTCGGTTTCGCAAACCGTCGCTTATGCTACTATGGCGGCGGATATCGGGATTGTTGCCAAATCTTCTCTTTTTAGCGGTAAAATGAAAAAATTTCAAAGAGGTAAAAATTGGCTAAGTCTCGATCCTTCTCTTTATACTCCCATAAATCAGGGAATCACCATATTAAAACATGGCAGAAAAAATGTCGAAGCGGCGGCTTTTTTCGCTTTTATTTTCAGTAAAGAAGCCGGAGAGATTTTCCGAAGATACGGGTATATGACTCCATGAACGAACTTGTATCGAAGGTAACGGCTATTGAGAGCAGCGATAGTCTCACGCTTGTTTATTTCGAGTTTGAGAGGGCGAAACTAGTGATGATGAGCCTTGAAATGGGAGACTCTTTAAATGTCGGAGATAAAGTGGTGCTAAGTGTGAAATCTACGGCGATTTTTATACAAAAAGAGTCCGCTTTCAAACATCTTGCGGCAAATCGGTTAAAAGCTAAAATTAAAAAAATTTCAAACGCGAAATTGCTTAGTTCGCTACAACTTCAAGTCGCCCAAACGGTACTTGAGTCGGTTATGATTCAAAAAGATGTTCGAATGTTAAATCTAAAAGAGGGTGATGAGGTCGATCTGTATTTTTTGGCGAGCGAGCTTTTTGTAAAAAAGGTTTTTGATGATTGAAACTCTCGTAAATATCGACTTAACTCCGTTTTTACTCTCTTTTAAATTGGCGTTTGTAACGACCGTGATACTATTTTTCATATCTCTTCCGCTCTCTTGGTATCTTTCGCAAACGGACTCTAAAATCAAACCTTTCATTGAAGCCGTAACGGCTCTTCCTATAGTGTTGCCTCCGTCGGTGCTTGGTTTTTATATTTTATGGGCGCTATCCGCGAACTCTGTTATCGGATCGTTTTTTGAGGAGAGTTTTGGAATAAAACTGGTTTTTTCATTTACCGGATTGGTGGTGGCGAGCTGCTTTTACAGTCTGCCTTTTATGGTGCAGCCTCTTCAAAGCGGCTTTGAGAGTTTAAATAAAAATATGCTCGAAGCATCGTATATAAGCGGTAAAAGTAAATTTACGACACTTTTTAGAGTCGCTTTACCGAATATAAAGCCCTCTTTATTAACGGCTTTGATCGTGACTTTCGCTCATACCGTAGGAGAGTTCGGAGTGGTTTTGATGGTCGGGGGGAGTATTCCGGGAGAAACGAAGGTAGCTTCGGTAGCGATATACGAAATGGTGGAGATTATGGAGTATGAAAGTGCTCATATTTATAGTTTGATCATGGTGGTACTTAGCTTTTTCGTGCTTTTGGGAGTATATACTTTCAACCGTAGTCAAAATAAAAAACCGGGAATATAAATGAAGATAGAAGAGTTTTTGAAAGTTTTAAAGATATTGCAACAAAGTGTTCCTCAAACCTCTCCGGCTCACATCTTGAAAAAGAGCTTCAAGCGCACTCCATACACCATCTTGATGGCGACGCTTCTTAGTCTTCGTACAAAAGATGAAAATACGGCAAGAGTTTGTAAAGAGCTTTTTGCGATTATCGACAATCCTTGGGATATGGTCGAAATCCCGCTTGACAAGTTGGAGCAAATCGTAAAACCTACAGGAATGTACAGGAAAAAAGCCGCGACTTTAAAAGAGGTCTCACAAACGCTTATCGAGCGTTTTGACGGTAAAGTTCCCGCTTCTAAAAGCGAGCTGCTTTGCATCAAAGGCGTAGGTGAAAAAACGGCGAATATAGTTTTGAACAACGCTTTTGGCATAGCCTCTATCGCCGTTGATACTCATGTACATCGTATCTGCAATCTTTTGGGTTTTGTCAAGACGAAAAACGAAAAACAGACGCAAGAGGCGCTGCAAAAAAGAGTGCCTAAAGAGTATTGGAAAGATTTGAATTTTACGATCGTTAGTTTCGGTCAAACGATATGTCTTGTGACGCAACCGAAATGTTTGGTATGTAAGATCGCCGATTACTGTCCTAAGGTCGGTGATGCTTAAAGTGGATATAAAAAAAGAGCTCTTAGGCGCAAACGGCGATATGTCGCTTGATGTGTCGTTTTGTATAAAAGAGAGAAGTTTTGTCGCACTTTTTGGAGAGAGCGGCAGCGGCAAGACAACTTTGCTTCGGATTCTAGGCGGTCTTCAAAAAGCTTCCGGCAAGATTGAGATCGACGGAGTTGTCTGGCAAGATAGTAAAAGATTCGTGAGTGCGCAAAAAAGAGGGATCGGTTTCGTTTTTCAGGATTATGCGCTTTTTGAAAACATGAGTATCTTTGAAAATCTTTTATTTGTAAACAACGATAAAAAACTGGCGGAGCATCTTTTAAACATAACGAATCTTACGGCTCTTAAAGAGAGATCGCCCAAGACTCTCAGCGGAGGACAGAAACAGCGTGTAGCTTTGTGTCGCGCTATGATGAACAGACCGAAACTTCTGTTGATGGATGAACCGCTTTCGGCGCTTGATTTATCGATGCGCGAAAAATTACAGCTAGAGATCTTGACAATGCACAAAGAGTTCGGCATGACTACCATTATGGTCTCTCATGATATAGGAGAGATATATAAAATGAGCGATTATGTAATTGTTCTAAAGCATGGAAAGATCGTCAAAAAAGGGAGCGTTAAAGAGCTCTTTTTGCAAACGAGCGGAAGTCAGAAGTTCTCTTTTGAAGGCGAACTTCTGGATATATTCAAAGTCGATGCTATCTATGTCGCCGTTGTAGGAGTAGGGCAGCAGTTGACTCAGGTGGTTATAAGCAAAATGGAAGCGGATGAGCTAAAGGGTGCCAAAAGAGTGAGAGTCAGTACTAAAGCTTTTGCGCCTGTTATTCAAAAGATAACTTCTTGAAAATGAAACATTCTCTCACCTTTGTGTTATAAGCGGTACGAAGACAAATCCGGGATATTCTTTCGCTTCTACTTTTTCATCCGAAAGCTTTTTAAATCTAAATATGGAGTTTTTAACCGGTATGACTAAAATTCCCCCTATTTTGAGTTGAGAAAACAGCTCTTTTGGAATCTCGTTAGCACTTGCGGAGACTAGGATTTTGTCGAATTTCTCATGAGGAATTCCAAGATGTTCTCCCGCTTTTTGAATTGAACAGTTTTTATTGAAATTGAATTTTTCAAGGTTTTGTTTTCCTTTTTTTACCAGTTGCTCAACTCTCTCGAGTCCTTGAACCGATCCGCTCTCGCCCGCTATATGACATAAAAGCGCCGTCGTCCAGCCGGAACCGGAACCGATATCTAAAATTTTATCCCCCTCTTTCGGTTCCAAGTGCTCTAACATAAAAGCCACCGTCGATGGTTGTGAAATGGTTTGATCTTCTCCGATAGGAAGAGGTCTATCGATATAGATGAGATCTTTTAAGTCGTCGGGAATAAAATATTTTCTATCTATTTTTTTAAAAGCCTCTATGATTTTTGGATTTTGCAAAGAGCCGTTTTTTATCATCGACTCGATTAATTCTTCGTTTGTTTTCATCTGTATTCTCCTTTTATCCAAGATATCCCTCAGGTGCTAAAGCGGTTGCGAGGGAGACCGTATTTATATCTTCATGTTCGATCCAAGTTTGATTTTGCCTATTCTCTTTTTTCGACCAAAACGAGATTATCTCATCCGCCAAAGGCAAGTATGCCGCGAAAGCCGAGGATACATCGTTTTGCAGATTTTGTACGGCTTTTAAGCCAAGAGACAATCCAAGCTCTCGAAATGCCAGTCGATATTGCGCTTTTAGACAAATAGGATTTTGAGTATCCTTAAAAGCTCTTAGACTCTCGATGCACTCAAAGAGAATTTTTGTAAAAAAAGGATCTTTTTGCATATTTTGCTTCGCTAGAAAGAATGTATCGCACAAAAGCCCTCCAAGACCTAGCGGATCGGCGGTTAGAAGGTGGCTTTGTAGTGCCATCTTTCTCAACTCATTTATCTCGAACGAGAGATTTAATTTTTTTAGAGGGTCGTTTTTCGCCGTCGTTTGAAGCTGCATAAACACTATCCATCCGTCAAGTGCGTCATGCTGTCCCATCGATTTTACGAGAGGGCGTTGAAGATCTACACTCATTTTCCAGTACATTCTTCTTTGCCCGCTATAAGGATCTATATAGCTAAATTTATTAAACGAGGTTTTGGCAAGTTCCATTGCCCAGCGATTGTAACGATAATCTCCGCTAAGTTGGGTGACTCTGCAAAGAGCTCTCATCCATTTTGTAAGATAGTGAAAATATTGTCCGTCTCTTTCCCACTCCAGCGCCTCGTCAAAAGGTTCGTTCTCTCGGCGTTGAGGCAGAGGCTTTCCGATTCTAAGTCCGTTTATGGTCGGATGAAGTCCGGCTTCTTCCTCGTCAAGAGCGCTTAACCGCTTGTGTGTATGCTCGCCCTCGGCGTATTTCCCGAGAGTTTCGTGCACTTGATCGACGAGTTTTATCGCCAAATCGAGGTAACGGCTATCTTTTAAAGTTTCGTAAAATCCCAGATAATTACAAACGCCAAAGGCATCCGTCCAAAGGTATCTTTTGGGACTTTTTTGTGATACTAAAGCCGTTTTGTCGGCAAATTCCTCCATCAATCGAAGTGCCATCAACAAATTTTTTTCTCTCATCTTTATCACTTTATGAAAGCGGCACTCATATATCCCACTACTTGAGATTCGTCGCCGCCGGCGTCGGCACTTGTTCTATAATCGAGCAATATAGGCTCGAGGTGCTCTTTCTTCGCGGCATAAAGCATGGCCTCCATACCGATTTTGCCGCAAGCTTCACATCCTTTGTGAAGTTCCTCGGGATTTAAGTTGGCTACAGCCTCCATACAGATCGAATCGAGTTTATTTGCTTTTTCTATATCGTAGTAATGGCTTAGATCGGTACTGATAACGACCGCTGTATCTTCTTCTTTTAAAACATACTCTATTATCGCCGCAAGATTTGCGGGAACTTCGTCACCGTAAACCAGTTCTACAATATTTACATCGGGTAGATACTTTTTTAAAAAAGGCATCTGTACCTCGGTGCTGTGTTCATAATGGGCGTTTGGTTCGAATTTAAGCGAAAATTTTTCTTCAAGCTCTTTTAAAAGCTTTTTGTCGATTTTAAGTTCTCCAAAGGGAGTTTCGTAAAAGTCGTAATCGCTTATACTCGTTCCTTTTAAATAAACCCTGTGGCTAGGACCGATGACCGCTACCTTTTTCGGTCTTTTATTCGCTAAGAGCCTGAATGCGAAGTTTGCGGTAAATGCCGAATAGACATAACCCGCATGAGGTACTATAATCGCTTTCGGTTTTAGATTTAGTATCTCTCTTTCTTTCAGACTTTCATCAAGAATAGTATTGTAATGTTTAATCATCGCGTCTATATCCGCCGAGGAAGCGGGGTAAAATTGTCCCGCAACCGCATCTTTTCTAATCGTCATTTCCATACTCCTTCTATATCTCTGTAACATTTGGGGCAGTGCCCGTCTTGTAGATTGTTTATCGTCACCGAATATCCCGTTCTATCTATGAGAAGCTCGTTACATCCGGGGCAGAAAGTATCGCCGTGAACCGGTACATTTCCCATATAGACATAATAAAGTCCCGCTTTTTTTGCTATGGCGTTAGCTCTTTTTAGCGTATCAAGACCGGTATATGCATGATCTTTCATCTTATAGTCCGGGTGAAAAGCGCTTAAATGCCAAGGTACATGTTTTCCCAACTCATCCGATATAAAAGTCGCCATCTCTTCGAGATCTTTGTTTGAGTCGTTTTCTCCCTCTATCAAAAGAGTGGTTACCTCTACCCAGATTCCGGCGTTGACCATTCTTTTTAGCGTATCTTTCACCGCTTCAAGTCCGCCTTTTAAGACCTTTTTATAATATTTTTCATCCCAGCTTTTAAGGTCGATATTCGCTCCGTCAAGCCATGACGGCATATCTTCTATGATTTGCGGTGTTTCAAATCCGTTGCTTACGAAGATGTTTTTAATGCCTTTTTCTTTTGCTATTATCCCTATATCCTTTGCATAAGGATAAAAGATAGTCGGTTCGTTATATGTATAAGCGATTGTGTCGCAGTTGTTTTCAATCGCCAACTCCACCATCTTTTGAGGAGTTACCTCAATCTCTTCATTGACTTTTGTTTGCTGAGAAATATCCCAATTTTGGCAAAAAGGACATTTGAAATTACATCCAACCGTTCCAAAAGAGAGAGCTTTGGTTCCGGGAAGAAAATGATATAGAGGCTTCTTCTCTATCGGGTCGATATTTAAAGCGACGGGATGATTGTAAACCAAATTTTTGAGTTTGCCGTTTTCGTTTTTGTTGACACCGCAAACTCCTATCTGTCCCTCTTTCAGCCGGCAATAGTGACGGCATAAAATACAGGTGATTTTATCTTTTTCTTTCTCTTTTATATAGTACTGCATATTGACTCCTTGTCTTGAGCATAGTTGATATAACCTAGCTCAACTTTCCTACACCATACCATATAGTCTTGAAAAAGTCAAGAGACTTTTATATAAATTATTTCATTCGATGAATTTTAAGAGATGAAGCGCTCTGTTTTTTTATATTTGCCGATCTTTTTTCGATGATGGCGTTTATTTTCAATAGTGTAATAAATATTTAAAATTATGATAAAATACTTTTTCAATAAAATTACAAAAGGAGATAAAATCATGAAAAAGAGCATACTTATATCTGCGGCATTTGCAATGCTGTTTTTAAGCGGATGTACTCAAGAGACGCAAAACAAGCTAGGTCGCGCCATTCAAAACTGGACGGGAACCGATGGAGTTCTTGAAGTATATGCCGGAGATAAACTCGTTAAAAAATTTTTAAAGATAGATAAACTCTCAACCGCGGTCAGTACCGGCGGCGATACCGACAGACCGTATAGATACGGTTACGGAATATTAGATGAAAATTTAAACGGTAAAGTGGATGAGGGAGAGGATAGAGTCTATTTTGAGTTTAGCGATTATTCGACATCTTATGTTTTTTATGAAAATCCTAAAAAAAAATAGAGATTTTTTATGGAACTGATCCCTCTGTTTGAAAAACTGCTTCGATATAGATCCGTTACTCCCGACGACGACGGCGCGATGGATTTTATCGAAGGGTATCTTGATGAGTTCGAGAGTATCTATTTTGAAAAGGAGGGAGTCAAAAACCTTTTTTTGTATAAAAAATTTTCAAAAGGAGATCATCTCTGTTTCGCCGGACATATAGATGTCGTACCGCCGGGAGAGGGATGGAATAGCGATCCGTTCAAGCCACTTTTAAAAGAGGGCAGAATTACAGCACGCGGCACCCAAGATATGAAAAGTGGCGTGTGCGCGTTTCTAAAAGCATGTAAAGATGTCAAAAACTTTAACGGAACTCTCTCCGTACTACTTACAAGCGACGAAGAGGGAGACGCTAAGTACGGTACGATCCAGATGATAAAAAAGTTAAAATCGATCGATTTTCTTCCGGATTATGTGATCGTAGCCGAGCCGACTTGCGAGAAGGTTTTCGGAGATGCGATCAAGATCGGTCGAAGAGGATCTATAAACGGTATCATTGAAAAAATCGGTACACAAGGTCATGCGGCGTATCCTGAAAAAGCTAAAAACCCTATTCACAAAGTCGCTCAGGTTTTACCGCATATGGCGGGTGTAAATCTTGATGAGGGAGATGAAAATTTTTCTCCGAGCCAATTTGTCATTACCGATATTCGTGCCGGTATGGAAGTGACGAATGTTACTCCGGGAAAGCTTAAGATGATGTTCAATGTTAGAAACTCTACAAAAACGACAAAAGAAGATGTAGAAGAATTTGTACATAAATATTTTAAAGAGATGGATTATACGCTGGTACTCAACCAGTCCGCCAAGCCTTTTGTTACAAACAGAAACTCCAAAGTGGTACAAAAAGTGCATGAAAGTATTGAAGCCGTTACCGGAATTGATGCAAAATATTCAACTGCCGGAGGTACAAGCGATGCCAGGTTTTTTGGAGAATTCGGTATAGATACGGTGGAGTTCGGCGTAGTAAACGACACTATTCACGCACCTAACGAATCTACTCCCGTAGATGAGGTAAAAGCGCTTTATGAAGTGTTTTTGAGAGTAATCAAAAGTTTTTAAAGGATACACATTGATAAATCAGGAGCTTTTTTTTGAACCGAAAATTAGCGCTTCGCATATTGAGGAAGCGTATGAAGCTTTATATAGGCAGATGAAAAGCGATGATGTCGGTTACTATAAACTGCCGGAGGGGGAGATAGTCTCGAAAATAGACTCTTTTTGTAAGAAGGATGAAGTTAAGGATATTAAAAAAATCGCCGTTATCGGGATTGGCGGATCGTCTCTTGGAACAAGAGCCGTGGATACTCTGCTTATGCATACGAAACATAGAAATGAAAAAGAGCTTCTTTTTTTTGAAAATGTCGATCCGATTGAGATAGAAAATGTTATAAAAAATATCGTTTTTGATGAGACGCTTTTTATAGTTATTTCAAAATCGGGCTCTACGATAGAGACCACTTCTCATCTGAAATATATTTTGAACTATTTCGACATAGAGATAGGAGATGAGAAATTTCGCTCCCATTTTGTGACTATTACGGATAGAGGTTCTCCTTTAGATAAATTCAGCGAAAAGTTTGGATTGGAGTGTTTTCATATACCGTTAAATGTCGGTGGAAGATTTTCCGTTTTTTCAGCCGTCGGGCTTTTGCCCCTTTCTCTTTTGGGGTATGATATAAAAGAGATTTTATCAGGTGCGAAAGAGATAAGGGACTCGTTTTTTGAAAAGAAAGAAAATCCGCTTGTGCAAAAAGCTCATTATTATGTCTCGCATAGTTCATATCTTCCTATAAATGTACTCTTTTCATATGCGAGTGCTTTTAGAGCATTTAATGACTGGTATGTTCAGCTTTGGGGCGAGTCTTTGGGTAAAGTGAACAAAAGGGGTGAAAACTGCGGTTTAACGCCGATTGGTATTATCGGTTCTATCGACCAGCACTCTTTTTTGCAGCTTTTGATAGAGGGACCAAGAGATAAAACCGTAACCATGATCAAAGTGAAAGATTTTCAAAAAGATTTAAAGATACCGCATATTTCTTTGAAGTTTTTAGAGAGTACGGATTTTATAAACGGACATACCTTTAATGAGCTTATAAACGCTCAGTGTGACGCTACTATGCAAAGTATTCTTGATCAGGGCATAAGCGTAGATCTGATAGAGATAGATAGACTTCATGAAAAGAGTGTGGGTTATATGATCTTTTATTATGAGCTTTTAACATCTCTTTGCGGTTATTTTCTTGGTATAGATACTTATGATCAGCCCGGAGTGGAACTTGGTAAAAGGATACTGAAGGAGAAGTTTGCGAAATAACGGATATGTCGTCTTTACCGATCTTGACGGTAGTTTGTTAAATCATGGAGATTATAGTTTCAAAGAAGCGTTGCCTATGATCTCTTTTTTAAAAAGTAACGATATCGATATCATATACAATACCAGCAAAACGAAAAAAGAGTGTGAAATCTTGCAAAAAAAGATGGGAATAAACTCCTCGTTTATCGTTGAAAACGGTGCTTGTGTCTATTATGAAGACGGCACTTTTGTAAAGCTTGGAAAAGATCACCGGGAGATCATCTCTTTTATAAATCGATATAAAGATAATTTTGGAATACTCAGTTTTTCAAATATGAGCACAAAAGAGTTGATGGCACATACGGATTTTGATGAAAAGAGAGCGCTTCTTGCAAAACATAGAGATTTTAGCGAACCGTTTTTACTAAAGGATAAGGAAAAATTAGCCTCTTTAAAAGAGGTTGCCGAAAAAGAGGGATTTAAGATACTAGAGGGCGGCAGATTTTATCATTGTGTCGGTAAAGATCAAGATAAAGGCGAAGCGGTAAAAAGAGTTCTTTCTCGATATGAGGGATATAAAAGCATAGCTCTTGGAGACAGCCCAAACGATATCTCGATGTTAAAGGTCGCGGATATAGCGATTTTGATACCAAGATATGACAACACTTTCATAGATCTGAAGCTCTCAAATCTAATCAAAGCGAAAAGTCCGGGAAGTAGAGGTTGGAACGAGTCTTTAAAAAGGGTTCTTGTTGAAGGCGCATAAAAAAAATGCCCGGGAAATTTTCAAAAAAGCTCTCTTGGCTGTCGATCCTTTAAATCTAAATTATGAGTTAGATACCGTAACAAAAAAAGAGATCATGCTTTTTGGTTCCGGAAAAGCGAGTCTTAAGATGGCTGAAGCGGTTATGATGAAAATCGGTGATAGACTAAAAGACGGATTTATCGTCTCAAACTATGAAAAAAAGTTGCCGAAGATAGAGGTTTTTAAAAGCTCCCATCCGACTCCTTCAAAAAAAAGCGTCGAAGCTGCGAACAAGATGATCGCAAAACTTCGCTCTTTGAAAGAGGATGATTTTTTTATCTATCTTCTTTCCGGCGGAAGTTCGGCACTTTTACAAAAGCCTTGTAAATCTCTTGCTTTAGAAGATCTGATTTTTGTAAATGATGCTCTTTTAGCCTGCGGGGCTTCGATAGCGGAGATAAACAAAGTAAGAAAACAGCTCTCATTTATACAAGGTTCGAGATTGGCGAATATGACAAAAGCTTCCGGTATGGTTTTTGTAGTAAGTGATGTTGTGGGAGATGATCTTGGTACGATCGGTTCAGCACCGTTTTATGCCGATGAGAGCACCTGCGAAGATGCCAAAGAGGTGCTTTTAAAATACGGCTTATGGAAGAAGATACCAGAGAGTGTCCAAAATGTAATCAAACTATGTGAAAATGAGACTCCAAAAGAGCAAAACCCAAAGATAAGCCATAAGATAGTAGCGTCAAACACTCATGCTTTAAAAGCCGCTCTTGATGAGGCAAAAAGTTTAGGATATGAAGCGAAAATAGTTCGCGGTGATTTAAATGATGATGTAGAGATTTTGTCAAAATATATAGCGAATTTAATTAAAAAGCAAAATAGCGATAAACCGATTTGTCTGATTTTCGGCGGTGAGAGCAGAGTCGTTTTAAAAGGAGACGGGAAGGGCGGACGAAATCAGGAGCTTGCGCTTTTGGTTTTAAAAGAGATAAAAGATGATGAAAATATCGTTTTTTTGAGTGCCGGAACCGATGGAATAGACGGCAATACAAAAGCGGCGGGAGCCGTAGTGGCGGCTTGCGATTATAAAGATGATATAGATGCTTTTTTATCAAATAACGATTCTTATCATTTTCACGAAAGAGCCGATACGCTCATCGTTACCGGTGAGAGCGGTACAAACATTATGGATATTATGATAGCCATAAAGGAGTAAAGATGTCAGATTTTTTTCAAAACGGTGTAATCACGACAATTCCCAGACTTGGCAAAAGAAGTGTGGAGGATATGGAAGATGAGCTTTTAAAGCTTTCAAAAAGAAGAAATATGGTTTTAATACTTCCCGCACTTTATAGCGAGTTCAAGACGGATGCTATGAAAAATATAGTAAATGAGCTCAAAAATATTAAATACCTTTATCGAATAGTTTTAGGTTTGGATCAAGCTGGCGAAAAGGAGTTTATGCATGTCAAAGAGATTATGAGGGATCTGCCCGTAAAAGTGGATGTTATTTGGAATGACGGTCCACGTATTATGGAGCTAAAAGACGAGTTGAAAAAAGCAGGATTTCAAAGTACGAATATACGCGGTAAAGGGCTTAATGTCTGGATGATGATGGGATATATTCTATCTGATCATAACGCATACGCCATAGCTCTTCATGATTGTGATATCGTAAATTATTCAAGAGAGATTCCGGCTCGTCTTTTTTATCCTATCGTTCATCCCGGATTTGATTTCGAGTTTAACAAAGGTTACTATGCCAGAGTTTCCAAAAAGGTTCACGGACGTGCCACAAGACTTTTTTATACACCGCTTTTAAAATCTTTGGAGAGGATATTCGGCAAGAGTAGATATTTGGACTATATGGGTAGCTTCAGATATGCTCTATCCGGAGAGTTCGCCTTTATAAGATCGCTTGCAAGGGGTATTAGGATATCTCCGACTTGGGGGCTTGAAGTCTCGACTTTGAGCGAAGTCTATCACAATACGTCGAAAAAGAGAATATGCCAATCGGAAATTATGGAAACTTATGAACATAAACATCAAGATCTCGGATCGGAAGCCGGAGGCGGAGTTTCACAAATGACAAAAGAGATAGCGGAAACTATTTTTCGTATTATGAGTCAGAGCGGAGTAACTTTTTCAAATGCAAAATTTAACGCCTTGTTGACGACCTATTATGAAGAGGCTCAAAGAGCTATAGCTCAATATAGCGTTATATCCGAAGTAAACGGTTTGGCATATGACAGGCAAGAGGAATTGGCCGCGATTTTGGAATTTACCAACTCTTTAAAAGCCGCGAACGAAGGTTTTAACGAAGATCCTATGGGGGTGCCTCTTCTTTCGGCTTGGACTGCGGTACGCTCGGTGCTTCCTCATTTTACTTATAGATACAACGAAGCCGTGAGAATGGATAATGAATAAAAAACTCGAAGATATATTCGTTAGGTTGAAACTTCTGTATGAGAGTGAAGATGCGAAAAAAGCTCTTTTGGAGATAGAAGAACTTATTCGTAAATATAAAAAGAGGATCAAACCCAAATCGTACGAGCTTACGCAAGAGGATATGATACTAATAACTTACGGCGATCAAGTTGTAAGACCGGATGAAGAGCCGCTTGCGACTTTGAAACTTTTTTTGGACGAACATGTAAAAGATGTGATAAATACGGTTCATATTCTTCCTTTTTATCCCTACTCTTCCGATGACGGTTTTTCCGTGATAGATTATAAAGACGTATCGCCTAGGATGGGCTCTTGGGAAGATATCAAAAACTTGTCGCTTAATTATCGTCTTATGTTCGACGGTGTGATAAATCATATATCTCAATATTCGTATTGGTTTAAGAGTTTTTTGGCGAACGATCCGAAATATAAAGAGTATTTTTTAGATATGGATCCTAGTGTAGATCTCTCAAAAGTAGTAAGACCAAGAACCCTGCCTCTTCTTCATGAGTACAAAGATTGCGAAGGCAAAATCCATTATATTTGGACGACTTTCAGTAAAGATCAGGTCGATTTGAATTACGGATATTATAAAGTTTTGATCGATGTGTTGGATGCGCTCTTATTTTATGTCGAGCAAGGGGCGAATATTATTAGATTGGACGCAATAGCTTTTTTGTGGAAAGAGATCGGAAGTGAATGCATACATCTTCCTCAAACTCATCAGATCATACAGCTTATGCGTGAAGTGCTTCATTTGGTTTCACCGGAGCTTATCATAGTAACTGAAACAAATGTTCCTCATGATGAAAATATATCATATTTCGGAAACGGTGAAAACGAAGCGCAGATGGTTTACAATTTTGCGCTTCCTCCTCTTTTAGCTCATTCGGTTCTAAAATCCGATACGACGGTACTTATAAATTGGGCCAAAAGCCTCTCTTTACCAAGCGATAAAGTCTGTTTTTTCAATTTTACGGCAAGTCATGACGGATGCGGAGTTCGTCCGGTAAGCGAACTTTTGAGTAAAGAGGAGATAGAAGATTTGGTGAAAATCGTACAAAAAAGAGGCGGATACGTATCTTATCGAGCTGTAAACGATAAAGAGAAGAGTCCGTATGAACTAAACGCAAGCTATATCGATATAATAAGCGATCCTTGTGAACCGAATCATTTAAGGGCGAAAAAGATGCTTCTGACTCAAGCGGTCACTCTAGCGATGCCCGGAGTTGCGGGGATCTACTTCCATTCGTTGGTAGGTTCGCTTAGTGATAAAGATGCGGTAAAAAGGACGGGAGTTTATCGATCTATAAACAGAGAAAAGCTAAACTATGAGATACTCGATAAAGAGCTGGGTACTCCCGGAAATTTAAGAGCTATGGTGTATAGAAGTTACAAAAAACTTTTGTCGATAAGAAAGATGCAAAAAGTTTTTAATCCTTACGCACCGTTTGAGTTTTTCGAGATCAAAAGCGGTCTATTTGTTATAAAAAGGGTATCGAGAGATTTTTGCGAACAACTTCTCGCCATAAATAATTTTACGAATGAGCGTATTTGCTTTGATTTGGGTGATTACTTGCAAGCGAAGGGAATCGAGCTTATTTACGGTAAAAAAGTTGAATGTGAAGAAATCACGATAGAGCCGTACGATGTATTATGGATAAAATCAAAACTTAAAGAGGAGATAAGATGAAAATAACAAAATGCCTGTTTCCGGCGGCCGGCTACGGTACCAGGTTTTTACCCGTAACAAAAGCGATGCCAAAAGAGATGTTGCCCATTTTGACGAAACCGCTTATCCAATACGGTGTCGAAGAAGCGGTTGAAGCCGGCCTTGATACGATGGCTATTATAACAGGTCGTGGTAAAAGGGCTATAGAGGATCATTTCGATATCTCTTATGAGCTTGAGCATCAGATAAAAGGAAGTTCCAAAGAGCATCTTTTAACTCAGATTAGATCGCTTATCTCCAAATGTACATTTACATATACCAGACAGATAGAGATGAAAGGTTTGGGTGACGCTATCTTAAAAGGCGGAGTTTTGATAGGTTTTGAACCTTTTGCCGTAGTTTTGGCGGATGATTTGTGTATAAATGAGGATGGAGAGGGTGTACTGGCGCAAATGATAAAACTTTATCAAAAATATAAATGCTCTATAGTGGCGATTATGGAAGTGCCGATGGATGAGACATACAAGTATGGTGTTATAGACGGAAAGGAGATAGAAGATGGTGTTTTTATGGTTTCTAATATGGTAGAAAAACCGGAACCGTCACAAGCACCTACGAATCTTGCGATTATAGGTCGATATATTCTAACTCCCGATATTTTTAAAATTATAAAATCGACAAAACCTGGAAAAAACGGAGAGATTCAGATAACCGACGCTTTGATGACTATGGCTCAAAGAGGAATGGTTTTAGCATACAGATTTAAAGGTAAAAGGTTTGACTGTGGAAGCGTTGACGGATATGTCGAGGCTACCAACTATCTTTACGATATGAAGAAAGAGGGATAGATAACAGATATCAGCGTAAAGCCGATATCCTAAAAAATTAAAACTTATACTCCGCTCCGAAGGTGAGATGCTCCATATCGTCTTCGAATTTGGTATAGTTCGTATAGATCTTATAATTTTTGTCTATATCGTAAGCTATACCTATACCGCCGCTTACCGCTAGATCTTGCCTGTTGGTACCTGAGGTCATAGCCGCTTCGTTGTTCGTAGTCACATTGAGTGTGGATTTTATACTCTCATATACGACACCGAGTCTAGGTTTGATGCTTAGCTTGTTGACTCTCCATATATATGTGCCGTAAATTCCAAGAGACCAGAAATCGACATCATGAGTTTTGCCGTTAAATTTCGCTTCGGGTTTTTCAATACCCACCGACCCTTCCAACTCGACGCTCATATCGCTATATATATCTTTACCGGCGTTTACTACAAAAGCACCACCTTGATCGAATTTCGAATTGTCAACATCTTGAAGAGCTATACCGACACTAACGTAATCGATATACGACTCCTTGTTTTCATCTGCGTACAGCAGTGTGGCAGATAGCAGTACGGATGCGGCGACTGCGGTAGTGATCTTTTTCATTATATAAACTCCTTTAAGGGTTCTCTTTAAGCCCTTAATCTTCCTAACTAATATTATATACTAATAAGTTTAAAATAATATTTAAATCACGACGGCTTAAGAGCGTATTTTAGGTTTATAAAGTTTTTGTTATAATTTGGATAATTAAAAAAAAGGAAGTTCCAAATGAATATAATAACCACCGATAAAGCTCCGGCCGCAATTGGACCGTACTCTCAAGCCATAAAAGCGGGAGGGTTTATTTTCACTTCCGGACAGATACCGCTTACTCCCGACGGAGAGTTGGTAGAAGGAGATATTCATGATCAAACAAGACAGATACTTACGAACTTAGCCAATGTACTTGAAGCTGCCGGAAGTTCGCTTCATCAGATTGTCAAAACGACTATCTATCTGACGGATATGGATGATTTCATAGCCGTAAATACCGTTTATGCCGAGTTTTTTGGTACTTCATATCCGGCAAGAAGTACGGTGGCGGTAAAGACTCTGCCCAAAAATGTTCAGATAGAGATAGATGCCGTGGCACTTGATAGTAGTCAAGAGTATCATTATTAAAATGTTTTAATCATAACTTAATAAACTTTTCAGTAAAATCGGCGTTCAAATTTTAAACAAGGACATATGATGTATGCTATCATAAAAAGCGGCGGTAAGCAGTATAAAGTCCAAGAGGGAGATTTTTTAAATCTCGATAAGCTTGGCGCTTCCCCGAAAGAGAAAATCACTCTTACAGAAATTCTTGCCGTGAATGACGGCGAGTTAAAGATAGGTACGCCTTTTGTGGAAGGCGCTAAAGTTGAGCTGGAGGTTGTAGCTGAAGGCAAAGATAAAAAGATCGTTATCTATAAAAAAAGAAGAAGAAAAGACTCTAAACTGAAGAAAGGTTTCAGGAGAGAGTTTACTAGAGTTAGAGTTACTAAAATTTCCGCTTAATCAACGAGTCGTCAAATCATAAAAAGGAAAAGACTTTTTTGAGTCGCCTTTTTATTTTTTGGCATCGATTCTTCATATATCATAATTTATTGGCATAGAAATTTAGCAGCAATATATTTCAGTAAAGTAGGGGGATGCGGTTATTATGAAACTTTAAAGTCGTCAAAGCGGAAGTTTTTCGCTTTGACGGTTGCTGAAGAATTATAGTTCTTCAGCGTGTTTAGCAAGGTAATCCGCGACACCGTCGGTATCCGCTTTCATTCCCTCTTCGCCTTTGTGCCATCCTGCCGGACATACTTCACCGTGCTCGTCCGTAAATAGCATCGCGTCGATCATTCTGATCATCTCGTCAATGTTTCTTCCAAGCGGAAGGTCGTTTATTACCGCGTGTCTTACAATTTTATTTTTGTCGATTAGAAATGAACCCCTAAGTGCTACGCTTTTGTTGAAAAGAACATCGTATTTTTTAGCGATTTTTTTAGTAAGATCCGCTACGAGCGGGTATCTGACTTGTCCTATACCGCCTTCGTTCACCGGTGTGTTTTTCCAAGCAAAGTGAGAAAACTGACTATCTATCGAACAGCCTATAACCTCTATGCCTCTTGATTTGAATTCATCCAGTCTGTGATCAAACGCTATAATTTCGGAAGGGCATACGAAAGTGAAGTCTAGCGGATAAAAGAAAAGTACGGCTCCGTTTTCCCCTAGATTTTCGTATAACTCGAAATCATCCACTATCGTGTTGTCTCCAAGAACAGCCGTCGCTTTAAAATTCGGTGCTTTGTTTGTTACTAACATAATTTAATTTTCCTTTTTGTAAAGTTTATTTGAGGATAAATTTTATCCCATTTCTCCTTAAAAATCGATTAGACGCCATAGTATATATAAATCATCTATATAAAAAGATTATTTTTGATAGAATTATGCCGATTTTATTATAAAGATTTAGGAAAGATGTAATGTTAAAGAATTATTTATTTACGAGTGAATCGGTGACCGAGGGTCATCCTGATAAAATGGCTGATCAGATAAGTGATGCTATATTAGATTATATTATCCAAAGAGATCCGAATGCCAGAGTCGCTTGCGAGACACTTTTATCTAACGGTTTTTGTATAATAGCAGGAGAACTAAAAACCGTTACTTACGCACCTATGCAGGATATCGCCAGGGAAGTAGTGAGAGAGATTGGTTATACCGATGCGCAGTATGGATTTGATTATCGTAGTGCCGGAGTTTTAAACGGTGTCGGCGAACAGAGTGTGGATATAAATCAAGGAGTTGATCAAGCCGACGGTGAGATAGGTGCCGGTGATCAGGGGTTGATGTTCGGATATGCTTGCAGGGAAACAGATGTTTTGATGCCTCTTCCGATATATTTGGCACATAAATTGACCTATTCGCTTGCTCAGGCTAGAAAAAGTGGTATTTTGCCTTTTTTGCGTCCTGATGGAAAAGCGCAGGTAAGTATAAAATATGAAAACGGTAAGCCGGCAGAGATCGATACTATTGTAATTTCTACACAGCATTCGCCGGATACCGATCAAAACACACTAAAAGAAGCGGTTATTGAAGAGATTGTAAAAAGAAATCTCCCATCAGATATAAAAGCGGACAATATAAAGTACCATATAAATCCGACCGGTCGTTTCGTCATAGGTGGTCCTCAGGGAGATGCCGGACTTACCGGTAGAAAGATCATAGTTGATACTTACGGCGGAAGTTGTCCTCACGGAGGCGGTGCTTTTAGCGGTAAGGATCCTTCGAAGGTTGATAGAAGTGCGGCATATATGGCGAGGTATATCGCTAAAAATCTCGTGGCCGCAGGCGTATGCGATAAAGCTACCATACAGTTGGCATATGCGATAGGTGTTGTCGAACCGGTCTCTATATTGGTAGATACTCACGGTACTTCCAAAGTCGATGAGAGCAGACTGGAATCTTGTGTAAGAGAGTTTTTTCGTCTTACTCCAAAAGGGATCATACAGAGTCTTGATCTTCTTAGACCCATCTATAAAAAGACTGCGGTATATGGGCATTTCGGCAGGGAGATGGACGACTTTACTTGGGAAAAAACCGACAAAGCGTCACAAATAAGAGAATATTTCAATATATCATAAATGAAACTAATAGTTTTAGAAATTTTTTATATAGCATATGTTATAGTTTAGGTCAACTTAATATTAAAGTGAAGGAGAAAATATGGCAGTAATCATTACGGATATATGTATAAATTGCGGGGCTTGCATCGATGAGTGTCCGGTAGAAGCTATTGTTGACGACGAGGATAATCCGACGGGAGAAGAGATATATTATGTATATCCGGACAAATGTGTTGAGTGTGTAGGATATCATGACACGCCTGCATGTGCCGAAGCTTGTCCGACCGAGGGATGTATCGTATGGGGTGCTGCTGAAGGTCCTGGAGTTTCCGAAAACAGAGGTGCCGAAGGCGAACCGGTTATCGAAGAGTAATTATAGATAGATTTTTGACATCTTTGTCAAAAAAGAGTAGGGTGAAAGTGTACGCTTTCGCCCGTAAATTCCTTATTTTTCCCGCTTTAAACTTTATTATAGATTTCATTTGATATACTCTCAGCCTTTATTTTAATAGTCAAAAAAGTTTTGGAGCAACATAAAAATGGAACAGACACTATCGATCATAAAACCGGATGCGGTTAAAAAAGGTGTTATCGGAAAGATAATTGACAGATTTGAGAGCAACGGATTGAGAGTTGCCGCTATGAAAAAGATTCGGTTAAGCGAAGAGACGGCGGGAGGTTTTTATGCCGAGCATAAAGAGAGACCTTTTTTCGGTGATCTTGTTGAGTTTATGACGAGCGGTCCGGTTGTCGTGATGGTTCTTGAAGGTGAAGGAGCTATTGCGAAAAATAGAGAACTTATGGGTGCTACGAATCCGAAAGAGGCTGCCGCCGGAACGATCAGAGCCGATTTTGCAGAGAGTATAGATGCAAACGCTGTGCACGGAAGCGACTCAAAACAGAGTGCTGAGCGTGAAATAAAGTATTTCTTTAGCGATATTGAGATATTATAAGAAATTATAAAAATAAATAGTGAAAATAGAGTTTCGTAAGATTTCCGCCACGGAGTCACCTTTTGAGATGAAAAATGAATTTTTTTCGGCAAAAGGGAGCTTTAGGAAGCTTTCCTCCACTCTTGTTGCAATAGAGTTCGCTCTAAGTGCCGATTTGCCGCTTGAGTGCGACAGATGCGCAAGTGAGTATATGTATCGTCTGGATGAGAAGATGAGTTTAAAGGTAAGTGACGGCGGATATGAAGGTGAGAGTCTCGATGTCATAGAGTGTTTCGATCATTTTGTCGATTTTGATTCTGTGATATCGGGTGAAATAGAAGCGATAAGAAGTGATTATCACTATTGCGAAAAATGTAATAAAACATCAGGAGAATAATTATGGCAGTACCAAAGAGACGCGTAAGTAAAACAAGAGCGGCGAAAAGAAGAACGCATTATAAATTAAAACTACCAAAACCGGTAAAAGATGCCGACGGAACGTGGAGAATGCCGCATCGAATAAACAAAACCACAGGTGAATATAAAGCATAGAACGATAATGCATACTATAGCTATTGACGCGATGGGGGGTGATCATGGATCTTTACCCATTGTAACGGGAACGATACTGGCACTTAAAAAAAGCAAGAAAAAATTCAATGCGATATTAGTAGGAAATAGTGCCGATTTTTCACATAAAATTCCCAAAAAATTTGCGAAATATATTGAGATAATCGAATGCGACGATGTGTTCGATATGGACGAGAGCGCCACCGATGTACTCAAGCGTAAAAACTCTTCTATTTATAAAGCTGTCGATCTAGTGAAAAACTCTCGAGCCGACGCTTTGGTTTCGGCGGGACACAGCGGTGCGACTATGAGTCTTGCGACTCTTCGTATAGGACGTATCGAGGGTGTTCAGCGCCCGGCGATAGCTACGCTTATGCCGACTCAGACGGGAGGAAAAAGTCTGGTTTTGGATGTAGGTGCGAATACGGACTGTAAACCTGAAAATCTTTTTCAATTCGCCATTTTAGGTGAGGCGTATGCAAAAGACGTTTTAAAAGTACCTTCACCTCGTGTCGGACTTCTCTCAAACGGCGAAGAGGAATCAAAAGGCAACGATTTGACGAAAGCTTCGTTTAGGCTCATGAAAAATATAAACTCCTTTGTCGGAAACGTTGAGGGAAACGACATATTCAACGATAGTGTCGATGTGATTGTCTGTGACGGTTTTGTCGGAAATATTTTGCTCAAAACGAGTGAAGGAGTCGCAAGCTCCATCTCTAAGTTGATAAAAATGAATATTAAACGATCTCCCAGTGCTCTTACCGGTGCGCTTTTAATGAGAAGAGTATTCAAGCTTCTTAAAAAACAGACCGACTATGCCGAGTACGGCGGAGCTCCGCTTCTTGGCGTCAACAAAGCTACGATTATATGTCATGGTAAAAGTAATCACATAGCGATAAAAAATGCTATTTTTCAGGCTATATCATTCATCGAATCGGATGTCAATGAAGATATAAGAAAGAATATCGCATTAAACGGTATTGACTAAAAAGGATTTTCATTGTTCGCTTCACTTAAATCTATCGGCGCATATGTTCCTTCGAGAACTCTGACAAATTCCGATCTTGAAAAGATCGTCGATACGAGTGATGAATGGATCAAACAAAGAACGGGAATTCAAAATCGATATATCGCCGACGATGACGAATCGACAAGTGATTTGGCTTACAAAGCCGCGGTTGCGGCGATAGAGCGAAGCGGTATAAAAAGAGATCGTATAGATGCGATAATTTGTGCTACGATAACGCCGGATTTTTTTTGCATGCCTTCTACCGCTTGCGTCGTTGCGGATAAATTGGGTATAAAAAACTCTACGGCTTTTGATATATCCGCGGCTTGCAGCGGTTTTGTCTATGCTCTTAGTATTGCAAAAGCGTTTATCGAATCCGGTATGAAAAAAAACGTACTAATTATAGGTGCCGAAAAATTAAGTGCCATAGTCGATTATACCGACAGAACCACTTGCGTACTTTTCGGCGACGGTGCGGGTGCGGCCGTGATAAGCACTTGTGAAGATAGAAATAGATCGATTTTGGATATTCATACATCCTCGGACGGAGCTTATCAGGATTTTCTTATTACGCCCGGCGGCGGAGTACAAAATCCTTGTTCGATAGATGTTATCGAAAAAAAGATGCATTACCTCAAGATGAAAGGGAACGAGACTTTTAAACTCGCCGTAAATACGCTGACAAAAGATGTTCGAGAAATTTTGAAAAAGAACTCTCTAACAAGCGAAGATATAGATTTTTTTATTCCCCATCAGGCGAACTTTCGTATTATCGACGCTGTTGGTAAAAAGTTGAAATTTCCGCAGGAAAAAATTGTCCTTACGGTTTCAAAGTACGGAAATACTTCGGCGGCTTCGATTCCTATGGCGATCAACGACTGGTATGAAAACGGAAAATTGAAAGAGGGCGATTTGATGTTACTCGATACTTTCGGCGGCGGTCTTACTTGGGGAAGCGCGCTCGTGCATTTTAATCAGTCATAATCCTTCTTGAATAATTTTCCATAAAGTTTTCGTCTCTTCATCCGATAAAAATAGAGTGCTTTTTTGCTTAAAAAGATTTTTGATTTTATTATATTCCAAAAGATCACCCAAAAGACATTGTCGATGAGCGCAAAGATAACCTCTTGTTAAAACTAAATTCTCTTTTATTTGTTTGTCGCAGACAAAACAGATAAATTCGTCATGAAGCCTTCCTTCAAATTCAAGTAGTTTTATGTAGGATTCTACGATGCATCTTAGGGGATTTTGTTTTAAAAACTTTTTATTCGTTTCGTCTAATAGATTTAGATAAAAAGGATCCAAATCTTCCACATCTTTTAGATGCCGATAAAAGAGTTTGATGAATTGTTGCCAAAGGTAAAATTTTCTGTTGTGCGTCATCCATTTACTGCTTAGATGCAGTACATTGCGAAGCATGGCGATGGATGACTTCCGGTTTGTTTGTATTTCAAAGTCTATTTTGAAACCGATATTTACGTTTGCATGTCTGGCTCCGTAAAATCTGTAAAGAGTTTTTAAACTTTTTTCTGTTAAGAGGGTGACTATGAGATCTTCATCTTTAACTTTTGTGATATTTAGTATATAGCCTTGCATAGCTTATTTTAGCACAAACTAAACAAAACTTTACTCTTATTTGGGTAAAATAAGCAACTTTTTATTAAAGGTTGTTTATGGAATTACTCAAAAGCTTTAAAGACAACTGCGGTTTCGGATTGCTTGCAAATATTAACAATACTCCCTCACATCAAAATGTTCAAGATGCGGTCACGGCGCTTGAACGCATGATGCATAGAGGAGCGATAGCCGCCGACGGTAAAAGCGGAGACGGAAGCGGACTGCTTTTTGGTATGCCTAAAGAGTTCATGAAGAAGGTAGCTAAAGCCGAAGGCGTCGATCTTCCTAAACTTTTCGGCGTGGGTATGCTCTTTTTGCAAAACGATTCGCAAAAAGAGAAGATCGAGGAGATATGCGTAAAAAACGATCTCAAGGTTTTGCTGTTTCGCGATGTTCCCATAGATACGAATGCGCTAGGTGACCAAGCGTTGGAGAGTTTGCCGAAGATTACGCAAGTATTTTTGGCTGCAAACTCCATAATAGCCACTAAAAGATTCGATGCGCTTTTGTATCTGACAAGACGTGAAATAGAACTTGCGTTCAAAGATGAGAGCGATTTTTATATTCCATCTTTTTCGTCCGGTGTTATCTCTTATAAAGGGTTGATAATGCCCACTCATATTCGTGAATTTTATAAAGATTTGAGTGATCCTGATTTTCAAGTCGGATTTGCGCTTTTTCATCAAAGATTTTCTACCAACACTCTTCCTCAGTGGAAATTGGCTCAGCCGTTTAGATCTATCGCTCATAACGGGGAGATAAACTCCATATCCGCAAACAGGTTTAATGCCGCCGCAAAGAGCGAATGGATCAAAAGCAAAGTTTTTTCGGATAAAGAGCTTGAGAAACTCTTTCCTATAACGAATAATGAAGGAAGTGATAGCAGCAGCCTTGACAATATGTTCGAATTTTTGATAGCAAACGGTATGGACTTTTTTAAAGCGGCTCGCGCGCTTATTCCCGCGCCGTGGCAAAATGCTCCTCATATGGATTCTCATTTAAGAGCTTTTTACGAGTATATGAGTACTTGTTTCGAAGCTTGGGACGGACCGGCGGCGGTGAGTTTGACTGACGGTAGATACATAGGATGCGTCTTGGATCGAAACGGTTTAAGACCCGCGAAATACGTTATTACGAAAGACGATAGAATCATCATTACTAGTGAGTACGGTGTTTTGAAGATAGACGAATCTTTGATAATAGAACGCGGCAGGCTTCAAAGCGGTGAGATGATCGGAGTCGATCTTAAATTCGGAAAGATTTTAAAAAGCGAAGAGATAGACAACTATTTGAAATCGACGAACTCATATGCCGATTGGCTCAATCAAAATATGACATATCTTCAGGAATTCGTAGAACTCCCGTTCAATAAAACCGATTGTTACGAGATAAAGGATTTGGCGAAAAAACAGAGATTTGCGAATATTACTCAAGAGATAATCGAGATGGTGATAGAGCCGATGATGAAAGACGGTAAAGAAAATACCGGCGCTATGGGCGACGATACGCCTCTTGCGGCATTTAGCGACAAACAGAGAAGTTTCAGCGATTTTTTCAAGCAAAAATTCGCTCAAGTTACAAATCCCCCGATAGATCCCATTAGAGAAAAAGTCGTTATGAGTCTAAATACCGGATTTGGCGAGATCAGAAATATTCTCGATGAGGATCCAGATCATGCGATTCGTCTTAAAGCTATCTCTCCGATATTGATGGAGGAGAAATATAATGTTCTTCTATCCTTCGGTGACGAAAATCATCCCAGATTCAAAAGCGATTATAAAAACAGGGTTTTCTCCACGCTTTTTGAATCCGACCTCAAAGGCTCGCTCGAAAAACTTGTAAAAGAGATCGTACGAAGCGTAAGAGAAGACGGTATTCGTATAATTATCCTAGATGATCGTCCCGATGGAGATAATTTTAAATATATTCCTATGTTGATGGTCGTAGGAAGGCTCAATAAAGTTTTTTTGGATGAGAAATTAAGGCACTTGACCTCCACCATAGCAATCACTTCCGAAGCGGTGGATTCTCACTCTTGCGCCACTCTTATAGCATACGGCGCAAATGCGATATATCCGTATTTATTATTCTCTTCCGTTATGGATCTTTGCAAAAGAAGAGGGGTTTTGGGATACGAGCAGAAAAATCTTTTTAAAAATGTCCACCATTCGCTCGGAGCCGGTCTTTTGAAGATCATGTCGAAAATGGGAATATCTACGATAGCGTCGTATCGAAATTCATCTTTGTTCGATGTTATCGGGCTTAGTAAAGAGATCGTGGAAGATTGTTTTTGCGATTCTCACGGTTATATACCTGGGCTTGGTTATGAAGATATAGAGAAGAGGATTGATAGAGATTATAAAAAAGCCAAAGAGATAGATAAAAAAAAGAGACTTTTTCCGCTTGAGATAGGCGGATTTCATAAATTTATATTTTCAAACGAATATCACGACTATTCGCCGACTGTCGTAAACAAGTTGCATCGAGCGTGTATCTCCGCTAAAGAGGAAGATTTTGACGCGTATTGTAAAGCGGTGAATGACCGCGGTCTTAAGATGATTCGTGATTTTTTCGTATTTAAGTCGGATAGAAAACCGATTTCTATCGATAAAGTTGAATCCAAAGAGAAGATTTTCAAGCGCTTTTGTACGGCTGCAATGAGTTTGGGATCCATCTCTCCGGAAGCCCATGAAGCGATAGCCGAAGCTATGAATAAAATCGGAGCTCAATCAAATTCAGGCGAAGGGGGCGAGGCGAGCGAGAGACTCAAAACCTCACGCCGTTCCAAGATTAAGCAGATAGCTTCGGGACGTTTCGGTGTGACTCCCGAGTATTTAAGAAGTGCCGAAGAGATACAGATAAAAATCGCTCAAGGGGCAAAACCCGGGGAAGGAGGACAACTTCCCGGACATAAAGTAACCCCTCTTATAGCTTCATTGAGATATACGACTCCGGGAGTGACGCTCATCTCACCTCCGCCTCATCATGACATATACTCCATAGAGGATTTGGCGCAGTTGATTTTCGATATGAAACAGATCAATCCCGAGGCGACAATAACGGTAAAGCTAGTCTCGACGGCCGGAGTCGGTACTATCGCCGCAGGCGTTGCGAAAGCTTATGCGGACAAAATTATTATCTCAGGCGGCGACGGCGGTACGGGTGCAGCACCTTTGACGTCCATAAAATATGCCGGAAATCCGTGGGAGCTAGGGCTTAGCGAAGCTCATAACGCTCTGAAAATAAACGGTCTTAGAGAGTTCGTTCATCTTCAGACTGACGGGGGACTCAAAACGGGTCTTGATGTCATAAAAGCCGCGATGCTCGGAGCCGAGAGTTACGCATTTGGTACGGCGGCTTTGACGATGGTAGGTTGTAGAATTTTAAGAATATGCCATATGAACAAATGTACGGTAGGTGTCGCTACTCAAGATGAATATCTAAGAGAGCATTTCGTCGGAACTGTCGATAGAGTGATCAATTTTTTCACACTTCTTGCCGAAGACGTGAGAAAGATTATGGCCTCTCTCGGATATACCGAACTTGAAGAGCTGATCGGAAGAAGTGATCTTCTTGAACTCAAAGACGATCCTTTCGTGAAAAAATTCGATTTCAGCAGCATTTTAAAACGTGTGGACGGTTTTGATACCTGTCAAAAAGAGAGCAACGAACCTTTCGATAAAAACGAGTATGAAAAAGAGATATTGAAAGAAGTTTATAAAGTTATAGAAAATCCGAAAGAGAGTATTGTAGTTACGAAGAAAATCACAAATTTAAACAGAAGCTTCGGTACTTTAATAAGCGGTGAAATAGCGAAATATTACGGTAATGCCGGTCTTCCCGAGGGTAGTATAACTTTTAGGCTGGAAGGTATAACGGGACAATCCTTAGGCGCATTTTTAACAAACGGTATATCGATTTATGTCAAGGGTGCCGGAAACGATTATGTCGGTAAAGGTATGAACGGCGGTAAAATAGTCATCACTCCTCAGACTCAAAGCGAACAGTTTTCTTGTGCCGGAAACACTTGTCTTTACGGAGCTACGGGCGGAAAACTTTTTGTTGCAGGAAGTATAGGAGAGAGATTTGCCGTTAGAAATTCGGGTGCGATAGCGGTAGTTGAGGGAACCGGAGATCATGCTTGTGAATATATGACAGGCGGTGTAGTCGTAGTTCTTGGTAAGACGGGTATTAACTTCGGTGCCGGAATGACCGGCGGCGTGGCGTTCGTATATGACGAAGCTCATGAATTTTTCGACAATGTAAATCAGGAACTTGTCAACGCGACCAGAATTGATACGGATGAATCGGATGAAGAGAGACACTTCATAAAAAAATTACTTCGAACTTATATTAACGAAACGTCAAGTAAAAAAGCTCAGTACATAGTCGATAATTTTAGACATACGCTTAGAGATTTTTGGATAGTAAGACCTAAAGATATGAAAAAAACACCGTTAAATCCGGATGAGGGGGATTAGGATATGCAGAATTTTACAAAATTAGAGCGAATCGATCCGCTAAAAAGAGGATCGAACGAGCGAAAAAAAGATTATAAAGAGATTTATGAAATTTTCAAACCCTCCGACGCTTCGTCTCAAGCGGATAGATGCGTTCAGTGCGGTGATCCGTACTGTCATAACAAATGTCCTCTTCACAATTACATACCTTTTTGGCTTAGATCGGTCGTTTCGAAAGATTTGGAGCTCTCGTTCAAGCTCTCGAACGAGACGAATCCGTTTCCTGAAATTACAGGAAGAATTTGTCCTCATGACAGGCTGTGCGAAGGAGATTGTACTCTTGAGCAAGACGGTTACGGCGCTATCACTATCGGTTCGATCGAAACATTTATAAGTGAAAACGGTTTTAAAAAGGGGCTCAAACCTGAATTTGCGGAAAATTTCAGCGATAAAAGGGTTGCGATAGTGGGATCGGGACCTGCGGGATTTTCAGCGGCTACGTATCTGATGAGAGCGGGAATAAAAGTGGAAATGTTTGAAAAAGCGAATCGTCCCGGCGGACTTTTAACCTACGGAATTCCGGGCTTTAAACTCGAAAAAGAGGTTGTGTTCAGGCGTTTTAAATTTTTACAAGATGCGGGGATGAAACTCTTTTTAAATGTTGAAGTCGGAAAAGATATAGAGTTTAAAGAGTTGATGGAAAATTACGATGCCGTATTTATCGGAATCGGTGCGGAAAAATCAAAAAAAGCGAATCTCGCGGGTGAAAACGGTGAGGGCGTTTTTATGGCGATAGACTTTTTAAGAAACATTCAACAAAAACATTTCAATGAAACATATGATCATAAATATAACATAACGGGTAAAAACGTAGTGGTCATTGGCGGCGGCGATACGGCTATGGATTGTATAAGGACATCTCTAAGAGAGGGCGCTAAGAGCGTTAAGTGTCTATATCGTCGTGACGCTCATAATATGCCGGGAAGCAAAAAAGAGTTTAAAAACGCAAAAGAGGAGGGAGCGGAATTTACATTTTATGCTTCTCCAAAAGAGATATTGTTAAATGAAAAGTCGGAAGTCATCGGTGTTGAGATGCTAAAAACACAGCTAACTCAAAAAGATGAAAGCGGGAGACAACGAGTCGCTATAGTCGATAAAAGCGAATTTAGAGTTGAAGCGGATGTCGTTATTTTTGCGCTTGGTTTTGATGTTTGTAAGCCGAATTTTCTCTCGGAAAACGGTATCGAGACAAACAAGTGGGGTGAAATTTTGGCAAACGAAGGGATGGAGTGTACTAAACCTTTTATTTTTACCGGAGGTGATTGTTACAGAGGAAGCGATCTTGTCGTTACGGCTGCGCAAGACGGTAAAATAGCGGCGCAAACGATTATAGATAAGTTATTGAACTCTTCAAAGGTTTAAAGATAGCACTTAACGTAGATTCTTTCATATCCGCGGCGATAAGAGCGAATCAGCGGATTTACAAACTTCTTCAAAATGGATCTTTCGCCTCTTTTTCAGCTATTTTAGAAAGAGGCGAAGGAGGAGATAGGACTTACGGTATAGATAAAATCGCCGAAGATATTTTCGTAGAAGAGTTAAGCGGCTTTGGAAAGATCTATTCCGAAGAGAGCGGATATATAGGCGAAGGCGAACTTTTAATAACTCTCGATCCACTTGACGGCAGTGACAATTTTCTCTCCAATTTTCCATATTTTGGTACTTCGGTAGCGATAGAGAGCGGTTGGGGCGTGGAAGCCGCGATAATTGCGAATCTTGCCAACGGTACGGTTATTGTCAAAAATGCGCAAAAACAGTGTTGTTCGCCGCTGAATCAAATCCGTTTTAAAGATATCGTAAGAAACGGTAGTTCGAAAGTCGGGATATTTGAAAGAGCTTATCTCTCAAACATATATGCCGACAGGTTAAAAGCGGCAAAAATAAAATATAGAGTTCCGGGAGCCGTCGCTTTATCTCTCTCTTTATCTCATGAAGTATCTTTCGTTATTCTCGAGGGACGGCTTAGAGTGTTCGATGTGAAGGCCGGACTTTACATGTGCGAAGGGTTGTATCAGCATAAAACAAACGATTTAACGATAATATGCCATCAAGAAAATATATTGAATCGATTAAAACAAATACTCTTAGAGGATAGATGATGAACTTTGGTGATATTTTCAAAAACTTCAGAAAACAGCAACCGTCGCGTGATGAAGCTCCCAGTCATTGGATAAAATGTCCAAAATGTAACTCTCTTATGTATTATAAAGAGGTGGAAAATCTTTTTCAGGTGTGTCCAAAATGTAAATACCATATGAGAATAGATCAAGAAAAAAGAGTGGCTCTTCTTGCTGATAAGGGAACCTTTAAAGAGTATGACGGTGATCTTTTGCCGGTCGATCCGCTTGGATTTGTGGATAAGAAGTCTTATAAAAAAAGAGTTGCCGAGAGTGAGAAAAAAACCGGTAAAAGATCTTCCGTAGTTAGTGGGGAGTGTCTTATCGGCGGTATCGCTACTCAATTGGTAGTGTTCGATTTCTCTTTTATGGGAGGTAGCCTAGGATCCGTAGAGGGTGAAAAGATAGTAAGAGCCGTTCACCGAGCCATAAAGAAAAGACATGCCGTTGTCATAGTTAGCGCTAGCGGCGGGGCGAGAATGCAAGAGAGTACGTTTTCTCTGCTTCAAATGTCTAAAACTTCCGCAGCGCTTAAAAAGCTCTCAAAAGAGGGCTTGCCTTATATTTCCATACTTACCGATCCGACAATGGGAGGAGTTAGCGCGTCTTTTGCTATGTTAGGAGATGTGATATTGGCCGAACCGGGGGCATTGATAGGGTTTGCCGGGCAAAGGGTTATTAAACAGACTATCGGAGCCGAATTGCCGGAAGGTTTTCAAAGATCGGAGTTTTTACTAGAGCACGGTTTTTTGGATATGATCGTTCAGCGTGCGAAGATGAAACAGACAGTTGCGGATCTACTTTATTATTTCGGACACAATCTATCGCAAACGGCTGACAGTCGCAGACCTAAAAGACGCAAAGAAGATTTAGTTCGAACAAATCACGATATCTCCGATGCGACATAAGATTTACGCTCTTTTCGATTTTGAGTTGAATCGAAGAAAAGGTTTATCGTTCGAAGAGTTTTTAGATCTACCGAAAGTAAGGGCGGCACAGATAGTTCAATATAGAGATAAGATAAATTCAACTCATATTAAACTTAAGAATATTTTATATTTTAAAAAATTTTTTAAAGGAACCGTCATTGCAAACGATGATTTGGAGCTTGCGAAAGAGGTTGACGGCCTTCATGTCGGACAAGAAGATGTGTTACGATACGAAACAGATATCGAAAAATCCGTAATGTGGTTAAAAAATGAATTAAAAGACAAAATTTTAGGACTCTCCACGCATAACTTGTCACAAATCCAAAAGGCTAACGACCTTCCTTTGGATTATATCGGACTGGGTGCGTACAGAGCCACCTTAACAAAAGAGGTAACCAATATTCTAGGTGAAAAAACAAGCCTGCTCGCAAAAGCCTCAAAACACGATGTAGCCGTTATTGGAGGCGTTAAAAGCAGTGATAAAATAGAGGGTGTGACTTATCTTGTTTTAGGCTCGAATCTGTATGAAAATTGACCTCTATACGATCGAAAAAAGTTGTATTGACGAATATACTCCCATCTGTAAAAATTACTCTAAAATGATATCAAAATATGCTCGCTTCAAGGAGCATAATATTTTTAACAAAAAAATTTCTTCCGCTCAAAATATTAATCCGCAAACCGCTAAAAGCTCCTACTCTCAGGCGTTTGAGCCTTTTATGAAAGGATTTAATATCTTGCTTCATCCTGAAGGTAAATTATTAGATAGTTTTGATTTTTATAAAACTTTTGATATAAATACAAACTTAAATTTCTTTATAGCAGGTGCTTACGGTTTTGAAGATAGTTTTTTAACCAAAGGCGATCTTGTTATAAGCTTAAGTAAATTGACATTTAGTCATAAAATCGCAAAAGTTGTTTTGTATGAACAAATTTATCGGGGACTTACTATTTTGCACAAGCACCCTTATCATAAATAAAAGAACTAACAAGCGAAACATTCAAGGAGACAAGATGACTGATAAAGAGCTTGAGACATTCAAAACCATACTCGAGGAGAGGAAAGATCAAATCCAAAGAACTATACAAGATAGTGAAAAAGAGATACAGGAGTTAAAAAGAGCGGATGCAAGCGATGAAGCCGACTATGCCACGATCAGTACGGATAGTGAGATAGAGCGAACGCTTAGTGCGAAACTTCAACAGGAGTTAAAAGAGATCGATTATGCGCTCTTTAAAATCAGCAACAAAACTTACGGTGTTTGCGAAATGTGCGAAGAGCCGATCGGACTTGCCAGATTGAAAGTCAAACCACAGGCTAAATATTGTATAGTATGCAGAGAGATAGTGGAAAAAACTGCATAAAGGACACAAATTATGGGCTTGAGAAAGTATATAGTTTTAGGAGCCATGCTTATAATCGCTATGGGTATAGCGATCTATACTTATACAGGTGAGTATTACAGTTTACCTATTGCCGGAATAAATATCAATCTTCCGATAGCCGTGTGGGTTTTGATTCCAGCACTCATACTATATCTTGTAACGATAATTCATCTAATTTTTTATGGAACGATCAATTTCGCAAAGCTCAGAACGATAAAAAGCGATAGCGAAAGATTCGTCGAAAATGCAAAAAGAGCGCTTCTTGGCAAGAAAGTTAGTGCCGATGAATATAAGAGCGAAGTGTTCAAATTGCCTGGAATGATACTGCCTCTTTTAAATATCGATCCTAAAAGGTCGGTACACCACAGAGTATATGATGACGGAATCCAAGATATTTTGGAAGCGAAACAGAGAATTAAAGAGGGAGAGGTCGTCGATCTCTCGAAATTCAATCTTCTCCCGGATAATGCGCTTGTTTTGCAAAACTCACTTAACGCGTTAGCACAGGATAGAACTTATGCTACGACTATTTTGAAAAAGTGTGAAGACAAAAAGCTTTGTCAAAAAGCTCATCATGCTCTCGCTACTTACGCTTCTCTTGACGAGATAAAAAAGTATCAGGTCGAACCGACGAAAGAGCTTTTTTACACATTGATAGAGCGGATAGATGCCAAAGAGAACGCTATTGACATGAGTGACGAAGATATTATCGATTTTATCAAAGATCTCGATTTCACGAAAGAGGACTATATCGATCTGGCAAAAAAACTCAAAAGCAAACTAAATCCGGATCGGTTGATTTTACTTTTTGAAAAACTTGCACATCAATTTCCGCAAGAGGCCGGAGACGGTTATCTTTACGTTCTTTTCGAGCTTCAAATGGTTGATAACGCTAGAGAGTTTTTGGAAAATTCCAGCGAAGAGGAGTATCCGGTTTTCAAATATCTTCTCTTTTTAAAAGATAGCGGAAAAAATTTCGATACCGATCTATTCTTTAAATAACAGAGTGTGAAAGAGCCGATAGATTTTTCGAAAAAAGATCTTTTGGCTCTCGCGCCTTTGGCGGGTTATACCGATTTACCGTTTAGGAGCGTTGTGAAAAAATTCGGCGCGGATCTTACTTATAGCGAGATGATAAGTGCGAACGCTCTTATATATAACTCCGAAAAAACTATTAAGATGCTTAAAAAGTCTCCTTTAGAAACTCCGTATGTCGTTCAAATCGCAACGGGCGATGTCGAAACGGCGAAAAAAGCGGTTTTGATACTTAACGAAATGGAAGGGATCGACGGAATCGATCTAAACTGCGGTTGTCCCGTTCCTAAAGTAGTCTCTCAAAATGCCGGTTCCGCTTTGTTGAAAGATCTGGATCAAATGGCGAGGGTGGTGGAAACGATAAAAAAATATTCGAACAAGCGTTATACGTCGGTAAAAACTAGAATCGGCTTTGATGAAAAAATACCCGAAAAAATCGCAAAAACTATAGAAAAAAGCGGTGCCGATTTTCTAAGCGTTCATGGACGCACACGTTCAGGACGGTATAAAGCGCCGGTTGATTACGAAGCTATAAAAGTCGCGAAAGAGAGCGTAAAGATACCGGTTATCGCAAACGGGGATATCACAACATATGAAAAAGTAAAGAGAATAAAGAGCTTTACCGGATGCGATGGTGTGATGATCGGGCGTGGTGCAGTCGGAAATCCATGGATATTTTATCAGATAAAAAATGATCTTAAAACGCTCGATAAGAAAAAGATAGTTCAAATTGTTTTGGAGCATTATGATGCTATGTTGGAGTTTTACGGAGAAAAAGGGGCGCATATTTTTCGAAAACATCTACATACCTATTCGAAAAATTTTCCGAATTCTTCACAATTTCGCGATAATATAAATAGAGTAGAGGATACAAAATGCATCAGAGAGATGATATTTAGATTTTTTAGCTAATAATGGTATAATCATTGCTTATTTAGCAACGAAGAGGGGAAAAATATGCTATTGGAAGATGACGATCTGTTTGGAGGCAGTCCGAGCAAAAAATATTTCGATATAATTTTTAATGCGAATAGAAATTTAGTGGAAGAGGAACTTTCGGCAAATCTTGAGAAGATAGCGGCTTTTGAACTTCTTTTCGAAGAGATGATGGGTGAAGATAAAGATGTTTTGCAGATAGTTCAAAATTATATTTGGGAAAATCAGGATAAGATAAAGAAAAGACAGACGGATCTTTTTATCGAGGGAATGGGAAATATATTAACAAAAAATGAGTAGAGTAATTTTCGGTATCCTCGGTTTTGTCGTTTTGCTGTACGGCGGGAGGGCGGATATCGGATTTACTCATACCTTTTTGCTGAAAAAAGATCAGGTTGCCGAAGTAGTTATCGTAAAAGATGAAAAAAAAAGTTTCGAACAAGAGGGGATTTTAAAGTTTCGGTGGACTCTTTTTCATAACAAACGATTAGTTTTACTGGTTGATCATGAAGGTTTCAAGAGACAGCATATACTTCAAACCGCATATGGATTGAACAGTATAAGAGTCTATGTAAACGCGGATTACAAAAATAGTGCGCGACGAGACTTTCTTGTGATAAGATTCATATCGTTTGACGATAAAAGTAAAAAAGTAAAGCTCGATATGGAATATGTCGATCTTTCAAAGAGATTTGAGATAAGAATCGTTAGACCAAAAAAGTAAAGGCGAAGATGTTAGAAGAAGTCGAATCACTTATGTACAACTATGTAGCCGAAGTTGACCCCTTTGCTCTGGAACTTTATGAAAAACTCTCCAGCGGTAAAAGACTTCGAGCGAAGCTTATATTGAAAATCGCGTCAAATAGCGAAGATGCCGTAAAATTAGCCGCCGTAATAGAGCTGATCCATGCCGCCAGCCTTCTTCATGACGATGTAATAGACGAAGCCGTTACAAGGAGGGGAACACCTTCCATAAACGCTACTTACGATAGTAAGACGGCCGTAATGCTTGGAGATATCCTATACTCCAAAGCCTTTTACGAGTTGAACGATTTTAGCGATTTTATCGCTTGTAAAATTTCGGATGCCGTCACAAAGCTCTCCGCAGGCGAGCTTTTGGATGTGATCTATTCCGACTCTTTACAACTTGACGAAGAAAAATATTTTGACATGATTTATAAAAAAACGGCCGTACTTATAGAGGCTACCGCGGCATGTGCCGCATCTTTGAGCGGAAAAGATAGCGACTTTTACGCCGTTTACGGAAAAAATCTCGGATTGGCCTTTCAAATTATAGACGATGTCCTAGACATTACGTCCGATAGTCAAAAACTCGGTAAACCGGCGTTAGCTGATTTTAAAGAGGGGAAGTGTACTTTGCCGTATATTTATCTTTACAAAAGCTTGAACGAAAGCGACAAAAAGATACTCTCAAGTCTCTATAAAAAAGAGTTGAATGACGATGAAGCCAAATGGATAAAATTGAAAATGAGAGAGAGCGGCGCCGTTTTAAAATCGATAGAGTTGGCCAGAAAACTCGGATACGAGGCTCTTGAAGCGATTAAAGAAGATAAGAGTGAAGATCTGGAAAAAGTGATCAAAGATATGATAGAAAGAGAGTTTTGATGCGTTACTTGATAGCTAGCTTTACCCATAAAAATACCAATATCGAAACTAGAGAGAAGTTATCTTTTGCTAATTTGGATCTTAGAAAAGAGCTTTATGACGCTCTTATAGCTATCGACGAAGTGCATGAGGCTTTGGTCGTATCCACTTGCAATAGAGTGGAGATAATAGTAAGCGCCAAGGAGATAAAAGGACTAAAAGAGAAAATTTTGAAGTCGCTTTCGAAAATCACCGGCGTTTCGCAAGAGGAACTCGAAGGTAAAGGCGAAATATATACGGACGCTCAAGCTATTTATCATATATTTAGCGTCGTTTCGTCTTTGGATAGCTTGGTTCTCGGAGAGACGCAGATAGTTGGACAGGTCAAAGATGCTTTCAGCTTTTCGTACGAAAACGGTTATAGCGGACAAAAGATCGCTCGTGTTATGCATAACGCTTTTAGATGTTCCGCGACGGTTAGAACCGCTACGGATATATCCAAAAATCCAATCTCCGTCGCGAGTGTAGCTGTAGCGAAAGCAAAAGAGATTTTCGGCGGTAATCTCGGAGGATATACGGCGGTAGTCGTAGGTGCGGGTGAGATGGGCGAACTTGCCGCTAAACATCTGGCGAATGCCGGTGCGAATATTATTTTTGTCAACAGGGATTTGGAAAAAGCTCATGAAATAGCGAAAAAATTGGATCAAGTGACCGTTACGATAGAGCCTTTTTCGGAACTTCAAAAGTTGGTAAATCACTACCGTCTGCTTTTTTCGGCGACAGGAGCGTCGCACCCGGTGATAACGGCCGATATGGTTGAAAACGTCTCTTTCGAGCGACATTGGTTCGATATCGCGATTCCGCGTGATATAGAAGAGTGTGAGTGTGAAAATCTCACCGTATATGCGGTGGACGATTTAAGAACGATAATGCAACAAAATTTACAACAGCGCGAACATAACGCTCAAAAAGCTTATGAGATAGTCGGAAAGTTTACCGAGGATTTTTTCAAATGGCTTCAAACTCTCTCGGTCGATCCTATGATCAAAGAGATCAGAGATATGGCGAAATCCTGTAGTCATAAAGAGCTACAAAGAGCTATAAAAAAAGGTTATGTTCCAAAAGAGTATGAGAAGCAGATAGAAAAAATTATTCACCAAGCGTTCAACAGTTTTTTACATAAACCTACCAATATGCTTAAAAATATAGCCGAACAACCTCAAGCCGATACGGTGGTTCAGTCGATTCAACTCTTTTTCGGTTTGAATGTTTCGCAGAGAAAGGCGCTAGATACTTACAAATGTGATTATCAGATCCAAAAAGATTTACATAAAAAGGATTCATAGTGAAATTAAGTGAGCTTTTCGCACCTACGCTTAAAGATGCGCCAAAAGACGCGCTTCTTCCCAGTCATATATATCTTTTGCGAGGAGGATTTATATCGCAAGTCGGAAGCGGGATATATAATTTTTTACCGCTTGGTAAAATGGTACTCGATAAGATAAGAGCTATCGTTAAAGAGGAACTTGACAAGGCGGGATGTCAAGAGGTTCAGCTAGGTTTTATCACTCCTTATCAGCTTTGGAAAGAGAGCGGACGATACGATAAATTCGGAAAAGAGCTTTTGAGATTTAAAGATCGTAAAAATAACGAATATGTTCTAGGACCAACGCATGAAGAGGCTATGGTCGATTTAGTTAGAGGGCGCGTTAAAAGTTACAAACAGCTTCCTTTGAACCTTTATCAGATAAATACCAAATTTCGTGACGAAGCTAGACCGAGATACGGGCTTTTAAGAGGTCGAGAGTTTTTGATGAAGGACGGTTACAGTTTTCATGAAAGTGTCGAGGATATGCAAAGAGAGTATGCCTTGATGCAAGAAACCTATTCGAAAATATTTGATAGACTGGAGCTGGAGTACAGAGTGGTCGAAGCCAACAGCGGTGCGATAGGTGGAAGCGGTTCGAGAGAATTTATGGTTCTTGCCGAAAACGGTGAAGACGATATCGTAATTTGCCGAGGGTGTGATTACGGCGCGAACATCGAAGCCGCGAAAAGAGTCAAAAAACCGCCTGTGGACGATGAAGTTGAAATGAGAGAGGGAGAATTTTACACCCCTGAAGTCAAAACGATAGAAGAACTTAGCGAGTTTTTTAAAATAGATCCGTATTATCTAGTAAAAGCGATAGCAAAAAAAGCTGATTTCGGAGATAAAAAGGAGATCGTTCTGTTTTTTATGCGAGGAAGCGATACGCTCGAAGAGACGAAAGCCCTTTTTGCATGCGGAGCTTTGGAGTTTGAGGATGCAACGCAAGAGGATCTCAAAGATGCCGGCTTGGTTGCCGGCTATATGGGACCCGGTGTCGATGGTGTAAAGTGCATAGTTGATAGCGAACTTGAAAATGAAAATTTATTGATATGCGGAGCGAATAAAGAGAATTATCATTATGTCGGTTTTTCGTTTAAAGGAAAAGATTTTATTTTTCAAGACTTGGTGAGCGTACAAGAGGGAGACGAGTGTATTCACTGCGGCGGCAGACTAACTATCACAAAAGGGATAGAAGTAGGTCATATATTTCAGTTAGGAACAAAATACTCTCAAGCGTTGGATGCCGTATTTTTGGATAAAAACGGTAAAACCAAACCTTTTGTAATGGGAACATACGGTATCGGAGTCAGTAGGTTGGTTGCGGTTATGATAGAGCAAAATCATGACGATAAAGGGTGTATTTGGACAAAAGAGACAACCCCATTTGAGATTATGATCATCATATCCAATATCAAAGATGAAGAGCAAAAGAGATATGCGTACGATCTTTACGAAAAACTTCAAAAAAGTTCTAAAAGCGTACTTTTGGACGATAGAAACGAGAGATTCGGATTCAAGATAAGCGATTTTGAACTTTTCGGTTTTCCAAAAGCCGTTATCGTCGGTAAAGGTTTGAAAGAGGGTGTGGTCGAGATTGTCGATCGTAAAACTCTTGAAAAAGAGGAAGTGAGTGTCGATGATCTGTTTGAAAAGTTAACGGAGATATAGTGATTTATTTTTTGATTTACTTTTTTTTAGAGGTGGTGATAACTGTTGATATAGCCGCAAATATCGGCGGATTGGCCACTTTTCTCGAGATCGTCGTAAGCGCGATAATCGGATTTTTTTTGTTAACAAACTTTCGATATACTCTTGCTCAAAGTATGACGGCTCTTATGCAAGGCAGTATAACGGTGGATCAATTTCAAAAGATGAACATCATGTCGCTGCTTGGAGCCGTTTTACTGATAGTCCCGGGCTTTTTCAGCGACATCCTCGGAGTGGTGTTGCAGTTTGGGTTTTTTGGTACGTTTATTGCTAAAAATATTTTGCATTTGAAAGAGAAAAAACGAACTTATAAAGGAGAAAACGATGACGCGATTGATGTCGAAGTTATTGATAGTGACACTACTCTCAAGTAGCGGTGTGGGGCTTTTTGCCAAGAATATAAAAAAAGATGTAAACCTCACGGCCGAACAGAAGCATCAAAAAAGATTGTTAAGCTATGTCAAAAAAGCGATTTCGGTTAACAAAGACTTCTCCCTTAAAGGGATAAGTATAAGGCAATCTAAAAAAGTCAAGGATCTTCCCGGCTGGAAAATTTATTTTCTCGATATCGACCTTAAGCTTCTCAAGCAAAAAGGCAAAACGATGACCGTTCATGATAAAATATTCAGTAACGGTAAGTATATTACCAGAGACTTCGTAAATATCGTAAATAGAGCCTCCTTGAAAGATAAAATCGTACCGGATATGGATAGTTCGTTTTACAGAAAGGATCACCTTTTATACGGCAATGAAAATGCGCCTGCGAAAATCGTAGTGTTTAGCGATCCGATCTGTCCGTTTTGTCAAGAGTATCTACCGAAGCTTCTAAAAGCCGCGAAAGAAAATCCGGATAAAATAGCACTGTATTATTATCATTTTCCGCTTACTATGCTTCACAAAGAGGCACCGACGATTATCAAAGCGGCTATGGTGCTCGAAGAAAAAGGCGGCAAAAACATTATGGAAAAAATCTATGCTAAAAAGTTCAATATAGACACGGATGACGATAAAAAAATACTTGCCGAATTTAATAAAAAAATGAACTCGAATGTCACTCTCGAAGATATAAAAGATAAAAAGATCGTCAGCAGATATGAAGAAGATTTGAAAATGGCCGGTAAAATGATGATAAGCGGTACGCCGACGGTATATGTAAACGGGAAAAAAGATTTCAGCAGAAACAAATATAGAGAAATTATAGGAAAAAAATGAAAAAGTTGATTATTGCGACAAGAGGCAGCAAGCTTGCGTTATGGCAGTCCGAGCATATAAAGGAGAGACTTCAAAAAGCTCATCCCGGACTTGAAGTCGAACTGAAAGTTATGAAAACCAAAGGAGATATTATCCTTGATACTCCTTTGGCGAAAATCGGCGGGAAGGGACTCTTTACAAAAGAGCTCGAAGACGCTATGTTAAACGGCGAGGCTCATATAGCCGTACATAGTCTGAAAGATGTTCCGACCGAATTTCCCGAAGGTCTGGTTCTTGGTGTGATCACGAAAAGAGAGGATGTTCGAGATGCGATGCTCAGCGAAAAATATGCCGATTTGGATAATCTTCCCGATAACGCGGTCGTGGGCACCACAAGTCTTAGACGACGCATGCAACTCTTGGCGCATCGACCTGATCTCAAAATCAAAAATCTCAGAGGAAATGTAAATACCAGAATCAGAAAGCTTAAAGAGGGTGAGTATGATGCCATTATTTTAGCGACAGCCGGCATAAACAGACTCGGCTTACAAAATGAAGTGAAATATTTTTATCAAATACCTACATCTCTTATGATACCCGCAATGGGACAGGCGGCTTTAGGTATAGAGTGTATTGACGATCATGAGGTTTTGGAGACGATATCGGTTCTAAATGACGAGGACGCCAATATAGAAACCACGATAGAGAGAGATTTTATAACGGTATTGCAAGGCGGCTGTCAAGTTCCGATCGGTGTAAACGCGAAACTCGACGGTAACGACAATATACAAGTTAGAGCGATCGTAGGTATGCCTGACGGAGCCGAGCTTATAAAAGAGAAGCTCGTCGGCTCCAAAAACGATTATAAAATGATGGGTAAAGAGTTGGCTGATCGTATGGTGGAAGAGGGTGCTATCAAACTCTTGAAGCGTGCCGAGGAGATCGCACTCAAAGAGATACTCTAAAGGATTTATATGCAAAAAGCGATTGAGCTTTTAAAAGAGAACGATCTTTTAAAGATCATAGACGAACCGCTTGATATTGATCTTGAAATTCCTCATGTCGCATATATCGAAGTAAAAAAGAGCGATTCGAAGGCGATATTGTTTACAAATCCTATTTCAAAAAGGCTTGATAAAAAGTTTGATACCCCGGTTTTGATGAATCTGTTTGGTTCACACAAAGCTACCAATCTTTTTATCGGTAAAGATGCTGACGAAATAGCTTCCGAGATAGAAAATCTTTTAAAGCTCAAACCTCCAAAATCTTTTGGCGAAAAGCTTGGGATGTTAAGTCGGCTTTTTTCGCTTAAGAATGTGTTTCCAAAAAGGTTAAGTTCAAAAGGAGAATGTCAAGAAGTCATTAATCTAGACAATCAAGTAGATCTTTTTAATATACCAGTACTTACCACATGGCCTCTTGACGGCGGACCCTTTATTACGATGGGGCAGGTTTATACCCAATCACTTGACGGTGAGAGAAAAAATCTTGGGATGTACAGACTTCAAGTATATGATAAAAATCATCTCGGTATGCATTGGCAGATTCACAAAGATAGTGCAAATTTTTTCAATGAATATAAAAAAGCCGGTAAGCTTATGCCCGTATCCATCGCGATCGGCGGCGATCCGCTATACACCTGGGCCGCAACCGCCCCGCTCCCTCATGGAGTATATGAGCTTTTGATGTATGGCTTCATAAAAGGTGAAAATGCTCGAGTTGTAAAATCTATTACAAATGATCTTTATATTCCTGAAGATGCCGATTTTGTTATTGAAGGAACGGTTGATCCGTCTCAGATGAGGATAGAAGGACCGTTTGGTGATCATACAGGATACTATACACTTGAAGAAGAGTATCCTATAATGGAAGTTAAGTGTATTACTCATAAACAAAAACCGGTATATTTAGCTACGGTTGTCGGTAAGCCTCCTCTTGAAGATAAATATATGGGATGGGCGACAGAGAGAATTTTTCTACCCCTTTTAAAAACGACTACTCCTGATCTAATAGATTATATTATGCCTGAAAACGGAGTCTTTCATAATCTCATAATAGCTAAAATGAAAACAGCTTATCCAGGTCATGCGAAACAGTTTATGCATGCGTTTTGGGGTGTTGGACAGATGAGTTTTGTAAAGCATGCTATTTTTGTAAACGAGGATGCTCCAAATCTTGAAGAGTATGATGATCTGAGCGACTATATATTAGATCGTGTACAGATTTCGAATGTATTGATAAGTGAAGGAGTTTGCGATGCCCTAGATCATGCAAGTGATTCTTTTGCTTATGGCGGTAAACTTGGAATTGACTGTACAGCTGATAATGTTCACTTCCCTCAAAAAGAGATTTTGGATGATCAAAAGCTTTTATTTTTGATGCAAGAAATTGAGCCGACCATTAAAGGTCTAAAACAGTATAAAACCTATACAAAGACACCTATTTGTGTTATAGCTATTGAGAAAAAAGAGGTGATCTCAGATATTTATGAAAAACTTGCACCTCTTAAGCCTCACACGAAGCTTTTAGTTTTTGTCGATCATGATAAAAATGATCTTGACAATCCATACATGTTGATTTGGAGAGTTGTAAACAATATTGATGCGACTCGTGATATTTTTCTTCAAAAAGAGTTTATAGGAATTGATGGTACAAATAAAGGAGAGATAGAAAACTTTCCAAGAAGATGGCCGGAGGATACCGATTGTGACAAAGAGGTGATCGCGCGCTTGAGAGATAAAAAAATAATCGATATAGATGATGAATTTATTTCGAAGTTCCAAATATTTTGATTATTGAGAAAAGAATCGATATTATTTTTATATTATAAAATAGTTGCATAAAAACTTTTTTTGTTAATATTTATTGAATAATTTTAGAAAAAATCACCAAAATTCTTAACTTTATTAAAGAAAAAAATAAAATTCAATTTAGTTTAAAACTTTATTTAGTATTATGTAAGTTAAATATTTTAGATAAAGGAGTTAAAATTGAAAAGAATTTTATTTGCTGCCGCTGCAACTTCCGTTTTGTTTGCAGGTGGAGATATCGAACCGCTTGTAGATTATGACACTCAAGATGTGCAACAGGCCGTAGAAGTTGTAAAAGAGGTTAAACCCGCACCCGTACCAGTTCCAGTCGTTACACCGGCTCCCGCACCGGTTCCTGTAGCGCCGGTGGTACCTGAGCCGAAAAAATGGTATGTCGGATTAGACGCAATGGGTGCTCAATTCGAGACGGATTCGGGGAAATGTAACGGGCTAGGTGCGGTTGTTGCAAAATTGGGTTATGATTTTAACGAATACTTCGGAATCGAAGGTCGTGCCGGTTACGGTGTGATAGATGCCGACCATGATGCAGGCGGTAAGTCTGAAATCAAAGAGAATTACGGTATATATTTAAAGCCTATGTTGCCGCTTGGCGAAAGCGTGCATCTTTTCGGACTTTTAGGGTACGCAAAAGCTAAGGTTGAGAGCACGTGGGACGATGCGAGCAAAAACGGAGCTCTAGCCGGTACGCTTGATGAGTCCAGCCCGTCGTTCGGATTGGGACTAAACTATGCCATAAACGATAGATGGAGCTTGGTGGCCGAAGGCGTAAGACTTCTTCATAGCGTAGAGAATGTTTATGATGTTAAAGGAGGCACGACGAAGCCTGAGAACGATATCAACCTCGACACTTTCGGTCTTGGTGTAAACTACAAATTCTAACATGAACAAAAGGAGGTTTTTTAACCTCTTTTTGCTTTGTTTATTAAATACCCCGAATCATAATGTTTTATAGATTTCTTTTTGTGCTTTCTTTTTTGGTTGCGACTAATTTCTGCGACGCTAAAGCCGAAGATGGCTTAGGATGTTGCAAAGAGGAGATATTGCAACGGCTGATATATGATTTTGAGTTTAATAACAATCAAAAATTAAAGACTTTATATTCTCACAACGACTATAAAACATTATGGGATATTCAAAATATAGAGCAGTTGATTATCTCTCTTGCGGATAAAAATTTGAACTATTGCGACAAACCTTATCATACGAAAGAGTTAAAGAGTATGTTGTCGAAATTGAAAACGACCGATCTTACGAATATGCAAAGATCGCGACTAGACCTTTTGGCCAGCGATACCTTTTTATCTTTTTCGAAAGATTTGTATGAAGGCGAGATAGATTGGAACAGATTCGAAGAGATTTTAAAACTTGAAGAAGATAAAAATCTCGTATGGGAAAGAAATCCTCAAAAAAGAGATTATGTTATAGATTTAAAAAGAGCGCTTCATAACCACTCTATCGGTTACGTGTTGCAAAGTTACATACCGAAAGAGAGAGGCTACAAGTGGTTGATAAAAGCTTATCACAAATATAAAGATTTGAAATTTCCGAAAATAGATTATTTAAAAGATATGAAGATCGGGGATTACGGATACGATGTTGTTCAGTTGAAGAAGTTTTTGCTTGTTAGTGGGGATCTTAAGAACGACAATCCGTCTTATCTCTCTTTTCCCAATTTCGACGAGGAGTTGAAAAGGGCGGTCTTATCTTTTCAAAAACGCCACTACTTAAAACAAACGGGAGTTTTCGACAAAGTAAACGCATATTATGCAAGAGTCGGCGCAAAAGAGAAACTAAAAAAGATCGCTTTGAATATCGAAAGATACAAACTTTTTCCTAGAATAAAGAGCGATATCTATATAGTCATCAATATTCCGGGATTTTGGTTGAAGTTTTTCCAAAATGACGAATTGGTAAAAGATATATTCGTGGTGGTGGGAAGAGAGGATAGACCGACACCTATATTTAAAGATTTTCTTGAATATATCGTTTTAAATCCGACTTGGAGTATTCCTCAAAATTTGATGAAGAAGGATTATATACCGCAACTAGTAAAAGATCCTAATTCGCTGGAAAAAGATGATATCGTAATCTATAAAAACGGCAAAATTATCGATCCTCATAGTATCGATTGGAGTATTTATCTGGATTATGACGGGAACTTGCCTTTTCAAATGGTGCAAAAAGCGGGCGAAAAGAATGTTCTTGGAGAGATGAAATTTATTTTTCCGAATCGATATCATGTTTATCTTCATGATACGGATGCCAAAAATCTGACTATAAGACGCTATAGGCTTTTTAGTTCGGGTTGTATCAGGCTGTCGGATCCCTACGCCCTTCTTGGTTTGTTGGCACCATATACCGGTTACGACATCTCAACTTTGGTGAAGATGATAGATAAAGGAAAAACGATGAAAATTAAGCTTCGCAAAAGGATACCAATACATATTAGATATTTAAGCGTCTTTGTAGATGAAGAGGGTAGGGTCAATTTTCGAAAAGATTTCTACGGATATGATGCTATTCAGATGGATCTTTTAAATCGATTTTAAGATTTTAATTCCGTTAAAAGTTTGTCATAAACTTCGCTCATAGTTTCGAAATCGTCTCTCTTTTTCGCTTTTTTTTTCGAGATTTCCGCTTTCATAATTTTTGTAAGATCATTCAACCTTTTTTGTACCTCTCTTTTACAGCCGGTTTTGTTCTGGGCTAAACATATCTCTATCATCTTTATGAGTTGAGGAAGCAGTGAAGCGGTCATTTTAGTATAAAGATCGGTATAGGCTCTTTTTTCGATAAAATTTTTAAACGTTCTTTGTTGATCTTGACTCAATTCCCATATTTGTTCGATATAAGCGACTTGGTTGTTTATGTTATCATGTTTTTGATGTTGAATGATTTTTCGTTTTTTGTTTATTTTCTCAAGCGCTTTAAGCTCTTTCGTTTTTTTTATTTTTAATACGTTTTTTCTATTATGCGTCTTTTTTTTAAAATGTAAAGAGACTACGACGGTAAGATAGATAAAAAGAAGAACTACGACCGTAAACGTAAGAATAGAGTCCATAAACGGGAGAATGAGAGAAGCGGCGAAAACTCCTGCCAAAAAGTAGTTCGCTCTAGTGTCGATTCTCATCATCTCCCTTTAAATACCGCCGCGGTCTCTTTTGTTTCTATTCTCTTTTTCAAAGATGTATGTATTTAGAGCGTTTATATAAGCTTTTGCGCTTGCGACCATCGTGTCGATACTAAGACCGTGTCCCGTAAATGTCGGTAATGCATGATCGAAATTAACTTTAACGGTCACTTTTGCAAGAGCGTCTTTTCCTTTTGTTACAGCCGTAACTTTATAATCTTTAAGCTCTCCGTTGATATCGGATATTCTGTCGATTGTTTTAAAGATCGCATCCATAGTGCCGTTTCCGACTCCGGCGTCCGTAGTCTCTTTATCTTCGTATCTGATGCAAACCGCAGCACTAGGTACGCCGCTCATGCAGTCGCTTATTTGAAGATTTACGAGTTCGTAAGCTTTTGGTATCTTTATGATTTCATCCGTTATGATAGCTCTTAAATCGTCGTCGAAGATCTCTTTTTTCTTGTCGGCTAAAAGTTTAAATCTCATAAAAGAGTCGTTTAGCTCTTCTTGAGTCAGTAGATATCCCAAAGATTCAATTTTCTCTTTAAACGCATGACGACCGGATAGTTTGCCTAAAACTATGGTATTTGCATTGTTCAATCCGATATCTTCCGGTTTAATGATTTCGTAAGTCTCTTGATGTTTCAAAACACCGTCTTGATGGATACCGCTTTCATGAGCAAAAGCGTTTTTGCCTACGATAGCTTTGTTCGGTTGGGGAGCTATGCCGGTTATATTGGCAACGAGTCGGCTCATCGGATAGATCTCTTTCGTATTTATGTTCGTATCGAGTCCGTTGAAAAAGTCCGATCTGGTTTTAAGCGCCATTACGATCTCTTCCATAGCGGCATTTCCCGCTCTTTCTCCCAGTCCGTTGATCGTACACTCTATCTGTCTGGCACCGTTTTGAATACATTGAAGAGAATTCGCAACGGCAAGTCCTAGGTCATTGTGGCAATGAACGGACAAAATGGCTTTATCTCCTACAAAATCGGATAGCTCTTTTATCATCGATCCCATCTCTTGAGGCAGTCTGTAACCAACGGTATCGGGGATATTTAAAGTTGTGGCTCCGGCATTTATAACCGCATCTAGTATCTCTTTTAAAAAACTCATTTCGCTTCGCCCGGCATCTTCGCAACTGAACTCCACGTCGTCGGTAAACGTTTTTGCGTATTGTACGGCTTCGACCGCTTTTTGTATAACTTGATCGGGGGACATTTTCAGTTTATATTTCATATGAATAGCGCTTGTGGCTATGAAAGTGTGAATTCGTTTATGCTTTGCGGAAGCTATGGCGTCGCCGGCGGCTTTTATATCTCTTCCAAGCGCTCTTGCCAGCGAACAGACAGTCGATGTTTCGATTACCTTGGATATATTTTCTATCGCTTCGAAATCTCCGCTACTTGCAGCAGCGAAACCGGCTTCTATAATATCGACGTTAAGTTTCTCCAGTCCTCGTGCGATCTGAATCTTTTCCTCCATATTCATAGAGGCACCCGGACTCTGTTCTCCGTCTCTTAGTGTCGTATCGAAGATTTTTACTATGTTATTGTTCATCTTTTGGCTTGTCGTCACTTTTTTCTTCTTTATCGTCGTCCGTATCGAAACCGGGATTTTCTTTTTTCTTCTCTTCTTCCTTGTTTTTGGCTTCGAATATATCGTCGTTAGGTTCTTCGTGCTGAGTGAGTCTGCTCTCTAAATTATGCTCTTTTTCATATTTTTTTATGATTTCGACCACCTTCTTTCCTTCGATCGTTTCGGTTTCGTAAAGAGCTTTAACCATCTCCTCTATCGCGCCTTCGTAATCTTTTAGAGTTTGAACCACCAGTTTATATCTCTCTTCTAGCATCACTTTGACATATTCGTCCACTTTCTCCGCCATTTTCGAACTGTACTCTTTGCTAGTGCCGCCTTGAAGAAACGTACTTCTTTGTTTTTCAAGTACCATAAGGCCGGCTACGTCGCTCATACCGTAAAGCCCGACCATAGATTTTACTATATCGGTTGCACGTTCAAGATCGTTTCCGGCACCCGTCGAAATTTCACCTATAAAAACTTCTTCCGCGGCTCGGCCTCCTAAAAGTACGTCTATTTCGGCTATGAGTTCATGTTTTTGCATAAGATATTTATTTTCTTCGGGTGTATTTAGAGTATATCCCAAAGCTGCTAGACCTCTTGGCACGATAGAGACTTTCGAGACTTTTTTTGCGCCTTTTGTTGTTTCCGCTATGAGCGCGTGGCCGCTTTCATGATAAGCCACTATTCTTTTTTCTTTCGGATTTATACGGCGGCTTTTTTTCTCCAGTCCCGCTATGGCTCTTTCGACAGCTTCATAGAAATCTTTTTGTTCGACTTCCATTTTATTCGCTCGACCCGCCAAAAGTGCGGCCTCGTTAACAATATTCGCAAGATCTGCACCGGCGAGTCCGGCTGTTAACCTGGCTATTTCGGAGAGATCCACGTTTTCCGCGATTTTTATTTTTTCGATATGAACTTTTAAAATTTGGACTCTTCCTTTAAAGTCCGGTTTATCGACAAGTACCTGTCTGTCGAATCGTCCCGGCCGAAGAAGAGCCGCGTCGAGAACTTCCGGTCTATTTGTCGCCGCAAGAACTATAACGGGAGATTGGTCGGAGCTAAAACCGTCCATCTCGGCTAGAAGTTGGTTTAGAGTCTGCTCCCTCTCGTCATTTCCACCCATCATACCGCTTGCGGCTCTACTCTTACCGATGGCGTCTATCTCATCTATAAAGATAATCGAAGGAGCCTCTTTTTTCGCATTTTCAAAAAGATCTCTAACACGGCTTGCACCGACACCGACGAACATCTCTATAAAGCTTGAACCGGAAACGGAGAAAAATGGTACGTCCGCTTCTCCCGCAACCGCTTTGGCCAGTAGTGTTTTACCAGTACCCGGAGGTCCTACTAAAAGAACTCCTTTTGGGATTTGAGCGCCCAGATTCATATATCTTTCAGGGTATTTTAGAAAATCGACGATCTCTTTAACTTCTTCTTTCGCTTCTTGAACACCTGCGACATCGTCAAACTTCACTTTTGGCTTTTCGGAGTTGACGAGCTTTTTGCTGCTTCCCATTCCAAGAATTCCGCCGCCCATATTTTTTTGCATACGGTTTGTAAGAAGTACCCATATACCGAAAAATATAAAGATAGGAATGATCCAAGAAAAAAGAATTTCGGTAAACCAATTCGTTTCGTTGTATCCGCCATAGGGAATTTTCTTTTTATCTAAAAGTGGAACAAGCGTATTGTCCTCAGCCACTTTCTTTACGTAGTAGATAGTTTTTAGGCCGTTGTTTTCAGCTACCGCTTTGATCATGGTGTGACCGATAGCAACATAATTGATTTTTCCTTGCTCGATCAATTGTTTTAATTCGTAATAGTTTATATTTCTTGTCGTTGCCTGAGCGAACCCCTGTGAACCGTCCGTACTTAAGCCGTCGGTCGGTTCAACCATCGTTTTGAACAGCAGAATGATCAATACCGAAAAAATGGCAAAAATAACCAGAGGATTTTGGTTGAAAAAATTATTGTTTTTGTCATTTCTATTATCTTGCGACATCTATTTCCTTTTTAATACGAGTGTATGCCACTCTTTATTCTGTATGTTTTCAATTATTTCAAACTCTTTGAATTTATCTTTTACATTATCAATATACTTGTCTATTATACCCGATAGAATTAAAATTCCGCCAAATTTTACTCTCTTTTTCAAATCTTTGCCGATCATTAAAATTATGTCGGCGATTATATTTGCCGCTACTACGTCGTATCGGTTTATCGTATCGTTTGCCGATCCTACCCAGCAGTTGACGAAGTCCATATCGTTTAGCCGAAAGTTCTCTTTTGCGCTTTTTACCGCTATTTCGTCGGTATCGCAGATATCAACTTTCGCACCCAATTTAGCGGCGCAGACACCCAGTATGCCGCTTCCACAGCCGACATCCAGAAATTCGTCTTTTGATTTTACATATTTTGAGATCGATTTTATACAGGAGCTTGTACTCTCATGGTGACCTGAACCGAACGCTAAAGCCGGATTTATGATAATATCTATAAAGCCGTTTTCGGGATTTTCCCATTGAGGGCGGATATAAAATTTTTCCAGCTTCAAAGGGCGTACGGAGTTTTTATATTTGCTGATCCAATCTTCGTTTCTCTCTTTGGTGAGTAGGGTTTTTGTTTCGATTCCAAGTTTATTTGACAGTTGTTTGACCGCCCATTCTATATCTTCGAGCGGCTCGCTGTCCCTGGCTATAAGCGAACCCTCTTTTTCTTCAACGGCGTTTTGAAGTAGTTCTAAAAGCAGATCGTTGAAAATCCCGATATGGGATTTTGGCGTAACAATAAGTTGATAATAATATTCGTTCATCGTGTCCTGTTAGATTTATAAAACTGCCTCCAGTTTCTCTTTGAGTACTTGAGGTGTAAAAGGTTTTACTATATAATTGTTTACACCTGCTTTAAGTGCGGTGATTACTTCGGCTTTTCCGCCTTCAGTTGTTACCATAATAATCGGCATATCGGCATACTTCTCTTCGGCTCTCACCTTTTGTACAAGCTCCAGACCGTTCATCTCAGGCATATTCCAATCCGTAACGAGTATATCTATATCGCTGTTTTTAGTCATAACATCCCAAGCTTTCGCACCGTCTTCGGCTTCTAGTATCTCTTTGTGGCCGAGTCTTCCGAGTGTATTTTTAATGATCCTTCTCATTGTCGAGCTGTCATCTACTACCAAAAATTTCATTTCTTTCCTTTTAAATATCATTATCTAAGTCGCAATTTTGAAAGCTTCCTCCAGATCGAGCGTTCCTTCATAAAATGCTTTTCCCACTATTACTCCCGATATCTTCTTCGTACTTTTAAGTGCTATGATATCGTTTAGATCCCTGACTCCTCCGCTTGCGATGGTATCGAGATTGCAGGCATTTGCTATTTGTAGTGTAAAATCGACATTAACACCGCTAAGTGTTCCATCTTTACCCACATCAGTGCAAATTATCGCTTCAACACCGGCTTGGGCGAATTCCAAAGCCAAATCAGTCGCTTTAATCGTTGATTTTTCAGCCCATCCTTCAACCGCGACATATCCGTCGATCGCATCTATACCGACGGCAATTCGGTATTTTTGTGCGACTTCTTTGACAAAATCGGCATTTTTTAAAGCGACTGAACCTAAAATTATACGATCGATTCCTAGGTCTATATAACGCTTGATCGTATCCTCGTCTCGGATGCCACCGCCAAGCTCTATCTCTATATCGCACATTTGCCGAATTTTTTTAATCTGTTCGAGATTTTTCGGCTCACCCGCGAACGCACCGTTTAAATCGACTAGATGAAGCCATCTCGAACCCATCTCTTCAAACCGTTTTGCAAGCTCCCAAGGTTGGTCGCTATAAATTTTTGCACTATCCATTAGCCCCTTTGTGAGGCGAACCGCTTGTCCATCTTTTAGATCAATTGCCGGTAAAATATCCATAATTACATTTCCATAAAATTTTTTAGTATTAAAAGACCCGTGTCATGAGACTTTTCGGGATGCGGTTGAAAACCGTAAATGTTTTCATTATATATAGCGGACGGAAAATCGTATCCGTAATATGTCTTTCCTATTATATATCTTTTATCGCATAGTGCGTGAAAGCTATGTACAAAATAGAGATAAAAAGCTTTTGGTAAAGAGTTAAAAAGAGGTGTCTTTTTTTCTATAAAAAGTTCATTCCAGCCCATATGAGGAATTTTGAGATTGCTTTTGAATTTTGTTTTATCAAATTTTACCACATTTCCGGGAATGAGTGCCAATCCTTTATGGGTGCCGAATTCCGAAGAACTCTCCAACAGAAGCTGCATACCAAGACAAATTCCTAAAACCGGTTTGCCGCTTTTTGCAAAGGAGATTATCGCCTCATCCATACCTACTTTTTGCAAATGATCCATAGCATCACCGAACGCTCCGACTCCGGGTAGTATGATTTTGTCGTATTTTTTTATACTATCGGGATCTTGAACGATCTTCGCTTCTGTTCCTATTTTGAAGCAGGCATTTTTTACGCTTGCGAGATTTCCCATATTGTAGTCAATTATCGCCGTCATATTTTCCTCTCTCAACAGATATACCGTTTTTAAAAATATCGGTATATGATCTGTTTTGCGGTAACTTCACTTTCATAATATCAAGATAATTGAGATAATCTTCAAGAGTGATATTTCCTTTTAAAAGTTCATATTTTAAATAGAGCCAGTAAGTGTTCAAGACATCACTTTCACAATACTCCTTTATCTCTTCAAGCCTGTTTTCGTAAAAGAGGGTATGAACCATGTCGCCGCTGACATCAAATTTCCCAGGAATTCCCGCCATGTTGCATAAAAGATCTAGTTTGAGACCTCGTACCGCACCAAACTCGCTGATATGATCCATAAGGTCAACATGAAATCTGTCGCTGAAACGATAGCGGTAATTATCCCATTTACTTTTATTTAGGGTTTTATTCTCTTTATCGTAAAAGGCGGGACAGGATAGATTGTACTTTAAAGCTCTTATCATGATCATCGGTATGTCAAAATTTCTACCGTTAAAACTTACGAGTTTCGGGTTATGTCTGTCGATAAACGCTAAAAAATTGCCAAGCATCTCCTTCTCACTTTTTCCATCGATGGAGCTTACTTTTTCGTACGAGCCGAAGTCGTCCGCTATGACGGCGGAGATAGCTACGACTTGATGAAAAGGAACAGGTAAAAAAGAGCTCCCTACTTTATCCTCTTGCAGATTAAATGCCTGATTTGTAACGCTTATGTCATCACCTTCAAGATGAAACTGTGAACGAATCAGATCGGTATCCGGGATAGTTTCACAGTCGAATATACATATCATATAAAGCCTTCTATTTTTGTGAGGTATTATAGCAAAAGAGTATAAATCGATTATGTCGAAGAAGATTTAACCTCTTCGACTTTTTGTGGAGATAATTTGAAAAGTGCTCTATTGATAGTCAGTATCGCCTCGTTTTACCTTTCTGCTAAATTCCGTTGATCCGCCGGCGGCTAAAAGTTTTGCTTGTCCTATCCAGTCTTCTCTAAGAACCCTTCCTTTAAATACCAAATAATTATCTATCCATTTTGCATTTTCAGATGTCCAGGCGGCTATTTGATCGAAGTGAAAAATACCGAGTTCGTTAAGAGCCTCTTCAATTTTAAGACCGATACCGCTGATCTCTTTTAGATCGTCCGGAAAACCATCTCTTGGTGCGGAGAGAACTTGAGGTCTCTCACCCTCGATTCCTTCGATATTCGTTTTTTGAAACGCTTGCATAAGTTCAGAGTTTTTATTTTCGTTTTCAGTCTCTTGTAAGCTGGCACTTAGACCCGAAGCCGCCGCACTTGTAGCATTAGCGGCGACATAATTTTTAGACTCTTGAGATTCTTCGTCCACGCTTTCACTCTCATAATCATGAAGTTTTTGAGTTTGACCTCTAAGTTGAGCGTTTAACTCTTCCTTATCGTCGCATTTACCTATCTTTCCAAGCAAATATCCGATGATGGCACCGATAAGAGCGGCGATCAAAAGACATAGTATCATTTCCATTGCAAGTGTTAATAACTTATCCATCTTTTTACTCCTTTTATTTTATTACTCTAAATTCAACTCTTCGGTTGATCTGTTTGTGTGCAGCCGTGTCGTTTTTGACAAGAGGTCTGCTTTCACCGTATCCGATAGCCGTGAGCCTATCCTCTTTTATGCCTTTTTTTACGAGGTATCGTTTAATGGCGTCGGCTCTTTTTTGGCTTAGTTTGAGATTGTTCTCTTTCGTTCCGTCGGAATCGGTATGTCCGGCTATTTTCACTTTGATATCGGGATATTTTTTCAATACCGCGTAAACTTGGTTGATAAGACGCTTACTCTTTTTTGTGAGCTCATCTTTCGCATATATGAACTCAACGGGCTTAGAGCGTAAAATTCTATCTAACTGCGCTTGAGCTTTGGATCTGTTTCTTCGCTCTTTAACTTTTTTTCGTTGAAGCGCTTTTTTATCCTCTTTCTCTTTTATTTGAGTTTTCTCCTGTTCGTTCGAAGAGGGCGGTTTGACCTCTATAATTTGAGGCTGTTGTATCTTTGTCGGTTCTTCTTCCACTATAACCATATTCGCCACTTCATAGTCGCCGTTTTTCGATGCGGTTATTTTGATGCGCTCTTTGATCTCCTCTTGATCGACTATACCGTCGATAGTCATTTTTTTGTCATGATATTCGATATATCCGTTTTTAAATTTCGAAAAATCATCCGATAACTCTTTGATATTTTGAAGAAGATTAGGATTGTTCGCCTCTTTATCGATTATGATAGTCCCTTTTTGTACTTTGGAGCCTACGGTTTCTAAGGTTTGTATGAGATCGTCAACCACTTTTTGCGAAGGAAACACTCCCGAAAGTTTAACGGTATCTCTATCTTTTACGATTTTGAAAGTAAGATCTTTCTTATCGGTTTTATCTTCTTGCAGAGCTTGCTCTTTTTGAGCCGTATTCGTCTCGTTTTCGATGACTACGGGTTTTGCCGTTGCCAAAATAGCGTCATCTTGCATAGATTGTAATTTATTCCAAATACAAAATATTATGAAAAAAAGTAGCAGCCATATCCATAGCCACATCCATTGACGACGAGTCATTGTAACTCCTTTTTTATTAAGATTTGTCGATTATAGCCTATTGTAATTTAAAAGCACAAAAGATATTAACTTTTAAAAAATTTTTTACAAATATCTTCAATTCATCGGCTGATTTATGTAAAAGGTAAAAAAGTTAGAAGAAAATGGACTCTTGTTTATCTTTTTGTATTGTATGGATGCTCCTCTAAAATTTTTTACTTCCTGATATAAAAGTCCGAGTGCATAACGACTTTCCAAATTTGAGCTATCCGTTAGTTTCGCCAACTCCAAAAGAGCGATGGCATTAGCATGATGACCGCTTGCAATGGCGGATACGGCGGCAAGAAAGAGGGTGTGCGTATCGTTTTGATTGCAGGTATCTATGAGTGTATTGTAGAGCTTGTAGGAGAGATCCGGTTTTTTACTATAAAGTGCGGCAAGTGCCAAAGTATGCTTGAAAGCGATCTGTTTTGAGTATTTTGCTTCTTCGCTTTGAAGTCTTTTTAAAAGAATATGCGCAACTCCCGCTATATTTAACATATTCAGATATAGTTCTCTTGGAAGAGTGCCTCCGAAGTATAGTGATTTTAGATCGAGTTTACCGTCTAATAGTTTTATTTGGACCTCTTTTGCATACTCTTTTATATCTCTTTTGTCCAAATGCGCGTCGAGATAAAGAATATTTGCGATTATCTCATCGGGAAGGAGACTTTTTAAAGCTTGAGAAGCTTCTTTGTAAGCGTCCGCTTCGGCTCTGTCATAGGCAAAAATCATATCTATGACCGTATCGAACGGATCTTTATCCGCTTGAAGATAGCCGTCGGGCATAGAGAGAGTCTCTTTTGAAATATTTATAAGTGCGGCGATTCTTTTTTTGTAATTTTCATCCTCTTGAAGCGAAAGCATAGCGTAAATTTGTTCCAGATTTTCAATAGTGGGATCCTTATTGATCAGATGAGCGCATAGAGATTTAAAAACGGCGGCCTCAAAAAGCGTATTGTCGAGTGCTTGACTTCTGCTGAAAGATTTATAGGCCTCTTTAAAGTTGAACATTCTAGCGTACGTGAGACCGAGATTGTAATGCAAAACGCTATCCCACGGGTATCTTTTAAGAGCGTCTTTGAAGATCGCTTGAGCATCGTAAAGCTTGCTGCTTAACGTAAGTTCTATAGCTTTGGCTATTTCAATATCGGCTTGAGCAATTCTTTTGCCGTGCTTAAGATATTCAAGAGCGGATGTCGTTTTATCGATATCTATCTTTTTGGCTCCTTTTTTTATATTTGAAAAGCCCTCTTCGTAAAGCGAGAGTTTATAAGGCGCATAATAAAAAAGAAGAGAAAATTTATAGAATTTATCTAAAAAGAGTCTTTTTTTAAAGATTTCTTGAGCTGCGACCGGATCGAAGAGAGAGTTTTTAAGTACCACTTTTATCGGGTAAATCTCCGTGGCGTTCGTATCTTTTTGTTCCAGTTCCTCTAAAATTGCGGCGCTTTTTTGTAAATCTCCCAGACGATTTTGAACCAGCGCCATAGCCATTTTCGCTTCGTCGAGGTGATCTTTGATGTCGATAGCTTTTTGAAGATAATCCGAAGCGATTTTAAATTCTCCCATATTCGCGTATAGAAGTCCTAATGTAAAAAAATCTTTCGAGTCGTCCGCATTTTCCAGCATATTTATCGCATTTTGCAAACTCTCGTACGAGGCGTAGATCTTCGAACCTATGAAAAACTCCTTTTTTCTATAATAATCGGAAGTGGGATGGTTGATGCTTACTATGGCCTCTATGTAAGCGTTTTGATAAAAATTCAGCAAAGTTACATAGTATGAGTAAAGTGGCGAATCTTCTTTAAAAGGGAGATAATTTCTAGCTAAATAAAGATATTTTTCAAAAAGCTCTTTATCTTTTAGATTGAAAGCGCAAGCCGCTGAGTTCAATGCGCTCTCACATCTTAGAGATTCATCCAAAGAAGCTTTGTCAAAAGCTTTTAACGCTTGAGTAAAATTTCCCTCTTTGAGTCTAGCCACCCCTATATTGAAAAAAGAGAGAGCTCTGTTGTATCTGGCTATTTTCTCGTAAATTTTTAAAGCATCCTCTTTTTTACCCTCATTGTAAAGTTTTTCCGCTTCGTCAAGCCACCGCCTAACTTTTATGTTTTCGCTTTTTGGAATCTCTTTTTGAGTGATTTTTTCTACTATTTGCGTGGCGTTGATCTCTTGTTCGGGTTCCTCTTTTTTCTTGGTATATAGATAAAACAGTACTGTGCTTAGTATGATGATTGCGACGATTAAAAATATAATCAGTAGATATATAAGTTTATTGTTTTGTTCGTCGTCGAGTTTCTTTTCAATCTCTTGAGCGACATCTTGCAGACCCTCTTCGTCAAAATCTTCGTCATCGAGACTTAAAAACTCTTCTTCCGCCATAGACTATACCTGTTTCAACTCATATATTTTTTAAGCACATCGGGAATATCTACGCTACCGTCGCTTCTTTGGTAGTTTTCCATAATGGCGATAAGCGTTCGTCCCACAGCCAATGAAGAGCCGTTTAAAGTATGGGTTAAAATATTCTTTTTATCTTTTTTGTATCTGATTCTTGCTCTTCTTGATTGGAACTCTTTCGTGTTGGAGACGGAGCTTATCTCGCGATAGCGATTTTGCCCAGGAAGCCAAACTTCAAGATCGACGGTTTTTGCCGCCGAAAATCCAAGATCGCCGCCGCAAAGCATTACCGTTTTGTGCGGTAGTCCGAGTGAGCTCAAAAGATCGCTCGCACATTGAACCATCTGCCAAAAAATCTCTTCGCTTTGTTCTTGTGTAGCGATTGAGACAAGTTCGACCTTGTCGAATTGATGTTGTCGAATCATACCTCTTGTATCTCTGCCCGCGCTTCCGGCCTCTTTTCTAAAGCATGCAGTATATGAGGTCAATTTTATGGGAAGCTCGGTCTCCTGAATTATCTCGTCTCTAAAGAGATTTGTTACCGGTACCTCGGCTGTAGGAATCAGGTAGAGCGGTTCGTCTTCTATTTTGAAAAGATCGTCTTCAAATTTAGGAAGTTGGCCGGTTCCCAAAAGAGACTCTTTGTTTACGAGATAAGGAACGCCGATTTCTTTAAAACCTCTTTTTTCATTGAACTCAAGCATATAGTTTATGAGCGCTCTTTCAAGCTTCGCGCCTTCGTTTTTCAAAACGCTAAATCTGCTTTTTGCGACTTTTACGCCCCTTTCGAAATCGATCCAGCCGTTTTCAAGCTCCCAGTGTTCTTTGGGTTTGAAATCGAATTTTTTGGGTTCAAGAATTTTTTTTATCTCCACATTATCTTTTTCGTCTTCTCCCGACGGAACATCGTCATCCGGAATATTCGGAATATTTAGCGCGATTTCGTACATTTTTTCTTCGAGAGTGCGAACGGTATCGTTTTGTAGTGCGATTTTTTGTTTATTTCGTGCCAAATCCTCTTTCAATTCGGAAATATCTTTTTTCTCTTTTTGATATTGCGGAAAAAGTTTACTTTTGGCATTTTGTTCCGCTTGAAGTTCCTCGAGAACCTTTTTTTCACGTTTGAGTTTTAACGATATCTCTTTTAAATTCAAAAGCAGTGTTTCATCCACCTTTTTCTTTCTCAGTTTTTTCGCGATAATGTCGAAATCGTTTTGTAACTCTTTTAAATCAAGCATCTTTTTCCTTATCTGTAAATGCCTACGGCATCTCTGATTTGTTTTATTTTTTCCGCGGCTATTTTTCTAGCTTTATTCGCTCCCTCATCCAGTATCTCCATCACTTCATCTTGGTGATTTATATAATATTCTCTTTTTTCTCTCGCCTCTTTGAAGTGTTCGCGAATGATTTCTCCAAGATAGAGTTTAAAATGACCATGTCCTTCTCCACCTCTTTTATAACGCTCTTGCAACTTTTTTTGCTCATCCTCGTTTAAAAAGAGTTTACAGATATTGTAAACATTACAGCTTTCATACTCTTTGGGTTCTTCAAGAGAAACCGATTCGGTTACAATTTTCCCTATCTGTTTTTTGAGCTCTTTTTCGGTAGTGAAGATATCGATGGTATTTCCATAGCTCTTACTCATCTTAGCACCATCCGTTCCCGGTACGCTTTGGATATTTTCCTCGGTTTTGAATTCTGGGAGGATGAAAAGTTCGCCATGTTGCAAGTTGAATTTCATAGCTATATCTCTCGTGATCTCGACATGTTGTATTTGGTCTTTTCCAACAGGGACGATTTGCGAATCGTAAAGCAGAATATCCGCGGCCATAAGCACGGGATAGGAGAAGAGCGCATGATTAGCGCTTATGCCTTTTGCGAGTTTGTCTTTGTAGCTATGAGCCCTCTCTAGTAATCCCATCGGAGTGTAAGCCGAGAGTATCCAGTAAAGTTCGAGTACCTCTTTTACATCCGACTGAACCCACATTGTGGATTTTTGAGGATCGATTCCAAGCGATAAGTAGGTGATGGCGGCATCGATTGTGTTTTGTTTTAAAAGCGCGGGATCTTTTAAAGATGTTAGCGCATGATAGTCAGCGATAAATATAAAAAGATCGCTGTTGTCTTGATATTCTATCATCTGTTTGATAGCTCCGAAATAGTTGCCGATATGCAGCGTGCCCGATGATTGTATGCCCGTGAGTACTCTCATTTTATGCCGTTCCTATGAAATAAAAGAGATTATATCAAAATAGTTTGAATGTATTTTATATACAAAAACCGCCTTCTTTGTCAAAAAATGTTTCATTCGGTAAAAAAAAAGTTATTTTTTCTCGAAAAAACCGAAAAAGTAAAATAAAATTGTAGATTGTTCCGAAATTTGACCGAATTAGAGTTAGTAACAAAAAATATGGAGCAGTATATGTACAAAAAAATTTCTAAGTTCGCCGCCAAAGCTTTATTGATATCGACGGTTTTCGACCACTCTCTAACAGCCTCAACGGTAAATGCCGATAGTTCGCTGAAGTTAAAGGCGCTTGGGAGTCAGATAAGTTCGAAAACCTTTTTGGTAAAATTTAAGGAGCCTCTTACATCGTCTCAAAAAGAGAAGTTTTACCAGACGGGTGTTGATACGATCGTATATGCGAGCGATATGAGTTACTATTTTTATATGCCTGTGAAGCTTATCTCGCAAATAATGCAAAGCGAGGGTGTAGTATCTGTCGATGAGCCGAGCGTCGAGTCGAAAGTCGAAAAGATATCCCAAAACGATATGGATCTGGCCGCATACTCCAACGATAGTCAAATGAACGTGAACGTACTCTTTTTAAAGGAGTTCGCCGAAGCCGAATTAAGAGGATATCTGCTTTCAAACGCAATAGAGGCGTATGTTGAGAAGGTCATACCCGAACTTAGAAAGGCGGTTTTGGTTATAGACAGAGCCAATTTAAAAAAATTGTCGAGACTTGCATTGGTGCAGTATATAGACAAAGTGCAAAAACTTCTTCGGACGGATTCGGTAGAATTGTCAAGAGAGCTTAGAAATTATAAAATCGCCGAGTATTCAAACGTAAAAGAGCTTTGGAGTGCGCCATATTCGTTGAACGGTAAAAATATGAAAATCGGAGTGGTTGACGGAGGAAGCGCTCTTGTTTCACATGATGAGTTCAAAGGTCGAGTGCATGATCGTACGAGAGATGCCGAGGTCAATTTTCATGCAACTCATGTGACCGGTACTCTTGCCGCCGAAGGCGTGAATTCTCGAGCGAAAGGTATGGCGAGTAAAGCGGAGGTGTATAGTTACTCGTTTATTGACGACGCATTTTCCGAGGCGGTTTTAAATATGTATAAAGCGGAGGGAATACTCTTTTCGAATCACTCTTACGGATACAGTCAAAAAGAGAAACTTGCGGAGTATGATTCGGTAGCGGCCACTCAGGATATGGTCGTAAAAAACAACCCTTTCGTAAATATATTCGAAGCGGCCGGAAATGACGGAGAAGATGACGGATACAGAGATTACGGTATCATAAAAGGTCCGGGAAACTCTAAAAATATTTTTACGATCGGAGCTCTTAACAGTTCATCTACCGAAGTGGCGAAACTAAGCAGTAGCGGACCTGTTCGCGACGGTAGAATCAAACCCGATCTTTGCGTAAGAGGGGAGTATGTGACATCCGCTACCAGTCAAAGCAACAGTAGTTACGCGATGATGAGCGGAACGTCTATGGCGACTCCTGCGGCTACCGGTATGGGGGTGCTTGTAGCCGAAGAGTATAAAAGGATTACGGGAGGCGAAGATATCAGGCATGATACGTTGAAAGCGATTTTCGTAAATACCGCAAAAGATATAGGAAATCCCGGACCCGACTATAAAGCGGGATTCGGAATGATCGACGCTAAAGCCGCGGTTGATGTAGTGGATACGCTAAGAGGAAACGATCCTCTTATAACCCTTTCGAAGGTTTCTCATAAAAGAGCCAACAATTACTCTTTTACGACTATAAAACCCAGTGACTTCAAGTTAACTATCGCTTGGATAGATCCTGAGGCGACTCCGTCTGCGACTACGACTTTGGTAAACGATATAGATATTGTTTTGGAAAATACGGATACTTCGAAAAAGTATTATCCATATACGCTCGATCCGAACGATCCTTCGAAAAACGCTCAGCGTACAAAACCAAATCATGTAGATAATATAGAGCAGATAGAGATAAAAAATCTACCCGCGGGAAATTATAGGTTGATCGTAAGCGGTACGAAAATCGTTACCGATTCGCAAGAATATACGATCGCATCCTCCTTACCGATATTTGAAAACTCTTTTGTAAACGCTTTAAAACCCAGCAATCTTCAAAACTTCGCCAGAACTATGTTGATGGCTACGCTTTAGAAGTGGATATCTACCGCTTTTTTCGATTTTGTACGGTTATCGTCATAATCATAGATCGAAAATAGCGGATGATATTAATATATTTGATTAAAATAGAATATATAATACTCTTTGTGCTAAAAATATACTTTACCGTTACATCTTCCTTTCTAAAGAAAAATTATAAAAATAATTATCTTTATAATTTAATAATTCAGTTATAATCACCTCGTATAATAATATTCGCACTTTAAAAAGAAAGAGATTGATTTAACTATATGCTCTTATATTTATTATAATATTAAATAATTTTATACCTTTTTTTGTCGTTATTTGTACTTTCTTTTAGATTTTGGTATATTATTTTTATTTAAGTTATGCTATGATTACATTTCGTTAGGAAACTAATTTTATCTAACCGGCAAATTCAGGCGAAAAGACACCGGTTATATTTTATTATCACAAAAGGAGGACTGTGAGAATGGAGAAGAAGGACATTAAAGGTAAGATTGAAGAGGACAAAGCGAAACTTCAAGCTGCCAAAACAAATGTTGAAGAGGAGGCAAAGGCTAAACTCAAATCTACAAGAGCCAAAGCCGAGGAAACCGCGAAGGCGAAACCTTTTGAAAGTAAAATAAGAGGTGCCGAGACCTCAAAACCTCGTGCAAGTGAAGAAAAGACCGTTCAAGTTGATGAACCGAAAAAGAAGGGTAAAGGTTTCGGTTTTTACGCACTTCTTGCGGCAGCTTTTATCGGTCTTGGTATGCTTATTTCATTTGTATCGGCAATTGCGATCAAACAGACTTCGGGAGTACAATTTTGTAGTTCATGTCACTCTATGAAACCGATGGCCGATGCATATAGAAATAGTGTGCATGGCGGTTTTGGTGAGAGTGGTGTTGTCGCAAAATGTGCCGATTGTCACTTACCGCATGATTCGCTTCTTGGCTATTTGGTGCAAAAAGGTAAATCCGGTATGTGGGATTTGTGGGTCGAGACTACACATGACACATCGAAAATCGATTGGTTTGAGAGAAGAGAAGAGAAAAGACACTTCGTTTACGATTCAGGCTGCTTACACTGTCACGAAAATCTGCTAAAAGCTACTAAGCTTAAAAGTAAACCGTTTGTTGCGCATAAAGCATATTTTTCTAACAAGTTAAGAGTAAAAGACGGTAACAAATGGAAAAAGGCACAATGTGTCGATTGCCATAAGTATGTCGGACACTATCAGCTAGAGAAGCATCTTCCTAAAATAGAAGAGACTTCTGATGATTTCACTGAAGAATAGTAGAAGGAGTGTAAAATGAGTAACGCAAAAAAAATAGCATTAATTCTAGCGGTATCGGCGGTAATACTTCTGGTGGTATTTGGAGGAAGTAAGATAGGAAAGTTTCTCGAGATAAATAAAAATATCGCGACGAATCTAGCGAAAGATCCGCATGCCGCTTATCGTCATGACGATTTAAGTATAGAGTACATCAAAAATAACACCGGAACAAGCAGATCTATAAATGAAAAAGAGCTCCCCCAAGCGTTTCAGCCTTTCAAAGAGGTCGTGCATCCACCGTTTAGACAAGGTGCTTGTCAGATATGTCATGCTCCTAAAAAAGATAAAGTCGTAGCGCTTGTCACTAAGAACGTAGAGACTCTTTGTTACAAATGTCATCCGCCTGTAAAAAAGGTTGATTTTGAGCTAAATTGTAATAAATGTCACAGTCCTCACCATGCGGATAGAAAGAAACTAGTTAGAAACAAGGTTATCGAAGAAGAGTGTCCGGCAGGTGAATTCCAGACTCCGACAGGCGTAGTCGTAAAAAGACCGTATGAGACGCACTAAAGGGTTTTTACCCTTTAGACGGGAAGAAAATAGATGTCAAGATATATAAAGATAATTCTCTTAACACTGCTTTTAGCTGCGGGCGCGATGTTTTTTTTCAAGTACGATGTAGCTACGAAACTCGGCAAATTCGTTACGATTATGGGAAATATCATCACGAATTTACAAAAAGATCCCCATGAGTACTACTTCAGCGGTATAGATATGAATATCAGTGATGAAGAGATCAAAGAGATCAATATCACGAAAATCGCTCAAGAGTTCGAAACGGGACAAAGAACGAAAATCGAGAAGCTGATAAAACGCGTAAAAGAGCTTGAACAAAAATTATCGGAAAAGAAGAAGCTCGATCAAGAGAGGGCTCGTATAATAGCCGAAGAAGAAGCTAGAGCTATGGAAGCTCAAGCCGCCGAGGAGAAAAAACTTTCACACTCCAAAATCGAGGCGAAAATTACAAATAGAGTCAGGCTTGAAGATTTGCCGCAGAAGTTCAGACCTTTGAAAAAATATCTTCATGAACCTTTTAGAATGGGCGCTTGTCTGATTTGCCACGACGGCGATACGGCGATGCCGGGGAAACTCGTGACGAAGAAAAATATTGTGGCGCTTTGTTATAAGTGTCATCCGAGAAAAGATACAAGAAGGTATCATCATAAGCCGGTGGAAGACGGTAAATGTTTCAAATGTCATGATCCGCATCAGTCGAATACGAAAAAATTGCTCAAAGGTAAGTCCACGAACGACCTATGCTTGAAATGTCATAATGTCACAAGAAAAGACGAAAGTATCAAAAAAGTGATAAACATGAACAAAAAGTACAAGCATAAACCTGTTGAGAAAAATTGTCTTGAGTGTCATGAACATCACAGTTCCAACTATAAAAAACTCCTCAAATCCGAGGACGGTAATTTGCAGTTGTGTATGAAATGCCATAATAGACAAAAGATGGACAAGAAATGGATAAATTACAAAAATGTAAAATATCAACACGGAGCGATCGTCGGTAAAGGCAAGAAATGTTTAGAGTGTCATGATCCTCACTCGTCAAATCATAAAAAGATTTTGAAAAAAGATCAAGTAGGCTTGTGCTTGAGTTGTCATAATAAGTCGCTCAAATCGGATGAAGACGGTAAGCCTATGATGAATATGGAAAAACATCTAAAAACACATAAACATTGGCATAAACCGATAAAGGATGTCGAAAAAGAGGGTGGATGTGCCGGATGTCACAACCCGCACGGTTCTAACCACTTTAGTATCCTGAAAGAGTCATATACTAAGGAATTTTACGGCAATTTCAGCAAAAAAGGGTTTATCTGTTTTAAATGTCATAAAGTTGAGAAGATAAAAAAACAGTTTACGACAAAAACGACGAATTTCAGAGACGGTAATGTTAATCTTCACTTCTTGCATATCAACGAAAGGAAGGGGAGAACCTGTAGAGCTTGCCATGACGAACATGCGTCCAAGTATCCGAAACTTATCAGAGATTATACGGTTTTTGGCGGCGTTAAGTTTCCGCTTAGATATATCGAAACCAAGAGCGGCGGTTCGTGTCAGCCGGCATGTCATAAAAAGTTCAGTTACGACAGGGTCAACCCGGTCAGTGTCGGTAGAAAGAAGTGAGGATACGGATTATGATCGGTGGATTTTACTTATTTGAGCGTCTGGCTTTGATGTTGGTTTTATCTACCGTCTGGCTTTTCGGCGCTCAAAGCGTCGAAGTGCTCAGACCGCTTGATAAGAGTATTATAGACAAAGATACCGTTACGGTGATAGTGAAGATCAACGATAAAAGTATCGATAAATTAAAATACTTATCCGAAGGCGGCGATATCTATGAAAAGAAGATAGATGCGAGTAAGAACGTCTATTGTAAAACGATCTCGTTACAGTATGGTACGAATACGGTCATACTCAGAGCCTATGCGGGCGGGAAAAAGGTATTTCAGAAAATGATGGAAGTTTTTTATAAATTTCCGGCATACAGAAGTTTCAAATACCCGCCTGCCGGATTTAGAAAAAACTACTTTCATACCGCAAAAAACGAGCGAATGTGCAAAAAATGCCACAAAATGAATTCGAACGAAGAGCCTGGACTAGCGTTTGAAAATCCGAAAGATTCGAATTGTTACGATTGCCATAAATCGCTTTTTCTAGGTAAAAAGTATGCGCATGCACCATCGGTGAACTGGGTGTGCGGCGCTTGTCACAATAAGAATAAATCGATCTATACGAAATATCCGGCACCTCGCGAATTGAATAGAAGCTGTTTTAAATGTCATAAGAAGTTTCGTAAAAAATTTGTTTCGAAAAAGTACAAACACGAACCTGTCGCGGTCGGAAGATGTAGCAGATGCCATGATTCGCATGCGACGCCGAACAAATATTTTACGAGGCTTGAAGTAAGAAAGCTTTGCACGACTTGTCATGGGGATAAGACCGCCATAACGAAAAAGAAAGGTTCAAAATGCGCGGTATCCGAAGGAGGCAGTTGTACGGATTGTCACAATCCGCATGCCTCTGACAAGCCGTTTATGTATGAGCCCGGACGACATGAGGTAAAAGAAGAGGAAAAGAAAAAAGGTATGTGGCCGGATGAATAGGCAAGCTTTATTTTTCATTATTACGATAGCGCTCATTATAGGCGGGTGCAGCGGTACGCAAAAAAGTCTAAAAAGTAAAAAGAGCGATATTAACGATACGACCGTAACGGTTCAAGAGCCTGAGAATCTAAACGGTAATACGACTTTTTTGCGTGAAGAGGAGAGATCTCACAATAAAAAACTCTCCCTTTTAACTTCCGATAATTTTATTGAGATATTAAGACCTGTAAACAAGTCGGTTTTTCAAGAGCAGTTTGGCACGTTATCGGTGAGAATAAAAGATATGACGTTGGATAAATTGAAAATTTATGTTGACGATTTTTTGACTAGCAGTGTCAACATAAAAGAGAACGAGACCATTTATTGCGAATCGGTTTTTTTCATCGACGGTATAAATACGATAAAAGTGAAAGCTTTAAAAGGCGGAAAAGTCGTTAGCGAAGTGGGAGTTTCGTTATACGTCGTTTCGAAGTTGTACAAGAAATATAGATATCCTCCGAAAGGTTATGTGAAAAGTTATTTTCACAATACGAAAAACGAATCAAAATGTGTCGAATGTCATAAAATGTATCCTAACGACACTCCCGGTGTAGCCTTCAGTAAACCTCAGATGTCCAACTGTTATATGTGTCATAAGGATTTAGTAGGCAGAAAATATGTCCATAACGAAAAAAATCCTTGGGCTTGCAGTTCATGTCATGGATACCAAACAGGTAAATCCAACAGATCCGAAAGTGGAAAATCAAAATTTCTTTTTCCTGATCCCATTGCTAGAAAATGTTTTTCTTGTCATAAGAAAGAGAAAAAGATATGGAAATCGAAAAAGGTTCAGCACGAGCCGTTTATGCTCGGAAAATGTAATAAATGCCATAATCCTCACTCATCCGATACGCAAGGGATAATCAGAGAGAGTATAAACGAGCTTTGTTTGAGTTGTCATGCGAAAAAAGCAAAAGAGGGACACATCGTAAACGCTTTTTCGAGAAAGAGACATCCCACAAGTGGTGTCAAAGATCCGACCGATCCCAAAAGAGAGTTAAGATGCACCAGTTGCCATAATCCTCATGCTTCAAATAGCAGTTTTCTCACTCAAAACGATTATAAAGGTTATAAGAGTTTGTGTATTATGTGTCATAAAAAATAGCTGATAAATTTTGCTTTGTATTTGAGTCGTCAATATTTTAGTATTAATATAATTTTTTTATAAATATGTTAATTAATGTGTTATAATGTAATAATCATAATTTCGTAAGGTTTAATATGAGAAATTTAAAATATAGTTTGGTTTCATTGGTGGCGCTATCTTCCGTTCTTTGTGGCGGCCCACTTATGAAAAGCAAGACCGATTACGATGCGGAAGATATGAAAAAAGCGCAAGCCGTGATAAAAGAACCGTCCGCGAAGCAAAAAGAGTCTCTTCTCAAACCGGTTGATACCGAAACAAAAGAAAAAAGTACGAACATACCTTCGGTTACGAAGGATATGACGCAAACAAAAAAACCAACCGGCCATAAAAAGGTTTTTGACTTCGGTAAAAAACGGACTTTGGATGAAAGCGGCGGTTTTTGGAAAAATGCTTTAAGCGAAGGGTTGAAAAAAGGATTTAAACGCAACAATTTTTACATAGGCTTAGGTCTGTGTGCACTTGGAATCGATAGTGAAGATACCGCAACGATTTTCGCTAACAGAGATACCCAAGATAGACAAATCGGATTTATGTTGAAGTTCGGTTATAACATCTTCGAACATCTTTTTGCGGAGGTAAGAGGAACTTACGGGATAGTTAACGAAGCTGACGAGACTAAGTTCAAAAATGTAGCTTTCTATTTAAGGCCCAACTATAATTTGAACGAGGATTTGCAATTTTACGGACTGCTTGGTTACGGAAGTTCCAACTTGCAGGGAGATCAAGTCAACGGTGCGGGATTTAGTTACGGTTTAGGTGCCAAATACTATACTTTCTCAAATAGCGGGATATATGTCGATTTGGTAAATTATCTCGCAAAAAGCGATAGTAACTCGATGTGGGGATTAAATATAGGAATAGAAGCGGAATTTTAACCGCTTCAGATCATTTAATTAAGCTATTTCGCTTTAGCTTTCACTTTTGCCTTTTTCATTTGTACTTTTTTTATAGCATCGGATTTACCGTATGCCAAAAACATAACGGCGGCTACGACAGCTAGAACGTAATAGATCCATGATGGAACCGGTACCGGATCGCCCGCCGCATAAGAGTGCATACCGCTTAGATAGTAGTTTACTCCGAAGTATGTCATGATAACGGAGCTATACGCTATAACCGAAGCCGCAGCAAACGTATATGGCGTATTCGCCTTGGGTATGAATCTCATGTGAAGAACGATAGTATAAACCAAAATGGTTACAAGCGTCCAAGTCTCTTTAGGATCCCATCCCCAATATCTTCCCCAGCTCTCGTTCGCCCATACCCCTCCTAGAAAGTTACCGACAGTTAGTAACGAAATACCTAAAATCATGGACATTTCGTTAATTCTCGTCGCCTCTTTAATATTTAATACTATTTGTTCGTTAACGGCCGGATTTCCGTTTTTTCGAATCATAATAAAGAGTATCAACGTTATGAAACCAAGCAAGGTGCTAAGACCTAAAAATCCGTAACTTGCGGTAATGACCGAGACATGAATCGTAAGCCAGTAGGATTTAAGAACCGGAACGATATTCGTAATCTGAGGATCAAGCCAACTCAAATGGGCGGTAAATAGTGTCAATCCCGCAAAAATAGCAGTAGTAGCGACTGAAAAGTCCGATTGTCTGGCAAAAGAGAGACCGGCTAGAACGGTAGTCCAAGATATGTAAAGCATCGCTTCGTAACCGTTGCTCCAAGGTGCATGTCCGCCTATGTACCATCTGATGCCGAGATTGACGGTATGAGCTATAAATCCTAAAATCATAACTACGATTATAACTCTTGTTATCGTTTTAGTATTGAGGTTCGGTTTTACCAACTTGATAAAGATAATAGTTAACAATATCAATCCTGAAAGGAGATATACAAGAGTCAACTTGTCAAAGATATTCATTTTATTGTATAAAATCTCCATCTTTACTCTATTCGGCGACGGCATAACGGCGGCACCGACTTTGGATTGATACTCTTTTAGCTCGTTGATAGTTTCGTTAGCAACCGTCCAATCACCCGTTTGCATCGCTTTTTGAACCCCTTGATAGTTTTTGGCAAGGAGTCTTTGCATATAAGCTTTTTCTTTCGGTGGAAATATTTTTACAAGCTCCGAGGGTATATACCATTTGTTGTTAGGTGCTCCTTCAAGCGGGAACGCTCTAAGCATATCTCCTTGATACACCATATATGCGACATTTATTCTCTCATCGACTTTGATAAGATCTTTGTCCAGCTTTCCACGTTCGGCAGGTTTTTTTCTATGTGCCTCTGAAACGGCTTTTGCCAATTTGTATTGTCCTTTTTTATCGAAAACGGAGTTAAACGAGAAATACTTTTTATTTTCATCGATCCCAAGAAGGCTTTTAACTCCCGGATGAGAAACCTTTATCATCTCTATGCTTTGCCAATAAGCCGCAGAAGTAGTCATTCCGACGAATACTTGATTGTGGTCGAGACCGAAGATGGAGGATTTTCCGTATATCTTATTTAAAACATCGATTGAAACGGTATCGATCGGTTTCATCCTGCCACCCCTATCTTGGATGATTACGGAAGAGAAATTATCGGCATAATCTTTATCCACTCTTTTTATATAGTCTATTATCTGCTCTTTAGTAGGGTTGTGCATACCCGCAGGGTGATTATGTCCGTCATGAGCATTTGAATCTTGCGCATAAAGCGGTTGTGAAAATGAGGATGCCAGAGCGATTAGAGAAGCGAACAATAAAGAGTTTACCTTGCCGTATCTTGTCCTGGCAAGTTTGCCGAATCTACTGTAAGGGCTGATCAGATTCAGGAAAAAGCCGACCGCTAGCATTATATAACCGATATAGGTAGGCCATTTGCCGGGGTCATGATTTACTGACAATACGGTACCTTTTTCGTCTTGATCGTATGAAGACTGAAAAAATTTATAACCTCCGTACGTAAGCGTATGATTCATATATATCTCATACGGTTTTTTAATACCGTTTTTCTCGTCTATCAATATAACGTGACTCTCGTAAGACGAGGGACTCATCGAACCTGCGTATTTGTCCATCACAAAATCCTTTAAATATAGTGAAAAAGGTAAATAGAGCTCTTTTGATCCCCATTCGAGAGTAACATCGATATCATCGAATTTTACATTCGATTCATATCCTTTGAATCTCTGACCCATTCCCATAAGAGGAACCACTCGCTTTTGATCTTTATATTCAACTTCGACTATAAGAGCGGATAGACCGCTTTGGGTTTTGAGATTTACGTTTTTATCGGCCTCCTTTTTTGATACGATTTTCACCGTGCCCTTAATTTTGATATCTTTTGGAACGATATTGACACGATCGATAGTTAATAGTTGTTTATCCTTGAACTCATGCTCTTTGCCGGCTTTGTAAACTCCTCTTTTTTGATCGGCCATTGTTAGCCAGTTAACATCTCTGTTGGAGGTAAAGTAGAATTTTCCGTTTTTTGTATATATATGAACATATCTTTTGGTTTTATCCGGGGTTTTATTGAGATAAAAGGTAAAAGGTCCGATATTCGTAGAGTCTTTATCCAGAAGGAAAAAAGTTTCCGGACCGGAGGGAGTCGTTACGATAAACGAAATCGCAGGTTTACCGTTTGGATCATCTACTACGGCTTTTTTCGCGTTTTTTATATAGTCTTTGAAAGTGACTGTAAGCTCTTTTCCGTCAATATCCGTGACTTGTTCAAAGCCGTTTCCGCCCGCCGCTGAGAGGAAAATCGGTTTTTCGTTTATATATTGCAAATTTCCCTTTACGGCTTTTGTTTGTAAAAAAGCCTCGGACGATAACATTCTGTTCTCGCTCATACCTTCTCTAATATGCATCACGCCTTCGTACCCGATATATCTGGTCATCGCCGCACCGATAAGAACGACTATAAATCCAAGGTGAAATATGAGTGACGGTAGTTTTTTGGGTTTATAAATTTTATATTTGACGATATTGCCTATCAAGTTAAGAGCAAGTACGATTTGAAGCAACTCGAACCATCTGGTCTTAAAAACTAAAGCCCATGCGGTTTCGGTTCCGTAGTCGTTCTCTATAAATGTTGCAGCCGCAATAGCGACGGCATATATCGCAACTAATACGATCATCAATTTCATAGATATGATAAATGACCATATCTTTTTGATTATCCCCATAATCACCCCTTCTTAGTTTATTTTAACATATGATTATACTGCTATTTCGTTAATAGTTTACAAATCGTTTTTCGACTTTTTTTCCGATAGAACATCGATCTTTTGGATTATCCATTTTAAATTTGGCTTTGAAAGCTCATATCTCATTTTATAGTCGATCTTCGTTTTGGACTGTACCTCTTTTTTCGTTTTTATGTCTATATATCGGTAAATCCACTTCTCTTGTGTAATTACGATCGCCTTTTTGTCTTTAAAGTCGATCTTTTTAAAGGCTATATCGTCGATTTTCGCATCCATAAAAAGATTGTTGTCATGCCAAGATTTTAGCCACAGATGGAACTTCATGACGATCTTTTCATTCGCATAAGCTTTCAAATGATCACTTTTGTCCGTTTTGGAAGCATAAATTATACCGTTATTATAACCCGTAATAGTCGATTTTATCTTTTCAATCTCATCGGCTTGTAAATCTATCGTGCTTACTATAAGCAAAGATATAAATAAGAGTGATTTAAAAAATAAGGGGAAATCTCTGTTATTCATTTTTTACTTTGATCTTTTTCATCTTTTGTCGATAACTTAAATACTTGAACTCTCATATTGTAAGAGTCCGCGACATACAGTTTGTCGTTTTTTGAGATAGCCAGATCTTCCGGTATAGCGAATTCGCCGACATTTTCTCCGTAATTTCCGAAAACAAGCATCAATTTTCCCTGTTTATTAAAGATCTGTACGGTATGAAATGTCGTATCGCTGACAAAAATATATCCGTTTTGATCGATATCTATACCTCTGGGATTTGCGAAAGTACCGATAGAATTTCCAATTTTTCCGAATTTTCTTAGATATTTACCGTTTTTGTCAAAAATTTGAATTCTATGATTCATCGTATCGCAGATATACAAATCGCCGTTTTTATCGATGCTCATGTAGGTAGGTTTATTGAATTCACCGTTCTTCGTACCCGGTCTTCCGATCGTCTTTAAATGTTTTGCGTCAAGTGAAAAGAGTTGTATATTCGAATTTAAGGTATCGACTATGTATATTTGATTCGTGTTCGAATTAACGGCGATACCGACCGGTCTTTTAAGAATTTTCTTATCGCCGATTTTTCCAACATATTTTCCGTTTTTGTTAAAGATATAAACGAAACCTCGAACCGAATCGGAGATATAAATATTACCTTTTTTGTCCGTATCTATATCCATAGGAGATAAAAACGGTTCTTTGTCGGAGCCGGTAATGTAGAATTTTTTACCCTGTTTTCGGTCGAATATAAATACGTTTTTTAGTGCGATGTCGCTTATATATATTATATCGTCGTCATCGATATGTAATCCGAAAGGTTTTATTAATCTTTTTTTATCTTCTCCGGCAAAAAACTCCCATACCTTTGTAAAAAAACCTTTTTTTATCTTTAAATCTTCGGCTTTCGTAATCGAGCTTTCGTATGTAACTCTTGTAGGTTCCGGCGGTGAGGGCCAAAAAGGTTTGTTCTGTTTTGCGTAGATGATCAAAGGAATAATCGCGATGATCAGAAAAATTTGTTTTTTCATATTTTTCAGCCTTGATTAATTTTAAAAAACTCTTCTGATCTGCGCATAGAAATTTTTTCTTCCATATCCCGTATCGGGACGACCGAACTGATCATCCGTATCGGTAAGTCTGTCCATATATCTGACACCGGTTGAGAACGTAAGCTGTCTAATACGATAATCAAGTCCCATAAATGCCGTATAGTCGGTATTTCCCGAATATAGATCGTTGGTGACTCTCGCGTTAGCTTTAAAGACGAGGTTTCGCCATAATAGATAATTCAAATTCATGTCCGCAAAAGGATTCGCACGATTTTGTGATTTTGATATATAGTATCTAATTCCGATATTCGCATTCAGTTTTCCATTAATACCTAGTGTTTTGTTATAACTTACTCTCTCGGTCAATGTTAAAATCTCCGTATCCGAAGAGGGGTTGTCAACGGATTTGTAATATTTATATTTTCTAGTCACTTTACTATAGTTTACCGAAAAACTGTTAACAAGAGATGAACTAAATCTAGTCAAGATACTTGATGATAGAGTGTAACGGTTGATTTTTTCACCGATATTGGAGTCGTATAGATACAGTCTGATATTGGTATTGAGGGTAGAGTTTATATTGTTTAATTTTCTTGAGAAACCGGTACCGAAGTTGTAAGCCACGGAGTCCTTGTTCAAAAGATAGTTATCGCCTTTATCGTTCGCTCCTCTTTCAGCTTTTACTTCCGTATCTCCCTCCACATAGTAGGTCATATATTTGCCGAGTTTGTTTCTGTATGCCAAACCAACTTTTATCGATCCGGAGTTTTGTTTAAAATTGTCGCTGTGAAGATTGAAAAGAGTGAAATAGTGACTTGTCGATAAATGATCGGTTATATTATAGTTTCCTCCCCCGTAGATGGAAATATAGTCGGTGGAGGCGTTACTATCTTTGATGTTTTCTGCGATAACTCCGAAATTAGAGCTATATTTTCTCGTAGGTCTCCAAGATACGTCCAAACTAGCGGTGGATGTTTTCAAGTCGAAATATCCGCTATCGTAATACTTTAGATATGTTCTGACATTCAAAACTTTGCTAGGTCTCCAAGTATAATCGGCTCTCACTTCCGTCGAGTCGTCTTTCCATCTGGATACACCGTTTGTCGAGAGTGCGGTTCTGCTGTAGTCTCTAATACTGTGACTTAGGCTAAGTCCGTAATAAGAGTGCTCCATATTTCTGCTGATTTTAACCGAGTAAAACGTATCTTTTCTCTTTTCGTCGGTTGTGATGTATTCGTTTTTAGTATCCTGTGTGGAGGCGTAATATTTAACGGAATGATCGAACAAGTTAAGTGATCCGTGTATTCCGTATTTTGTAATACTCTGATTGGAGTAGATCGTATTTGTTGATAAAAGACTTACAAAAGGAACATCTAATTTTTCGGCAAAAAGAGTAAAAGGGAATTTTGAGCCTTGAATAAAATCGAGATAAGCTTTATAGTTTAAATTTCTGAGATTTCTTGTGAAGTCTTCACCGTTGTTCGTAGATGTCGTCGTATGATTAAAATAGAGAGTACCGGATATATCGTATTTAAACAGATTCGGGCTATAGTAATAGTTTTCATAACCAAGCTCATATCTTTGTATGTGTGATCTGCTGTCCATTTGGGTAAGATCGGAATTTTCTTGTAAAAAGGTATATTCCAACTTACCGTAAAGTCTTTTCGGTCTGAACGTATTACTATATGCAAATATGTATGTACTGCTCAAGATTGCAAGCGAGCTGCCGATGATCAGTACACGAACTCTTTTTAACTCTCTCATTATATATCTTTTCCCTTATCGTCTCAGTAACCCAATTTTTGAATTTTTGCTTCTTTCCTTAATTTATCTAAAATCTTTTTTTTCTTCAGATTTTCCGATTTCGCGACGAGCTCTTTTCTGAGTTTTTGTTTCGTAGCTTCAAACGGTACGAGCTTCGGCGGTTTTTTCCCTTCCACATATACGAGGTAGTAACCTTTATCGTTTTCTATGATGTCGCTGACTTGTGAAACATCCAAAGAAAATGCTACGTCTTCAACCGCACTATCAAGTCTGCCTCTATGAGTATAGTCGATTTCTCCGCCTTTTATACGGCTCATAGCGTCGGAGTATTTCGCGGCTACATCCGCAAAATTTTCACCGGATTTAATTTTTTTGTAAGCTTCTTCAATCTTTTTTCTTGCCTTTTGTTTGCCTTTAGGATCGGTCGGATCATTTTTGACGTAGATGATTCGAGCCTTTATCTTTTCGGGCTCTTTGAATTTGAATCTATTCTTTTCATAATACTCTTTGAGTTCGTTGTCACTATAAGTGGTTTTAATATATTTTTCATAAAATTTATCTATTATTATGTCGGATTTAAGCTCTTTTATGAAAGTTTCGTACGTAAAGTTCGCTTTATTAAGCGCGGCTAGAAAAGTCTCTTTATTTTTAAAAGCTTTTTCTATCTTTTTCTCTTTTTCGTTCAACTCTTTTTGCGTTACTTTTATTCCCTGTTTTTTAGCATATTGCAGAAGAAGTTTTCTTTCGATCAGTTTCTCAAGAGCCTCTTTTTGGACTCTTTTTCGCTTTTCGTCGGTAAGATTCGCATGAAAAAAAGTTCTAGGCGCTAGAACGTCGGTAGCTCGATCGAGTTCGTTTTTCGTTATACTTTCGCCGTTTACCGTAGCTACGGAAATTTGTTGAGAGTCGTCTTTGGCATATACGGTACTATATAAGATCAGTACCGCAAGTGCTATTTTTATCGTTTTTATCATTTAATCGTTCTCCCGAGTTTTTAGTAATATCGCCAAATTCGACTAAAATTTCAACATATTTTCTTTCAGTTTTTCATCTTTTTTAAATTGTTCTTCAATATTCAAAGGAGTTTGAATGACCTTTTTTCGCTTAACGGCTTTTTTCTTCGGTTTGTACTCCTTCAGCTTTTTGTATTCGCTAGGATGCGCCTCTTTCCATTTTTGGCTGACATATTGATATACTTGAACCGAACCGCTGATACCGTCAACTATATAAACCTTGTCATAGTCATCGACATATAGTCCCGCCACTTGTCTGAATGTTCCCGGCTCTCCTCCATGTCCTCCGAAATAGAGTAGTAATCTACCTTTTTGGTCGAAAATCTGAATTTGATTAAACGCCGCGTCCGCTACGTAGATGTGACCTTCCGTATCGACGCCTACGCCTTTGGGTCTTGCGAACATTCCGGGAAGATCGCCGATCCTTCCGAACTTGTGTATAAATTCGCCGTCTTTATCGAAAATTTGGATTCTAAAGTTTTGCGTGTCCGATACCACGACATTGCCGTTTCTCCTATCGATGGCTATATTTGTAGGAAAGTTGAATTCACCGGCCTCGTCGCCTCTTTTTCCGAATTGAAACAGCTCTTGTCCGTTTTCGAGCGAATATACTTTTATATTATGTGCTTTCGTATCGACGACATATATTCTATTAAGTTTCGAATTAATCGCTATGCCGGTCGGTCTTTTGAGTTCATTTTTTTTGCCTATCGCAAATATCAATTCACCTTGTGGAGTATAGCCGAAAACCTTTTTTTGTTTCGAATCACTTGCGTAAATATTTCCGTCGGAGTCTGTTGCAACGCCTATGGGCATACCGAGTCGTCCTTCCGACTTATCTCCTATATAAGAGACTTTTTTATTTTTAAGATCGAATTTAAATACCACTCCAACCGCCGTATCGGCGACATACATGAGATTTTCTCCGAAGGAAGAGACTCCGTAAGGTTTGAAAAGATTACCCGACGATCTGCCCGTCTCCTTACCTATGAAGATATCGATCGCTTTGCCGTGTTTGAGGCTGCTGCCTCCGTGATACGAGTCGATATAAAATATTCTCGGTTCTTCAGGTGGATTCGGTATTACGATAGTTACTTTTTCTACTTTTTTTGTACTACAGGCTGTTAAAAATAGTCCTAAACCAGCGATCATAACAACTTTTAGCAATAATTTCAATACACTATTCAAGCTTCTCTCCAGGATTTTATTTTAGATTATAGATAGATATCTTAGCCAATTCTTTCTTAGATCATTATAAATAAATGTTATTTAGAAATTTAATTTTACTTGCCTGATGCGGAAGTGAGATAAATTTACACAATTATGTTTGAATGTTAATATATTATGTAAATAGATCGATTGGTTAAAAAAAGTACCGGTTTTAATAAGGATTTAAACGATTGAAAAATCCCCGGGAAATACGACAGGCGTTTAAGCCCGCCGTATGAAGTGTTTTCCAGGAAAGAATTTTAGATTATTTGTCGTGGCAAGTCAAGCAGAGTTTACTTCCGACATTACTGTTTCTAAGGAAAGTTCCATGCTGCTTGTTGTGCGGATCATGGCAACTACCGCACTCGACTTTACCGTTTCTAAGAAGTTGAGCGATCGTAGTATAGTTACCCCATCCGTCACCTTCGAGTGCCGTATCGACCGGTTTAAGCGATGCTCTACCGGGAATATAGTCGATTGATATCGGGTGATCGTTAGTCAAATCATCCGCACCGATCGCCGCTATACCGCTCATTACGCCGCCGTTTCCGATAGTTCCTGTTCCACCGCCTGTTCCAGGAGCGTTGACTACCGCATTCATAGCGCTACTACCGTCATGACAGCTAAGACAAGCTAGCGATACCATCGAAGGAGCGTCGGCGGTTTGTGTTCCGGCAATCGTCTGTCCGTACATAGCGAAAGAGGCTACCGCAGGTACCGGTTTGTTCCATAGCGGAGCACCGGTCATTGCAGGGTTCGATGCGTGAGGCGTATGACAATATACGCAGATCTCACCGTTATCCGAACCTCCGGCCGCACCGGTCGATAGATTATGTTTAGTCTCCGCAATACCGGCCATCGCCGCAGTTGAACCTAAAAGTAACGCTACAGTTGCCGAACCTAAAATTTTTTTCATGTTTCTCATAAAGAAAACCTCCTTAAAGTTTTTACTTACAAGATAATTATGACATAGTTATGTAAAGAAAGTGTAAAAATAGATCTTTATTTTACTATTTTTACACATTTTCGGCTTTTTTTTCAAAAATATACTCGAAATAGCTACCTTTTTTTAACTCCGAGTCGATATTGACTTTTATATTTTCTTCATTTATAATTTTACCTACTATGTTTAAACCTATGCCGAAACCGCCTTTTGCGTTGCTCTCTCTATAGTATCGTGAGAAAATCTTCTGAGTATCCTTTATGCCGATTCCGAAATCTCTAAAACCTAGGATAATTTTATTTTCCTTTTGAGTCAAAGAGATGATGACTCGGGAATTTTCATATGAGTACTTGATAGCATTTGAGAGGTTGTTATCAATTATTTTTTGTAGTTTCGTGGGTATGAACTCGATATATATATCTTTTTCTATTCGAGTCTCAATTTTTATGTTTTTAAGTTCCGCTATCTCTTGAAAGTAATCTACCGATCTTTTAAGAAATTCCGAAAAGTCGATTTTTTGAGGAGGAGCGTTGTTGATGGTCTGCTCTTTTATAAGATAGTTCATATCGTTATATATGGTCGAAAGGATTTTCGATGCCGATTTTATTCTCGAGAGGTATTTGTTTCTATCCGTTTTTTCGATGAGCATATCTATATTTATATTTATTATCGAAAGCGGGGTATTTATCTCATGCATAGCGTCTTTTATAAAATCGTCAAGAGCTTTATTGATCTCCTTAAATGGTTTTGCAAAATTTTTAAGAAGCGTGAACGAAAATAAAAAAATAATGAGCAAAATCAGCAAAAAGATAATCAAAATATTTTCAAGTACGGCATAGATGTTGAATTTTGTCAAAACGACAAGATATCCGGCACGAAAATATCTATCGTCGTTAAATTTCGTTACAAACAATCTGAAGTCGTCGATTTTGTTGTAGCCCGGTTTTAGATCGAGAATCGAAATATCCGTATCGATAGTGGTGAAAACGATATTTCCGTTATTGTCGTAAAGTCCCGCTTGATAGGATTTGAATCTTGGAAAATGGAAATATCTCTCTTTTTTCGGGTTGAATTTTTCCATTTTGTTGATAATTTGTATGGATTTTTTTTTGAGGGCGATTTCCGTTTTCACCTCTTCGAGGGTGTATTGGTATTTATCGTATAGGGCGAAAGGAATGAATAAGATAGCTATGACAACGAGAGTATAGATGATCGCATATTTAAATGAGAACCTTTTTTCGTTGATTTCAAGTTTCAAGCCTGTATCCTGCGCCTCTTATATTTTTTATCAGATCTTTATCGAGTTTTTTTCTGAGGTTGTTTATCTGTACTCTTACATTTGCGGGATCGACATAATCGTCCCAAACATAGTCTATTATCATCTCTTGACTGACAGTCTTATTTTTATTTTTGATCAGAAGATCCAAAATCATCTTTTCCGTTTTCGAAAGCTGTACCTCTTTGTCGTTTCGGGTAAGGATAAAATTTTTTGTATCGTATTTGTATTTACATCCTAAACTTATGATGTTGTTTTTGCTTTTTGGCAAATTTTGTTTCAGCGCGGTTGCGACGCGGAGTTTAAGTTCCGCCAAATCGAAGGGTTTTTTTATGTAATCGTTACAGCCTAAATCAAATCCTTTTTCCAAGTTGTCTATCTCCGTTAAAGATGTGATGAAAATGGCCGGTGTTTCGATATCGTTTTTTCTTACCTGTTCGAGTAGTTCGAATCCGTTCATACCGGGAACATTCACATCCAGCAAAAATAGATCGTAACTATTGTAGTAGATCGCGTCGAACGCTTCTTCGCCGTTACTGTAATCGTCGATTATGTAGTTGCACTCTTGCAGGAGCTCTTTTATGGATTCTCTTAGGGTATATTCGTCTTCTAGTAATAATATCTTCATTATCTTATTTCCCCTCGTAACTCTTTGTCGGTATATCTGTAGAGGATAAGATCTATCAACTCTTCTTTGCTCATTCGTTGTAATTTTTTTCGTGCGATTTCATCAAAGTCTATGATATCTTTTTGATCTACGCTATATCTGAGTTTTGCGATATACTCTCTTTGTATATCGGCAAATAGCGATTTCTCCTTGCGTTTTGCATACATATATATGTCGTCTCTGCTGCTATCTAGCGTGTAAATACTTTGAATTATCGATCTTTGTCTGTCTATAAAGTTGTCAAACGCGCTCTTTTTTATCACCGCTATGAAATTTCCGAGTCTTACATTATCTTTACTGATGATAGGATAGGATAGATACAGATGAGAGTTTTTGTCTAAAAAGTCATCTTGTAGAAGTTTTTCGAACTCTTTTCGGCTTAGTTGATATAGCTTGTTTATGAGGTTGTTGCTGATGTTCGTATTTGCGATGATATAAGAGTTGTTGTAAATTACGAGATCATGTTCGTCTATATATCGAAGCGGAACGTAACTCTTGTATAAAAGAGGTACGATCTCTATCTGATACGATCTCATTTTCGAAACGATCGAGTCGTACGGAGTTATCGCTTCGAGAATTCCTATGGCTTTGTTGTTGTAGATTATAACCGATGACGCTCGAATACCAAGAGGAAGCCCCAAATCCAGTCCCGTTTGAGGATCGTATGTATGCAGGAGTTTTTTCAAAGAGGCCTTTCTACCGGTTACAAGGGGCATATCCGATATCTTCTCTTCCCAACTTCTTGCGAAGATGGATAAATTGTCGGATATTATCTGTATATAGACGTTTTGTTTATCGGTATGTCTTTTTAACATCGAAGTACTAGTGCGAAGGACATTGTATCCCATTCTGGCGTTATTGTCCAAAACCACGTCCTGAATGGATCTGCTTTTGCTAAACGCGATAGCCAAAGAGAGTAGAGAGGTTTTTTCCGAGTCGATTACGGATGTGAGAATTTTGTCTATATTTTCATAGATTTTGATCTCTCTTTGTTGATCTCTCTTCTCAACGGTGTTTAAAATCAAAATCAAAAGTCCCGTTATGATAATGACGCCGGAAAATATAAACAGTTTTTTTATCATCTGAGATTCAGCATTTTCTCACATATCAGATCCGATATACGATATTAGTCACTTTGAATTATATATCTGGCCAATGCTCTTATCTCGTCATCGTACAAGCTTTTTAGTTTCAATAGTTGGGGCTGCATCGTGGACGCGTTTTCAGGATATACTATCGCACTTCTTTCGCCTTTTAAGAACGATACCAAGGCATTTTCGTCCCTTTGATATATGGTCGATATATATTGTAGCGACGGAGCGATTCTCTCCATCTTAACATCATGACAAACCGTACATCCTTTGGAGTCGAATATATCTCCGCCGTCAAGATCGTTTTGCATCTTAAAAGAGTCTCGAGCGAAAAGTGTCGCGGATAGAACCAACAGTATAAATGTCGAAAATTTTATTAGTTTACTCATAAAATATAATTACTCCCTTTTTAAATTATTTCTCTCTATTAAAATATAATATCAAAAACTACTTAATACAACTTTATCATTAAAATAAAGAAATCAAATTATTTGAACTTTTTATATCTTTTTATCTTCGAGACGAATCGAAACGATATCGTTTATAATCGTAAATCGACTTTTATTCCCTTATATTTAAAAAAGGAACTTATATTACTGAAAAAAATAAGTCGTGAAATAGATTTTAGATGAAATTGAGGAACTAAAGTGTAGAATATTCTCCATTCGAAAGAATTTAACAGATAAAAAATTAAAAAAAGGAAACTAATGAAACTATCTAAAAAACATGCAAGTTTATTATTGATCGCTTCACTATTCGTATTAACCGGTTGTGAGGATAAAGGTACGACGACCGTCAAGGAAATCAAACAACAAAGTACGGAACCTGTCGCAAAAACGGTAAAAGAAGAGACTCAAAAAAAGGATGAAATCGATACTCACGGTGCAAAAGATGCGACCGCCCGGATGGAAGAAACACAAAAAAATCAAAAAAAGATACCTCATCCTATGCCCGTAAGCAAGACAAAAGGTACGCCTCATACGGCGATAGCCGTTGAGGTTTTAAAAGCTGCTCCCTATGTCTATGTAAAAGTGAAAGAGGGTGATAAAGAGTACTGGATGGCGGCTCCACAGGCTGAGGTAGAGATAGGCGGTGAAGTTACTTTTAATGAGCAGATGTGGATGAAAAATTTTACAAGTAAAACTTTGGGTCGTACGTTCGATGCGGTTATGTTCGCAAGTTCTTTGGAGTCCAAAGCTTCCGAGGTCAAAAAAATCGAGAAAAAAGAGATTCAAGAAAAACCTAAAGCCCTAAAAAAAGAGGAAAACGGCACTCAACCCGTCGTGACAGACGTATCGCAGCAAAAAGAGGATGCGGCTAAAACTCAAGAGAAAAGCTCTTCTGAAGATACGGCGTTGAAACTATTTACCGTCGAGCAGATCTATGCGCAAGCGAACGATCTTAACAATACGATAATAAGCGTCAAGGGTAAAGTGGTAAAAGTCTCGGAAGGAATTATGGATAGAAACTGGATTCATATTCAAGACGGTACTGGAAGTTCCGGAACGAACGATCTGGTTTTTACATCGCCTGACGATACTGCCGTCGAAGGAGACGAAGTTACGGCTACAGGTACTTTAAAGACAAATATCGATTTCGGATACGGTTATTCGTATGCGGTTATCATCGAGGGGTCGAAATTTAAGAAATAAGACAGTAATCATGAGGTTGGGTTCGGCCTCATGATATGTTCACCGCTTAATTCATATTATTCCGATAAGATTACTTGACAATAACTCCTTTTTAATGTATAATTCTTCAAAATTCAAAATAAAAGGGCGTTATTCATGACAAAACAGACACTTGCACTTCACCACGGCTACGATCAAGAAGGTCTCGGAACTATGGCCGTTCCGTTATACCAGACTACGGCGTACGATTTTAAAACGGCACAAAGAGCGGCGAATCTTTTCGCGCTAAAAGAGCTGGGTCCGATATATACCAGATTAAACAATCCGACGACCGAAATATTTGAAAATAGAGTGGCCGCTTTGGAAAAAGGAGAAGCCGCTTTGGCGGTTTCAAGCGGACAGTCTTCAATTTTTTATGCGGTGGCGAATCTAGCCGAAGCCGGAGACAATATAATAGTAGCTAAAAAGATTTACGGCGGAGCTACGACTCTTTTGACTCATACCTTAAAAAGATTTGCAATTACGGCTAAACTTTTTGACAGCGACAATGCGGACGATTTGGAAGAGTTGATAGACGACAACACGAAAGCGATATTTTTCGAATCTCTGTCAAATCCGAATATCGCGGTAGCTGATGTAGAAAAGATCGCGAAGATCGCTAATAAAAAAGGTGTCGTAACCATTTGCGACAATACGGTTGCGACTCCTATACTTTTCAACCCTCTTACAAAGGGTATCGATGTGGTTGTACATAGCGCGAGCAAATATATTACGGGGCAAGGACTCGCCATAGGCGGCTTGATAGTGGAGAGAACGGGACTTAACGAAAAGTTGATCGGTAATGAAAGATATCCTCATTTTAACGAGCCGGACGAGAGTTATCATGGTTTGGTTTATGCTGATCTTCCTTTCGCGATCTATACGCTTAGAGCCAGACTCTCGCTTTTGCGCGATATAGGAGCGGCTCCCGCGCCTTTTAACTCGTGGCTTTTCATTCAAGGCTTGGAGACATTGGCGATTCGCATAAAACAGCACAGTCAAAGCGCTTTGAAGGTTGCCAAATTTTTAGAATCTCATCCGAAAGTTAAAAAAGTCAACTATCCGGGACTAAAAAGCGATCCCTATTATAAAAAATCGCAGGAATATTTCAAGGACGGGTTATGTAGCGGGCTTTTAAGTTTTGAAGTCGAAGATTTCGACTATGCTAAAGAGATACTCAATAGTACGAAGATTTTCAGCGTTGTCGTCAATATCGGTGATTCGAAATCGATCATCACTCATCCGGCGAGTACGACGCATATGCAAGTTCCTCAAAAAGAGCTTTTGGAGTCGGGAATTACACCCGGTCTAATTAGACTCAGTATCGGTCTTGAGAGTACTAAAGACTTGATAGACGATCTAAAGAACGCGTTAGGATCTTAAAATGGCGCTTATCTCATCAAAAGGTATGTACGGACTTGCGGCGATGTTCGAGCTTCATAAACAAAAAAGTCAAAAACCCGTACAGATAAAGGAGATTTCGGCTAATGCCGACATACCTCAAAATTATCTCGAACAGCTTTTGGGAACTCTTCGAAAAGCGGGAATCGTAAAAAGCACCAGAGGAGCACATGGCGGTTATCTTCTTGCCAGAAGTGCTACGGATATAACCGTTAGAGAAGTTTTCGAAGCTCTTGAAGGAGATCTTTTGATCGTGGAGACTACGACGAACAATCCGGCCTTGGCTCTGTTTTATGACGATTGCACCAAAAAACTCGAGTCGATTTTCGATATGACTCTTGAGGAGTTGTCAAAATATCAGCAGAAAGTGGCAGAACATATCTGCTACTCTATATAATATAAACATGATTAGGAGAGCAAGATGAATTATGCACAAAACGTAACGGAACTTATCGGAAATACGCCGCTTGTCAAGTTAAACTCCATCTCTAACATATCGGGTTCGACCGTACTTGGTAAATGTGAATTTTTAAATCCGTCCCATTCCGTAAAAGATAGAATCGGGTATAACATGATAAAAGAGGCGTTAAAAAGAGGGGATATCACATCCGATAGTCACATCATCGAGCCTACCAGCGGAAATACCGGTATAGCTTTAGCGATGGTTTGTGCGGGACTGGGACTCAAACTGACTCTCACGATGCCTAGTTCTATGAGCATGGAGAGAAGAAAGCTTTTAAGCGCACTAGGTGCTAGTTTGGTTTTGACCGAGCCTCAGAAGGGGATGAAGGGGGCTGTGGATAAAGCTTTCGAACTGGCGAAAGAGGATGAAAAGGCTTTTATACCTCAACAGTTCGCAAATCTCGATAATCCCGCGATACATAGGGAGACGACGGCTCAAGAGATATTAAGAGATACGGACGGTAAAATAGATATTTTTATCGCGGCAGTCGGAACGGGCGGCAGCGTTACCGGTGTCGGTGAAGTGTTGAAAGAACACAATCCGGACATTCGAATAATTGCGGTCGAACCGGATCTCTCGCCCGTACTCTCCGGAGGGGCGCCCGGTCCTCATAAAATCCAAGGAATCGGCGCAGGATTCGTACCGGAAGTGCTCGATACCGAGGTTTACGACGAAGTTTTGCAAGTGAGTTACGAAGATGCGGTCGCCACATCGAGAGCTTTGGCTAAAAACGAAGGTTTGATCGTCGGGATTTCATCGGGCGCAAACGTATTTGCGGCGAATGAAGTGGCTTTAAGGGAAGAGAATAGAGGAAAAACGATAGTAACGGTACTTTGCGACACGGGCGAGAGATATCTTAGTTCCGGGTTGTATGATGATTGAAAAAATAAGAGAGAACATTATCCTTAAAGAGGGTACTCTCTATCTTGACTATACGGCTTCGGGACTTGGGTATATGCCCATAGAGAGAAAGATTTTAACTCTTTTGAAAACTTACGCGAATACGCATTCCGAAGTCGGCTTTAACGCTACCGTAACTACCGGATATTATAACAAAGCTAGAGAATCCTTGAAAAAAACGTTGGATATCGGCGATGATTTTTATATAATTCCCTGTGGTACCGGAGCTACCGGAGCGATTAAAAAATTTCAAGAGTTAACGGGGCTTTACATTCCTCCGGCGACAAAGAAAAGATATGGCATCAAACCCGATAAAAACGACCTTCCGCTCGTTATAGTCGGACCGTTTGAGCATCACTCCAATGAAGTGAGTTTTAGAGAGGCTCTTTGCGAAGTGAAGAGGATTCCTCTAAATAGCGGCGATACGATAGATTTGGAGTATTTGAAAAAAATTCTCAAAGAGAATGCGGGGCGTGAAATTTTCGGAAGTTTCGCGGTAGCGTCGAACGTAACGGGAATTTTAAATCCCATCGAACGAATTTACACTCTTATGAAAAAATATGACGCTACCGTTTGTTTCGATGCGGCAGCTTCATCGCCGTATATGAATATCGATTCTTCTTTTTACGACGCGATGTTTCTTTCGCCGCATAAACTTGTCGGAGGACCCGGCAGCTGCGGTTTACTGGTCATTAGAAAAGGTCTTTGCGAATGTCATGAGGTACCTACTTTTGCCGGTGGAGGAACGGTTTCGTATGTTTCGAGATATTCACATACTTTTAAAGAAGATATCGAAAGTATCGAAGATGCTGGAACGCCGGGAATCATCCAGTTTGTAAAAGCATCTTTGGCGTACGAGCTTAGAAACGAAATAGGTCTTGAATTCATCAAGTCGAAAGAAGAGAGTTTAAAGCTTCTTTTTAAAGAAGAGTCCGAAAAAATTGAAGATATCGAACTTTACTGTTCTCAGGGGCATAAGAAATTGGCGATTTTCTCTTTTAACATCAGAGGTATAGATCCGTATAAATTAGCGCAAATTCTCTCCGAGAAGTACGGCATTCAGACAAGAGCAGGTTGTAGCTGTGCCGGACCGTACGGTCATGATCTGCTCGGTTTGGAGGAGAATCAGAGTTTTTCATATAAACCGGGCTGGATTAGAATAGCGTTACATTATACCCATACTTTCGACGAAATAAGATATTTTTTCGATTCTCTCAAAGAGTCGATAAAAATTCTAAAATAAATATAGTATAATATCTGTTTTTTAATTAAATATTTGAAGGATAGTATCGATATTTCATGAAATATATTAAGTTTTTTCTGGTTGCGGTTCTATTTTTTATTGCGACAAAACCTCTGAACGCAAAAAAATATTATACTATACAACTTGCTACCGGACACAATAATTCGGAAGGTTACGAGTTCATAAAAAAAGAGATGAGAAAGCTTGACGATAGGCTGAAAAAAGATGTTAGAATCGTCCGAGACGACGACTACTATATACTCTACGCACGCTTGAGCGATACAAGAAGCGGCGTTGAAAAAGTCTTTTCGGAGTATAAAAAAATATTTAAAGACGCATATATTAGAAAGCATGATCCGTCTAAAGTTAAATTGATCAAAGATTTCTCCAAATCAAAAAATTATGACGACAATGAAATTCAACCGCAAAAAGGCGAAACCCCCCTTTTATTCACAAACGATATGTTGCTAGATAGAACGATATACGCACTTTATATAAATAGTGAACACAAAGGGGATATCGCGCTTATAGCGCTTGAACTGCATAATGACTTCACGATGCATTTTCAGGTAATTATCGGCGAAGAGTATGCGGGTGAAGGTAGGTTTTTTATCGATTTTCAAGGTCGTTTTTACGTCTATTCCGATTATGAGCGTAGGTATAGGGATTTTTATATCTTGAAAGAGAAAAATAGAGATTTTATGATTGTCGAAGCTTGGGAAGACGGTAAAAAAACTAAAAATAAAATCATATTCTTTTACTCTTTCGCAAAAGCTCGTCAATATATGGAATCTTTGTAGATTTAAGAAATATAGTTATAAAAAAAAAGAATAAACATTTCTTTACAAAGATAAATTTATGCTATAATAGTGCTCAATTTGTCTGATTAGGAATGTAAATGAAAAAAACATATTACCGTTACTATTTAATAATCCCCTTTTTATCCATATTTTTTACCGGCTGTTTTTTCTTGATACCTAAAGACATGGGTGAAAAAAAGAGAAGTTCTTTACTTTATGTAAAAGACTTAAATAAAAGCAACTTTAATGAAACGCTTACCGTTTACGGTCGAATCGATCCGAAACTAAAAGTTACGCTAACCGCCGTCTTTGAAGCGACCGTAACCAAAGAGGGATGTTTCAACAGATTAAATAACGGCTGGCCGGCATTCGTAAAAAACAGAGTGGTGGACGAATCGTCCGATAAGGAGGAATTTAAACTGACGGTTCCTATAGAGTGGAACAAGTCGTTTGGAGACGAAGATTGTAAATTCGAGTTGGAGGGTATCTCGTTTCAAGTATCTTATCCTAAAAAGAAATATATAGACGAGCCGATCGATCTTTTGCTGGGCTCAAACAATGAGAGCTATTTCAGAATTGACGCCAAAGGGTATTATAACCTCGCAAGAGACTATAAAGTTAGATATTTGACGGGTTTAAGCAACTTAAACTGTCTAGCGGATATAAATAGCGATCCGAAGTTTTACTGCGAATCGGGTTTAAGTAAATCGAATATAAAAAAGAGTGATTTTTTACCTTCTTCACTCAGTTACGGCGTGAATATTTTCCTTCGTGAAAGATAACCGAGCTTAATAAAGCATTGGAGCTGTCCTTAATATAATCGTTGGTATAATCTTTATAAAATAAAAATAAAGAAGGTATTATGCAAAAATTAAAAAAAATATTCTCCTCATCGATTATGGCTTCATTCGTTTTAGTTTCGCAAGTCGGCTTGATCGGCGTCTTGACGACGACGCAAATTTATGCGAAGGACATCTCTTTAGAACAACGAGCTATCAAATTATTGAACAAAGAACATTTAACTAGCGGAGATAAAGAAAAAGTGGAAGATTTAATAGCCCAAGCGGCCGATGTAAACGCTAAGGATAAAGACGGATATACGATGCTCATTTCGGCAGTAGCTGGCGGATATACCGATATCGTAAAACAACTTCTGGATAAAGGTGCCGACATAGAAGCCGATGTGAGCGGTTTTACGCCTTTGATCTTTGCCGCAAGAAACAATCGTTCGGATATAGCGAAACTTTTAATCCAAAAAGGTGCGAATGTCAACGCGAAAAATAAATATGGAAAATCGGCTCTTTATTATGCGACTCAAAGCGGGATGGACGAAGTTGCGAAACTTCTGATTCAAAAGGGTGCGGATGTAAACGTAAAAGATAAAAAAGGAAACACCCCGCTTCTTTTTGCTATAAAAAACGCGCTACTTGAGTCATCCGAACTTTTGATTCAAAAGGGTGCGGATGTAAACGTAAAAGACAAAGACGGTATGACGCCTCTTTTGTATGCGACAAGAAACGCGCTTTCCAAGCTTTCCATCATGCTTATCGAAAAGGGTGCCGATGTGAATGTCGCTGATAAAAAAGGCGTAACGCCGCTAGTGTATGCCGCGCACAACGCTCTTGAAGAGGCGACGAAACTTCTTATCGAAAAAGGCGCGGATGTAAACGCTAAAGGCGAAGACGGTACTACGCCTCTTTTTTATGCGGCTGAAATCGGTTATGAAGATATAGTCAAAATGTTGATAGAAAAAGGTGAAGAGATAAACGAAAAAGATAAATACGGTAAAACACCTCTACATATAGCTCTTCAATACGGTCATCCCAAAACCGCCAAAATATTGATCGATAACGGTGCGAACGTAAATATCGCGAATAAGGATAAAGAGACGCCGTTAATTTTGGCTACTCAGCGAGGATTGAGCGATGTAGCGAATATTTTGATTCAAAAGGGTGCGAATGTAAACGCTAAAGATTCTTATAAGGGAACACCTCTTAGTTATGCGAGTGAAAAAGGTATGCTTGAGACGGTTAAACTTCTTGTCCAAAAGGGTGCGGATGTAAACGCTAAAGATCAAGAAGGAGGTACGCCTCTAAGTCATGCGAAAGAGAAAGGTTACAAAGAGGTTGTGAAATATCTTAAAGAGCACGGCGCGAAATAAAGATAATCGACAAGGTGATTGCTATTTTAAAAATGGGATCATATGCGGTTTGTTATCTTTTACGAGGATTACGATCTGTAAACACCGTTTAAGTAAATATGCTTAAAAAGATAGATACGGTGAAAAGGAGTGAGATAAATCTTTTTTGATTTTGCTTCAAAAGGTAACAAATTCTTGACACTAAAAATTTATTTCACTCTTAAAAGGGTATTGTGTTGGAGATGATGTTAACATTATCTCTCCAATGATATAACACCTACAGGAGTGGATAATGCCAACATCTTATAGAGTTTCAATAGCGGTTTTACACTTTTTTTTAGCAACGTTTATTTGGGTACAGCTTTCAGCCGGTATATCCGAATTGTTCGGTGAAAACAAGATTATCGATTATGCGCTTTTTATACTCGTATCCGTATCTATCTTTTATCTTTCGTATAAAAAAGCCGAGTCACCCGAGTATTCGATAGTCAAAGTGCTTTTGATTACGGCCGTCTATTTTATTGTGAGTACGATTTTGGTCATATTGTCGTTACCGTATTTAAATATAATCCTAATTGTCAGTTTGTATTACTTTTTAATCAAGCGGGAACCGATAAAAATTTTAAACAAGGAAATATAGATGAATTTTCAAAACGATACTTTACCTCAAGGTGCGGTGAAAGTCGGATCGACTCCTAGTATGAATGAAGAGACCGTTGTAAAAGGGATTTTAAAAAACCATCTTGCGCCAAAAGGTAAATATGCGCTAGTGGTGGTGGAAGAGGGCGCTTTGCAGTTTGTATGGGAAGACGATAAAGAGAATGTTCTGGATGCCGATATCGACCATCCGATCGTTATATATCCGGAAAGATTTCATCATGTCGTATTAACGGGACCTGTAAAGTTTCGTGTGGAATTTTACGAGGTACCCGATAATGAAGATAAAGAGAAGAAAGTGGGCGAACGACCCGGTGAAGTTTTTTGTGAATGTATGAAGTAGATATCTTTTAGAAGATGTTAGCGAAACAGAAGATATGGATCTTCGTCCGGCTGGGGAGGTTTTCTCCATTCGAGTTTTGAGAGTCTCGTTTCGCTGATGATGTTCAAATCACTGTTTGCCATTTGATTTCTTGTAAGATTTTGCAATTTTTGTCTCGAAAGCGACTTGTAAGCGAAGAGGGCTTTAGGCGTATAGATGTTGTAAGGATACAATAGATTCGCAATTTTCGGGTTATTCAGCTTTTTTTGTATCTCTTTCGTATCCGTAACAAAAGGTTTTTTTGAACCAAAAAGCAAAAAATCTTCAGTTTGCATAATCGCGAAACTCATAGTGTAGGGATAAGTATCGACAAACGCCTTTATTATCGATTTTAGAGTTGTGGAGTCCATATTGAATAGATTGATCCACTGACCGTAGATGCCGTCGTCTTTAATTTTTTGTTTCGTCAGCTCGAAAAACTCTTTCGTAAAGAGAGAAGAGGCACCGCTAAGCCAAGGATGAGAGGGTTGCGAGACGATTATATCGTATCTATTACGCTCTTTTAAAAGTTGATTGCGGGCATCGTTTATCGTCAATTTCAATCTTTTATCTTCTAGTGCGGGGATACCGTTTTTATAAACGGTTTTTAAAGCGGTTACGATTTGCGGTTCAAGTTCGACTACTTGAATCGATTTTAGATCGGTTCTAGTCATCGCATATGCCGTCGTTCCTCCGCCAAATCCGATTATGAAGGCGTTTTTCGGATTTTTATGCAGTAGATAAGGAATAATCGCTAAAAGAGTTTCGGCTAAATTGACATTATCCGGATCGTATATGTCTAGACTAGATTCGCTAAGACCGTTATTTAAAACTCTTACATATCTCGCTTGTTCGTATAGTAGTGCGATAACGCCGCTTTTGCCCTCTTTGACATATGTAATATTCAAATCGTCTTGCGGTGTAAATTGCGTATGGTTGTAAGTTGCGGCGATCATAGGCTTGAAATCCGGTTTCGCAAAAACGAATATCATCGACAAAGAGGTAAAAAGAAGTGTGTATGAAATATACCGGTCTCTCTTTTCTTCGATATTTTTAAAAAACAGTATGCTCGATATCGCCACCGTTGCAGCCGATGTGAAAAGTAAAACGCTCGTTCCAAAATGAGGAATTATCCATAAACCGGCCGTTATCGATCCGGCAATACCGGCAACGGTATTGAGTGCAAACGCCGTTGAACTGTTTTTTAAAATATCTTTTTCATTTTGTGCATAGAGTGAAATGGAAAGCGGAAAAATCGTACCAAAAAGAAACGATGGAGGGAAAATTAGTATGAAAATCACCAGAAGTTTTATCATGCTTTGCACATTTACACTAAGTGCGGATCGATTTAAAAATTCATAAATTGTCGCTACATGAGTAAGCATTCCCGCCGTTATCAAAAGGGAGAGAGATAGAATTAAAAGTGAGTATAAAAGCCATTGCTGCTTTCTGACGATAGCGTCTATGCGTTTTCTCATGCTCCAAGAACCTACAGCAATGCCCAAAAGCAAAACGGATATGATTGCGGAAAACCCGTAAATCGTACTTCCTGTGAAAATAATAAGAAATTTACTCCACCCGATTTCCGTCGCAATCGATACGAAGCCGGTAATAAACAAAATCGCAAGGGCTTTTTTTCTTTCGACGGAATTTATATGAGGGGATTGTTTCGGCGATTTTATCGAATGTTCGCGTAATTGAAAATTTTTTTTTCTGAAAAAGATAAAAGCAAGAACGCCGATAGAAATATTTACGCAAAAGGCAATGTAAATAGCGCCGTCGAGTCCGACCGACGGAATGATGACAAAACCGCCTATGAATGCCCCTAAAACGGCTCCAAGAGTGTTTAGGCTATATATTTTTGAAAAGATATTACCGATATTTTTTTTATTGTGAATTAAGAGTGTGCTTATTATCGGTAAGGATGCTCCCATAGCCGCCGTCGGGATTAAAAGGGATGCGAATACCAACAGAAATTTAAAAAAATCGTTATCCGCGAAAAATGTAAAAGTCGTAACGATTTTATCCAAATTTAAAAGTAACGGCAAGGAAGCTATTGCGGATACGGCGATAATTATTTCGACGAACAGATAAGGTATTATCGTATAAACTCTTTTTTTCGTTATATATCTCGAGACGAAGCTTCCGATTCCCATCCCAAGAAAAAAAGAACCTACAACGATGCTTAACGACAAAGCCGTCGAACCGACACTAAGGGCGAAAAGTCTAAGCCATACGATCTGATATATCATCGATGTAAAACCGGAAAACAGAAGAAAAAAATAAATCAAATTATACATATCGCCGTATTGAACCTTTTGTTGTGATTGAAAAATGAGAGTATTTAAAAAAATTAAGTTAGTATATAAAAATAGTGATAAATTTATCTTTTTTTTCAGATAAATCTATAAATTCTTTTGATAGACTTTTTAAAATCTATTATATCCCTAAGGTGAAAAAATGAAAAATCTTACTTTAGTACTTTTATCGTTGTTTTTTGTGCAACTCTCTCTTTTTGCCTGTGAAGGGGACTGTATAAGTTGTCATCCGGGATTGATAAAAGATGGAAAATTCGACAAAGAGCATAAAGTTTTAAAAACCTGCGTAACATGTCATACGAAAGAGCAGATGAGTAAAATAGATATGGGCGGGGGTTGCGGTCAGGATTGTTGGGAGTGTCATGATGTAACTAAAGTTTCTAAAAGCGGAGTTAAAGAGCATAAAGGATTAGACAGGTGTATAAAATGTCATCTAAAAATTCAAAAAGAGAGTCTTATTTTTACAACTCCTTCAAAAGATATGGCAAAACCGACAACTTTAGACAATCTTCTTTTTAAGTAATAACTTATTTCGGAAATTCTGTGGGAGGTTTTATTTTTAAAGGTGCGGGAGTCAGAGTTTTTAGAAATTCGACCACTCTGTTTACGTCATATTCGTCGAGTTTTCTATCTCTAAAAAAAGGGGATCGGATCTTTACCGGTTTTTTCCCTCCGTTTCCGCATATGGTCACCGCCTCTTTGAGAGAGTCGATAGAGCCGTTGTGAAAATAGGGTGGCGTCAATTCAATCGCGATCAAAGTGGGAGTTTTAAAAGCGCCGTACCATATTTTGCTTTTGTTTTTAGCGATTTCGTAAACTCCCAAATCGTTTCGATCTCCTAAACCTATGTTGTTGAAGCTCTCGTTTGTGAAGTTGAAACCGTTGTGACAGGAGTCGCATCTACCTTTATCTTTGAAAATTTCAAATCCCTCTTTCGCCGCTTCGCTTATAGCGTTTTTATCGTTGTTAATCCATCGGTTAAATGGTGTATCGTCCGTTACGATCGTCCTTTCAAACGACGCGATAGCTTTTAATATTTTATCTTCGGTGATTTTATTGCTATTGAAAGCTTTATAAAATAATTTTTTATAACCTTCTATTTTTTGAAGTTTTTTTACCAGTTTATCAAGAGGCATATCCATTTCCACTTCCGTTTCGATCGGGCCCTTTGCCTGCTCTTCGAGAGATTTGGCACGTCCGTCATGAAAAAAATTATTAAGATAGGCGCTATTTAAAACGGTCGGCGTATTTCGTCTGCCGCTTCTGTTTTTAACTCCGATAGCTACTCTTTTCGCGTCGCTCCATCCGAACAACGGGTTGTGACAGCTAGCGCATGAGATCGTATTCGTACTTGAGAGTCTTTTGTCGAAAAATAGGATCTTGCCTAGTTCTATTTTGGCCTTGTTTTGGGGATTGTCCGGTGGTATAGGAATTTTCGGTCTCTTCCAGTGATCGAGATTAGCAGCGTAAGATAGAGTGAATATCGATGCAAATACAACAAAGAGATATAATATTTTCATGAAATAAATTATAGCATATTTTTGTCAACGAGAGTAAGTTTATAATAAAAAATTATGTTTTTAAAAGATGATTAAGCTCTGTTTTATTACAATAGTAAATATTACATATAGAAGGGAGATAAAAAATGTTTATAAAACGATCTGTGATCATTTTGCTGATGATCTCTACCGTATCGCTGTTTGCGTCAAGTATGGGAGCGAAGCTTTTTAAAAAATGCAGCACTTGTCACGGCGTGAATGCTCAAAAGAGATCTTTGGGTGTAAGTAAAGTTATAGCCGGTTGGCCGGCGAGTAAAATCATTAAAGAACTTAAAGAGTATAGAGACGGCAACAAAGATCAATACGGGTTCGGTAAACTTATGAGAGGACAGGCGACCAAATTAAGCGATAGTGAGATCGTGGCCGTGGCAAAATATATACAGACACTTAAACCTGAAAGGGTGAATAAGATGAAGGAGAAGAGAATTTCGGCCGAAGAGGCTAGGTATAACGCTTTTATAAAAGACTATTTTCAAAAAAACAGAAACGGTACGACCAAAGAGGCGAAGATGTTATGGAAAAAGCACTTGCTTCAAAACGGTCAATAGATCTTTTTATTTGTCATGACAAGAGAGACACATCTCGCTGTGACTGTTTTTGTTTCTTAGAAATATACCGTCGGGATCCGCAAAATGCGGATCATGACAACTTCCGCATTCCACTCGTCCGTTTCTTAAAAGATCTGATATATATGTCGCACCTTTCCATTCACCGATGAGCGGTTCAAATATGGGCTTTAGACCGGCTTTGCCGGGTATGTAGGGTACCGAAACCGGATGATTATCTTTCAATCCTCCGCTTATTCCGACGGAGATACTTCTTGATGGTCGAATGAGCTTTGGAAGAGAGCCGTCGATATTCGTGCTTGCCGGTGCGTTTACTATGGAATTTATTGAGCTAGCTCCGTCGTGACAGCTTAAACAAATCATAGAGTAGGAGTTCGGATTATTGGGGGTATGTGATTGTGATGTCAACGAACCGTATATCGTAAATTCGTTTTGAGAAGGTGTTTTGTTCCATAAAGGTTTGGTTGCCATCGTAGAGGGAACATGCGGAGTATGGCAAAAGATACATATCTCGTTATCTTTGATAGAGATTTCTGAGATCCCGGAGAGATTATGCGGTGTTTGAGCCATTTGCGCATTGATATTTACGGATAATAAAAAAAGTAAAAAAGATATGGTAAAAATAGCGCTCGGTCTCAAATCTTCTCCTATATATAGTGCTATATAGGGGTAAATCGTCAAAAAGTTCTATTTCTGAAGGATTAAAGCGATAAAAAAGGGGGATTTTATTGAGTATATTTTATAAAAAATTTACCCTTCGCTATATAAGCGAAGGAGATCGTTATTCGTCCAGATAGATAGCTCCGATCGGTTCGGGAACTTTCCAAGCATGAGCTATGAGTTCATCTTTTGCCCTCAAGTTGCCGTTTAGATATGCCAGACCTAGAAGCTCTTTAGCTTTTATCATATCCTTTTTGACTCCGTCACCGTTTATATACATCATAGCCAGCTTGAACTGCGCGTCCGCAAAACTTTGTTCGGCGGCTTTTGAGAACCAGTAAGCCGCTTGTTCATGATTTTTTTCGACACCCAGTCCGTCATAAAACATTTTACCTAGTTTGTATTGGGCATCCGGATACTCCATGTCAGCCGTTACCTGGTACCAATAGTAAGCTTTTGCATAGTCTCTTTTTACTCCAAGCCCTTCGAAATACATTTGCGCAAGATGAAGCTGAGCTTTCGAATCACCCTTGTCAGCGGCTTTTTTAAACCAGCTTAACGCTTTTTTAAAATCTCTTTGTACTCCTCTTCCTTCAAAATACATATATCCAAGTTCATACTCCGCTTTTATGTGACCTTTGTTCGCCGCTTTTTCAAACCATTTTAGTGCTTTTTTATAATCCTGATCCGTCACGGTTCCAAGATAGTACATTCCGCCTAGGGCGTATTGAGAGTTTATATCGCCTTTTAAAGCTCTTTTTTTCGCTTCTTGAAAAGCTTTGTGCTTCATAAAATCGACACGATTTGTAATTTTTTTCTCTTCTTCCGCCACCAGTTTTGCTTTTGTTTTCATTTTGTCGAAATCATTTGCGGCCGTATAATTGCTTAACAATGCCGCAAAAATAAATATTGTTAAATAATTTCTTTTCATATATATCCTTTGTACCTATATGAATTAGGTTTTTTTATCTTTTTTTTAGTTTTCTTAAAATCTCTTTCGCTTTCGGCTCACCGTTGAGGTATGCTTTTTGTAACCATTGATAGGCGTCGTCTTTATCCTTTTCAACACCTTCACCGTTTAGATATGCGATACCAAGATCATATTGTGCATGAGCTTCACTTTGAGCCGCGGCTTTTTTTAGATAGTAGATATACTTCTTCATATCCTTGTTGCATCCTTTGCCTTGTCTGTACATATGTGCTAGCTTGTATTGAGCTTTTGGATAACCCTCTTTTGCGGCTTCTTTGTACCAGTGAAACGCTTGCTTGTGATCTTTTCTCTCTTCATATATTATTCCTAAATATAATTCCGCTTTTCCGTCTTTATGTTCTCCGGCTTCAAGAAACCATTTTAACGCTTTATCGTGATCTTTTTGTGTACCTCTGCCGTCAAAATACATATAAGCTAGGTTAAATTGTGCTTTAGTATGTCCTTGTTTAGCCGCTTTTTCATACCATTCGATGGCTTTTTTGTAATTTCTTTTTATCATAATACCCTGATAATACATTCCCGCCAGTGCAAACTGCGCATTCGGATCTCCGCTCTCAGCTTTCATTAAGGCAATAGTATAGGCTTTTGTTTTCATTCCAGAGCCCATATTTGAAGGAGCGCGATAGGTTTTGGAGTGTTTGAGACGCTCTTTCATCTTTGCCTGAATTTGAGAAGTGCTTCTTCTTTTCGCGGCGGCTTGCGCTCTGGCTTTTAGTTCTTCGAATGTGACCGATTGTACCTGTACGGGTGTTAGCATGGTCATAGCGACCGTCAGTAAAAATGTGACTTTTATGTCAAGGTTGTTTTTGATCAAATTTATAACATCTATATCCATCTTTGAGTTCCTATTTTTTATGACATCTTTGACAAACACTATAGGCTGTTTTACCTTTAGTCCTCAGTAAAAATATACCGTTTGAGCCGTGTGGATTGTGACAGCTTGAACATACAAGATCACGACCCGGACGAGAAGGATCGGGTCTTCCTCGCGTTGGATGACCACCGCTGTTTCTATTGAAAACAAAGCTACCTATAACATGCTTACCGTTGGCTTTTTCCGCATGACACGTTGTGCATAGTTCCCATATGGGCTTTCTTAAGTGAAATTCAAAATCCGACGAGTGAGGATTGTGACATTTGTTACACCTTCCCGATCTAAGAGGACCGTGTTCGGATGTATTTGAAAACCACTTCTCTTTAACGCCCTCGTGACATTTAAAACATCTATTCATGATGGGATCGGGCATTAAATATTTTGATTTGCCTTCATCTTCTATATTAAATTCACCACTTTTACCCGTATGGCATGCCGTACATAAAAAATTAACTGCCGGTGCGTGACCGTTTTTTCTAAATGTGATCACTTTATGACAAGTATAGCAGTTTGAATCTTCAGGGTTTTCAATGACATCGAACTCTTTTGCGTTGATTTCGGAGGAGGAGATATGCTTTTTTAGTTTTGTTGCTCTATCTTTTTCCATATTGTGACAAGATTTACAAAATTTTTCATTTTTATTTGTATGAAAAAAGTTTCTGCTGTATTCATCGGGCGCTTCATCTACACCTTTGTGAATTTCTGATCTGTAAAAAATATCTATCTCTTTATTTGTCAAGTTTCCTTTTTCGGTATATCCGACTAAATTGATCCGGTTTTTTCCAAGTTTGAGTCGAATGGTTTTACAGTAGATATCTCTCTTTTTATCCGTTGCAAACTCCGCAATAATATCTTCGTTTTCAAGAACCGTAATTTTTTTAAGAGATTTGTCCACTCTTTTTATGACGATCGATGCATAATCCTCATCGTAAATACTTTTATTTAAAGGTTTTATAATTTCAAAAGATTTATCTTTGGCATTTGCAAAAGATGCAAATGCCGCAAAGAGTAAAATATATCCGAAAAATATACTTTTACTCATCTATCTAACCTTCATTACTTTAGATTTTTGACAGGCTTTTCTCTGTCATAATATCGTCTGGCATGACAAGCCGGAGCACAAGAACCGCCGGTCGGTGTTTCGATGTATCTGATTGGGAATTTAATTTTCCCAAATTCGGTTTTTTTCTTTAGATGATGCGGATAATCTTTAGTTCCGTGAAAATCATGACAAGCTCGACAAGTTCTGCCTTTTTTCTTGTTGACATGAACGAAGTGCATATTAGCGTTTCCGTTTCTAAAGTTCGTATCATCAGTCGTAAATTCGTTTTTGATCTTTCCTGCATCATGACACTCAAAACAGATATAGTTATGCTCATCAAATTCACTGTAGAATGTACTTGGGAACGGTTTTTTCAACATTCTTAGATTTTCCGAACCGTGAGGGTTATGACACATCGCACAGTCACCCCACTGGATCGGTCCATGCCAGTCCGGGTTCTCTTTTAAATGTTTACCCATATTTATAAGCTTGGCTCCATCTTCATCTCTTATCTGAGTTTTTGAGTGACATTTAAGACACATATCTTTTACGGTATCCGCTTTTAACATTTTGGGTTGTCCCGTACCGTGAGGATCGTGGCAGTTTTGACACCCTTGCTCTATATTCATAGCGCCGTGCTTATTTTTAACGCTTGTGATCCACTCCTGTTTATCGACATGACACATTATACATAGATCTTTTTTGCCGTCGCCTCTTAACTGGAATTTGTAATCTTCGGTATGAGGATCATGACAATTTACGCAAGAGTCTTTCACCGGCGGGTGAACATTTTGTGTCGATTTTAAAAGATCGGCTTTTGCGGTGTGGCAAGAGGTGCACAACTCGTTTATATTCGAGAATTTCAACAAAGCCGAATTTTGAGTTTGATGAGGATTGTGGCATATCGTACAAGCACCGGCCGCAACCGGACCGTGGATGAACTTTTTACCCTCTTTTACCTTTTTATCATGGCATTGGTAACAAAGATCCGGTACATCCATCACAAGATCGTCACCATCTTTTGGATTTTTGTTTTTATGGCAAAGTGTACAATCCTTTGTTTCGTATGGCGGATGAACGACCGCTTTTGCCTGTTTTAGGTTCGGAGCAAACACCAATTCACCGCCGGTTTGAGTTTCTGCTGAGTTTTGAGCGGTTCGAGGCTCGCTCTTTGGCTGGGGAGTAGGCTCTTGGGGTTGTTCGATTTTCGCTTGAGCGCTCTTTTTTTCGCTCACGACTTTTTCAACTTGTTGTTCGTTGGTTGCGAAACAGCCGGTCAAAAACAAAGAGAGCACAATTGCCGGTATTAAGCTCAAAAAGACCTTTTGTAGATTTATAAGGTACATGATTAATACATCCTTTCTAATTATTATATGCCGGTAGTTTACAAAAAATTATATTTAAAGTCAATGATTTTATAAAAATAAATTATATTATCAGAAATTTTTACATTAAAGTAGCGAAAGTATAAATATAACTTAATGCTATATCATATAAATATGAAATATGGGCAAATATACATCGGTGTTGAGAATGAGATAGTTTATGATGAGAAAATGGCTCCGGGTGAAGGACTCGAACCAACGACCAAGTGATTAACAGCCACCTGCTCTACCAACTGAGCTAACCCGGAATAATTAACTTAAAAGATAATATTATATAAAGATAAATAAAAAATGTCAAGGATAATTTCAAAAAAGAAGATATTTTTTTTAGTATGTTACGAATTTAAACATATCCCGCTTCGGGATATGTTTAAAGATCAATCGTATTTATTATCTCGTATTTGATCTATAGGATCGACATATTTCATGCCTTTTAATTTAAAATAGAGTTTAACGGTCAAATTATACAGTTTAAATTTTAGAGGGTGAAAAATATATCTAAAAGCGTAACCCTCCTCGATTTTAGGTTTAAATCCCAGTTTGAATTTATTGATTCCCTCGTATTTCGTACCGGGTTTTACATTTAGCCTCGCGCCTACGAGATTGAACTCTTTGATTCCCATTTTCATCATATCGACCATGATTTGATAGTGCAATAGGTTGTTCGCACCGTTAATCATTCTGGCAGCACTTCCGCTATACCAGGAGTATGCACTCTTTTTGTCAAAAGCTATGATATAAACACCTTGAACTTTATCGTCGGCTTTGGCGATATATAGTTTGATATTGTCTTTAAGATTGTCGTAAAGTTTTTTAAAATAGTCGTACGAAGCCATATAGGGACTATTTTGTCTTGTAAAAGTATCTTTGATCACTTCAAAAACCAAATCAAGATCATTGGTGGTCTCGACCGTAACCCCCTTTTTGATCCCTTTTCGAACTCCTTGTCTGGTTTTGGCTTCGAAACTTGCGAGTATCTCCTCTTCGCTTTTGTCTATATCTATAATATAAGTTCCCCACGGTACGCATTCCGCGCCGTCGGGACAGGCATGAAAAACCGCAACCGACTGTGCTTTTGCGATAAAGTCAACATTTTTCATGTTTGTTTTTACATACTCTATCATTTCGTTTAAAAAGGTTTTCTCATCTTCTTTAGTTAGATCGGCTTTTCTGGGAAGAGAGCCCGTCATAAAGATCATTCTCGTGAAAATAAGTCTTTTGTCGAGAAAATAGGGCAGAATATAATTTTCGGAAACGAACCATCCGTAATCGTCACTTCTGGCTTTGAGAGAACCCTCCTGTGCCATAACATGAAGGGTATCCGTATAGTTTTCTATATCTTTATGAACGACTTCAATCATTTTTTTCCTTTATCAATTTTTGGACAAGTAATATCGTCATATTTAACATTTTATCTATTGTTTCACTAAAAAGAGATTTATGATTGAAATAATTTGATTATAAATGTCCTCCTCTGATGCAACGGTTTAACATCATGTCGTTGTTTTGATCTTTTGTCCACTCTTCATACATCATGATAAGAGAGTCTCTGTCGGATTCCGCATCCCAGAAGTTTAGATTGTATCTGGCATGAGTTTCGTCGTAATCGGTTGACGACCAGGAGTGACCGCTATCCATGTCTATGGGTGAGAGATCTTCAAAAAGTATTTCATCGCCGTCTTTTGGCATGATTGTACGAAGTTCGTTGACATTCGGCAGACGCCAGTCGTCGTATCCTTCAAATTCAAGTTTTTTGCAGTAGTCTATCGCTTCTTGCCAAGTTCTTTTTGCGCTAAAGCGGGCGTTTTGCCACATTAAGCCGGTTTTGTTATCTATGACGATGTCGCCTTCGACGCTGAAGTCGTGATGATCTTTTATCTCTTTTCCTCGAACGCATCTGATATAAAAATCACTTCCTTTAGGTTCGTCGTAAGCTTCACCGTCGCTAAACGATATGCTCCAAGCTTTCGAATTGTCGCCGGTACTTGAAAGACGAGGTTGCGATGTCCAGAAGTTTCCACCGTTTTTATAATTGAAAATGTCATCTATAAGTACATTTTTTTTGCCGTAGTTTATGATTTCGGCCAATTCATGACGATTAGGAGCTCTCCAGTCGTCATATCCGGCATAATCGAGCGTATCGCAATAGTCGTTCGCACTATCGAAATCAAGTTTGGTATTTGTTACATGTTCACTATCTTCCCACATTCTGTCTCCGAGCGAAACGGCTCTTTGCGTATCTATCTCGTCATGTACTATGAAATCTCTATCCTCGCCAAAGGGCAATCCTTTTACGGGACCGTCGTCTTGTCCGGTTTTGAATACCGTTCTTGATGGGATTAAGTCATCCGGATCGTCCGTTATGTTGATGGAGATATTTTGTTCGTTTGAGATATTTTTATCGTTTATAGCTTTAACGACGATTTTATAACTGTTATCTTTGTCAAAATCGGAAGGATTGTCGAAGTCGGGTATGAAAGAGTTGAACGATAATTTACCGGTCGAGTTGTTCAGCGTGAATTTTTTCAGATCTTCGCCGGCACTGATAATATATATGAAGCCTGCCGAGTTGTTATCCTCAACGACGATAGAGAAATCCAATTTTTTGTTCTCTTCAAGAGTGATAGCGCTTGGCGATTTAAAAACCGGACCGTCGTCTGTCGGATCGTTTACGACGGTAACCGATATCTCTTTGGTTAAAGTTTCGTTTTTATCGTTTTTTGCGCCGACGGTCACTTTGTATATATTGTCGGCGTTTTTATCTTTGGGATTTTCATAATCGACCGGAGTTTTAAAAGATAACATACCGGCGGTTTTATCGATATTAAATATATCTTTATCCTCTCCGCCGCTTATGAAGTAGGATATATTTTCTTCATTCGTCTTTATTAGTAGAATATCTACGGAACTATTTTCCATAACGGTTTTGGAAGTTTCAAAAGAGTCGAATGAAAATCGCACGGAGTTTTCGTCGCCGTTATTTTGACCGCCTCCGCATCCCGCTATGAGAGCGGCCATAATAGTTAATGTATATATTTTTTTTATCATTAGAAATGTCCTCCTCTTACACATACCGAACCGGAAGTATTCGCGACATCGATTTTTTCACTTTCGTCATTCAATACATCTCTTCCTGTCGTCAAATCCCACTCGATATAGTTCCAATAGTTTTCGATATATCTTCCCTTCGTACCGTCTAATTTGGTCGTCGCCCAAAACGGACCGCTGTTTGTCTCGTCCAGTAAAAAATTTTCTCCGTATGTGGGCATGATCGTATGTAGTTCATTGATATTGGGCATTCTCCAGTCGTCAAATCCCAAAAAGCGCAACTCCTCGCATCTTTTTTTAGCCTCGAAAAGGCTTTGATGCTCTTTTGGAGATGTCCACTGCAGACCTGTTTTGGGATCTTTGTATGTATCGTCGTCGTCTCTTGTGATCGTGTCGTTAAATGTCAATTGCGGACCGCTAACGCATCGTACGGCGAATTTTTGATCTCGTTTAAGCGCATATGAGGCTCCGTCAACGAAATAAACGACGAACGCTTCGTTCGTAAGTATATTGCCTCCGTAGTCAATGACATTTTGAGAAGTCCAATAGTTTGCTTTTATAGCGTTTTCAAATATATCGTCTATAGTAGGTTTTGCGGAGTTGGTATAGCCGTAATTGACGATTTCATACATTTCATGTCTGTTAGGAACTCTCCAGTCGTCTATTCCTCCGTATTCAAGATTTTCACAGTAGTTTTGGGCTTCTTCGAATGTATAGTCGGCGTTTTTATTTTCAGGTGCATCCTGCCATACTCTTTTTGAGATCGTTATAAGACGATCCGAGTTTACGATATTTAGTTCGAAATTTCTATCGTCTCCGAAATTTTCACCTTTCACTATGCCGTCGTCATCACCGGTTTTAAAGATTTTTATTCTCCCTTCATCGGTATCGTCGTCGGAGGGGTCGTTCTTTATTTTTATGATCATATTTTGAGTATTGCTGTAGTTTTGATCGTCGGTTGCGATAATTTGGATGGAGTAATCGTTATCATGATCTTTATCGGAACTATTTTCATAATCGGGCAGAAAATTCAAAAACCGCAGTTTCCCGTCGCTTTGATTTAGATCAAATCTCATCTTATCTTCACCGCCTATCTCATATTTTATGGCGCCTTCGGCAGAGACTTTAAAATCTAATTGTCTATTTTCGGCGACAGATATGTTCGCATCCGAAGTAAATTTCGGCCCGTCGTCACTTTCGTCGTTTGTAACTAAAACCGTAATTTTCTGTGATATCGAATTTCCTTCGGCATCCGTAGCGGTTATTTCTACTAGATATTCGTTATTTTTATCGTAGTCCGTCGGGTTCTCGAAATCAGGAGAACTCTTAAAGGACAATACCTTGTTTAGAGAGTCTATAATAAACTCGTCTTTATCTTCCTCGCCCGTAATTGTAAGGTTGATATCTTGTGTTTTTGAAGTGGAAATTGTCAAAACATCTTTTGTGTTCTCTTGAACACTCTTTTTGTTTAAAGATGTGAATTTCAAAGCTTCGTTTTCTGTGCTGGTGTTTGAATCGTTTACGGTAGTGCCGGAGGTTGAGCAAGATGCTAAAAAGAGTGCCAAAACAGTTGGGTAAATGAGGGTGTACGGGTGTTTCATCGATTTCCTTGAAGTTGTATTTTATTATTTAAATAATATCAATATTTAAATAAGAATAAAGTTAAGGATTTCTTGAAAAATTAAACTATTTTAATTTTTTAAAATAAAATTCGATTATTATGATAAATTGTCGGAAAATTAGTTTAAAATGAGCTATCTTAGTGAAGAATTGAAGCGGTATAAAAAACTTAGTCGATCTTCAATACCGTCAAAAAAGCTTCTTGAGGAAGTTGAACTTTTCCGATGGATTTCATTCTCTTTTTACCGGCTTTTTGCTTTTCCAAAAGTTTTCTTTTCCTTGTAATATCACCGCCGTAGCATTTTGCCGTAACATTTTTACCCATCGATTTTACAGTTTCTCTTGAGATGATTTTATTTCCGATACTCGCTTGAATGGCAACTTCAAAAAGCTGTCTTGGAACGAGCTCTTTCATCTGTTTGACAAACTCGCGACCTTTGCTCATAGCTTTTGATCTCGGTACGATGATGGAGAGCGCATCGACAACTTCACCGGCAACTCTGATATCGAGCTTTACAAGATCGCCTTCTTTGTAACCGGTCGGCTCATAATCAAAACTGGCATACCCTTTTGTCGTCGATTTTAGTTTGTCGTAAAAGTCCATAACTATTTCGTTCATAGGTATGGCGTATTCAAGCAATACACGCTCCGGGGTGATATAGTCCATCTTCTCTTGAATCCCCCGTTTGTCATTTACCAGAGTGATGACATTTCCCAAGTATTCGCTTGGAGTTAGGATAGTAGCTTTTACATATGGCTCGAGGATCTTGTCTATCTCGTTTACGGGAGGAAGTTCGCTCGGGTTGTGGATCTCTATTTCGCTGCCGTCGCTTTTGATCACTTTATATATAACCGTCGGCGCGGTTGCGATGAGATCAAGCCCGAACTCCCTCTCAAGCCTCTCTTTTACAACTTCCATATGAAGCATTCCTAAAAAGCCGACGCGAAATCCAAAACCAAGCGCCACTGAAGTTTCAGGTTCATATGAAATGCTGGAATCGTTTAGTTTGAGTTTGTCAAGAGCGTCTCTCAAATCTTCGAATTTATCCGTTTCTATCGGGTATAGTCCCGCAAAAACAAAGGCTTTCGCCTCTTCAAATCCCTCTATCATCTTCGGGGTAGGATTTTTCGCATCCGTTATGGTATCGCCGACTCTGACATCACCGACATTTTTAAGTCCGAGTGAGACTATTCCTATTTCACCCGTTTTTATAACATCCGTTTTTACCGGTTTGATCGGGTGAGGGTAGGTAAGAGAGAGAACTTCATGTTGGTTTTTTGTACCCATAACAAGAACATTTTGCCCCTTCTTAATCTCTCCGTCATAGACCCTTACAAGGGCTAAAGCGCCTAAATAGTTATCAAACCAACTATCGTAGATGAGAGCTTTGGTCGGTGCGTTTTCATCTCCTTGCGGAGCGGGGATACGATCTATTATGGCGTCAAGTAGCTCTTTTATTCCGACTCCCGTTTTCGCGCTTGTTTCGATTGCATCGGTACAATCAAGACCGATAGTATGCTCTATCTCCTCTTTTACCAGATCGGGATCGGCGGCGGGAAGATCGATTTTATTTATAACCGGGATTAACTCAAGATCGTTGTCGAGCGCTATATAGACATTTGCGATAGTCTGTGCTTCAACGCCTTGGCTGGCATCTACTATCAAGAGTGCTCCTTCACTTGAAGCAAGAGAGCGACTAACTTCGTATGAGAAGTCAACATGACCTGGCGTATCGATGAGATTTAGCGTATAAATCTTTGAGTCTTTTTCATATTTTAAACGTACACTTTGGGCTTTTATAGTGATTCCACGCTCTTTTTCTATATCCATCGTATCCATCATTTGCGCACTCATCTGTCTGTCGCTTACCGCGCCGCATTCTTGTATGAGACGATCGGCAAGCGTGCTTTTGCCATGATCTATATGTGCGATAATCGAGAAGTTACGAATGTTTTTTTGCATTTAAAAGCCTTATATAAATAGTCCGTTTACACTTTCGTTGTGATATATTCTTCTAATAACTTCACTAAAGAGATGAGCGACCGATAAAACCGTGATTTTCTCGCACTCTTGTGTAAGAGGGATCGTATCCGTTACGACCAGTTCGTCGAGTTCACCCTTTTCTATACGCTCATACGCCGGTCCGCTCAAAACCGGATGTGTGCAAAAAGCCATAGCGGAATTTGCGCCGTTTTTTTTCAGTGCGGCCGCCGCTTTTACGATCGTTCCCGCGGTATCGATCATATCGTCGATGAGAATGACATCTTTTCCATCAACATTTCCTATGATATTCATCACTTCGCTTTCGTTGGCTTTTTCTCTTCTTTTATCTATGATGACGATGTCGAGACTTAACTGTTTGGCAAAACTTCTCGCTCTGGCGACTCCACCGATGTCCGGACTGGCGATGATAGGATTTTTGAGGTTTTTTCTTTGAAGATAATCTTTAAATATAATGGAACCGTAAAGGTTATCGACAGGTATGTCGAAAAACCCTTGAATTTGTCCCGCATGAAGATCTACCGTTACCACTCTGTCGATTCCCGCCGTTTCAAAAAGATTTGCTACAAGTTTCGCGGTGATCGGAACTCTGGGTGCTGCTTTTCTATCTTGTCTGGCATATCCGAAATACGGAACGATCGCGGTGATGGAGTTTGCCGAGCTTCTTCTTAAAGCGTCGGTCATGATTAAAAGCTCCATCAAGTTGGCGTTTGCCGGAGCGCAGGTGGATTGAATGATGAAAACATCTCTTCCTCTTACGCTTTCGCTTATTTGGACATTTATCTCACCGTCACTGAATCTGTTGATCGTCGCTTCTGAAAGTGGAATAGAGAGATATTTTGCAACTGATTTTGAAAATTCTTGATTTGCCGTACCGGAAAAGACTTTATAGCCCCTCATTTCTGTGCCCCCGTGTTTTTTGTGTGATATTCTATTGAAATATCTCTGACAAAAGACTTAGATTGATAAAAGAAGCCTTTTTACGGTGCTTTTACAAGTTCTATTCAAATGCTTTGGGCATGTTTTTCGTATCAGGAATTATCGGTATAATCAATACGGTTTGGATCGGTTTATACATCAATGTCGTATATGAAGTTGGAGCCAAAGCGATCGATTTTTGTATAATCGATGTATAATATAATTACATATTTGATAAGGAAGTTTTATGCGGCTTTTTATAGCTTCACCGGTGAGGATATATAAGCATCGAAAGATCGTGGAAGATTTTTCGCCTTTTGTCAAGGGGCGTTGGGTAAGTGAAGAAAACTTACATCTAACCTGGGTTTTTTTAGGCGAAAGAGACGATGTGAATTCGATATTGGAAGCTATGTATAATATATCTTTTTTATGTGAGAGAGTTTTGATCAAATCGATGGGCTCATTCGGCAGGCCCGTAAAGATATTTTATGCAAAGCCGCAAACAAAAGAGCTGTTGAAAAAGGTTGATGAATTTAAAAAAGAGGGATTTGAACTTGACGGATTCAAGCCCCATATAACGCTTTGTCGTGTTAAGAGGATTTTGGATAAAAATGCGTTTAGGGAAAAAATGGAAGAATACAAGGGTAAAAAAATAGGCGAAGTATCGAAAGAAATAAGGCTTTTTGAAAGTATCGCTCAAAAAGGTACAAGTGCGTTTTACAGAGATATATGCTAAGATTATCCGAAAAAATCGAGGATAGTTCATCATGCAAATCAAGATGCGGCCAATGGGGGTATATCAGACGAATTGTTATATTTTAAGCGACGAGGGGAGAGATTTTATCATTGATCCGGGTGTCGGGGCTGTTGAGTGGGTGATGGAAAATGTTAAAAATCCCGTTGCTATTTTAAATACTCATGGACATTTTGATCATATTTGGAGCAATAAAGAGTTGAAAGAGAGATTGAAAATAAAGATTTACGCTCCTAAAGATGACATCTTTATGTTGGAAAGCGATCCTTTGGGGCAAGGGACTCCGCCTAGTAAGGTCGATTATGCGGTTGATCACGACGAAACGGTAAATATCGAAGGTGTAAATTTCCTTTTCAGGCATTTTCCAGGTCATACTCCGGGTTGTTCGGTGATAGAAAAAGGGAGCGTTTGGTTTAGCGGTGATTTTTTGTTTCGTCAGTCAATAGGCAGGTGGGATTTTCCCGCTTCAAGCGCAAAAGATATGGCTTTGAGTCTTAAAAAAGCGATGGCGATAAAAGAGGATTTTACCATTTATCCGGGACACGGTCCATCGACCACTCTTAAAGAGGAGCAAAAAGTCATACCGTTTTGGATAAAAGAGGTTGAAAGCGGTATATAAATTTCGATTGTTAATATTTCTTTACCGCTTCCGGTAAAATGTTTCAAAAGTTAACGATATGTCAATTTATTTGGAAAAACTCTCCACTTTAGTTTACATTTTTTAAAAATTACCTTAATATAGTACTTTAGATTAACTTAGTAAGGTAAAGCTTGAAGAATAAATTTATAATTACTGTCAGTGATATAAACGGTGTCAAGCAATACACTCTGCATCAAATTATAAAAGTTTTCGTCGTGTGGATTGTTTTGGCAGTTGTCGTCATATTCGCCATAGGTGCGCTGGTAGTTAACTCTTTGAGTGATGAAGTGGAGGAATTAAACACTTTGACGGATGGTTTGGTTCAGACGAAAAAAGAGTTGGAACGAAAAAATAAAGCTTTACAGACGGATATATTACGAAAGAGCGAAACTCTCGAGTCGATGAACGAACACCTGTCCGAAATCGAAAAAATAGTTGGACTTGAGCCGAATATTGAGTCGGCTTTTGACGATCGCGCAAACAGCGCGAAAGATAAAATGGTGCAAAAAGTTCAACAAACAAGAGTTACCGTGGCTCAATTGTCGATTTTAAATAGAAGCGTGCCAAACGGCATACCTCTAAAAAAATATAAAAAAATTACGGATAAATTCGGATATAGAATCCATCCTATAACTAAAAAAAGACAATTTCACGCCGGTATAGATTTCAGTGCCGCAATCGGTACGCCTATTTACGCTACCGCCGATGGTGTTGTGGAGTATGCTAAAGGGAAAGGAACGTACGGAAATTATCTCCTTATAGATCATCCCTTCGGCTTTAAGACGGCGTACGGACATTTAAGCGGATTTGCCGTTAAAAAGGGTGATTATATCTCAAAAGGTGATATAATCGGTTATGTCGGAAATACGGGGCGAAGTACGGGATCGCATCTTCATTTTGAGATCAGGTATCTGAATAAATGGTTAAATCCTCAAAAGTTTTTAAACTGGTCATCTTCCACTTATATGGATGTTATGGCTAGTGAGAGTGCGGTAAACTGGGTGGCACTGATGAATCAGATAGAGACCAGACTTCAAATACAGGCATTGAACAATATAAATAATATAAGGATAAGCTATGGCGCTTTTTAGATCGAACAAACAAGAAAAAGAGAAGAGAGTTGAGTCCGCGGCTATGAAGGATACGGCAAAAACGGCGACGATCATTACTAAAGGTACGACGATCGTCGGCAATCTCGTCGGTGATGATTCTATTCATATTGACGGAGATATAGAAGGAAGTATCAAAGTTGACAATATTGTTGTTATAGGCAAAAGCGGTGTTGTCAACGGAGATATCGAAGCGTTGAAAGTTATAAGTAGCGGCGTTATAAACGGTAGCATCGAGTGCAACGATCTTGAAGTTATGAGTTCTTCGAGCATAGGCTATAGAATCTATGCTCAAAATGTATATGTTCATGGAAAAATTCAGGGAGATATGTTGTGTGAAGAGTTAATAATAGAGCAGGGTGGAGTAGTCGAAGAGAGAGTTCAAGCCAAAAAAGTCGTAGTCAGCGGTTCGCTTCTTGGAGATGTCGCTTGCGAGCTTTTATCTACAAAAGAGACAGGTCTTGTAAAGGGCAGTATGTTTGTGAATAACATTTCCAACGAAGGTGGCAGGGTTGAGGGTGCCATTAGCCAGTACAAAGAGTTGCTTTCTCTCTCAGAAGAAGAGACTCAGCAGGAAAATCTAAGTATTGAAGATCGAAGCGGAATATCTTAGCGATATCACTTAAACAAAGGCTGTAAGTAAAAAAACATCAAATGAGTTATGAGGTTTTTTGATAGTACCCGCATGTGTTATTTTGATCTCTTTAAAGCCGCTTTGTTTTGCTTGTAGAGTTAACTCTTTTATATCAAAACCTTTGTGGTAAACTCCTGTATTGTTGTCATGAAATGAGCCGTCTTCGCTTACGAGATCTGCAAGAGCTATGAAGCCTCCCGGATTTAATAACACACGAAGTGTTTCAAAAAGTTTTTTTATATCTTTTATATGGTGTATTGTCATAGATGAGATTATTCCGTCGAATTTTTCATCTATCCTCTCTTTTGTAATATCCGCATAAATTATATCTGTTTGGCAGTTGAATCGATCTTGTTTGCTTTTAAAGACTTCAAGCATTGAAGCCGAGTTGTCAAGAGCGGTGATTTTTCTTATGTGGTCTGATAAAAAGAAGCTTAAAAGTCCTGTTCCCGCTCCCAGATCAAGCAGATGCATATTTTTGTTTAAATTAATATTCTCAATAATTTTATTTGCAATGGCTTTTGCGTTTTGAACACGAAGAGATTTGCTATCCCATGATTTTGATCTGTTTGCGAAAAGATCCTCTTTCACTAAATACTCTCCCAAAGAAGAGCGACTTCCGTATCGCTTATATCGCTTCTTCTTGGTTTGATGTAAAAAGGCTCTATTTTGAAGTTGTCAATATCGTACGCTTCACTTATTTCGTCGATTTCTTCGAGTAACTCTTCTTGAAGTTCGTTGATCTCCTCCTCTATCTCATCGACTCTTTGTTGTGCTCTTTGGACATCGTCTTTTTGACGATAAAGGTTACCGGCGTTTTTTAATGCCGAGCCGGCTTTTGCGGTCGTACTTCTTTTAATGGCGCTTCGTCCTAAAAAAGCGTCCAAAATCGTCATACCGAAAGATAAAACGGTATTGGTGGTACTCGCACTTACATCCGCTTCCTCTTTTTGAAGTCTCTCAAGCGCACGCGAGAGTCTCTTTTCGAGAGATTCTCTCTTTTTGCCGAATTTCTCTTTTAAATTTTCAATTTCCAGCTCTTTTTTATCACGGAGAAAATCCTGCACTCTGATTTTAAAATCTTCTTTACTCTCATAAACTTCAGATTCGAGTTTTAACTTCTCTACTCGATAAAGAGTCAATCTCTCTTTATGATATAGATAGTTCATAAACTCTTTCTCAAGAGGTTTGAGATTTTTAAGCTCGGTTATAAAAGAGGGAAGCCTAGCATATTCGCAAGCTTGCAAAGGGGCGATGTCATATAGATCGAAATCGTCCTCGTTTATCATCGGCTCTTGCCATGATATATCTTTTTCTCTCTCGTTTAACGGGTATTTAAAGTAAAAAGATTCCTCTTCATCGATCGCTCTTTTCGCATTGTAGTAGCGGATGGTCGCGTTTGCCAGTAGGTAGGGGACATATCTGCAATCTTCTTTCTTCGTATTCAAATAGTATTGGTCGATATCTTCACTCAACACAGGGGGAGCGCTTTTTGTAGCGGTGATCTTTTCGGAGGCTTTCGGGGATGATTTGGTCTTTTTTTCTTCATGTTTTAAAGCCTCTTTTTTATCTTTCATAAGTATCTTGATCTGCGGTTTTGAAAGAGGACCCGCCAGATAACTTAAAACCCATCTCGTTCCAAAAAGAGTGATTTTGTCTCTATGTGCGCTTTTTAGCAAAAATGTTCTTTTTTTCATATTCGAGAGAAGTTGCGTAACGCTTTTTTTATCCAAAGCGTCGGATCCGCTTTTTATCAGACCGTTTAAAACCCTATCGATATCTTGTTTGGTTTGGAGTCGTCCTATAAACCATGAGCCGATATTCGAAAGACCTTTATAATCAAGATCGACGGGGTTTTGAGTCGATAAAACCACTCCGATACCGTAAGCTCTGGCTTGTTTTAACAGAAGAAGCATCGGATCTTTCGAAGGAGGATTCGAAGTGGCGGGGAAAAAACCGAAAATTTCATCCATATAAAGTAGCGTTTTAAGGGTGCTTGTGCCGCTTAGAGTTCTCATCCATGATATATATCTGTTCAAAAGTAGCGTTACAAAAAACATTCTTTCATTGTCGTTTAGGTGTGAGATGGAAAAAATAGCGACTCTTGGTTTGGCATCTTCGGTGTATAGCAGTTTTTGGATATCGAGACTCTCTCCTTTTATCCAGTTTTCAAAAGTAGGGCTTGCAAGGACATTGTTTAAAAGCATAGCGAGCTTTAATCTTTCGTTTTGAGGATAGAAACTTTTAAGAGGCAAAACGCCTATCTTTTCAAACGGGGGATTCGTTACATGACCTATGAGCTCTTCAAGACTCAAAGAGATCTCTTTTTTCCAAAAATATTTGAAAATAGTCGTTAAAAGAAGATAGGGTTTACTCGTAAGAGGATCGATATCTTCGCCAACGAGAGCCAAAACAGAAGAGACGGTGGAGCTTAGCATATATGCGAAAGTATCGGGATCGTCGATAACATCTGCACTTGGTGCTTCAAAATCGCTAAGAACGCTTAGACTTATTCCGGCGGAACTTCCCGGTGTGTAAATGGTAAAGTCGGCTCCGTTTTTATAGCGTTTTACTCTATCTCTGTCTTGATTCCAGCTTTTGATTCCCTCTTCCCACATCGTAGCCGTTTTTTTTGCCAAAGAGGGAATATCCATACCTTTGGCTTCAGCTTGAGTTTTATCTAGCCATGGTTCGAATTTTTTTGGATCGAAATCGTCAAACGCCAGCAGGAGATTTCCCATATCTCCTTTCGGGTCGATGACGATGGAGGGGATTTTATCCAAAACCGCCTCTTCTATGATAGATACGCCAAGACCTGTTTTACCGCTTCCCGTCATTCCTATTATGGTTGCATGAGTAGTGAGATTTTTATTTTTTATCAGTAAAAGATCATCTTTATCTTCGCCGGTTGTTATATCTTTTTCACGACCTAGATAAAAAAGTCCCAATTTCTCATAAACTTCAGCGGTTTCAGCACCCATCTCTTCTCCTTTGACTACAATTTGTTATGATTATATCAAAGAAGAAGATAAAGTCTTATGGTTTTATTCCGGTCTTTTAATACCGTTTAGCTCTTCCGCCTCATGAGAAAAACCGGCGGTTACGCTATTTGCCGCGTTATGGATTTTGTAGTATGTGTGTCTGTTTAGTTTTCCGCTGGGTCTTTCACCGATACTTTTTTGAAAATCTTTTATAGCGTTTGCGGTATTTGGACCCATCTTTCCGTCTATGATTCCGGGATCAAAACCTAGATCGGAAAGTTCCGTCTGTATCACTTTTATCTGATTGTGAGAATAACTATAAGATAAAGATGTAAATAGTAAAGTGAAAATAAAAATTTTAATAATAGTTCTCAATACCTGCTCCTTAAAATATGATATTATAGCAAAAAATGAATAATTATCATAAGTTTAAGCTCATGCGATATAAAAGATAATTTAAAAGGCCGGTAAAATTACCGGCCTCTACCCATGCCTTGCATCATTTGACCTCTTCTTGAACCGTTTTGAAGGCGTGTTTCACTCATTTGAGTATTCATTTGATTTCCTCGCTGCCGCATATTTTTCATGCGTGATTGCATTGCCGCTTGTTGTTGTGCTTGAAATTCATTTGCGTCGATAGAACCGTCACCGTTTGTATCGAGTGTTGAAAAAGCCGGTGCATTGCCTGCATTTTTCAAGAGTCTGCCTTGTGCCGCTTTTGCTTCCATTCGCGCCGCCTGTGCCGCTTCAAGTTCAGATTGCGTGATTTTACCGTCACCATCACTATCGAGCTGCGTAAATGTCGGTCTATCCGCTCCCATATTACCGCCCATACCAGATACTTGACGAGAAGCCATAAATGCCGCTCTCTCTTCTTGCGTCATGTTTTGCAGACGGCTTTGCATTTGTGCTCTATAAGCGTCTCTATCTTCAACCGCTACGCTTCCTCTCATTTGTATGAGTTGTTCCGTAGTCATTTGGGAAAAATCCACAGCCCATAAACTTAAAGCCAGAAAACTTGTCAGTAAAATTGATCTTTTCATAATATGTCCTTTCTATATGAAATGAAATTATCTAAAGGTTAACCGTTTAGATATTAAAATTATAGAATTATACTGTTACCTGATTCTTACCTTTTTATTACTTTAGTATTACCTCAAAAACGCAAACCGAAAGCTAGTGTGAAGGTGTTGTCATATGAAAAATCTTTGAGAGCGTAACTATATGTACCTGTTATAAAAAGGTTTTCGTTAAGGTTGTAATTGTTGTACCATAAAATATTTTCCTGTGCTTTTGCATCGTCATAAATTGAGCCCGTATAGTTATAAGATATCGCACTGTAATAATTTTTACCAAATTGATAACCGCTGCCGATAGAAAATGTGGAGTAATCTTGATAGTCGTATGTAGGACTATCACCGCTGATCGTATAACCGTAATATAGGAAAATATCTTGTTTCGTACGGAAAAAACGACTAAGTGAGATAGCACCGAAGTAGTCATTATCACGATTGCCGTTTGATGTGTCGTCCGCGGTAATTTTAGTACCGCCAATGAGTTTTATGCTATTTTGTCGCATATAATATGTATATCCCAAAGATAGATAGATATCATCATCCGTATTATCGTAGTTTTGACTGTAGTCGGTTTTGTTCATCGAGCGAATATTAGAGAGTGCAAGATTCCATCTATCATAAAAAAAATTTGCATAAAAATTTATAGAAGAGTCATCATCGTATTTTTTATCGGTACTATAAGTTGTACCGATACTTATAGTCATGTGGATTTTAGATTTAGACGGTGCCGTGGTCGTGGCGGATATGTCACAACCGTATCGGTTAACTTTAGCGTCAAACGGCGTATTCGGACAGAGATCAAAATCGTCTTCTATCGCGTCTAAGTCACTATCTTGAAAACCGTATGCAAGATTCGTTAAAAGAATTAGTGAGAAAATTAATCCGTTTTTCATATTGACTCCTGAATGTTCATATAATTTAGATAGTGAGATTGTAGATTTTTAACATTACCGAAGTATTAGTGTATGATTGATTGTTTAGGCTTTTTTAGATTTTGTAAAATTGAATTAGTGAACGATTTATATTATTTATTGGGAGGTGTGGTAACACAAAGAAGAGAGGTAATTCTCTTCTTTGTGTTTTACTAGCATGAGTAAGTTGATTGATACTCGAACGCTGTCGGTCTGGCTTCATCAGGCCATACTTGTCTTTCGAATTGATAGTTTTGGTAAGTATCGATAAATTCATCCGTCATAACTTGAGTTAAAAATGAGTTATCGGCGATCAATCCTTCAAGAGACTCTCTTAGAGTGTGAGGCATTTGAGGGATTTTTTTCTTTCTGATCTCATCAAGAGTTAGCTCAAAAAGATCTTCATCCATAGGTCCGACAGGCATATCTTTGTTTTTTATGCCGTCAAGTCCGGCAAGAAGCAGAACCGAAAACGCAAGATACGGACAAGCTGTAGAATCAGGGAATCTAGTCTCAACTCTCGTAGCCATTTCACCGGCACCGTATGGAATACGACAAGCAGCCGATCTGTTTTGGCTTGAGTAAGTTAAGATTGAAGGCGCTTCAAATCCGGGAATAAGTCTCTTGTAAGAGTTTGTTGAAGGATTTGTAAATGCTGCAACGGCATTAGCATGTTTGAAGATACCTCCAAGATAGTGAAGTGCGGTTTGGCTTAGGTTCGCGTATTCGCCCGCTTCATAAAAGATATTTTTACCGTTTTTCCAGATAGATTGGTGAACATGCATACCGTTTCCGTTATCTCCGTATAGAGGTTTCGGCATAAATGTAGCCGTTTTACCGTTTAGGTGAGCTACCATTTTTACTACGTATTTATATTTTTGAACATTATCGGCCGCCTCTACGAGAGTGCTGAATTTTATACCGATCTCTCCTTGAGCTTGCGCGACTTCATGGTGTCCTAGAACCACTTCAAGACCGACTTCTTCGAGAACTTGCATCATCTCGGCTCTTAGATCGACCATACTGTCTGTTGGCATTACCGGAAAGTAACCGCCTTTTGTTCTAGGTCTGTGACCCGTATTCATATATTCGGGGTTGAATCTGCTGTCGTTCCACTCACCCTCGTCACTTTCGACTCTATAACCGGCTTCGTTTATGCCGGCCCATATTTGAACATCTTCGAAAATAAAAAATTCATTTTCAGGACCAAAGAAAGCTTCGTCACCTATGCCGCTTTCAGCGAGGTATTTGAGAGTTTTTTTGGCAATACTTCTTGGACATTTTTCATATGCTTGATCTTTATAGATATCGTAAACGTCACAAAACACTATTATAGTAGGATCGGCCGTAAAAGGATCTAAAAATGCTGTCGGAATATCCGGTTTTAAAAGCATGTCCGATTTGTTGATTGGCTGCCAAGCTTCGATGGAAGAGCCGTCAAACGGAAGTCCCGCTTCAAGCATCTCAGGTTTTACCGCGCTCATTCTGTAGCTTATATGATGCCATGCGCCTTTAATATCGGTAAATCTAAAGTCCACGAACTCAACCTCATTCTCTTCACAAAACTTGAAGAACTCATCTACATTGTTAACGAATTTTCCCATTTTTTCTCCTGTAAATTTAAAAAGTGAAGATATTATATCAAATGCTAATAAAAACTTAGATGAAAGAATTGCCTAAAAATTAATCATTTCTCTTTGTCTATCTTTAAAAATCGCACATTTCTCATATCCGACACTTTTTGCCGTATCTTTTATCTCCTTTGCGAAGAGTGAGATATCTTCGGGTTTGTGCGCGTCGCTTCCAAAGGTGATGGGAATATCAAGAGCCTTTATCTCTTGCAGCAGTTTTTGTGACGGATATGCCTCTTTTACGGGTTTACGAAGACCGGACATATTAAGCTCGATCACCATATCCGCTTTTTTAATCGCCAAAAGAGCCTCTTTTGCTATGAGCCTTATATCTTTTTTAGGTAGAAAATTAAATACCTTTATAAGATCAAGATGTCCGACTATGTCAAAAAGCCCGCTTTCTGCGAGCATCTTGATAGCGTCGAAATATTCCTGCCAAATTCTATCGATATCTTTATTTTTATAGTTTCCTATAAATTCCGGATTGTCAAAACCCCATTTGCCGATGAAATGAACGGAACCTATCAAATAATCAACCTTCGCTTCAAGTACTCTTTTGTCGATATATCCGGGAAGATAATCGACTTCATAACCTAAGAGTATTTCAATTTTACCTTCATATCTTGTTTTTGCACTTAAAATATTTGTTTCATATAGAGTCATCTCTTCAAAGCTCATACGATATTTTTGGTCGAAATTCATCGGTGCATGATCGCTAAATCCGAAATATGCCGTATTTTTTTCTATCGCTTTTTGAATATATTCATCGATTGAACCTGTCGCATGATTGCACAAAGTGGTGTGGTTGTGAAGATCCGCTATCAATATTTTTTCCTCAAATTATTTTTAAAAGTGTCGATATGGTCATTAGTATAGCATAAATAAAAATGTGTGTTTATCAAATAAATAAACGGGATTTTATCATGGATCTTTTTAACGATGAGATGGAAATGGAGAAAAACGATCTGATATGGCAATTGGTCTCTATCGAAGAAGATGTACAGAAACTGTTTTTAGCTATAAAAGACGACTCTACGAACAATAATGAAGAGGTGCGAAAACTTTTGAAGGAGATAGAGGAGTTAGCCGCAAAAAGTCGTAAGAAAATCATTCGTTTGATGATGGATAATATGTTGACATCAAAAGAGGACGAGACGACGGTAACGCAAAAAGAGATACGAGAGTTACTTGAAGATTTCGCATAAAATATAGGAAGGAGATAAGACAATGACACAAGAAGAGCTGGATGCGTTGATGGCGGGGGATATTGATGAAGAGGTGGCGCTTTTGGAAGAAGAATCGAGCGAAAACGAAGTCAAATCGCAGGAGTTGGATTCGCAAGAGGAGCCGAGCAAAATCGTGATCGATCAGGAAAATTACAGAGTCGATGCGAGAAAACAGTGGCCGCCTCCACCGCCTACGGAAGATCATCAAGTAGTGAATCAGCTTGATAATGTCACTAAAGACTCCGAGAAAAAAGCTACCGAGATTATGGATAAACTCGAAGAGATCAATAATTTTATGCTCGATATAGAGGAGGATTGCAACACTTCGGTAACGATACTTGAACGAAATATAGAAGTTTTTGAAAAACTTAGTGAAAAATTTCCGGATATAGAAACTTTTACCGAATTGCTGGGTGAGAATAAAAAAGCGGTCGAACATGCAAAAAGCGTCATTGAAAAGTCGCAATTCGGTGCTGATGAGATCATGATGATTATGGATATCATGCAGTATCAAGATATCCACAGACAAAAGATAGAAAGAGTCATAAATGTCATGAGAGCGCTTTCTAAATATATGAATTCACTGTTTGCTTCCGATCTTGAAGATGCGAAAAGAGTGACGTCGGCCGTTCACATCGCCGGCGATACCGATACTGACGAACTTGTCAACAATGAAGAGATAGAAGCTTTGCTAGAGAGTTTCGGTAAAAAATAAGCCTACTGTAAACATATCCTGTTATAGTTGCAAAAAAGCTCGTATAAATAGCGGCGAACAGGATACGGTAGTGAAAAAAGTAGAACTTCTCTCCCCTGCGGGAAATTTTGAAAAATTAAAAATCGCACTAGCTTACGGAGCGGATGCCGTTTATGGAGGTGTCAGTCACTTCTCTCTTCGTATAAGATCCGGTAAAGAGTTCACGTATGAAAGCTTCAAAGAGGCTATCGATTATACCCATAAATTAAATAAAAAGATATATGTCACTATAAACGGATTTCCTTTTAACAACCAACTTAAAATGGTCGGCGAGCATATAGAGAAGATCGCCGCAATGAATCCGGACGCTCTTATCGTTTCCACGCCCGGGGTTATCAAAATGGCCAAAGAGATAGTGCCGGATATTCCTCTTCATCTCTCCACCCAAGCAAACGTGCTGAATTATCTTGACGCCGAAGTATTTTATGAGATGGGAGTGGAGAGAATCATCGCCGCAAGAGAGATCAGTCTCAAAGATCTTATCCGGATAAAAAAGCATCTTCCGAAATTGGAGCTAGAGATTTTTGTACACGGTTCGATGTGTTTTGCATATAGCGGTAGATGTCTTATTAGCTCTTTACAAAGCGGAAGGGTTCCAAACAGAGGAAGTTGCGCGAACGATTGCCGATTCGATTATACTCTTTATGCGGAAAATCCCGACAACGGCGTTTTGATGAAGATAGAGCAGGATGAAAACGGTACTCATATTATGAACGCTAAAGATATGAATATGATTTCGCACATTGATGAAATTTTAAAAAGCGGGGTTATAGACTCTCTCAAGATCGAAGGACGAACGAAAAGTTCTTATTATACGGCTATAACCGCAAGAAGTTACCGTTTTGCGATAGATGATTTTTACGCTAGAAAATTCGATGCCAAAAGGTACGAAAAAGAGCTTCTTACGACTAAACATAGGGGATTTAGCGACGCTTATCTGTTTCAACGCCCTTACGACAGAGACGATACTCAAAATCTCGAAACCGCTATGAGTGACGGGACATATGAGGTTAGCGGACTCGTTTTGGAGGATGAAGAGCACTTTATGTGCAAGTACAAAACATATCCGAATGTTCCCATAGAGCTTATATTTCCACCGCGTACGAATGTGAATGAATGTGAAAATGAAATCGGCAAGATATATAAAAAAGGCGATAACTGGTTCATAGAGTTTAACAAGATCGTTACAAACGAAGGTAAAGAGCTTCAAAGCGTACATAGCGGATATCTAAAACCGATAAAGTTGCCCGCAAAACTTCCTGCATTTTCGATCATGCGGCAAAAAGCTCGGTAATTTCAAGCACAAATTTGATAAAATAATCCAACAATACTAAGTTTTAGGAGTCGGTTTTGAAATTCGTTTCGATTATTCTCGGAAGTAAGAGCGATTATGATGTCGTAAAAGAGTGTGCCAACACACTCGATAAATTCGGAGTACTGCATGAGCTTATAATATCTTCCGCTCACAGAAGTCCGCAACGAACCCATTCTTATGTCAAAGAGGCGGAAGAGAAGGGTGCTAGAGTCTTCATCGCGGCAGCCGGGATGGCGGCTCATCTTGCCGGAGCTATCGCGGCCATTACCATAAAACCGGTCATCGGTATTCCTATGAAAGGCGGTGCGATGGACGGTATGGATGCTATGCTCTCGACGGTTCAGATGCCGTCGGGTATGCCGGTGGCGACAGTTGCTATGGGTAAAGCCGGTGCGGTAAACGCCGCTTATTTGGCTATGCAGATTTTAGCGCTTGAAGATAACGACCTTAAAGTGAAACTTCAAGAAGATCGAATACTAAAAGCCAAAAAAGTCGAAAGCGATTCTTTGGATATCGAAGTAAGGCTCTAATTTATGAGAAGCGAGTGGGAAGAGGATCTGGACGAAAAGATGCTGGAAGTATCGACCCAAACCGCAACTTTTTCTCAAGAAGATCTAAAAGAGCTTATAAACAAAAGTTTCAAGAGTATTTTGGCTCTTCATGAAGAGATTCTTCTATCCAAAGATGATCAAATCAAAGTTTTGAAAGATGAAAACACTTTCTTGAAGGAGACTCTTCTTGATATTCAAAAACTCTACGGCGAAGATCGTGAACTTATGGAGCTTTTGAAAAAGGAGATATACGATCTTCAAGAGGAGCTCGAGTTTACCAGACGAAAATACAAAATGATGTGGAATCAAGCTATCGAAAATTATTCAAAAAGGAGTTCTTTTGAGTGAGAAAAGAAAACAAAAAAGAGTAGTTTTATTTACTTCACCGACTTGCCATTGGTGTACGGTGGCAAAACAGCACTTCAAAAAAAATAGCATCAAGTTCAGAGAGATTGACATAACAAAGGATCAAAAAGCCGCCAAAGATTGTGAGAATCACGGTTGCAGAGGAGTACCTGTGGTACTTGTAGGAAGCAGATGGATATGCGGTTTTGATCAAAAGAAGATAGATAAAGAGCTTGGTATCGCCTGATATTAAATATAAACTACTTTAAAATTTAAGGAAATTATTTGCTGAATTTTTCACAGATGCTTTTAAAATTACAGACCTATTGGGCCGATCGAGGGTGTGCGATCGTACAGCCTTACGATATCCCCTCCGGTGCCGGAACTTTTCATAACGCTACATTTTTAAAAACGCTTGATCCAACTCCGTGGGCGGCGGCATATGTGGCGCCGAGTCGTCGTCCGACGGACGGGAGATACGGAGAAAATCCTAACCGTCTTGGAGCTTACTATCAGTTTCAGGTTATTATACAGCCGAGTCCGGACAATATCCAAGAGCTTTATCTAAAGAGTTTGGAAGCTTTGGGACTTGATCTAAGAGAACATGACGTAAGATTTGTCGAAGACAACTGGGAGTCGCCGACGCTCGGAGCTTGGGGGCTTGGTTGGGAAGTTTGGCTCGATGGAATGGAAGTAACTCAATTTACATATTTTCAGCAGGTCGGCGGATTTGTTTGCGATCCGGTTGCGGTCGAGATAACATACGGTACCGAAAGGCTTGCGATGTATCTTCAAAACAGAGACAGCGTTTACGATATAGTTTGGAGCGAAAACGAGCATGGTATTACCACATACGGCGACGTACACAGAAGAAGCGAGTATGAGTTCAGTAGATACAATTTCGAAGTTGCGGATACGAAAATGCTTTTTTCTCATTTTGACGATTTTGCGAAAGAGTGCAAAAGATGTCTTGACGAAAGACTTCCTCTACCTGCATACGATTACTGTCTTTTGGCTTCGCACACTTTCAACACGCTTGATGCCAGAAAAGCTATCTCCGTTACCGAGCGGCAAAACTATATACTCAAGGTTAGAGAATTGGCCAAAGGGTGCGCCGAGGTTTATAAAGAGAGTCTGAAAGAGAATGTGAATGAAGCTACGCCGGTATCTTGAGATATTAGACGAGATAAGTCCTTTTGAGCTTCAAGAGAGCTGGGATAACAGCGGACTTATAGTGGGAGAAGAGGAAGCCGAGATAAAAAAGGTCTATCTTTCTTTGGATATCGAGGAGTCGATGTTCGAAGAGATTTACGAGGAATCTCTTCTGATCGTTCATCATCCGCCGATTTTTAAAGGACTTATGAAGATAGATTTTTCAAAATACCCGGCAAATATCGTAAAAAATGCGATAAAGAAAGATATTTCCATCATAGCTATGCATACGAATTATGATAAAACACATCTAAATCGTTACGTTTTGCAAAGCGTTTTGGGATACGATATAAGTGAGAGTGAAGATTTTTTGGCATATTTTGACGTGGAAAAAGAGTTTGAAACTTTCGCAAAAGAGATAGCTTCAAAACTGGGTATGAACGACATCCGTACCGTAAACGGCCGTAAATATATAAAAAGAGCAGCTATCTGCACCGGTTCGGGTGCATCTTTGCTTTATGATCTAAAAGCGGACGCTCTTTTGACCGGAGATATAAAATATCATGACGCACTCGCCGCAAAGGAGCAAAAAATATCTCTTATAGACATAGGCCACTTTGAAAGCGAGCGCTATTTCGCACGCTCATTACAAAAAGAGTTGCAAAATAAGGGTTTAAATGGTATAATCGCCAATTCTAAAAACCCATTTTCTCACATCAAAGGATAATCAGATTATGAATCCATATATCAAACAGCTTGTAACACTGGTTGAAATCGATAAAAAGATAGACTCTTACGAGCCGAAAATAGCCCAAATTTCGCAAGCGCTCGATTCGAAACTTGCCGAGCAAAAAGCGCTTGAAGATAAGATAGAGCAGTATGAAGAAGAGCTTGCGGATACAGAATTAAAGAGAAAGAAAAATGAACTTCATTTAGCTGAACTTAGTGAAAAATTAAAGTCTTTCGACAAAAAAAGTGCGGCGATAAAGAGCGAAAAAGAGTTAAAAGCGCTTCAACTTGAAGAGGAGATAGCAAAAGAACAGGTTACTTTCGCGAATGAAGAGATCGAGAGACTCGATAAAATCACCGACCAAAAAACTCAGCAGATAGAAGAAGCTAAAGAGAAGATCCAAAAAATGCAAGAGGAGCTTGAAGAGCTCAAAGAGACAACGCAAAAAGAGGTCGAAAAGATCGAACAAGAGAGACTTTTGGTATTTGAAGATAAGCAAAAACTTCTCTCTCAAATGAGTCAAAATATTATCGTATTTTATGAAAAAATTAGAAGATGGGCAAAAAATACGACTGTCGTTCCCGTAAGGAAACAGGCATGTTACGGCTGCTATATGAGAATAAACGATCATACATATTCAAATGTCATAAAAGGTGAAGAGATTACAACTTGTCCTCATTGCGGTAGAATTTTGTATCTTGAGTCTCAATTTGAGCAAAAGGACGAAGAGAGTAGGTCGCAGGAGAGTGCAAGCCTTTAACGCTTCGCATCCGTGATGTTTGGCTTTTTATACTTTTTGGCGGGGCTGCTTTTGTATGTCGCGGCTTCGCCGATACTTTTGATACTTCCTTTTTTTTCAAAATATAAAAATTCCATACCCGCTAGATTTTTTTTATACAAAAATCCTCCTTTCGCCCCAAAAGGTGTCTGGTTTCACGCTTGCTCTTTGGGAGAGGTAAAGGCGCTTGCTCCTTTGATTGAGCGAACGGATGTCAAAAGCCGTATTAGTGTCATTACGAATACGGGTTTTGAGGCGGCAAAGAGTTTTGGTGTCCAAAGAAGATATCTCCCTTTTGAGATATTTTTGCCGTTTTGGATCAACGAGCAAAAAGCGCTTGTCGTAATGGAGGCGGAACTTTGGTATATGCTCTTTTTCATAGCGAAAAGAAGAGGAGCACAAACCTATTTGATAAATGCCAGAATCTCCGACAGATCGTATAAAAGATATCTTCGGTTCGGGTGGTTTTATAAAAAGGTTTTTGAAAATATAGATAAAGTTTTCGCCCAATCGCAAAAAGATGCGAAGAGACTGGAAGAACTCGGTGCGAAAAATGTCAAAGTGATGGGTAATATAAAAGCGTATCAAAAGATATCGGTTACAAAGAAGATTTCCGCAGCGCAAAAGGAGCTTTTGGTTCTTGCAAGTACTCATGAGGGCGAAGAGGAGCTTATCCTGGAAAATATAGATTTTAAAGATCGAGTGATCGCGGTTGTTCCTAGGCATCCTCAAAGATTTGAAAAGGTAGGTGGATATTTAAGTGATTTTGCAAAAAAGAACTCTTTATCGTTTCATAAATTTAGCGAAAGAGAAGATTTTAACGACGATATTATCCTTGTGGATAAGATGGGTGAACTTGTAAATATTTACGCCGTAAGCGATATAGTCTTACTCGGCGGATCGTTTGTGAAAGGGATCGGCGGACACAATCCGTTAGAACCCGCTTTTTTCAACTGTAAATTAATAAGCGGCAGATATGTATTCAATCAAGAAGCGCTTTTTTCTTTGGTTGACAACGTTCGTTTTTGCGATGTAAAAGACTTAAAGAATGAAATAAAAAATCTCGAACCTACAAAGATCAATTCAAAGCCGGATATGCGAAAACTTATGTCGGAGCTTTCGTTTGTGGTATGAGGTCAAAGATAATTTCGTAATATTCAACATAAAGGCGCTACCGGCAGCGAGTAAAAACGAAATTTTATATATATACGACGAGTCTTTGAAAGTAAAGATAAAAGCTCCGGCTGTTGACGGTGCGGCAAACAGGGAGATAGTTAAATTTTTCTCTAAAAAGTTTAAAATATCAAAAAGTGAAATATCTTTCGTTTCGGGTGAAAAATCCAAACGAAAACGGTTGAGAGTACCGTATAACGAAAAGATAGAGATATTTATTAAAGAGAAATCGAAGGAAAATGAAAATGCAGGAAAAAGCGTATAAACTTTTAGCCGTTCAAGAGGGAATTACCAACCGCTCGGCAAAAGATCTGATAGATAGCGGATTGGTATATAGCGGCGGGAAGAAGATAGTTATGGCTAGAGCGTTGATGTCGGCCAAAAGTACGTTTAAAGTCGAGAAACCGGCAAAAATAAAAAAAATTTTCGAAGACGACAAACTCATTGTTATCGATAAACCCGCTTTTATTACGAGTGAGCAGATAGCTAAAAAACACTCCTCAAAACTACTTCACAGACTCGATAAAGAGACAAGCGGTGTGCTTTTGCTGGTAAAGGATGATGAGTTCCGAAAAAAGGCGATAGAGGCTTTTAGAAGATTCGAGGTGGAGAAATCGTACATAGCTTGGGTTCAAGGAGTCATAGCCGAAGAGATAATCATAAACGATCCTCTACTTACGGTCAAAAGAGGAGGTAGCGCGTTTACAAAAGTTTCGAAAAAAGGGAAAGAGGCGCTAACGATAGTAAGGCCGTTGGAAGTTTACGGCAAAAGATCAAAGATCGAAGTCTCGATAAAGACCGGCAGAACGCACCAGATAAGGGCGCATTTGAAACATATCGGATATCCGATTATCGGAGACCGAGTTTACGGAGGAAAACCTTACAAAAGAGTGCTTCTTCATTCGTATTTTGTTAAAATATTGGGATATGAGTTCCTCAGCGAAGCTCCCGATGATTTTATGCCGGTGTGATCAGATAGGTCGATAACCAAAATAGAAGAGAAGCGCCTATGAGATATTTTGCCGCCGTTCCTATGATGTTTCCTATCTGGCAACTGGTACAAGAGTGATATTTTTTCGATTCGTAAAGTGCCGTAAAGAAGTATCCTATCAGCAAAGCGATAACGATAAAGTATGAATATTTGTCAAAAGAGCGAATGGATTCTATAGTTTCGTCTTTTAGATTCAAAAGCGGTGAAAAAAGCGTCATAAAGATCAGAAAGAGAACTTTTTGGATAAAACTTATGAAATAGTCTCGCATAAAGATTCTCGGACAACTCTCAAAAGAGCCGCTTACGCCGTTTCGTGCCAGATTCTTTTCCATATCTTTTCGCTCTTTTTCACTCACCCTGTCGGCAATGGTTCCTCCATATACGTAGTCGATTTTTCTTTGAAGAAGTATGCCTAGCTCGCCTTGCGCTATCATCGATTTTTGTTCACCGTTTCTGTCTTGATAGACGAGTCTGATCTTTTCGTATCTGTTTACCGTATGTGTCGTATTCGGAAAATAGAGCGTCGTTTCCGTCGATACCACATTTCCCTCTTTTCCTATGATCCTGGGATTTATGATTTCAAGATAGCTTCCGTCGTCTTGTTTGATGACCACTACGGCGTACGGTAAAGCGATCTGAATCGCGGCCATACCTTTGACACCGTGCTTGTCCATCGTCTCTTTAATATCGGTTATGACCTGTGCCAACTCATCGTTAAAGCTTCTGACGTCCGGCGCGGCGATATTTATGCGTTTGTCGGGGTATATTACTAAATCTCTGATCAAATCGAATCCTTTTTTATAATTTATTATTATATTTAAATATCTTAAAATTAAACTGATATAAAAATATTTTTATAGAATTAATATAGAGATTTTCGGTTGATTTTCTTAATAGCTTTTTTGTTAAACTCTATTTTATGAAAACAAGAAGTCTGGAAAAATTCAATAATCTAGTGGAGGCGTTTCAACAGTTACCGAGTGTTGGTAAAAAATCGGCGCAAAGGTTTGCGTATTATATGGTTCTTGAAAACTCTTTTAGCGCTTTGAAACTAGCTCATGCCATAGAAGATGCGGTGGCGAATATAAAAAAATGTATAATTTGTAACGGTATAAGTGAAGATGAGATCTGTGAAATTTGTCTGGATGAAAATAGGGATCGCAGTAAAATATGTCTTGTGGAGAGTGCGAAAGATATATTGATTATCGACGAGAGCGTAGAATTTGACGGGCGCTATTTCGTTGTGGAGAGTTTGGATGAGGAGAATATCCAAAAACTTCGTACTCTTGTCGAGGAGGGCGTGAAAGAGGTGATTTTCGCTTTTACTCCGTCTTTGGCCAATGATAGTGTTATTTTATTTATCGAAGATAAGTTGAGTGTTTACGAAGTCGGCTTTAGTAAGATTGCTCAAGGAGTTCCAACCGGCGTAAATCTCGAAAATGTGGATATGCTCTCGCTCTCGAAAGCTTTAAACCAGCGTGTTAGGATTTGAAATTTAGCTATAATTAGGTAAAAAAGTAACGAACTACTACAAAAAATCTTTTCCTGGGCTTAAAAAAGTTAAATACTATTGACAAATTAAAATATTCGTTGCATAATAATTTAAGAACATATTATGAGGACGAATTCATGAGATCACTTTTAAAATTGAATATTTTTTTATTAACTCTTACACTGTTGACGGCTGCCGGGTGCGGTTCAAGCACCATCAAAGACGATGAGAATCAACCTTCCCATCTTTCCAAATATAGTGATGAGAAGCTTTTGCCGATGAATTACGAGGATTTTGCGGCAAATGTAATGATAAGAGGAGCCGTAAATGACAAATATTTAAAATTGACCGTAAACGCTCAAGATGTCAACGTATCGGATTTTTCTCATATGCAGGTTTATATAGACACCGATTTTAACGCATCCAGCGGTTTGAGTATGGGTATCGAGCCTTATAACATTATCGGTGCGGACTATATGATAGAGGATGACAAACTCTTCGTATCCAAATCTTCAACCCAATGGAAATGGGAATACGTATCCGATGTCAACAACTCATTTTGTGTAGGAGATAAAGGGAAAGGGGAATATAGACAAAAAGTTTTCATAGAACGAACGCTAATCGAAAATCTAAATGACGATACGAACGAGATAAGAGTTTCGCTTGAGCCGATAGATTGGGACTGGACGGATACGAATAACTATCTGCCTTCGAAGATTATTTTCCTTGAAGATCTCTAATCTTTTCGCTTAGAAGGCTTTTTTCATATGTCGATGGATCTCTTTTTCGTTATATTCCATATTGAAAAAGAGATCAAAAGCATATATACCTTGATATAAAAGCATCAGGCTTCCGTCTTTAAAGGGGAGATTGAATTTTGACGCCATCATTAAAAAGGGTGTCTTTTTGTTGTAGATGACATCGATGGCGTATCTTGATTTTTGAAAGACGACGCTTAAGATTTTTTTAGGTGCGGGAAGTTTGTCATCGTTCAATCCCGCCGAAGTGGTGTTCACGACCAGGTCATAAAATCCTACGTCAAAATCGTCCCAAACGTAAGTTTCGTATCCTTGCTCTTTAAAAAAGAGAAGTCTTTTTCCGGATCTGTTTAAAAGCGTCACAGGTATATTGTTTTCTCTAAAGACGGTTGCTATCGCTTTTGCGGTTCCTCCCGCTCCGAGAATCAAAACATTTGAAATTTTTCCAAAAGATAAGGCGCACTTGTAAAATCCCGGCGCATCGGTATTGTAGCCTATTAGTTTATCTTCTTGATTTATTATGGTATTTACCGCACCGATTTTTTTCGCTATTCCTTTTACTTCGTCACATGCTAAAAATGCCGCTTCCTTGTGGGGAACGGTTATATTTATTCCGCTAAGTTTGAGTTGTAAAAACTTCTCTTTTAACTTTTTCGCATCGGTCAATTCGTATCTGGTGTAGCAGCCGTCGATTCCAAAAGCTTTTAGGGCGTAATTGTGCATAAGAGGGGAGATAGAGTGGCTTACCGGATTTCCGAAAATGGCGAAGAGCTTATGCGTCGTTTTCATTTAATTTATCCAGCGATGCCAAATTTGCGGCAAGTTTATTTTGTACTTCGAGATATTCCAACTCTTTTTGACTATCCGCTACTATACCCGCACCGGCTTGAAAGACTATCTTCTCATCGTCAAGATAGGCCGTTCTTATAGCAATGGCACTGTCCATATTACCGTCAAATCCAAAGTATCCTATAGCTCCGCTGTAAAATCCTCTTTTTAGCTCTTCGAATTCGGCTATCAACTCCATAGCTCTTATTTTCGGAGCGCCCGTCATTGTTCCCGCTGTAAACGTAGCCGAAAAAAGATCAAACATATCGTATTTGTCATCTAGTATAGCATCTATATCGCTTACCATATGCATAACATGGGAGTATCTTTCGACTCTCATCATTTCGGTTACCTTTACGGTACCGCTTTTTGCGACTCGTCCTACATCGTTTCGTCCGAGATCGACGAGCATCAGATGCTCCGCACACTCTTTTTCGTCGTTTAGCATTTCTTGAGCTAGTTCGATATCTCTTTGGGGAGTATCTCCTCTTCTTCTTGTTCCGGCTATGGGACGAAGAAGTATGTGTCGGTTATGAAGTCCGACCATAACCTCAGGCGAGCTTCCGGCTATCGTAAAATTTTCAAATTGGAGCAAAAACATATAGGGAGAGGGGTTTTGACTTCTAAGAGTTCTATAAAAGCTTAGCGGGTCAATCTTTGCGTATTGAGTGTATCGGTTTGACATCAATATTTGAAAAACGTCTCCGCTTTTTATCATATCTTTCGATTTTTCTATCATATCGAAAAACTTCTCTTTCGAAAAAGAGAAATTACCTTTTGATTTGTCGATAGCGGTTTTCGTAAGATCGGTATATTGATACGGTTCCTTGAGGTAAGTGACTATATCGTGAAGCTCCTTCGCATATTTTTCATCCGAAGTCAAAAGGGTGAGAGTATTTGTTTTATGTGAAAAAGCGAATGTGAGTTTCGGACGTATAAGATCGATATCCGGAGCTTCCAATTCATCGGTTAAAGGATCCATATAGGGCTTTAACACCGGCTCGAATATTTTGACGGCGTCATACCCGATAAATCCTACGAAACCGTCAACAAATCCGACGTTCAGTTTTTTGCCGAGTTCAAGATAACTGTTCATATCGAGTTTAAAATAGTACTCTTTTAGATAGTCGAAAGGATCGTTTTCATCTTCGATAACGCTTCCGTCCTCTCTTTTAATAACGGATTTTCCATTTTTGTATGTTACTCTCTCTTTAGCACCGATGAAAATGAAGCTATAATTTCCCTCTTCGGTATTTATGGCACTCTCAAATAAAAGAGAGATTTCGTTTGGAAATTTCTCTTTTAATTTCGTATAGATTGCGATCGGAGTAAGCTGGTCGAACAGTATTTGAAGAGTGTGCACCTATTTTATCCTATATATATAGGCACTGGGATTGATCTTCGCTTTTACCGCAGGTAGTTTTATTTTTGCTTCGTTTTTCGAAGTATATGGCCCGATAAGGATTTTTTTGATTTTTTTACCGTTTATAGTCATGCTGTGCACGACATAATCAAATCCGGCGTTTTTTATTTTTTTCAGATATCTTCTATCGGGAAAAACGTTCGCCGTCGCCCCGACTTGGATGAAATAACCACTTAATGTGGACAGTTTCGTATTTTTAGGCGTTTTATCCACAACGGTCGAGAGGATAACCTCTTTTTTTACCGGTTCGGCTTTTTTTACCGTAGTAGGTTTTTTCTCGGTAGGCATAATTTTAGAGGCTATTTTTGTTACCTCCTTTTTCGTTTGTGTAGCCGCTTTTGCGGTTTTTTCTTTGACGACTTCTTTTTGTTTCATAATATTTTCGGCCAATTTATCGGCTTTTTGAGCGAAATTATCCTTTGTTTGCCGAATCTGTTTTGCTTCCGATTCAACACTCTTTTTGACAACTTCTTCGACCTTTTGTGCGGGAGTCTCTTCGGCGGAGTCTTGCGCTTTTAGTTTTCTAACCATCTCTTCGAACTTAAGATCTGTTTGTGAAGTTTCGTCTATGATGGGTTCTTGTTGAAAAAGAGAGTTCGTCTCTTCGACCTTTTTGCTTATTCCCTCTATGGAGCTATCCGCTTTTTGCGTTATCTCCTCACCGATTTGAGCTATGTTGCCTTGATCGACGGTGTCCGGATTGTTTATGAGTTTCATAACGACCAATCCTATCAAAAAAAGTAGTACCAGCGTAGCGGCTGTAAGCAACATTTTTTTCGTCTTCTCGGGTCCGGACGAAGCGCTTCCTTTCTTCTCAAGAACTATGTCGCTTAGATCGTTCGATTTTTCCATCTGTTTTAATTTGTCTTCCATGATTTTTCTCCTGTCATGATATTAGCACTTTTTAGATTTTTTAAACTCTTTACATATGTTTCGCCCATGAAGAACCTCTCTCTTTTGCGTAAATTTTCTTGGGAAGATTGAGTATATTGAACTCTTTTGGAATGTCCGCATTCGGAAACATCTTCCACTCTCTAGGCAATTTCATCGCAAGTTTCGCTGAAAGGTTTTTTGCCAATTGACACCCTTCGCTGAATGTGGTGTGACCTTTATGAACATATACATGAAGATGTCCCGGAGTTTTGCTCTCGTATGCGGTGAAGTTTAGATAACCTTCCTCTCGCAACATTAACTGGAGTCTGTGCCAAAACTTCTCGGTGTTTCTGCCGTTGTAATCAAAGACTATATTTTCGACTTTGTCGCGCTCGTTTATCAATGAGTGGGCGACTATGATCTTTCCTTCGTCATATTCGTTCATGACACTTCTATTTAACATTTTGTCAACTCTTTCGTATTTATCGAAAAAGAGTCTTCCTTTGTGGTTGATTTTATTTACTATTTTATCTCTCTTGATCCAGTAATGGTTCGTGATCATTTTGATCAAAGATATATCTACATTGTACATATTACCCCTAGTAAATCGCTCTATCATAGATGACAAAGTTTTGCGCTAGCTCTCTCATCTCATTTTTGATTTTAGCATGAAGTTCTTTATCGTTGATATTATCTAAAATATCCGCAATTTTACCTGCTATGATTTCAAATTCTTTCGTTTTCATACCTCTTGCCGTTAGTGCGGGTGAACCTATTCGGATTCCGCTTGTAACAAACGGGCTTCGTTTTTCACCGGGAACGGTATTTTTATTTACCGTTATGCCGGAGTCCCCTAAAGCCGCGTCGGCATCTTTTCCGCTGAACTCCTTATTCAAAAAGGATACGAGTACAAGATGGTTGTCCGTTCCGCCGCTTACGACATCGTATCCTCTTTTGATGAGTATGTCAGCCAAAACTTTCGCGTTCGCTTTTACATCTTTTGCGTACTCTTTCCATTGCGGTTTCAAATTTTCTCCAAAACCAACCGCTTTTGCGGCTATGACATGAACTAAAGGTCCTCCTTGGATTCCCGGAAATATAGCGGAGTTTATCTTTTTGGCGATATCTTCGTCGTTTGTCATGATCATTCCGCCTCTAGGACCTCTTAGAGTTTTATGAGTGGTGGTCGTTACGACATCGCAGTAAGGGAAAGGGCTTGGATGCTCACCCGCCGCAACAAGACCGGCTATATGCGCGATATCCGCAAAAAGTATGGCGCCGACCTCATCCGCGATTTCTCTGAACTTTTTAAAATCGATCTCTCTTGGATATGCGCTCGCTCCGCAGACTATCAGTTTGGGTTGAACTATTTTGGCTATATCCATAACGCGGTCGTAATTTATTCTACCGTCTAGCTCGACTCCGTAGAAAAAGCTGGAGTATGTTTTACCGGAGCTGCTCACTTTCGAGCCGTGAGTCAAGTGTCCGCCGTGGCTTAGATCCATTCCCAGAATCTTGTCGTAAGGTTTTAAAAGGGCTTGATAAACTCCTTGATTTGCCTGACTTCCGGAATGCGGCTGTACATTTGCGAATTTACACCCGAAAAGTTCACACGCTCTGTCGATCGCTAGCTGTTCGACCGCATCGGCGTATTCGCACCCTCCGTAATACCTTTTGTAAGGATAACCTTCCGCGTATTTATTTGTAAAAATAGAGCCCATCGCTTCCATTACGGCAGGCGATGTGAAGTTTTCGCTTGCGATCATCTCAAGATGATCGGTCTGTCTTTTCAGTTCGTTTTGAAGTATTTCATAAACTTTCGGATCCTCTTTTTCTAAAAAATTCATTCCCCGTCCTCGTCGTTAGTTTGTTCTTTGTTTATCGGTTTCATCGCCGGAAAGAGTATGACATCTCTGATGGAGTGACTGTTTGTCAAAATCATAGCCAATCTATCTATTCCTATACCCTCTCCGGCTGTGGGAGGCAGTCCGTAGCCAAGGGCATGTACATACTCCTCATCCATTTGATGAGCCTCTTCGTCTCCCGCCTCTTTGTCTTCTATCTGTTTTGAAAATCTCTCGTATTGATCTAGCGGATCGTTTAATTCGTTAAAACCGTTCGCTATCTCTTTACCTGCTATAAAAAACTCAAATCTATCTGCTATCTCGGGATCTTTGTCGCTTCTTCTTGCTAGAGGACTAATCTCAATGGGATAGTGGGTTATGAAAGTCGGATTTATCAGTTTCGGTTCTACGAATTCGTCGAATAGCTCCGTTTGGAGTTTTGCGATCGAGAGGTTTTTATCCGCTTTTAAATCTCTTTCTTCAAGATACGAAATTATCTTCTCTTTATCGTCGATGATATCTTCGTCCATACCTCCTATTTCGATCAAAGAGTCTCTCCAAGAAATCTTTTTAAAAGGTGTTTGAAAATCTATCTCCATATCGCCGTATGGAAGTTTTGAAGGAAGATCCAACTCTTTTAAAAGTCTTGTAAAAAGCTCTTCGGTCAGATTCATAAGATCTTTATAGTTGTGGTATGCCCAGTAAAACTCCAGCATCGTAAATTCGGGATTGTGGGTATGATCCATACCTTCGTTTCTGAAATTTCTGTTTATCTCAAAAACCGCTTCGAACCCTCCCACGACCAATCTTTTAAGATAGAGCTCAGGTGCTATTCTGAGGTATCTTTGGATATTGAGCGCGTTGTGATGAGTTATGAAAGGTCTGGCGTTGGCGCCTCCGGCTATGGGGTGCATCATCGGGGTTTCAACTTCCAAAAAGCCTTTTTCTTCGAAAAATTTTCTTGTGATACTTACGATTTTGCTTCTGATTTTGAAAGTCTCTTTGACTTTCGGATTTGTGATCATATCAAGATATCTGTGTCTGTATCTAAGCTCTTTGTCCTGAAGTCCGTGAAACTTTTCGGGAAGAGGTTTTATGGCCTTGGTGGCGAGAGTCAGATCCGTCACATGAAGCGATAATTCACCGGTTTTGGTTACAAAGGGATATCCTTTAACGGTGATAATATCTCCGACTTCTATCAGTTTTTTGAAAACATTGTTATAAAAACCCTCCGGCAGATTGTCTCTTGAGACATAAATTTGTAAGATTCCGCTCTCGTCTTCTATCTTGACAAATGCCGCTTTCCCCATAAGTCTTAAAAACTTTATACGACCGCTTAGTGTGGCGATTTTGCTTTCGTCTCTTTTGCCCTCATCATGTGCTACATATGCATACTCTTTTTTAAATTGCTCAGCTGTAGTATCTCTGACTATATCATGTGGATATGGGTTAAAGCCTAGCTCTTTTAACTCTTTTGCTTTTTGGATTCTCTGCTGTTCGTATTGATTTTCAAATATCAACGGTTTCCTCTCTTATATTTGGTTTAACTTTTTTTCTGACACTCTTTACATATACCGTAAAGCTGCATCAAGTGATCCGTAAGTTTAAATTTATATTTTTTTGCTATTTCGTTTTGAAGATGCTCTATTTGACTATCTTCGAACTCTATTATCTTGCCGCAACCGGTGCATATGAGATGATCATGGTGTGGTTTGTTCCCAAGCTCAAATTTTTTTCCCTGTGTACCGAAAGAGATGGAGGTGGCGAGTTTATTCTCTTCGAGAAGATTTAAAGTTCTATAAATGGTCGTAATACCCGTGTTCAGCTGCGGATACCTCTCTTTTACCAAAAAGTAGAGATTTTCAGGCGTAAAATGGTCTGGATGATCGTACAACGTTCTTAATATAGCCTCTCTTTGTGCCGTAAATTTTAAACCGTTACTTTTTAAAATGGTTTTGAATGTCTGTAAAAGCTCTTTATACGCAAGGGCTTCGATATTTTTCATAAACTCGAATCACTCTTTACTTTCATTTTCCGCATCGGTCGTTTTCTCTTTTTCGCTCTCTATTTTGATGCTGTCGTTCACATTTATCTGAGAAGGATCTATCTTTACGATCTTAGCTCCGACCTCTTGAAAAATCGGATACATCATCGATCCGGAGAAGAGATTGTTTATGCTTGCTTTGAAGATACCTATATTTGAAAAGACATAAATGATTACCGAGAAGATCAAAAATACTTTCGCTCCGCCGACTACAAATCCCAAAATCTTATCGACTATGCCAAGACCGCTTGAGTGTACGAGTTTACCGAGCAAAAAGCCTATCATCGTCGCAAAGAGCCAAAACGCTATCAAAACGGCTATGAAGCCTATTAAATAGAGCGAGCCTTTGTTTTGTAGATCTAAAAAATTCACGTCTATGAAGTTACCGGCACCCTCGGCATATCTTGAAGCGACATAAATTCCGCCGATTATGCCGATGAGTCCGAACACCTCTTTTACAAATCCGCGAAATATACCTTTGATACCCAGAAAAAGGATAAGAGCGATAGATACCAGATCCAATAGAGAAACATTTTCCATAAAATACATACCTTATCTATGTTATGCCGTCGCGCAGTCGCGCAGCTATTAATTTTCGATTATAACAAAAAATTACCTTAGTGTAAATCTTATAGCGGTAAAAAGGATAAATTAGTAGAGATGTTTTATGAAATATAAAGAAAATGAAGAGATAAGTCTCTCTTCATTTTTATAAAAGACCGATTCTTCCTTTGAGTTCGTCGGGTTGAGTAGAGATACGCATAGCGTCTTCTTTATGAACAAGGTTTTGTTTGACGATTTTTTCGAGTGCCTGAGTTTGAGTCTGCATACCTGTTTGTGCTTGATTGAGCTGCATTTGCGAATATAGTTGGTGGATCTTGTTTTCGCGTATGAGGTTTGCGATGGCATGATTGTTGATCATGATCTCTTGTGCGGCTATTCGACCTTTGCTCTTTTTGGGAAGAAGCATTTGAGAAATTACCGCCGTAAGAGATACCGAAAGCATGTTTCTAACTTGTAACTGTTCGGAGCCTTCGAAGGTATCGACTATTCTATTTATGGTTTGAACCGCGGAGTTTGTATGGAGCGTTCCGAAAACCAAGTGTCCGGTTTCCGCAGCCGTCAAAGCCGCTTCGATAGTCTCTTTGTCCCTCATCTCACCGATAAGTATGATGTCCGGATCTTCACGCATCGCATATTTAAGAGCCGTTGCGAAACTTTTCGTATCTTCTCCGACGTTTCTGTGGGAAAAGAGTGATTTTTTATTTTCATGAATGAACTCCACCGGATCTTCGGCGGTGATTATATGTTTGTGTTCGGTCATGTTGATTTCGTTTAAAAGAGCCGCAAGAGTGGTTGATTTACCGCTACCGGTAGGACCTGTTACGAGGATGAGTCCTTTTTCTCTTTTTATGATCTCTTTAAAAACCGCCGGAGCTCCAAGATCGTCAAGAGACGGGATTTGTGTCGGGATGATCCTAAAGGCCGCCGCAAGCTCCGTGCCGATGGTATAGTAGTAATTACCCCTGAATCTTCCGACATTCGGAATGGCTATGGCGAAGTCAACCTCTTTGTTCTCTTCGAGATGTTTTTTCTGTTTGTCGGTGATGAGTGCGTAACACATCTCTTCGATCGTTTTACCGTCAAGTTTGGGAAGGTTTAGCGGAACCAGTTTACCGTCTATTCTGATTTGAGGTTCGCTTCTGCTGACAAGGTGAAGATCCGACGCCCCGTGTGCGACTATATTTTTTAAAAGAGTGTTGATGTCCATCGATTGCGGACGCTCTAAAGTTTCAGTCATGTTGTCTCCTATTCGATTATTTTAGGAACAACGAAGAAACCATCCTCCTTTTTCGGTGCATGATCTAATATATCCTCGATGATAGCGGGATCATTTTCGGGAATATCATCTCTAAAGGGTGTGCCGCCTTCTATAGTCGAGAAAGATGCCTCTTCATTGTCTAAATCCAATTCATTCAGATTTTCAACAAAATCGACTATTTTGGCTATCTCTTGAATGGTGCTCTCTCTTTTGTCGTCGCTTATCTTCAAAGAGGAGAGTTTTTCGAGTTTGCTTAAAAGCGTTTCGTCTATTTTCATATAAACCCTTAATTCTTTATGTGTTATATTTCGAAAAGATTATATCAAAAAAGGATTAACTTTGGGACTGAAAGAGAATGTCGAAGCTATTAAAAAAGAGTTGAGTGCCGAGGAGCAGTTTTTAGAGAGTGTCATAAAGGCGGAGGGATTTTTTAAAAAATATAAAAAAGCTCTTATAGCCGTAGGTGTCGCCGTAGTATTGGCGGTCTCGTTTTATCTTATAAGCGATTTTATAAAAAACAGAGATTTGAGACTCTCCAACGAGGCTTTTTTGGCTTTACAAAAAAATCCGGCCGATAAAGATGCGCTAAAGATTTTGGAGAGTAAAAATCCAAAACTCTTTACCCTATTTAATTTTTCACAAGCGGTAAAAGGAAACGATCCTAAAAAGATAGAAGCCGTAAAAACAAAAATGAAAGAGCCGCTTTTGGAAGATCTAGCGCTTTATCAAAGCTCGGCGCTTAGCGAAGATTTGAGCTCTTTGAAGAGTTACGCTCAAAAACAGAACGCGCTTTTAAAAGAGCTTGCCGTATTGGACGAGGCTTTCTTGCTTTTTGAGAAGGGTAAGAGTGACGAAGCCAGGGCGCTTTTACAAAAGATTCCCGTAACTTCTCCGCTTTATCAATTGGCGCAGAGTTTTAGCCATTATCAAAAATAGGTACGATCATGATAAAAACTAACTCTCTTTTCTTCATAACCTTTTTGTTCGCAATTTTTGCCGTCGGTTGCGCCGATAAAACCGTATATGAGCCAAAAATTACGGACGGAAAAATCAAATATAACAAGATGGTCGAAAAAGCCGTTTTGAAAAACGTCGTAAGAGAGGGGGCAATGCTCTCGGATCAAAAAGTGGTTACTAAAAAAGAGGGCATCGTCGATCTGGTATTGCCGAAAGGGTTTTCGTTCATAAATGAAAACGACGACTTTGTTATCGCCGCGGACGAAGATGGTAATTTAAAGATCTTTTCAAAAAAAGATTATAAAGAGAACTTCTCCAAAAAGTTTGACTCTCAAGTCGTAAGCGCTTCGCTAAAAGGCTCTCTTTTGGCTCTTGTGTTCGCGAATAACTCCATTTCGCTATACGATATCAAAAGTGATAAGACACTTTATAACGAACAGCTCGATAAAGTTATAGCGGTTGACGCTAGAGCGGCCAATCCGATTTTTTTAAACGATATCATCATTTATCCGACGCTTGACGGAAGACTTTTGATTATGGATTCGGTTAGGAAGATAGTTTTAAGAGATGTCGCTATAAGTGATAAAGCGCTTTTTAACAATGTGATATTTTTAAAAGTTTACGACAATATTCTCGTAGCGGCTACCGCTTCGAAGGTCATCGTCATCACTCCCGAAAATATCTATACGTATTCCGAGGATATAAAAGATATACTATACGTCGGACACGATATATATCTTTTCGCCAAAAGCGGTAAAGTGATTCATCTTGACGAAAAATTGCAAAAAATTAACGAGAGCGATTTCGAATTTGCGAATTTCGTAGCGGTCGCTTCTATCGGAGATAAATTATACGGCGTTGAAAAAAACGGTTATCTTATAGAGATGGACAGAAACCTTTCGAATATCAAAGTGAAAAGACTCGACGATGAGGTTGAAAGCGCCTCAATTTTCGCAAACGGAGTGCTTTATATAGGCGACAAAGAGATAAAGTTACGCTAAGAGATGACATCTTTTGATAAAAGAGTTCTTAGTCCTTTGATCGAGGCGTTCGTAGAGCATATATCGGTGATCAAGGGATTGGGCTTTTTAAGTGTCAAAGCTTATATTTCGGACTTGATCCAGTTTGAATCTTTTGTAAAAGGGGAACTTTTAGAGGTTCGAAGCGATGATATTTTAACTTTTTTAGCAACTATAAAAAACCCCAGAACAAGAAATAGAAAACTTTGCGCTATAAACGGTTTTTACGATTTTTGTTATAGGAGCGAGTTTATAGACGAGAGGTTGAAACTTGCTCCCGCGAAAATTCCCCAAAATTTACCTAAATTTTTAGAGTATGACGAGATCATGCATATGTTGAAAGCCATAGATAAAAATAGGGAAATCGGTGTTAGGGATTTTGCTCTTTTGCTCTTTTTGTATGCTACGGGTTGCAGGGTGAGTGAAGCGGTAAAGGCGAAACGATCGGATATAGAGGATGAGTGGTTTAGGATTCGAAATGCCAAAGGCGACAAAGAGCGTATGGTTCCCATAGCACCCGCGGCGCTTGAGAGCTTGAGGGAGTATCTTTTTATGCGAGAATCTCAAAATGAGTGGCTTTGGTTAAATTACAAAGGTGCTCCTTTGAGTAGAATTTCGGTTTTTAAGATCGCTAAAAGATATTTGGGTGTTTCTCCTCATGTATTAAGGCACTCTTTCGCGAGCGCGCTCATACTGGGTGGAGCCGACTTGAGAGTGGTTCAGGAGCTTTTGGGGCACCAAAGTATCGTAACGACGCAGATATATACGCATATACAAAAAGAGGATTTAAAGCAGAGTCTTGATCTTTATCATCCTCTCTCAAAGGATAATTTATGAATGAATTCGTCGAACTTCTTCTTTCAAAAGATATGATTTATAGAAAACTTCACAAGATCGATAATAAAAAACTTCATACCCGCAAAAAGATTAAGATATACGAGGGAGTGGATTTAAAGAGTAATTATGTCGCTATATTTTATCTCGTTCAAAAGAGTAGGTTTTTGAGAAAAAATGCCCAACAGATCGAAGAACTTTTTGAGAAATTGAAAATTCTTCAAGATCATAATTTTAAAAAAAAGGTTTTTCTATATGAAATGCCGATCTGTTCGAAAGCGAAAACTCTCTTGAAAGAGCGCGGTTGGAAATTGATCGATGCTGTTGCTTGATGTGGGCAATACGAATATTAAATCGTATGAAAACGGTAAAATCCACAGCTACGCGGTTTATGGTTTTAAGTATCCGAAAGAGAAGTTTTACTACATATGCGTCAACCCCGAAATAAAAGAGAAACTTATCGTTTTAAAAAATGCTATAAATCTTGAAGATAAATTCTTATTTAAAAGCGATTATAAAGGTTTGGGAGTGGATAGAGTCGCCGCTTGCTATACCGTAAACGACGGCGTGGTAGTCGATGCGGGAAGTGCGATAACCGTTGATTTGATGAGAAAGGGAGCTCATCTAGGCGGATTTATCATGCCCGGTCTTAGCTCATATAAAGACTCTTTTGCTAATATATCATCTAAATTGATCTTAAACTTAGATCAAAATATTAGATTTGAAGAGATTCCGGCAAATACGAACGAAGCTTTGGTTTACGGTGTGATAAAGCCGGTTATTTGTGCGATAGAAGAATTTGCGAAAGAGAAAAAAATCGTTGTAACGGGCGGTGACGGCAAGAAGTTGTGCCGATATCTTAAAAATAGCGTATATGACGAAGAGTTGGTATTTAAGGGGATGAAAAAAGTGATAAAGGAGAGAGAGTGCTGACTATCGCACTACCCAAAGGAAGAATAGCCCTGGAGACTCTGGCTATATTTGAAAAGACATTCGATACGAAGTTCGATTTTGAAGATAGAAAATTGATACTTGAAAAAGACGGATTTAGATTTTTGCTCGTTAGAAATCAAGATGTTCCGACATATGTGTTAAATCAAGCGGCGGATCTTGGAGTGGTGGGGCTGGATGTGCTGGTGGAGAAAGAGATGGATCTTGTAAAGCTTTTGGATCTTGGGATCGGAAGGTGTCGTGTCTGTATCGGCATGAAAAACGAAGACGAGCTTGATTTTAGCAAACCTGAAATCACGGTGGCTACGAAAATGGTAAATATCACCAGGGAATATTTTTCATCAAAAGCGATGGCGGTGAAGATCATAAAACTTTACGGCTCTATCGAGCTTGCTCCGATAGTCGGACTCTGTGACGCCATAGTCGATATCGTCGAAACCGGAACTACGATGAAGCAAAACGGTCTAAAAGTGGTCGAGGATATACTCGAGTCCTCGGCTCATCTCATAGCGAACAAAAACAGTTTTATCTCTCATAAAAGCGAGATTTTGGATCTTTACGAAAATATCAGAAAGAATCTTTAAAGGTTTAAAATGAAAGGTATCATACTCGCAGGCGGTAGCGGAACGAGACTTTATCCTATAACGAACCAAGTTATCAAACAACTTTTACCGGTTCATGACAAGCCTATGATCTACTATCCTCTATCGACTCTGATGCTTAGCGGTATAAAAGAGATTTTAATCATCTCCACTCCCGAAGCTTTACCGTTGTTCGAGTCATTGTTCAAAGACGGTTCTCATTTGGGATTGTCTCTCTCTTATAAGGTTCAGCCGTCTCCGAACGGACTTGCCGAAGCTTTTTTACTTGCCGAGGATTTTTTAGACGGAAGCGACGCTTGTTTGATACTAGGCGACAATATATATCATGGGCATGGTCTTGTAGATATGTTAAAAAGAGCGACAAAGAGCGTCAAAGAGGAGCGAAAGTCGGTGATATTCGGCTACTATGTAAACGATCCGGAGCGCTACGGCGTCGCTGAGTTCGACGAAGCGGGAAATGTCGTAAGTATAGAGGAGAAACCGAAAAATCCCAAAAGTAATTATGCCGTGACCGGTCTTTATTTTTATACCGGCGATGTGGTGGATGTGGCAAAAACGATAAAACCGAGTCCTAGAGGAGAGCTTGAGATAACGGATGTAAATCAGCGTTATCTAAAAGAGGGTAAATTGAAGATGGAGCTTATGGGAAGAGGGTTCGCGTGGCTTGATACCGGAACTCATGAGAGTCTGCTCGAAGCTTCGAATTTTATACAGACTATCGAAAACCGTCAGGGGCTTAAGGTCTCTTGTATAGAGGAGATCGCTTACGAGATGGGCTATATCGATCAAAAAAAACTTCTGGAGTTGGCTCAGCCTTTGAAAAAGAACAACTACGGAAAATATCTCATAAGAAGAGCGAAAGAGGGGATAGTCAAAAGATGAATTTTATAAGAACGAAGATAAAAGATGTCGTCATAATCGAACCGAAAGTTTTCGGTGATCATAGGGGATATTTTACCGAGACATTCAGACAAGACAAGCTTGAAGAGTTTTTAGGATTTAATGTCGAATTTTGTCAGGATAACGAATCCAAAAGTAAAAAGGGAGTTTTAAGAGGACTTCACTATCAACTTGCACCTTTCGCTCAAAGCAAATTGGTACGGGTTATTATGGGGAGAGTTTTGGATGTCGCGGTGGATATAAGAAAAGGCAGCCCGACTTTCGGAGAGTATGTTGCGGTGGAATTGAGCGGAGAAAATAAAAGGGAGCTTTTCGTGCCGCGGGGTTTTGCTCATGGTTTCGTGGTTTTAAGCCAAGAGGCCGTTTTTTCATATAAGGTCGATAATTATTATAGTCCTCAAAACGACAGGGGAATAGCGTTTGACGATCCTTCAATAGGAGTTGACTGGGTTTTGGATAAAGATGAGCTTTTGCTATCCGACAAAGATACGAAACAGCCGCTTTTAAACGAAGCCGAAGTTTTTGAGTATGGAGAAAAGCTTTATGGATAGGGTACTTGTAACGGGTGCGAACGGTCAGCTTGGATCCGAGCTAAAAGAGTTGCTAGGAGATGCGAAGGAGCATTTTTTTACCGACGGCGATACTTTGGATATAACCGATCTTTTCGCGCTTAAGCGGTTTGTAAAAGAGAACGACATAGATGTCATACTAAACTGCGCCGCATATACGGCCGTGGACAAGGCGGAAGAGGAGGCGGAGTTAGCGACTCTTATAAACAGGGACGGAGCGAAAAATCTGGCTGAAATTTGTGTGAGCGAGGGAGTAAAACTTGTTCATATCTCTACCGATTATGTGTTTGACGGGAAAAACTATAAACCTTACAATGAAGAGGACAATCCCAATCCCACCGGAGTTTACGGAAGAAGTAAACTTGAAGCCGAAGAGGAGATATTAAGAGTGTCTCCAAAAAATTCCGTCATCATAAGAACTTCATGGGTTTATAGCAGTTATGGGAACAATTTCGTAAAGACTATGTTGAAACTGGGTAAAACGAAAGATGAGATCGGAGTTGTTTACGATCAGGTGGGGACTCCGACATATGCCAAAGATCTGGCGAGCGCCATACTGAAAATCCATCCGATTTTAAAAAATGAAAAACCGCAGATTTATCACTACTCCAACGAAGGGGTTTTGAGCTGGTATGATTTTGCAAAAGAGATCATGAAGATGGCGAAGCTGGATTGTAAAGTAAATCCCTTGAAAACGAGTCAATATCCCACTCCCGCGAAGAGACCGCACTTTAGTCTGCTGGATAAGAGTAAGATAAAAACCGATTTCGGCTTGGAGATAGCCTACTGGAAAGATAGCCTTAGCGAATGTTTAGAAAGATTAGGAGAGAGAAGATGATAAAATCGATACTTGTAACCGGATGCGCCGGTTTTATAGGAAGTAATTTTGTGCCTTACTTTTTGGAAAAGTATGATAAATACAGGCTTGTCAATCTCGATCTTTTGACATATGCCGGTGATCTTGAAAATCTCAAAGAGGTAAAAGAGAACGATCGTTATAAATTTATAAAAGGCGATATATGCAATCGTGAATTGGTCGAGTATATATTCGAAGAGTTCGATATACGAGGAGTTATCCATTTTGCCGCCGAATCTCATGTCGATAACTCCATAAAAGATCCCGGTGTCTTTATGCAAACAAATGTAAACGGCACTTTTACCCTCATAGATGTCGCTAAAAATTACTGGATGCAAAAACCGTTCGTTTATAAAAAAGAGTATGAAGGGTGCAGGTTTCATCATATCTCCACCGACGAGGTTTACGGAACGCTGGGAGAGAGCGGGCTTTTTAGCGAGACGACTCCCTATGCTCCGAATTCGCCGTATTCCGCGAGCAAAGCGGGATCCGATATGGTTGTAAGGAGCTATCATCACACTTTCGGAGTGAATACCGTCATAACGAATTGTTCCAACAACTACGGCCCAAAACAGCATGACGAGAAGCTCATACCCACCATCATAAGAAACGCTTTGGCGAACAAACCCATACCTATTTACGGAGACGGGAAAAATATAAGAGATTGGCTTTATGTGCTCGATCATTGTATGGGTATAGATCTGGTCTATCATGAAGGAGATGCGGGAGAGACTTATAACATAGGCGGTAGAAACGAAAGAGACAATCTATACATAGTAAATAAAATATGTGAAATTTTAGATGAGAAAGTTCCGGCGGATAAGAGCTACAAAGAGCTTATAACATTTGTCGAAGATCGAGCCGGTCATGATAGAAGATACGCCATAGACGCCGGTAAGATCGAAAATGAACTGGGTTGGAGTGCTTGGGAGAATTTCGAGAGCGGGATTTTAAAAACGGTTGAGTGGTATTTGGAGAAATATTCTA
>CAZNIT010000040.1:0-12339 GCA_964573205.1 uncultured Sulfurospirillum sp. | reverse complement strand
AAGCAAAATTTTTAGCTTTCCTCATACGCAGAGGATACGATTTACGCATAGACCTGGTACAATTTCACCAAAATATGGATGAATTACTCTATAGAGAGATCAAAAAAAACAGCATTAAATTATAAAAAGATTTAAAGACATCCGGAGACCGTACTTCAGTGCGGTATATCATGCAAGGTTGAAACCTTGCCTCCGGCGTTGATATAGAAATACAAGCTTGCCTTCGGCGAGATGTTAATAACCGATTTTGTATTTAGTAAATAGTGCTCAGTCCACTGCATAAATTTGCAGACATTGTAAAGCGACGATACCAAAAACATGTATCGTCGCAATTTTGTAGTATAGATACTATTTTTGTAATTCGCTTTTTATTACCGCAACGATCTTTTCACCGATACCTTTTACATTTTTTAACTCGTCGATACTTTTAAACTCTCCGTGCTCTTCTCTATAAGAGATGATTCTCTCGGCTTTTTTTTCACCTATACCTTTAACCTTGACCAATTCGGCTTTAGTCGCCGTGTTGATATCCAAAGCAAAAAGCGTAAGTGCCGTTGCCAATAGTAAAAATATACTTTTTTTCATGTTTTTTCTCCTTTTTATCTGATTGCATGAGCTAAATCGGAAGATATGTAAATATTTTTAGACTTTTAAGTTTAGGAGGAAAAATTTATATTTATATAGACTTTTGTTTAATATTTTGATGTTACTGTCGGCAAATGAGTTGAAACTTAGTGCGAGAAAACCTTACTTTAGTGCGGTATGTTATATGTTATTTTGCAATCTGCAAGGTTGAAACCTTGCCACCGGTGTAGATATAGAAATACAGTGGCGGACAGGGAGGGATTCGAACCCTCGGTACCGTTGCCAGTACGCATCCTTAGCAGGGATGTGGTTTCAGCCAGCTCACCCACCTGTCCATTTGAAATGAGCGAAATTATAGCTATTTGAAGTTTATAACTTGCTTAAAATCTTTTCCGCCACGCTTGAGGGATCAGTCGCTTTGTAGATGGGGCGGCCTACGACTATAAAGTCTATCTTCTCCTTTTGTGCGGTACTTATATCGGCGACTCTTTTTTGATCTCCCGCTTCTTCGCCGAAAGGTCGAATACCCGGAGTCAGAGTTAAAAAATCGCCACTTGTATTCTCTTTTATCATTTTGCTCTCAAAAGCGGAGCATACCACCCCGTCCAGACCGCTTTCATAGGCTTCTTTCGCAAAGAAAAGAGCTTTTGTCTCTATGTCTTCGCCGTATATTTTGAAAAACTCTTCGTTCTCAAAACTCGTAAGCGCGGTTACCGCCAAAACCAGAGGTCTTTTAGGAGTGTCGGCAAGTCGTTTCATAACACTTTGCATAGCCTCTTTTCCGCTACTAGCGTGGATATTGAACATATCTATATCCAGTTTCGCTATCTCCTGTGCGGCGTCGGCCATAGTATTTGGAATGTCGTAAAGTTTGAGATCTAGAAATATTTTAAAATTAGGATTGATCTCTTTTATCTCTTCAAGAAGCTCTTTAGCGTCTCTTATGTAGCTTCTAAAGCCGACTTTCAGCCAAATATCATAAGCTTTCAGACTTTTACAAAGAGAGATATTCTCTCTCATCGTAGGAAGATCAAGTGCGACGCAAAGCTTCATGAGTTCTCTTTTGAGACGGCGTCCAGCACACCGTTTACAAATTTCGGCGCACTTTCACCCGCAAGATCTTTCGAGAGTTCTATCGCTTCGTTTATGATCACGGCATTGTCAAGATCCGTTTTTATGATCTCATAGGTTCCGAGTCTCAGTATGGCTCTTTCTATATGTCCGAGCTGGTGGATTTTGTACTCTTTTAAATGTTTGTTGATTTCGTCGTCGATTGATTCGAGGTTTTGGGTTATGCCTTCAAAGAGTGAAAGTGCGAACTCTTTTTGTTTGTTTCTGATCTTTTTGTCTTCAAAAATTTCGTTGATAAACTTTTCTATGTTGTCGTTTCCGATATCTTTTGCGTAAAGAAGAGAGATGATACTCTCTCTTGATTGGTGTCTTGTCGCCATCGTCTCTCTTTAGAAGTTTTTATAAAGACTCAAAAGCTCTATGAGTCCGGTCATAGCTTCAAAGCCTTTGTTTCCGGCTTTTGAGCCCGCTCTCTCTATGGCTTGTTCTATGTTGTCGGTGGTTAGTACTCCGAAAGTTACCGGTTTGTCGTACTTCAGCGTGACATTGGCTATTCCTTTGGTCGCTTCGGCGGAGACATAGTCAAAGTGAGGCGTGCCTCCTCTTATGACGGCTCCTACGCAGCATATGGCGTCGTATTTATCGCTTTTTAGCGCTCTATCAAGCGCAAACGGCAGTTCGAACGCTCCCGGCACCAAAATAAGATCGAGATTTTCATCTTTTCCGCCGTGTCTCAAGAAAGCGTCTCTTGCGCCTTCCACCAGACGGTCGGTGATGATATGGTTAAATCTCGCATTTATGACGGCCACTTTTTCGTCACCGTTTAAAGACAGTTTTCCTTCGATAATATTCATGAATTTCCTTGTTTCTCTTTATGGGCTCTATTTTAGCGAAAATTTCTCTAAAGTTAAGAGTGCGTCTTTGTAAATGGGCTCATCTATAAATCCGTACTTCTCATCCATAAAGCCGGTGATATTTTGTGATCTCATCTTTTCGAAAATCTCTTTTATATATAAAGCGCGCTCTTTGCTCTTTGGCGAGAGGGAAAATACCTCGTTCGCTATCTCTACCTGCTTGGGCCCTAGACAGCTTTTTGCGGTGTAGCCCATTTTACGCTCCATCTCGCACCATTTTCGAAAAGTTTTAGTATCGTTGTATTCTTGATAGGTAAATCCTATAGGGTACATATTCGCTATTTTGCTCTCTATCAAAAAACGCGCCAAGATGTGGTAAATAGTCGGATTTGAGAGATCAAGCAGAGATTGAGGAAGTCCCATAGAGTTTAGCATATCCATAATTCCAAGCGATACACATTCGACTCTGCCGTCGATGTTCAAAGAGGCGAGGTTGTGCAAAGACTCCTTCGTCTCGATGGAAAGATGAAGCATGATATCATCATCCAAAATCTCAAGAACGCTTTTGACATCTTCGGGTGTGCGGATCTTCGCGACTCTTACGGAGTCCGGTTTGACTTTGTTTAAAAAAGCTATCTCCTCGTCTCCTCCCTCGTCAATGGGATTTACCCTGACGATGATTCTCGATCGGCTTCGTTTTAGGTGCGATATAAAAACACAACTTAAAAGGAGCGCTCTTTTTTTCATCTTTTGCGCTATGCCGTCTTCGAGGTTCACTACCACGATGTCCGCATCGAGATCGTCCATACGATTTAAATGTTTCAGTTTTAGAGGATTTAACATCATCGCGGATTTGGGCTCTTTGATCGGGGTCTTTTTCCTTGAGGGCGTGATTATGTGATTTTCAAGTTCCGCATCGCTTAGCCGCTGAAATATCGTAAAATCGTCAAATACCATAAAAAAACTCTTTTTTTTGCTATAATATTACCATAAAGGATGAAAATTGGATAGAGTATTTGAGAGTATTGACGAGTATTTAAAAGATCTTGAAAAAGAGATGCTTCGAATCGTTGACGATCAAAGTATCCCTTTGGCGCAGAAGAACAAGCTCATGGAGCCCATAGCCGATACGAAAAGAGTGTTGGTAAAGACAAAAGCCGCGCTAAACGAGATAAAAAACAAAGAGTATGTCGCGGGGTGCGGCATGAACAAGACGGATCGGGAGTAGGATGATGACGCCAAAAGAGATGCTAAAAGAGATGTTCGTTTTACAGCAGAAGCTAAACGACGAAACAAACGGAAAAGATTGGGAAAAGGGCTATAACAAACACGGCCGCATCATCAACTGGAGAAGATGCATCTATATGGAGTGCGCGGAGCTTATCGACAGTTTCAACTGGAAACACTGGAAAGATATAAATATCGCCCCCGACTGGGACAACATCACGATCGAGCTAGTCGATATATGGCATTTTGTCATGAGCTTGGGGCTTGAGTACTACAAAAACGAAAATCTGGGAACTATCGACGATATCGTAAACGAGATAGTCGAGTCGCAATTTTACAATGAATTTTGTCTTGAACCGGTGGCTCCCGACGCGAGTGATTCGCTCATGATCGTAAGCGTCATCGAACACTTCATGAAAGATGCGCTGGATAACAAACCTTTTTATAAACTAAGCGACGATTTTTTAGAGACCTCCTTGCAGTGCGGATTGGACATGCAGACGCTTTATAAGTACTATGTAGCCAAAAATGTCTTGAACAAATTTCGCCAAGACAACGGCTACAAAGAGGGTACATACAAAAAAGTTTGGAACGGAAAAGAGGACAACATAGTTCTAAGAGAGCTGCTTGAAAGCTCTCCTATGGGAATAGACGCTCTATATAACGCGCTAAATAGCGAATACAAAGAGGCAAAATGAATATAGCCGATATCATGAAAAAATCTTTGGCGGATTTCAAATCGCCGATTTTTTTAGGTTTGTCGCTTTTGCCTTTTATCGTAATCGCCGTGTTGTTCGCATATGCCTATTTCGGTTTCGGGGGCGATCTGCTTTCTCAAGCTCAAGCGGCGTTGGATGCCGGAAGAGTTCCGTTTTTAGATCCCGATGAACATCCGTGGCTTACATATGTCTTGACATTCTCCTTTTTCAAATGGCTTTTTACGATATTTTTCTATCTGTTCGGGATCATCGTGGTAGTTTTGCTCTCTGTGGTGATAGCGGGAATCGTTATCGGTTTTTTTACCCCTATGATCGTGAAAATCATACAAAAAAAACACTATCGCGATTTTCGTTTTACAAATGAAGACTTCACATTTGCGGCTACCGTTCCCTACTTTATAAAAATTATCGCCGTATTTATCGCTCTAGGTTTTGTAGCGCTTATTTTCATGTTCATACCTGCTCTTAACTTCATAGCTATAAATATACCGTTTTACTATCTTTTTCATAACTTCATGATTCTGGATGTCGGTTCGAACATTGTGAGCAAAGAGGAGTTTAAAAAGATCACGAAAAAGTATAAAGCGCTCTTTAGAGGAACTACCGCAACGCTTTACGGTATCTCTTTGGTTCCCGTTCTTGGAGTCTTTATGCAAGTTTTTTATGTCATAGTTTTAGCTCATGAATTTTTTCAAAAGGCTATTGAAGAGAGATCATGAAGATTTTACTGATATCTTTTTTGGTGATTTCATCGATTTTTGCGCAAACGCTTGATTTTCGCCAGATTTTAACCCTTAAAACCGTTAAAAATATTGCGCTAGAGTATCCTACGAAAAATGGAGAAACCCTTGAAAATACCGCTATGGCGATCTGTATGGCGGAAACTAGCGGAGGAAAGGTCAGGTGGGGAGACAAACAGCTTTTAAAAAAGGGGATCAAAAACGCCTCTTACGGCGTTATGCAGGTGCGGCTTCAAACGGCAAGATTTGTCGCTAAGATTTACGATCTAAAAGATATAAAAAATATGAGCGATACGACGCTCATAACGAAAATGATGAACGAAATAGTGTTCAACGCTAAAATCGCCGTGCTCTATTTGGTGTGGTTGAGAGATACTTCAAAGAGTTATTTCGAAGCTGTCAGCAGGTATAACGGGGGCAGAGTGAACTACCCCTACTACAATAAAGTTCAAAAATATATAAAGATGCTCAAAAAGCACAATCTCTAGTGAACCGTTCCTTTTATCTCCAAAAGAAGAAGGTTTTGACACATCGTGATGTACTCCATGATGATATTTTGCGCTTCAAGCGACGGATAGATATTTAATACTATCTGATTTCCGAAAACCTTGTAGATCATCGCTTTTGTCTCCAAGTGTCTCATCTGGTTGTCGAGATCTTCTATGTGAAATTTGAGTTCGAAAGTTTTGGTGTGGAGCCCTTTTACTTGAATCTCCTCTATCTTGTTTAACTGAGTCGTAAAAAGTATGGAGTTTTTGGATATATCGGCGATTAGACCTTCTATGTATATCTCCGCGTCGTACTCGAGTGTCGCTTGAAGAGGTCTGTGAGGAGTTACACGGATATTTTTTCTATGAACCGGCGAGTTGTCCAAAAATTTGAAATTGCCCATATCTATGATACCGCTTGTATAGTCGATGTGCATGATATCGGCTCTTAAGATATCCGGAATCATCGAGTGCTCGAGGTAAACATACTCCTGCTTTTTCATAAACGGCAGATACTCTTTTTGAGATTTCGCTTTTATGTAACCCTCTTTGCTCTCTATGATCTCCACCTTGTTCAAAAGGGGCATCTCTTTGTAAAATCCGTAAACATTGATTTTCGGTTCTTGAAGGAAGATTTTGTTGATGTTGTCGAAATCTCCGTTGTGGCTGTACTCGAAATATCTGGTTCCGTAGTAGATATCGCTTCCTTTCGAGATTTTCGATTTTATCAAAAATTTATGAACCCTCTCCATCAGAGAGTTTACATCGTCGTTTTCACCGTAATCGGTAACGGCGACCGTGTTTATCGTAACGCCGAACTTTATCTTTATGCTGGTGAACATATTTTTGAGTGTGCTTACGACGGTATGTATCTTGCTTTCATGAATGAAAAGAAGAAAATTGTTTCCACCTTCGTAAATGATCGGTGTGAAGTTGAGGTACGAGTAGATAAATCCGAAAACTTTTTGGTATTTGAAACCGTCTTTGGGATCGAATTTGAGCTCGAATTTGACTACGCAAAGAGGTGTTGAGAAATCTTTCGATCTTTGAAGCTGCGAATAGATAAATGCCTGATTGACGGTGTTGCTTATTATTAAACTTTGATTGGTCATATTCTCTCTTTGTTATTACTTTATTTTGACATACTATTTAGCTATAATTTCGGCATTTTTGAAAAAAGATTTATAGGATGAGGATATGAAAAAGAGATTTTTTGAGGATTTGGAAGAAGTGTATCAGCTTGTAAAATCAAAACAGAAAAAGCTGCACTCTTTTTATGACATTTTAAAAGAGAAGGGCGATGAGAAAAAAGAGAAGATTATAAACGATTTTTTGAAAAAGGTCTCTTTGAAAGTCACTGCGGAAAATCAACTATCGGCTGTTGTTAGGCTTGTCTCTTTAAGGGACGATTCGTTGAACATAGCGTTTAAAAAGAGCGGTTTTAGTGAAGATGAGATCATAAAAAAGAAAGAGGAAGCGTATCTTTGGGTGGCCGACTTTCATATGAAACTTCATAAAGAGCTTATAGACGAGATAGAAAAAAGAGAACTTTTGACGCCATTTTATAGAGAAATTTTCAAAGGAGTTCATGAAACGGGAGTCGCTTTCAGCGGCTGGCAATCGAGTTGGACGGCGCATATCGTAGATGGCGTAAACAGGGAGCTTTATAGGCTTTTCAACGGTGACGAAGAGAAGATTTTCGAGATGCTTCACGAGCATGATCTCTTCGATAGGGGTCATGGAGGTCAAAAAGGCGATAGATCCTATTCGGTGCTTGTTAGACAATCCGACGGAAGTTACAAGAGTTTGCCGTATGCGGAGGCTTTCGAAGATGAGGTGACTTTGGCGGTCTCTTCGTTAAAAAGTTTTATTTCGAGGCTCGAGGATTTGGAAGATGAGATCTTTTCTCAAAAAAGAGAACATATAGAGTATCTAAACGCGATTATAGAAGCGCTTAGTGAAAAAGACAACTCCCAACTGATCCCAAAATGGGCGGATGTTGACAGAAAGTGGATGAAGATCACCGCACCTTTGCAAATCGGTCATCCGCTGGAGTATTATGAAGACCACTATAAAAAAGCGGTGGCTTTAGAGTGGGATCTTCGCATAACGAACCCGAAAAATAGCGGCGGAAATGTACAAGAGGATATTAAAAAGATGTATGAAAATCTTTTTAACGCCATTTCACATAAGGTTCAAGAGAGTGAAAAAATTTATGAAAACTCTCTAAAAAGCGTAAATAAAGTGCAGCTATATTTAGGTCGTCCGGCTCTTTACTACGGTGCGGAGTTTTGCGGACTCTTTTCGGCGCAAGTCGTACCAAATGACGAGATTGTAACGAAAGAGGAGGGGAAAAAGATCTTTGCGTTTGCCGACAATGTACTCGAAGCCACCCGTGCCAAACCGTTTATGAAGATTCAAAAGGAGGTTTTCGGTGAAGAGTTTTTAAAAAAAAGTCGTGAAGTGATCTTTGAAAAAGAGGAGATTTGGTACGAGATATACAACATCACGACGATAGGTCATGAATTCGGTCATATACTCTGGATGGACGACGATACCGAACTTGTCATGAACAAAACCGGAAATTTTAAAAACATAGAGGAGTTCAAAGCCACAAGCGGCGGACTTTGCGCCTTTTTTCTCAACGAAAAAGAGAAGCTAAAAGAGCATGTACTGATCGATACGATCAAAAGGGCGGTCGGACTTATCGCGTGGAAAGAGACGGGAGAGGTGGAGCCTTATTATTGTGAAGCCTTGATACATCTTGGCGGACTTTTTGAAACGGGTGTGTTGGAGTTTGGCTCCAAACTTTCGATAGATACTAGTGAAGATGCTTATGAGAGGTTAAAACAGTGGTATTTGAAAACCTACGAGAAATTAGCTCTACACTATCTGAATAAAAACGACGCAAGTGAATTTTTATACCTTTATGCCAAAAAAGACGGTAAATATTTTATGCCCATAGACGATAGAGTGAAATATTTTGTAAACTACTACTGGAATCTGCATCAAGAGATCGGGCAGATCGTTGATGAGTTCTAATCATTGAAAGTTTGAGCGCAGACTTGCATCGTGGAGCAGTGGATGGATCCTCCCTCTTCGATGAGTCTTAGCGAGTTTATGGGAATGATTTCACGAGTCGGAAAAAGCGTTTTGAAAAGTTCTATCATCTTTTTATCGTTCGGATCTTCATAAATCGGTAAAAGAAGGGCATGATTTGTTATGAGAAAGTTGGCGTAAGTTGCGGGGAGCCTTTTTCCGTCTTTATATTTTGCTTTAGGCAGTGGCAAGGGAATGAGTTTGTAAGGTTTTTTCTCAAGTGTGCGAAACTCCTTTAACTCCTCTTGCATCTTTTTCAACTCTTTATAGTGCGGATCATCTTTGTCGTCGCAACTTACATATGCGATGGTATTAGGATCGATAAATCTTGCCAGAGTATCGATATGAGCGTCGGTATCGTCTCCTTCCAGTTCCCCATGATTTAACCAAAGTATTTGTCTCAATCCGAAGCGTTCGATCAATCTGTTTTCTATCACAGTTTGCGTCAAGTGCGGATTTCTATTTTGATTTAAAAGACATCTTTTTGTCGTCAAAAGAGTGCCCGCTCCGTCACTTTCGATCGAGCCGCCCTCCAAAACCATATCTTCATGCAGTAGATTCGAGAGTCCGAAATACCCGTTTTTATGAAGAAAGGATGTTACCGAGTCATCTTTTTTCGCTACGAACTTCCCTCCCCAGCCGTTGAAACGAAAATCTATAAGTTCTCTACTTTTTTCGTTATAGACGCTGATGGGACCGAAATCTCTTATCCAAGTATCGTCCGTTTCAAACTCGACGAAAGAGATCATGTCGTGATAGCAAAACATCTCTTTCACTTTTTCTTTATCCTCGCAGATCAAAATGAGTTTTTGTTTGTAGCAGATCGAACAGGCCATCCTTAAAAAGACCGATTGAGCACTTTTTAGATCGTTCGCCCAGTCGCTTTTTGTGTGCGGGAAAACCATCAAAACGGACTCTTGTTTTTCCCACTCCGCAGGTAATCTTTTCATTGGTTGTGAAGTTGCACCGTAATATCTATAAGAGCGGTCAAATCCTTGATGCGATCGCCTCTATACATCAAAACCTCATTTTGCTTTACGATTGATCGGTGAAAAGTTTCGATTGCTTCGGCGCTTGGGCATTTGTTCGCTCCGCCGTATGAGGTACAAGCGTAAACAGCCCAGCTTCTAGCGGTTTGCATCGCCTCTTTGAACTCGTTTTGAGTAAAATCTTTTTTACCGTTTAAAATCGAAACCATTCCGGCGCAAAAAGCGTCTCCCGCACCTGTCGAGTCGATGAGTTTTTCTCCCAATTCAACCGGTCTTGCCATAAATATAGTCTCTTTGTGATCTTTCAAGATACCTAGCGCGCCGAACTTGTCGAGCGTTATGATAGCGGATATATTTAACTCTCGAAGTATCTCTATCACCTCGTCCAGGGTGGGATTGTCGATTGTCGATTTGAAAAATCTTTTTATTTCACAGATATTCAGTTGAAGTATATCTATCGATTTCAAGTACTGCTTCCAAAACAAAAAACCATGATCTAGTTGGGAAGCGCCGAAATTCGCGTATATGAGAATATCTTTGTTTGAAAAGTATTTTATAGCAAAGAGAGTGCTTAAATTTTCGGCTTTAGCGCTAAGTATGGGTTTGTCGTTGTGAATGTGCCCTATGATCAAAGCGCCGGCGTTTTCTATGTTTTTTAATCTTTTCGCAACGAACGCTCTAAATAGATTTTTTTCGTTTTTGTCATGAGTTAGGATCGTTCTTTGTACTCCTTCGACTATTATCGTCGATTTGGGAGTTTGAACAGAGGGGATGAAAAATTCGTCTTCTTCGATGAAGTAGCGGATTTTCGGATCGTTGGCGATAAGAGCTTTGGAGATCTCTTTTTGGATTTGAACTCCCGCATAATCGTTTCCGAGAAAAAGGATGGGATATACGCTCTCTCCGGTATGAAGGAGTCTTAGAGTATAGTTTACGCCGCTTCCGCCGTAAAGCTCTTTGATTTCGACGGAATTTTTCGCACCTTTTGAGATCTTTTTTTCACTGGTGACGACATACTCAATATTTGCACCGCCAATTACGACGATATTTTTACTATCTTCCATAATATCGATTATACTCCCTAAGCGATATATTTTCCCTTGACGATATATCGTCAATATGTTAAAATCTCTTAAAAAGCAGGAGTTTTTATGGAAGCCAAGATTTTTTTCGGAGATGTCGAGGTCGGCAAGACGAAAACACAAGAGATAAAAAATCCCTACAACGACAAAGTGGTCTCAATCTATCCCGTATGTGACGCTTTTGATGCGAAGGAGGCTTTGAAAATAGCCGATAAAGCTTTTGCTCAAAATAGAAAAATCCCCCTTAGCCGAAGAGTGGCTTGGATAGAAGATGTCATAGAGGCTCTTAAAGAGAACAAAGAGGATATCGCAAAAACCATTACCGACGAAGTCGCAAAACCGATCACATTTTCCAGAATCGAAGTGGATCGATGTATCGAAACGCTTCGCTTGAGTGTTTCGGCGGCTATCCAAATGCATGGCGAGACATTTAACACCGACGCTATGCCAAGCGGTAGGGAGACTATCGGTTTTTTCAAAAGAGTTCCGGTAGGCGTCGCCGTTTTGATAACTCCCTTTAACTTTCCGCTAAATCTCATAGCTCATAAACTAGGCCCCGCCCTCATAAGCGGTAACGCCGTAGTTTTGAAGCCGACTCCCGAGGCTCCTTTGACGGCCTACAAATTCGCAAAGCTTTTTGTAGAGAGTAAAAACAGATCTCCAAATGCCCTGAGTCTGGTTTACGGAGACGCGGAAGTCGGAAGTACGCTAGTCAAAAGTTCCGTTGCGAGGGTTATAAGTTTTACCGGAAGTGTGCCGGTAGGCAAAATTATAACTTCACAAGCGGGTATAAAAAAGGTCTCTTTGGAACTTGGCGGAAATGCTGCGACATTCATTGACGACAGCGCGGATCTTGAGAGTGCGGCTAAGAAGTGCGCGATAGGAGCTTTTGCGAATTCGGGACAAGTTTGTATATCTTTGCAGAGAATTTATGTCTCAAAAAGCGTTGCAAAGGAGTTTTCACAGCTTTTGGCAAGAGAGACGAAAGAGCTTGTCGTCGGAAATCCTTACGATGAAGAGACCTTCATGGGACCGCTTATAAACGAAGAGGCGGCAAAAAGAGCTCAAAACTGGGTTCAAAGCGCCGTAAGCGAGGGTGCTGAGCTTTTATGCGGAGGCCAAAGAGAGGGAAGAGTTTTTTCTCCGACGGTTCTATCTAAAGTAACGGATGATATGAATATAGTCTGCGAAGAGGTTTTTGCGCCCATAGTCAGCATAGTCGAAGTGGAGGATTTTGACGAAGCGCTTTCAAAAATCAACGACTCGCCGTACGGACTTCAATACTCCATCTTTACAAACGATCTTCAAAATACCAAAAGAGCGATAGAGGAGTTTGATTGCGGGGGAGTGGTTATAAACGATATACCGACTATTCGTTTCGATATCCAGCCTTATGGCGGAGTGAAACTCAGCGGCATAGGAAAAGAGGGGCCAAAGTACGCACTAGAGGAGTTTACTCAGATAAAATCGGTAGTTATTTGTTAA
>CAZNIT010000039.1:0-5630 GCA_964573205.1 uncultured Sulfurospirillum sp. | reverse complement strand
TTGTACTATCTGTGCTGATTTGTGTCCGTTTCATCCGAATCCGGAAGATGCGATAGGTATGGTTTCCAAAAACGGAGCTCTTATACCGGAGATAAGAGAGGCATGTGTGGGTTGTGGAGCCTGCGTTGAACTTTGTCCCACTCAAGTACTAAATATCGTACCTCGTGCGACATACGAAGATATATACAACAAGGGGAAACAAAAAAATGGATAATAAAAAATGGATGATTTCATTTGCGATAATACTCACCTTTTTTAGCGGATGCGGCAATGAAAAAGAAGATCGACAAAAAGAACAAACACCGCAAATAACGATTACCCAAAATGCCGTAAAGATGGATGCAAAAGAGAAAGATTCAAAAAGCAATAGCGGTCAATTTTACTACTCTTACAACAAAGAGAAAAACGGCTCCAAAGAGCCGCCGAAAACGAAAACGACGATAGATGCCTATTTAAACATCAAATCTCCGTACGAGAGAGTGAGAATTACGATGATGATAAAAAGGCTGAGTAACGATTATATCATCAAATGTTCGGCCTGCCATAACGACTATGCAAACGGAGTTATAGGTCCTTCACTTCTTGATAAGGACAAAGAGTTTATCTATCAAAGACTTGAAGATTATAAAAGCGGAAAGAAAGACAATGTGCTTATGAAAGAGTTGCTCATGCAAATAGATGACGAAAAGTTGAAAGCTCTAGCAGAAGAGATCGCAAACTTCAATAAAGAGATAAGAAAGATGAGGAGAGGGAAATGATAAAAAAGATAGTAGCACTAATAGCGATAGCACTTGCACTTTGGGCAACGTTTTTTATGTTGAATCTTGACAAAGAAGCCAACAAAATGGAGCGCATAGCTCAACTGATAAAAAGTACATCCTCGGAAGATAAAAAGCTAACAACAAAGCATCAACAGCAGACATCCACTCCGACAACGCAACAATCCGTAGCCGATACTAAAAGTAACGCCAGAGACAAAGAGGTACAGGAAAAACTAAAAGCATTAAAAGAAAAGGCGGGAAATGTCGCCGCATTCGATGTTAGTCCTCTTTATAAAAAACGATGCGCATCTTGTCACGGCAACATAGCGGAAGGAATTATCGGACCGAAACTAATAGGAGACTCTAAAGAGAAAATTCTTACGGCCTTGAAAGATTTTAAAAGCGGTAAGAGAAAAAACTATGTCATGTACGGACTTTTAAGCAATATGAGCGAGCAACAGCTTGAAGATCTGGCGGAAGAGATTTCTACCTTTCAATCAAAACTCGACAACGCTACGAAATAGCATAAGTTAAAGGAGAGAGAATGAACAGATATACGGCCGGCGTTAAAGATTTGATCAACGCTCCTTTTTGGTCAACGTTTTACTATAAAACCAAAGAGGGAAAAACAAAACTTACGATTCGTGCTTGGAGATGGCTTAGTATTATCGTTATAAACGTTCTATTTTTTCTCTCCTTTTATATAGATATTCAATTTCTCGAAGGTACACTAAACGGCTCCAGACTTCTTGGTTTTCATTTGATAGATCCTTTTACCGCCCTTGAAATTTTTGCGGCGGAACATCATATTCATACGAATGTCATCATAGGTAGCGTGACACTAATCGCATTTTACTTTCTAGCGGGAGGAAAAGCTTACTGTTCATGGGTTTGTCCTTACGGACTTTTGAGTGAAATAGGTGAATATTTCCATCAAAAGCTTGTAAGAAAAAAAATTATAAAAGAGAGAAAATTCACGCCGAATGTCCGCTTTTTCTTCTGGGCGGTTTTTTTAGCCGCCGCCGCTATCGACGGATATCTCGTATTTGAGGTGATAAACCCTATAGGAATACTCAGCCGTGCAATCACTTACGGATGGAGTTTGGCACTTGTATGGGTCATAGTCGTTTTGATATTCGAGATATTTTATTCGCGAAGAGCATGGTGTAAATATATCTGCCCGATCGGAACCACTTACAATCTGGTCGGATGGGTGAGTCTGACGAAGGTACAGTGGGATATGGACAAATGCGACCATTGCGGTGCATGTCTATCGGCCTGTTTCGAAGAACATGTACTAGAGTTTATCAAACCAAAATACGATAAAAAAAGAGCCGACAAGGGAATAAAAAAACAGTTGGTGGTCAACGGCGACTGTACTCTTTGCGGACGATGTTTCGATGTATGTCATACGGATGCTTACAATTACGAATTTAGACTGAAAGATTTAGTTTAGATGTTGGTAACGGCTCGAAAAATAACGAAAAAATTTATGGGCACGAATGTTTTGGATGCCGTTAGTGTCGATATTGAAAAAGGCGACAAAATCGCTCTTATGGGTCCAAACGGAGCCGGTAAAACCACTCTCGTCAGAGCTATGCTAGGCTTTTATCACCTTGATAACGGAGAGATAAGCGTTATGGGGTTTGATCCTATCTCCCAAAGGGTGGAGGTTCTTAAACGAATCAGCTTCATACCTCAACTGCCGCCGCCTGTCAAACTAAGCATCGAAGAGCTTCTTACTTTCGTCGCTAAAAGTTCGAACATTTCCAAAAATAAAATATTTGACGAAGCATCAAGAATGGATCTTGATATCAAAGCGCATATAAACAAACCTTTTTATAAACTCTCCGGAGGTATGAAACAAAAACTTCTCATAGCCATAGCGCTTTCAAAAAGAAGCGATCTATTGATTTTTGACGAACCTACGGCAAATTTGGATCCTAAAGGAAGAGAACAGTTTTACAAATTGTTAAGTGAAATCGACAAAGATTGTTCGACCATCTTCATTACGCATAGATTGGATGAAATAGAAGCACTTGTAAATAGAAAAATATATATGGATCTTGGAAAGGTGGTGGAAGATGAAAAAGTATAGTATATTGATATTGACTATATTTACGTTTTTTATCACATCCTTGGGTTGTGAAAAAAAATCTTCAAACGCTTTAGAAAAAATGCACTGGGATAGAGATATGTGCGAACGCTGCAAAATGGCTATAAGCGAGCGAAAATTCGCCGTTCAAGTTATAAATCCCAAAACAAGAAGAGCGTATAAATTCGATGACATAGGTTGTGCTATTTTATGGTTCGACGAAGAAAATATTTCTTGGAAAGATAAAACGAAAATTTGGATCACGGATGCTAAAACCGGAGAGTGGATAGACGCTAGAAGTGCGATATATACTGATGACTCCATAACCCCGATGGCTTTCGGTTTTGCGGCATATACGAAAAATAGTGTTCCCGAAAATCATCATACGATCGGATTTGACGAGGTGGTGAAGAAAGTATTCGAAATCGAAAAATTGAATAAAGATAGAGGAAAACGGTAGTGCAAAATCTCCTACTAATAGCTTATCTGGATATCAAAGAGTCGCTTCGCTCCAAATGGTTTTATGTATATTCTCTTGTTTTTGGCGGATTGATGGCTCTTTTTTTCATTACGGGAGTTTCCGACGCGGTGGTTATGGGGTTTACCGGATTGAGTAGAATGCTGCTTATTTTCATACAGGTCACCATTATCATACTACCTATTTTTATCTTGATAACGACGGTAAAATCGATATCCGGAGATAGGGAGAGTAATGTCTTGGAGTATATGCTCTCGTTTCCCGTTTCTCTTAAAGAGTATTATTGGGGAAAAATGCTCGGTCGTTTCGCCACGGTATTTTTACCGGTCTTTTTCGCACTCGTTCTAGGTGTAATGTTTGGTTTGATCAAAGGCGGAGAGTTGCCTTGGGATATGGTTTTTTTATATTCAGCATTGCTATTTTCACTATGTTTCGTTTTCTTAGGATTGGCATTTTTTCTATCTAGCATAGTTAAATCAACGGATATCGCTTTAGGTAGCTCGTTTGTGGTGTGGATTGTTCTTTTAGCATTTATAGATATTGCGTTGATCGGACTGATGCTTCAAAACAGAGTCAACGACGATTTAATCATTACACTCGCAATGCTAAATCCCGTAGAAGTTTTTCGTATAGGCGCTATAACTTTATTTGATCCCGAGTTGACCGTCATAGGACCGGTCGCTTATTATCTGTTGGATACTTTAGGAGCCGGACTTTTGATACTCTATGCAATCGTATATCCAATCGTTTTAGGGGGACTTTTTGCATGGTTTGGGTATATTGCGTTTAGAAAAAAAGATCTTTTATAGGAACTTGATATGAAAGCTATGTTAATTACACTGATTTTGTTAAGCTCATTATTTGCAACGGAAATAAAATTGATCGATCAAAATGCAAGCGATCCCGCATATTTGTTACCGTTGAAAAAATATCCGAAGTGGCTTTGTGAAGGTGAACTTGAAAATGGAAAAAAAACACAATTTGTCTCCGTAAAATCTATGATGCAGGTATTTCAACATCAAGAATATTTTAAAAAACATAAGCTGCTTGAAGATAATATAAAAAAAATCTATGTACAAGACTATATTAGCGGCAGAAAAGTAGATGCACGACAAGCTTTTTACGTTTTCGGTAGTAAAATAATCGGGCCTCACGGTGACGACTTAATCCCTTTTGAAACGAAAGAGAACGCCGAGCTCTTTATGCTAAAACACGGCGGTACGAAAATTTTATCATTTGACAAACTATCTACCGGATTGATTAGATATCTTGATATGTAGGAGAAATTATGAATAAGCCTGAACCGATAAACGAAGAGATAGAATTGGAAAACAATATCTATATAGAAAGTGATACCGATGAAAAAGGTATCATAACCTATGTAAACGACTATTTTGCCGAAATATCAAAATACTCTAGAGAAGAACTTGTAGGTCAACCTCATAGTATAGTGCGTCATCCCGATATGCCCAAAATTCTTTTTAAAATCCTTTGGGATCGTATAAAAAACGGTGAAAACTTTCATGCAGCTATCAAAAATTTAGCAAAAGATGGAAGATATTACTGGGTATTTACCGATTTTGAACCTATCAAAGATGAAAATGAAAAAATAACCGGCTATAAAGCCGCCCGTAAAAAGATTTCAAAACATGTAACGCAGATTTTAGATCCGTTATATAAAAAATTGACTCAAATAGAGAAGGATAAAGGTTTAGAAGCTAGTGAAGAGTATCTGAATAAATTCTTAAAAGAACGCGCAGACGATATAACTGTTGATAATCTTCTTGAAAATATTCATAAACTTTATTAAAATAGATACTGTTTAACAAATCCTCGGCAACAGCTCCCCGCTTGGTTGATCTAAAAACCGTTTCGTTCCCCATGCGGAGTTTAGCACCACTTTTTGCGGGTACTGATCGCTCACTTTTCCGATGATGGCGGCGTTTGGGTTGTGTTTTTTGAGTAGTTCCAAAAGGGTGGCGGCGTGGTTGGCTTTGGTGGCGATGCAAAAGGTTCCCTCGTTTGCCAGACTCGTCGCTTCAAACCCAAGAAGCTCACACACTCCCCTTACCTCTTCGCTCACGGGGATCGCCCCCTCTTCAAGCTCGATGCAGACATCACTCGCTGTCGCCCATTCGTTCAAAAGCGCGGCGATTCCGCCTCTGGTGGCATCACGCATAGCGACCGTTTGCACACCGCTTCGGAGGATCTCGGAGACGATAGGAGAAAGAGATTTACAATCGCTCTCTAAAGAGCTCTGCATATCCATCCCCTCTCTTGCCATAAAGATAGAAGC
>CAZNIT010000038.1:0-7092 GCA_964573205.1 uncultured Sulfurospirillum sp. | reverse complement strand
GAGATTACCAGCACGGAGTATATTGCAATCACCCAAGCGCCAACGCTGTCGCCGGTAGAGAAGTGATAAATACTCAACGGCAACCACATCAAAGCTCCTCCGACTATAGGGATCAAAGATGCAAATCCGTACAAAATTCCAAGCAGTAATCCGTCATAACCGTAAATAGTCGATATCAGAGCAAAAAGCGCGCCTTGAAAAATAGCGTTGATCAATGTCGAATAAAAAACTATATTCATGACATTTGATATCTCTTGAAAAAATGCGCTGTTTTGATCAAAAGGCAATATACCTTTTAAAAATCGCACTAGATCTCTTCCGTAATAGTTTGCAAAAAAATAAAAGATCAATATCATGACCATATCTTTAAGAAAGTCAGCACTACTTTTTAAGATAATGGTTGTATATTTTAATATGCTTTTTGTGATCTCTTTTGCATCTATCGCATCCAGAAACTCTTGAATCTGAGGTTTGATCGGTCCTAAAATATCCGGGATTTCAAGATGATTTTTTACATTTACCATCTTATCGACTACCGATGCGTCAAAGTGTTGCATCGTAGCGGAAAGCGAATTCAACGCATATACGATAGGTGCGAAAAACAAAAGCCCCAAAGCAAGAGTTAAAACTATCGATTTTGTCATTTTATTGTTTATATAAACACCCAATGCGATATTGACGTTGCTTGTCGCAAGAGCCAGCAAAGAGGCTATCGAAAGGGGCATCCAAAAAGGTTGATACAGATACCATACCCAATAAAGGACAAAAAGAAAAAGACCTAAAAGAAAATATTTTCTATTCATATTGTCGCCATCATCCTAATTGAACAAAGAGGGTCTATTTTGAGGAGTTAGCCTGAAAAGTTCATATGTTTTAGGAGTCGCTATTCTGCCTCTAGCGGTTTTTTCTATATATCCGTTAGCAATCAAATAAGGCTCGATAACATCCTCGATAGTCCCCTCATCTTCACTTAAAGTCGCCGCTATAGTTCCAAGTCCTAGGGGCTTGTTTTTGGCTTCTATGAGCAACCGCAAAAATTTTATATCCATTTCATCAAATCCTAATTCGTCCACTCCAAGCTCGTCAAGCGCGTAACAAGCTCTTTTTTCGGATATCTCTTTTTCATCGGCCACTTCCGCATAATCGCGAATTCTTTTTAAAAGTCTCAAAGCGATTCTCGGCGTTCCTCTGCTTCTTCTAGCAGTTTCTTTACAGGCATCTTCTCCTGCCGAACATCCGAGTTTCAAAGATGCTTTTTTTATAATTTGAGCCAATTCATTATGTGTATAAAACTGAAGGCGAAAATGCATCCCGAAACGATCACGAAGAGGAGAGGAGATCATGCCGGCTCTCGTAGTAGCGCCGATGAGAGTGAAACGAGGCAAATCAAGCTTGATAGTCTGAGCCGCGGGACCGCTTCCTATGATGATATCAAGTCTAAAATCTTCCATCGCCGGATATAAAATCTCTTCGATAGCCGGCGAAAGTCTGTGAATCTCATCTATAAAAAGTATATCACCCTCTTCCAAATTTGTAAGTATCGCCGCAAGATCTCCGCTCTTTTCAATCATAGGTGCCGCAGTCGTTTTTATATTGGCATCCATCTCGTTCGCGATGATATTCGCCAAAGTGGTTTTACCAAGTCCCGGAGGGCCGAAAAATAGTACATGATCTAAAGCTTCATTTCTCTTTCTCGCCGCTTTTATAAAAACCTGCAAATTCTTCTTGATCTTCTCCTGTCCGATATACTCATCCCAACTTGACGGTCTCAGACTCAATTCATAATCGTTTTCGAGATTTAATTTCTCAACTTCTACTATTCTTTGCATCAATAAGTGTGCTCTCTATCGGGAAATTCCCTTTTTTTAACTTCCGCAACATACCTTTGAAGCGACTCTTTAACGAGCTTGGCTCCCGGCATATACTCTTTTACGAATTTAGGTCTGAACTCTTCAAAAAAACCGAACATATCGCTCCAAACCAACACTTGTCCGTCCGTTTGTACACCCGCCCCTATACCGATGGTAGGAATACCGACTGCATCGGTAACAGCTTTTGCCGCTTCACTTTTTACACCCTCGACAACCAAACAAAAAGCCCCGGCTTTTTCGATCGCTTTTGCGTCCTCTATCAAAGAATCGATATTTTGCGCATCTTTTCCTTTGATCTTGTAACCGCCTTCACTCCTAACAAATTGCGGCATCAAACCGATATGTCCCATAACGGCTATGGAGTTGTCGCATAGAGTTTTGACGATATTAGCACGCTCTTTTCCGCCTTCGATTTTTACGGCTTGCGCATTTGTTTGTCTATAAACTTTTACGGCATTTTTGAGAGCCGTCTCTTCATCCGTATATGAACCAAACGGCATATCTAATACGACAAGTGCCGATTTTGCACCGTTACATACCGCTTTCGTATGATATATCATCATATCCATATCCGCCGAAAGAGTGTCCTTTTTACCCATAAAGCTCATATTTAAACTATCTCCAACGAGTATCATATCCACCGATTCATCGAACATTCCGGCAAAAAGCGCATCATAGGCCGTTATCATCGCTATGGGTTCGACGGATTTCATCTTTTTGATAGTTGAAATAGTAACTTTTTTTCTCTCGACCGACGTATGAATACTCAATTCTCTCTCCTGATATAACTTAAATGATTTTACCAAAAATTTGTTATAATTACAATTTTATAACAAATTGAAATATTACGGAGTCTTTTTTTTTGAAAAAACTTGTCGCATATATCACCACAGCTCTACCCGATTTGGATTTTACCGAAGATGCGGCATTAGCTCTCAAAGAGTCCGGAGTGGATACTCTTGAACTGGGTGTTCCGTTTTCGGATCCCGTAGCCGACGGACCGGTTATCGAAGAAGCGAATCTCAAATCTCTTCAAAACGGATTCAAGATGAAACAACTTCTGTCATTATCTAAAACGATCGCAACAGAGATCGATACCTTATGGATGGGTTATTTCAACCCTTTTTATCACAGAGGTATCGAAAAAGTTATAAAAGAGGCGAACGAACTTGGAATAAGCGGTTTTATCATTCCGGATCTTCCGCATGAAGAATCTCTCGCATACAAAGAGGTCTTTGTAAAAAATAGACTGGCATTGATCGATTTCGTCGCACCTACCGATTCAAAACAGCGTATAAAAACCATCGCGCAAAATGCTGAAAAATTTATCTATCTTGTCGCATATGCCGGCATAACCGGTTCGAAAAAGCAAGAAAATTTAACGGATGTCATTGAAAGTATCAGAGATATTACCGATACGAGCATATATATCGGATTTGGCGTAAACGAGAAAACGGCGAAAGAAAAAGCACGCAAAGTTGACGGCGTCATAGTCGGAAGCGCGTTCGTATCGATCATACTCGATGATTCGCTTCAATATACGGAAAAAATTACAAAAATGCAAGATTTGGCTAAAAAAATCAAAGAAGAGATCAATAATTAATTATTTTTTTTAAATTGCCGATACTAACTCTATAATATAGTAGAAAAAGATAGATTTCTATCTAAACCACTAAAATATAGGGACGGTATGAAAATAGATAATATATTGACGAGTAATTTTCATTTTGCCGAAAATGAGACACTTCTTAAATACCGTTTCAAACTTATCAACTCAATGTTTCTCGCCGGAATTTTATTTGCGACCATAGCCGGAATTTTACGGTTTTTTATGGGACATTACGCCGCCGGTATTCTCGATTTTACTATGGTGTTCTCTTTTTTAATCAGTTTCTTCTATCTAAGAAGCGACAAAAAAGTTTTCGATACGGTATCTTCTATGCAAATGAGCATAGTTTTCATCCTTTTCACACTCATCACAGTCGCCTTGAAAGACGATCATACCAAACTTTTGTGGTACGCTTTGGCAATCACCGTAACATATATGCTAAAAGGAATAAAAGCTGGTCTTACGATGACCGTCGCCACGATCGCGATGTTAACTATATTGTATATAATACCGTCGGTTGATCTTAGTATGAGCTCAAGCGAACTAATAATATCTTTTTTATTTTACATAACGTTGTCGGTTTTCATAGCATTTTCGGCTATGCAGCAACAGATGAGTCTGGATAACGTTAGACAAGCCAACTCAAAAATAAAAAAGCAGCAGCTACAACTTCATAAACAGTTAAGAACAAATCCCTCTACAAATCTGCCGAATACTTTGGCGTTAAAAGAGCGTTTATCGGTTACAAAATGTTCGGTTTCGCTCATCAGCTTGAAAATCGATGATTTCATACAAATTTCAAATATCTTCGGGCATGATAAAGCGATGCTCCTAATTACGGAGATAGCTAAGATGTTACAACGATTCCAAAGCGAATATATAGAGCTTTATCATACTGAATCGGAACAGTTTTCGTTTTTAATAAAAAAGTTTGAAAACACCAGCGATATATCTTTGGCTAAAGAGATCAAAACATTTTTCGATAACAGATCCATCATAGTCGGAGAGATTGAAATCTCCATCTCTTTTTCAATGGGTATAGCAAGAGGCGAAAAGCAAAAACTTTTGGTCAATGCAAATGCCGCTCTATACGAAGCTATGAACGAGTGCATAAACGGCTACAAACTTTTTAAACTCGACAAGAAGAAAGAGACGGATCAAAAAAACAACCTCTATTGGAACAGTAAAATAAAAGAGGTTATATCACAAGGAAATCTAAGAGTCTATTATCAACCCATCGTAAACAATAAAAGTCGTAAAACGGATAAATACGAGTGTCTTATTAGAGCGATCGACAACGATAAAATAATCCCTCCTTTTCTCTTCCTTCAAGCGGCAAAATCAAGGGGTATGTTACCAAATATCACAAGAGTCGTTATAGAAGAGAGTTTCAAACTCTTTTCGACAAATGATCTGAAATTTTCCATAAATATAACGGATGACGATCTTAAACATAACTATCTGGTTCGGTTCTTAAATAAAATGAGCCGCATGTACAATATATCCCCGAATCGAGTATATCTGGAAGTTTTGGAAAATATAACTTCGACAAAATCCTACGATGCGATAAAACAGTTTGAAGTACTCAAAAAAATGGGATATCAAATCGCGATCGACGATTTTGGTACCGAAGCGTCCAATTTCAGCCGTCTGATGACCCTCGATGCCGATATCATCAAAATAGACGGACAATTTATCAAAAACCTCGACACAGATACCAATAGCGTCAAGATAGTAGAAACCATCGTATCTTTGGCGAAAAAACTCGAGGCAAAAACGGTCGCCGAATTTGTCCATAGTGAAGAGATATACAAGATAGTTACCGAACTGGGCGTCGATTACTCTCAAGGATACTACTTTTCACCCCCGTTACCGAAGATTGAAACATCGACAGCTCATCATGCAGTTGCGTAACATCATATATTTTATCCTCACCTATTTACGAAACCGGGCTCATTAATTTAGCGGTTTCGCCGATTTAAATAAAAACCAGTATAAAGGATAATATTACAAATGAAACAAAAATACAGACTAGTGACAAGAAGCGATATGGACGGACTCGTATGCGCCGTACTTTTGAAACATTTAGATTTGATCGACGATATAAAATTCGTTCATCCCAAAGATATGCAAGACGGAATCGTAGAAATAACGAACAACGATATAACTACCAATCTTCCGTATGTAAAAGAGGCGTATATATCATTTGACCATCACTTAAGCGAAACTGTCAGAAACGAAAAACATAAAAATCATATTATAGATCCTAACGCTCCCTCTGCCGCGGAAGTGGTATATAACTATTATGGAGGAGAAGAGGTTTTTCCGGAGCATTTTATACCTATGATGAAAGCGGCAAACAAAGCCGACTCCGCACAGTTTTCAAAAAGCGATATTTTAGATCCTAAAGGCTGGGATCTTTTGAGTTTTATGATGGACTCGCGAACCGGACTAGGACGCTTTAGAAATTTTAGAATTTCAAACTACAACCTCATGATGAACCTCATCGACGCTTGTAAAGATAAAAATATCGATGAAATTTTACAACTACCGGACGTAAAAGAGAGAGTGGAACTATACAACAGATATAAAGACGAATTTATAGAACAACTAAAAAGATGCTCCACCGTTTACGACAATGTGATTTTATTGGATCTTACCAAAGAGGAGATCATCTATCCCGGAAATCGATTCATGATTTATGCGCTCTTTCCGCAAATAAACGTTTCCATTCATAAAATATGGGGATTCAAGAAACAAAACACTGTCTTTGCGGTCGGAAAATCGATCATCAACAAAACATCAAAAGCGAATATCGGAGATATCATGCTTCATTACAACGGCGGCGGACATATGGCGGCGGGCACTTGCCAAGTACCTCATGAAAGCGCGGAAGCCGTACTTGAAGATATTATAGAGAGGTTAAGGGAACCCGCATATTGCGAAGCTTGACAAAATTAAAAAAAAGTGATATATTCAAATCGTATTGAAAACCATCCTAATTTGGTTTGTAATAACAAGGTCTTGGGGAGACGACTCCCCAAGACTTGATTTGGGAGTGACCTGGCTTTCGACAGGAGCAGGTTGGAACTGATCGCATGTAGTCTTTGAAAGACTTAAAACTATCTCGTTAAATATAAACGCAAACAATACAAATTATAGACCTGCGCTCGCTGTAGCGTAAGAGACACAAGTCCGGTCAGTTATGCGCACCACTCTTGGCCGCTTAGAGCGCGCATAGCTTCATATAAAACCAAAATGCGGCTTGGAAAGTAAGCTCGCCCGAACTTACTTTCGACATCTGCGGGCTCGGATAAAGCTAGCCGGTGGGCGAAGGGTAGGCTTTATCGACAATTTACTTCGCTACTAAGCATGTAGAAGTCAGTTTTGGAACCTGCTTGTGGACTGGGGTTCGATTCCCCACACTTCCACCAAAATCCACCGTATACTAAAAATCGTAAAAGAATTTTTTTGAAGAATGCTATATTAGTTCTAATTTCAATTTTATTTATTTCATCATGTGGTTCATCAAATAGTAAAATGGGCAGTAGAAAAAATATAAACTACTACATTCCTAAACCTCTTACTTCATTTAATATCGTTTTAGGCGAA
>CAZNIT010000037.1:0-42456 GCA_964573205.1 uncultured Sulfurospirillum sp. | reverse complement strand
GATAACGATACGGCTCTTTTTTTCGGGCTCTCGGGAACAGGTAAAACGACACTTTCGGCCGATCCGAAAAGAAGATTGATCGGCGATGACGAGCATGGCTGGGATGATGAAGGTATTTTTAACTTTGAAGGCGGATGCTATGCAAAATGTATAGGTCTTGATCCCGAAGGCGAGCCGGAAATTTACGGAGCCATCAAAAAAGATGCGCTTTTGGAAAATGTGGTGGCTGACGAAAAAGGTGTGGTTGATTTTAAAGACGGATCTAAAACCGAAAACACCAGAGTATCGTATCCTATATATCATATCGAAAACTTCGAACCTTCCTTAAAAGGCGATCATCCTAAAAATATTATCTTTTTAAGTGCCGATGCGTTCGGTGTGCTTCCTCCCGTTAGTAAGTTGACAAAAGAGCAGGCTATGTACTATTTTTTGAGCGGATATACAGCAAAAGTAGCCGGTACCGAGAGAGGCATCACCGAACCGGTAGCGACTTTTAGTGCGTGTTTCGGCGAAGCTTTTTTGCCTCTTCATCCTACCGTTTACGCAAAACTTTTGGGTGAAAAGATAGAAAAACATAATGTAAATGTCTATCTTGTAAATACCGGCTGGACAGGCGGTGCTTACGGTGTCGGTAAGCGAATGAGTTTAAAGGCGACCAGAGCGTGTATCGATGCTATTATGGACGGTTCGATTTTAAAAAGTGATTTTGATACTACCGAGTTGTTCGGACTTCACTTTCCGATAAATTTGCCCGGTGTGGATTCTAAAGTGTTAAATCCGAAAAATGCTTGGGAAGATAAGGATGAGTATCTAAAAACTAGAGAGAAACTTGCGACGATGTTTGTCGAAAATTTCAAAAAATATTTGAAAGACGATGCGGAATTCGACTATTCGCTAGCAGGACCTCAACTTTAAATATTAATGCGGCGGAGGATCTCCGCCGTGCCTCTTTTTACTTCGATTAAGATATATATAAATACAAATAAACTATAATATTATTAATATCTGCTTATATAATAAATAAGTCATGCTTATAAAAGGAGTATGTATGAAAAATGTTTTGATACTCGGCGGAGGATTTGCGGGAATAGAAGCGGCTATATATCTTAGAAAATATGATTTCGACGTTACGTTGATATCGGATCGTGAATATCTATATGTATATCCTACATCCATATGGGTTCCAACTGCGGAAGCAACTTTCGAAGAGGTAACCGTCTCTTTGCGAAAGCTGCAAGACGTTCATGGATTTAACTTGGTCATAGACGAAGTGGAATCTATAAAGAGTACGCAAAAGAGAGTTTACTGTAAAAACTCTCGGTATGATTACGAATATCTTGTGATAGCGCTTGGAAGCGATAAAGTCGAACATAAGGGGATAGAAAATACTTTAAGCATATGCTCAAAGCCGCAAGAGTCGTTGCAGATCAAAGATTCTTTGGATCTATTGATAAAAAAAGGAAGCGGTAAAATCTGTTTCGGTTTCGGAGGTAATCCCAAAGATCCTTCGAATGTAAGAGGAGGACCGATTTTCGAACTGCTTTTTAATGTTCATCATAAATTAAAAAAGCTGGGTATCAGAAAAAATTTCGAGTTGACTTTTTTTGCTCCGATGAAAGAGCCGGGTGCTAGAATGGGTAAGCAAGCTTTGAAAATGATGGACGGTTATTTTAAAAGATTGGATATCGAAAAGATTACGGGAAAAAAGATCGCCGAATTTAAAGAGGGAGGAATACTTTTTGAGGATGCCACTTTTACCGAGAGTGACTTGACTCTTTTCATAGCCGCGGGCAGCGGTCATAAAGTTTTTAAAAATTCGGATCTACCTCTAAATGATGCGGGCTTTGTGAGAATCAATAACTATTGTGAAGTGGTATTTGATGAACAAAAAGGACAAAACGTTTACGCTATCGGTGATTCCGCGGCACTCGAAGGACCGGATTGGAGAGCGAAACAGGGGCATATAGCGGAGGTTATGGCGAGAAACTGTGCTTTTAATATCAATTCGACTCAAAAAAACGGTAGTGAGAGAAAAGGTTATAAAGAACATTTAAATATCCTTTGTGTAATGGATAGCGGTGATGGTGCCGCTTTTGTTTACAGGAGCGATAAAAAAGCGATGATGATTCCTATGCCGCTAGTGGGGCATTGGTTGAAGAAGGGGTGGGGCTGGTACTATAAAAACTCTAAGTTGAATAAGATTCCAAGACTTCCCGGTTTATAACTTTTTTAGCTATAATCAGCTCTAAAAAAGTTCGAGGTGATTATGGAAAAACTAGCTAGCGGTCGCGTAACTCAAAAAAGTTCGGAGCTTTTGGATAGATTCAATTCTTCTTTGCTCTTTGATAAAAAACTGTATGCCGAAGATATAAAAGGCTCGATAGCTCATGCTAGGATGCTTGAATCAAGAGGAATTATTACCAAAAACGAACTTGAAGAAATCGTTACAGGTTTAAATAGGATCAAAGAGGAGATAGAGAGTGATAGTTTTGTTTTCGATATAGCCGACGAGGATATTCATATGGCTATCGAAAAGCGTTTGACGCAATTGATAGGCGATAGCGGTAAAAAGCTTCATACGGCAAGAAGTAGAAATGATCAGGTGGCTTTGGATTTTCGACTTTATGTTCAAAAAAACGGTTTAAAGATAAAATTTCTGCTTTTTAAACTTGAAAAGGTTCTTCTTGAAATCGCGAAAGAGCATACGGATACGATTCTTCCCGGTATGACGCATTTGCAGCATGCACAGCCGATAAATTTCGCTTATCATATGTTGGCATATATGAGTATGTTTAAAAGAGATATTCAGAGATTGGAGAGCTCTTATGAGCGAAACGATCTCTCGCCGATAGGTTGTGCGGCACTTGCCGGAACGGTTTACGATATAGATAGAGTTCATACGGCAAAGGCGTTGGGATTTAAAGAGCCGACTATAAATTGTCTCGATACGGTGAGTGACAGAGATTTCGCATTGGATATTTTATATAATATTTCAGTTATTATGATGCATATATCAAGACTCTCCGAAGAGTTGATATTGTGGTCTAGCAGTGAATTCGGATTTATCACCTTGAGTGATAGTTACTCTACGAGCAGTTCTATAATGCCTCAGAAGAAAAACCCGGATGTACCCGAACTTTTAAGAGGAAAAAGCGGAAGGGTTTATGGAAATCTTATCTCACTTTTGACTGTTTTGAAGGGGTTACCGCTAGCGTACAACAAAGATATGCAAGAAGATAAAGAGGGAGTATTCGACAGTGTGGAGACTGCACAAATTTGTATAGAGATATTGAGCGAAGCATTGGCGACAATGAGCGTAAATAGAGAAAATATGGCAAGAGCCTGTAAAGTCGGTCATTTAAGTGCTACCGATTTGGCCGATTATCTTGTCAAAAAATGCGATATGGCGTTTCGTGACGCCTATAAAATCACGGGTGCGATTGTCGTAGAGGCGGAAAAGATGGGCATAGATATTAGTGAACTACCTTTTGAGATCATAAAAGCTTTGGCTCCTTGCGTCAAAGAGGATATTCTTGAGTATTTAAATCTTAGAAATTCGATGAACGCCAGAGTATCCGAAGGTGCTACGGCAACAAAAAGTACAAGAAAACAGATAGAGCATTTTGAAAAATGGCTTCAAGAGAGTGTGAAATGAAATTAAAAACACATCTTAAAATAGATAACTCTTTAAGCGGTAAAGTGATATGTTTGGAAGAGAATTACGCCAAAGTGGTATTAAAGACGACAAATATCATGAGTGTGGATGACGAGGGTCTTGTGCACGGCGGTTTTTGTTTTTGTGCGGCCGATTTTGCCGCTATGGCGGCCGTAAACGATCCTTTTGTCGTTCTCGCGAAGAGCGATGTCAAGTTTCTTTCTCCCTTAAAGAGCGGGGAGAGCGTCGAGTTCGAAGCGAAGGTGATAAAAAACGACGGTAGAAAACAGAGTGTTGAAGTTTGCGGCAAAAGCGGTGAAAAAGAGGTGTTTTACGGTCTGTTTTATACCGTGATTTTGAAAAAGCACGTATTATTATGAATATTTTGTTGATTATCGGTTGTTTTCAGTCGTATCGGATCGTGTTTAAAGGGTGCGAGTTGTCATGAAAATAGCGATTATAGGTGCGGGAGGAGTAGGCGGATACCTAGGAGCGAAACTTATAAAGTCATCTATGTCGGAGGTGAAAATTTTCGTTAAAGAAAAGCAGCGTAAAGTTATCGAAAAGAATGGATTGAAAATAATTGACGGCGATGAAAAGTTCGTTGTAAAACCGGATCTTTCGCCTCCTTTTGAAGGAGAGATTTTCGATGCTGTATTCATTGGGGTTAAAAGTTACGATTTAAAAAGCGCTTGTGAAGAGATAAATAGATATGTGAACGAAAGAAGTTTGATCGTTCCTCTTTTAAACGGCGTGGCTCATAAAGAGAGGATAAGGAGATATCTTCCAAAAGCGGTTGTATGTCATGGTTGTGTTTATGTGGTTTCTCATCAAAAGAGTGAAGGTGTTATCGTTAACAAATCTTCGCTCTTTTATCTGATCTTCGGAGATAAGAAAATCACATCCAAAATGAGAGAACTCGAGGAGTTGTTGAAGAAAAGCTATTTGAAGTGTAAACTTAGCGAAACCGCGCATTATGAGTGTTGGAAAAAATATCTGTTTATATCGACTTTCGCGACTATGACATCGTATTTTGACGAACCGATGGATCTTATTTATAAAAAATATCCTGATATTTTATATGAAGTTCTTCATGAGGTAAAGAGGGTAGCAAACGTTCTTGAGGTGCCAATAAATGAAAGTGATATCCAAAAAGTGATAAAGCAGGCTGAGAACTTGACCTCAAATTCAAAAACTTCGATGCAGTTGGATTTTGAAAAAGGAAGAAAAACGGAGCTTGATTCTTTGTGCGGCTATATAGTAAAGGCGGCAAAAGAGCGGAATATCGAAATAAACCGAATGCAAAAAATGTATGAGGCTCTTAAAAAAAGAATCTAATATGATAATTTGGGAATGTGTGTGACAAAATTTGGATATCTGGTAGTTTTTTGTATCGTATGTTTGATTCATATACTCGTGCTTCGTACTCGTATAGAAAATGTCGCTCCGGTAGTAAAAGAGAAAACAAAAGTTGATCATATAACGCTAAGTAGAGTGATTGTGAAAAAACCTCCTCCGGTTATTTCGCCCCCGAAGATAATAGAGCCGGTAGTTTTACCAAATCCTAAACCGTATGTGGAACCTAAAAAAAAGATTCGCAAACCAAAAAGAAAGAAAAGGGTGAAAAAGCACAAGAGGATCGAAAAAGTAAAAGAGGTGAAAAGAGAGAAGGTCGTCTCAAAGCCGCCGGTTATCATACCAAAACGATCTATCGCACCTATTTCGAAAATAGATACTTCAACGATAAAAGATCGTTATATAAGCGAAATAAGGCGTCAAATAAGAGAGAAACTGTATTATCCTAAAATAGCCAAACGAATGCACATAGAGGGTGAAGTCGATGTTGTTTTTGTAGTATATGCTAGCGGACGTATCGGTGATATAAAAGTTATTAACTCTTCTCGTAAAGTTCTCTCAAACGGAGCGTTAAAGACGATAAAATCACTCTCTTTAAAGCCTGTTCCAAAAGCTTTGGGAGTCGATTTTTTAAAGCTTGAAGTACCGATCGAATTTAAATTGACGAAAGGATGAAAATGGATATTATGCACTATATCGATCAAGGCGGTGTTATTATGTACATTTTGCTAGTCTTGAATATCGTAGGGTTTACGACTATGATCGTAAAGTTTATACAATTTGTGACTGCAAAATCGAAAGCGGATATTTTAGTCGATGATATTTACGCGCAACTTAGCGTGCAAAACGATGAAGTTAGACAGATAGTCGCAAAAGAGATTTTAAGCGAGAAGATGGTCGGTTATGAAAAAGGTCTTAGTACTATTCGCATCATAGCTTCGATTGCTCCTCTTTTAGGCCTTCTTGGAACGGTTATCGGAGTGCTTGGAGCGTTTGACGCCATTTCGAAACTGGGGCTTGGGGATCCGAATGTTTTCGCCGGAGGTATCTCTTTGGCGTTGGTCACGACGGTCGGAGGATTGATTGTCGCCATTCCTCACTATATAGGTTACAATTATCTTATAGGTATGCTTGATAAGCTGGAGGCTAAAGTAGCTAAAAATTTAAGTCTTAAGATTTTTTCATGAAAAGAAGAGAACACTTGACACCGGATTTGACGCCGCTTATCGACGTAATATTTTTGATACTTATCTTTTTTATGGTCAGTTCCACTTTTAAAAAAGAGGAGTTGGCGCTCTCTTTGACTTTGCCTCGGAGCGAATCCGCCGCAAACGAGATAAGGAAAGAGGATTTAAATATCGAGCTTAGTGTTGATGAAATCGCGGTAAAAGGCAAGAAAGTATCGTTTTTTGAGTTGGATGAGATATTTGAGAAAACGCTCGATAAAGATAAACCGGTAAATGTGAGAATAGATAAAGATGTAAGATATTCGAGAATCGTCAAACTTTTGGATCTTTTGAATAAACATAATTTGAATAATCTTGCTTTGGAGAATCAAGCGGTAAAAGAGTAGAGAGATCTTTTACCGTTGAGATTTTTTTTACAAAGCTTTTTTCGTTGAATTTTCAGCAAGTTGCGGCCAACTCAACTTCGTTCCTCCAAGCAGGTGAAAATGCAGATGAGGCACCTCCTGTCCGCCGTCCTTTCCATTGTTCGTGATGAGTCTGTAACCGCTTTGATCTAGTTCAAGGAGTTTTGCCACTTCCTGAATGAACGGCGTCATCTTCTGCATTAGTTGCGGCGGGGTTAGTTGAAAATTTTCCACATGCTCTTTTGGAATGATAATAATATGAACCGGAGCTTTCGGGAATATATCATGAAAAGCTAAAAACTCGTCATTTTCTAATATTTTATTACTTGGCATTTCGCCCTGGACTATTTTGCAGAATATACACATATTTTGACTCCTTGTGTTGGTTTGACATGTTAATATAGTTTCCCTTAATAGATTTTTCAATACAATCAACAAAAAATTTTTAGGTGCTTTATGGAACTATTGCAACGGAAGATCGAACAGGCAAATGATCTCGAGACGCTTGAGAGTGTTCGTATCGAGATATTCGGTAAGAAAGGTGTTTTAGCGGCGCAGTTTGCTAAAATGAGAGAGGTTCCAAACGAAGAGAAAAAAGAGTTCGCGAAAAATCTCAATATTCAAAAAGCTAAGCTTACGGAACTTTTCGATCTTAAAAAGATGAAACTTCAGGCGGCGGCTATCGACGAATTGATGGCTAAAGATGCGGTTGACGTAACGCTTTATAACTTAGAACCCGCCTCGGGAGCACTTCATCCTGTAATGGAGACAATGAATAGAATCATCGACTATTTCGTGGCTTTGAACTTTTCTATTCAAGAAGGTGATTTCGTGGAGGATGATTTCCATAACTTTGAGGCGTTAAACCTTCCGAAGCATCATCCCGCACGGGATATGCAGGATACCTTCTATCTAAAAGACGGATTTGTTCTTCGCACTCATACCTCTCCGGTTCAGATACACACTATGCAACATAGTAAACCGCCTATTCGAATGATCAGTCCGGGTTCCGTTTTTAGAAGGGATTTCGATCTTACTCATACGCCGATGTTCCACCAAGTCGAAGTTTTGATGGTGGATGACGAAGGAAAGATCTCTTTTGCAAATCTAAAGTGGATTTTGGAAGATTTTCTAAAATATATGTTCGGTGATGTAAAAGTTCGTTTCCGTCCGAGTTTTTTTCCTTTTACGGAGCCTAGCAGTGAAGTCGATATAAGTTGTATTTTTTGTAAAGGGGAAGGGTGTCGAGTCTGTTCAAAGACAGGTTGGCTTGAAGTTTTAGGATCGGGAATGGTGGATCCGGCGGTATTTAAAGCCGTAGGTTATGAAAACGTATGCGGTTATGCGTTTGGAGTCGGAGTGGAGAGATTCACTATGCTCATACATAAGATCGGGGATTTGAGATCGCTCTTTGAGGGCGACGTTCGTTTACTGGAGCAGTTTAGATGATAGTTACGAAAAAATGGTTGCAAGAGTGGATAGATCTATGTGACGTAAGTGTCGATGAAATATGTGAAAAACTAAATTCCATAGGTTTGGAGGTAGATAGCGTAAACGAACTTCGAATTCCCTCTAAAGTGGTGGTCGCAAAAGTTCTTTCATGCGAAAAACATCCCGATGCCGATAAGTTGAACGTATGCAAGGTGGATATAGGTTCAAAAGTTACGCAGATAGTGTGCGGAGCTAAAAATGTCGCCGATGGACAGTATGTGTGTGCCGCTTTGCCGGGAGCGGATCTTGGAAACGGCTTTGTCATAAAAGAGGCTAAGTTAAGAGGCGTCGAATCAAACGGTATGATTTGCGGAGCGGATGAGATCGGGTTGCCGAAGATGAATGAAGGCATTTTGATTTTGGATGAGAGTATAGGAGAACTTGAACTCGGAAAGGAGCTTTGCGAGTATGAGCTCCTGAACGATACGATTATCGATATCGAGTTGACCGCGAACAGAGGAGATTGCCAAAGTGTAAGAGGTATTGCGAGGGATTTGGCGGCGGCGTTTGAGAGGGAGCTTTTGGAGTATGAACCTGTTTTTAAAAGTGTCTCTTTAAATGAAAAAAGTATCGAGTTTCATGCAGAAGAAGATGTAAAATGTTCTCTTTTGTATAAGATAGCGTATATTAACGAGTGTAGAGGCGGGTTGATCGAAGCTTTTAGACTCGCTTGCGTTGACAAATATAGCGACGATCCTTTTTCTCAAGTTTTAAAATACTCTATGCATTCGACGGGAGTTATTTTACGAGCGTACGATTTTAAAAAGTGTGCCGATATAAACGCTCATGCCGTCATCTCTTTGAAAAAGGATAAAAACGGGGTACCTTGTGTTTATCATGAAGATAAGTTACTAAGCGTTGTAGGACTGAATCAAAGCGATGAGTCTAAATTTACCGGCGGTCAAAGCGTGATTTTAGAAGCTAGTTATATCGATCCGTCTTTAGTGAGTGAGTTGAAGATGACACGGAAAATCGAAGCCGACGATCTTTTTTACAACACTTCCAGAGGGAGTGAGAGTGATCTTTCGCTCGGAATGGGGTATGTTTGTGACGCAATGTCCGATTTTTGCAACGTTTTGATCGATGAAAAAGAGTATTCTTATGACTTTGGCGAAGATGCAAAAAGATTGGAAATAGAACCCAACTATATCGAAAATTTTATAGGTTATAGGATCGAGTTAAACGTTATCGAATCGATCTTGAGAAGGCTTGGGTTCGGTTGTGAGTTCGTCGATGAAAAGATAAAAGTAACGATACCTAAATTTCGTGCGGATATCGAACATTCGCAGGATATAGTCGAAGAGATCGTAAGAATCGTCGGTATCGACAATATAAAATCTAAACCTCTTGAATTTGTTGAAAAGCGTCGTTTAAACAAAATATACGATCTATATAAAAAACGGATAAAATATAGACAAAAAGCCGCCGGTAGCGGTTTTTTCGAATCCGTTCACTACTTTTTCGACAATAAAGAACTTATGCGAAAATTCGGCATAGATACTTTGGACGACGAACTTGATCTCTTAAACCCGATTACGGCCGAGTTAAATACTCTTCGCACTACGTTGGTTTTAAATTTGATAAAATCCGCAAGTTACAATATCAAAAATTCATATAAAAGCGTAAGACTTTTTGAATTAGGTAGCGTGGTTGATGCAAAAAGAGATCAAAGTGAAAAGATGGCGTTTATTTTTTGCGGTCAGATCGAAGACGCTTTCGTTTCGAATCACGGTAAACCGGAAGATATAAATTTTTTCGCTTTTTGCCGGAAGATATCGAGTGTTATAGGTAAATTCGAACTGAGAAAAAGTGAAGATAACAAAGCTCTTTTAAGTCCCTATGAACAGGCTAAAATAATCATCGACAAGGAAGAAATAGGCTTTATCGCCAGAGTTCATGCGGATGTGGAAAGAGAGTTCGATTTACCCAAGACATATGTTTGTGAAGTTGATTTTAAAAGTTTGCGTAGCGGTATAATAGAGGCTGAAAATTACTCTAAATTTCCGTCGTTAAATCGTGATCTTTCTCTTCTTGTTCCAAAGAGATTTTCGTTCGGCGATATAAAAGAAAAACTAAATACGTTGTTGCCTAAAGAGATAAAGTCATTTTATCCGATCGATATATATGAGAGTGAAGAACTTGGCGATAGCGTGAGTCTGACCGTTCGTTTCGAGATGGGCTCCGATGAGAAGACGCTCAAAGAGGATGAGATAACCTCGCTTATGCAAAATATCCTCGAGGTTTTAAAAGAGAATTTCAATATAGGTATAAGATGAGTTTTATAGAAGTTAAAAAGGCGGAACCTTTCAATGTAGAGATATCGGATATCGCACCGGATAAATCTATTTCCCACAGGTGCGCGATTTTTTCGCTCTTGAGCGATGAAGTTTCGACTATCGAGAATTTCCTTATGGCCGAAGATACGTTGAATACTCTTGAGATAGTCGAAAAATTGGGAGCTAAAATCGAATATGGTAAAGGGTATGTGAAGATCGAGCCGCCGTCTGAAATAAAAGAGCCGCCCGAGATTCTTGATTGTGGAAATTCAGGTACCGCCATACGGCTTTTTATGGGTTTTTTAGCTTCCAAAAGCGGATTTTTCGTTTTGTTCGGAGATGAGTATCTTTGCAGGCGTCCTATGAAAAGAGTCGCAAAACCTTTGAGAGATATAGGGGCTTTTATTGACGGTAGAGAAGATGGAAATCTCGCGCCTATATCCATCAGGGGCAGAGAGTTAAAAGGTTTTGAGTATCGCTCCCAAATCGCGTCGGCGCAAGTTAAAAGCGCTATGATTTTAGCCGCTTTGAATGCCGACTCTCCCTCCGGTTATATCGAGCCGCATTTAAGCCGCGACCACTCCGAACGAATGCTAAAAGGGATGGGAGCGGATATCGAAGCCGACGGTCGTAGAATTGAAATACGACCGCTTACAAAAGCGCTTAAGCCGTTGGAGATAACCGTACCTGCCGATCCCTCAAGCGCTTTTTTCTTTGCCGTGGCCGCTTCGATAGTGAAGAATTCCACAATAAGGTTGAAAAATCTCTCTCTCAATCCGACGAGAATAGAGGCATATAAAGTTTTACGAAGAATGGGTGCTAAAATAGAGTTCATAGAGAAAGAGAACAAGTATGAGCCTATCGGTGATATAATCGTAAGTAGCGCCCCTTTATACGCTACTACGGTCGATAGCGGCATCGCTTGGTTGATAGATGAACTTCCGGCTCTTAGTATCGCTATGGCATACGCGCAGGGTGAGAGTGTTGTTAAAAATGCGAAAGAGCTTAGGGTAAAAGAGAGCGATAGAATAAGCAGCGTCGTAGAGAATTTAAAATTGTGCGGTATTAAGGCGGAAGAGTTTGACGACGGTTATACGATCGTCGGCTCAAAAATGAGTGAGGCGATCATAGATTCTTACGGTGACCATAGAATAGCTATGAGTTTCGCTATTGCCGGTCTTAGGTGCGGTATGAGAGTTGAAGATACGGAGTGTATTATGACATCTTTTCCGAATTTTATAGATATATTGTCCAGAATAAGCGAGGTGAGAGTTGGAGATTAGATTGGCGGAGAATTACGGTTTTTGTTTCGGAGTTAAAAGGGCTATCGATATAGCCGAAAAATCGAAAAACGCTTCGACGTACGGTCCTTTGATTCATAACAAAGAGGAGATAAATCGCCTGGAGTCGAAATTCAACGTCAAAACGACGCATGATATAAAAGAGCTTGAAGATAGCGATAAAGTCATCATAAGAACTCACGGAATCGTTAAAGATGAGCTGCAAAAACTCAAAAAAAGCGGAAAGCAGATCATCGACGCCACTTGTCCTTTCGTGACGAAACCCCAACAGATAGTTCAACAGATGAGCCAAGAGGGTTATAGAGTCATAATATTCGGCGACGAGAATCATCCCGAAGTAAAAGGGGTGAAAAGTTATGTTATTAACAAGCCTATCGTCGTGATATCTGTTGATGATTTAACGGATCTTTATTTAGGCTCTAAAGTAGCGGTGGTTTCACAGACGACTAGAAAAATTTCAGAGTTTATGAAGATAGTGAACTATCTAATCGAAAATGTTAAAGAAGTAAGAGTTTTCAACACGATATGCAATGCGACTTTCGAAAATCAAGAAGCCGCTTTTAAACTCTCGAAAGATGCGGATGTGATGATAGTGATCGGAGGTAAAAACTCTTCGAACACTAAACAACTGTTTACTATCGCGAGTTCGAATTGTAAAGATAGTTACCTTATCGAAACGGAAAAAGAGCTGGATGAAAAGTGGTTTAAAGAGAAGAGCGTGTGCGGCATTACCGCGGGAGCTTCTACGCCGGATTGGATTATCGAAAAGATCATTGAAAAAATAAGAAGTTTTTCTGTATAATAGGTCAAAATTTAAAAAAATTAGTGGAAAAGGATAGTGATGTTAAATGAGGCGGGCGCGAAAGCTCATAGTAAAAGTGCCATCGAGGCGATGGAAATAGGTGATGAAGATGATTTTGCGTCGATGTTCGAAGCGTCGATCAAGGAGGAGAAAGGCGGGAATATTACCGAAGGCGTCATAGTAGCCGATAAACCTGAAGAGAATAGCGTTTTGGTCGATGTCGGCAAAAAACAAGAAGGGATACTCAGACGAGACGAAATCCTTGATGAAAACGGAGAACTTCTTTTCAAAACAGGCGATAAAATTACCGTCATGATCACCGGATATAGAAACGAGCGCCCCGGTCTCTCGTATAAAAAAGCTCTTAGAACGAAAAAAGTTGAAGATTTTATAAAAAGTTACGATCCCGAAGGTGAGCCGGTTATCCTCGAGGGTAAAATCATCGGTAAAAACAAGGGTGGATTTATCGTGGAGAGCGATGAAGGTATAGAGATATTTTTACCGAAATCTCAAGCTTACCTCAAAGATACGAAATCAACTATCGGAAAAAAAGTCAAACTTCAAGTTTTAAAGGTGGATAAAGAGAACAATTCCGTCGTAGGATCCAGAAAAGTTCTCATTGAGGCGGATCGCGCCAATAAAAAGGAGATTATAGATTCTCTTCTTGCCAGCGACGAACCTAAAGAGGGAGTTATAAAGAAAATCACAAGTTACGGTATGTTCGTAGATGTAGGGGGAGTTGACGGGCTCGTTCATTACAGTGAAATAAGTTATAAAGGTCCTGTAAATCCTTCGAAACTTTATGAAGAGGGTGAAGTCGTACCCGTTAAGGCGATCGGTTACGATGAAGCCAAAAGACATCTTTCACTATCTATCAAAGCCGCTACGCCGAATCCTTGGGACGATCTTCAAGAGCAGCTTGAAGTGGGTGACGCCGTGAAGGTACAGGTGAGCAATATCGAGCCGTACGGAGTATTCGTAGATCTTGGAAACGATGTGGAGGGATTTCTTCATGTATCGGAAATTTCATGGGATAAAAATATCAAACATCCGAAAGATTATCTTGAAGTAGGTGAAGAGATCGACGTCGAAATCGTGGAGATGGATTTTGAAAAGCAAAAACTTCGCGTTTCTTTGAAAAATGTTTTGCCGAAACCTTTTGACGAGTTTAAAAGAACGCATAAAAACGGGGATATAGTTAAAGGCGTGGTGACGACTATTACCGATTTCGGAGCGTTTGTAAAAATCGGTAGCGTTGAAGGTCTATTGCATAACGAAGATGTTTCTTGGGATAGAAGCGTAAAAGCGAAAACTCTTTTGAAAGAGGGTGATGAAGTAGAAGTTAAGATCGTAAGAATCGATCATGACAATGAAAAGATTTCATTAAGTAAAAAAGATCTCGAAGAGAGTCCGATAGAAAAATTTGCGAAAAATCACAAACCCAACGAAATCGTAAAAGCGAAAGTTAGGGATATAAAAGATTTCGGAGTTTTTGTAGAGCTTGAAGATGGAGTTGACGCTTTGATTCGTCATGAAGATTTAGGAGAGAAGAAAGCCGACGATCTTGAAATCGGTGAAGAGTTGGAAGCGGCTATCGCGTTTATCGATGTGGAAAAAAACAGAATCAGACTCTCCGTGAAAAAAGTTTCGCGTATTAAAGAGAAAGAGGCTTTAAATTCGTATAACGACGATACAAAAACGACTCTCGGAGATGTTCTAAAAGACCAGCTTAAGTAGTTTATGCCGAAGAGATACCACTATATCACCATTGCGTCGCTTTCGGTCGCGACGGTGATTTTGGTGGTTTTGATATATAGATTCACTTCTATCGAGCGAGATTATCCGAGTGCGCGATATGGAGATATAAATTTTTCGGATCTTAGGGCTGTCGTAAAAGAGATAAACCAAAGCGACAGTTGGATATATAAAATGCAACTTCATAAAAAACAAAATATCTTCTCTTATCCGCGAACCGTCTATCATCTAAAACTTAATTCAGGGGAATAAATGCAAACGAAAAAAATTATAGTCTGTGATAAAATTCATCAAAAGGGACTCGATCTACTCGCCTCGCAAACGGATATCGACTTTATCGACGCTTCCGATATGGAAAAAGATAAGCTTTTGGAGATGATCGGAGAGTACGATGTAGCTATTACGAGAAGTTCAACAGATGTTGACGAAAAGTTTCTCGAGAGAGCCGATAATATCAAAGCGATCGTTAGAGCCGGTGTGGGGGTTGATAACGTCAATATCGAAGGTTGTAGTAAAAAGGGTATAATCGTTATGAATGTGCCCACCGCAAATACTATAGCGGCAGTCGAACTTACGATGGCTCATATGCTTAGCGCAGCAAGAAGCTTTCCAAACGCCAACAACCATCTTAAACTCGATCGCATATGGAAAAGAGAAAAATGGTATGGAATAGAACTTAAAGATAAAAAACTCGGAGTTATAGGTTTTGGAAATATAGGGAGTCGCGTTGCCAAAAGAGCCCTCTCGTTCGAAATGGACGTAATAACTTACGATCCTTATATCGATCCTGCAAAAGCTCTTGATATGGGTGTAACATATACGAAAAATTTCGACGATATTCTCGCATGCGATTTTATAACTATTCATACGCCCAAAAACAAAGAAACGATAGATATGATCGGTAAAAAAGAGATAAAAATGATGAAAGACGGTGTTCGTTTGATCAACTGCGCTAGAGGCGGACTTTATAACGAAGATGCGTTGTATGAAGGATTGAAGAGTAAAAAGATCGCATATGCCGGTATAGATGTTTTTACTAAAGAACCGGCTGTCGATAATAAGTTGCTTGATTTGGAAAATATTTCGGTAACGCCTCATCTTGGAGCGAATACTTACGAGTCGCAGGAAAAGATAGCGACACAAGCCGTCGAGCAGGCGATAAGTGCCGTAAGAGGCACGAGCTATCCAAACGCTTTGAATCTTCCTATAAAGGAGAGCGAACTTCCTTCATTTGTCAAGCCTTATCTCGAATTGGCTCAAAAGATAGGATATCTTGCCGCTCAAATAAATATAGGCCATATCAAGACTTTCAAGGTGGAAGCTCAGGGAGATGTGGCGGAGTTTGTGGATAGTCTGCGTACTTTTGCATTGGTGGGTGCCTTGAAAGAGTCGCTCGGTGAGAAGATAAATTACGTAAATGCCGAATTTGTGGCACAGGAGCTTGGTATAGATGTATTAAGCACGAAGCTTCCGAATCAAAGCGAATATAAAAATAAAATCGAGATATCTCTTACGACTGAAAATAGGAGTATTAAAATCGGCGGTACCGTTTTTATGGATGATTATGAAAAGATCGTCAACATAAACGATATTAAGCTCGATTTTAAACCAAAAGGCAAGATGATCTTTTTTTCCAATGAGGATAAGCGAGGAGTTATAGCTAGAATTTCCACGCTTCTTAGTGAAAAAGATATAAATATAGCCGATTTTAGATTGGGACGAAACGACAAAGGTACGGCATTGGCAGTAATCTTGGTCGATGAAGAGATAAGCAAAGATATCTTGAACGAACTCTCATCCATAACCGAGTGCAATTGGGTATCTTATGCCGTAATATAAGGGGATTTATCCCTTTATATAAGTAAATAGAATCCTTTTTTGTGTATAACGGTAAAACTATGAAAAAATTATAGTTAAAACGCCATTTCTAATACTCCTGTAAGTATAACTGATGTAAAATTCAGACTATTTTACAATCGAATCCTCATGAATAGCCATATTCCGTTCAAACGCCTATTGGCGGTTTGTATTCATTTGTTTGTAGTATCTTCTGAGGATTTGAACGAAATTAAAAAATAATATATTCGATGAGCTTTTTCGTCTTGTTGAGAATACGCATATTCGGATATAAATATAGGAGACTCAATGGCGTTTAGATATTTGTCTATTTTCGTACTGATACTCTCTTTTTTGCGGGCAGAGAGTCTTGGTGAGGGCGAACCTTATACCGACTTGTCGTTGAAAGAGGCTTTGAGATTGGCGAATGAGCAAAATCTTGAGATAGATATTGCCGAATTCGATAAAAAAATCGCCGAGCTCGGCGTCAAAGTCGCCAACGGTTACAATTTCGGTAAAATCGACGCTACTTTAATGGGGCTTCGAAGTAACGATGCCGGTAACGTATTCGGCTTTAAACTTCAAAGTCGGGAGGCGGATTTCGGTGATTTCGGTTTTAGTGAATTTTTAGGAGGTGTCGGACAAGCGATAAAAATGTCGGGCGGAGATTTTGCGGCTTTCGCGAATATCATGAACGATCCTCAAATGGCGGGTCAACTTCTATCCACCGCTCCGAAAGATCTGAATTATCCGGATGCCAGAGATCACTTCGATCTAAAATTTACATATATGATACCTCTTTATACCGGTAATAAATTGACCAACTACAAAAAGATCGCCAAAGATATGCTGAAGATGAGTAAACTGGATAAAGAGAAAGTGATCGCTCAGAAATCTTTCGAAATAAGAAAGACGTATTACGATATATCGCTGTTGGACAAATTCGTTCTGGATCTTGGAACTATCCAGAGCAATATTATCCGTCTAAGAGACGCGACTATAGAGTTTAAAAAAGAGGGTTATGCGAAAAAGACCGATCTTTTGGAAGTCGAGTCTAAATTGTCGAATGTCAGAAGAATGCTTTTTCAGGCCAAAGCGAACAAGGAACTTTCGTATGATTTTTTGAGTTTTTTATTAAATCATGACGTCAAGTCGATCAAACATGTCTCTTTGGATACATTTGAAAAAGATATACCTCTTGAAGAGGTCTTGAAGAGAAATACGGACATACAAAAAGCGAAAACAGGGCTTGAGATTCAGTCGAAAATGATCGATGTCACCAATTCCGCCTTTAAACCGACAGTAGGTGCGTTCATCGAATACGGTAGTAGCGACGATACCTTTTTGGGTGATTTTAAAGATCATGACAGATATACCTTCGGCGTGCAGGCGAAGTTGAATCTTTTTAACGGGGGAGTCGATCTCAATAAGCTTGAGCAGGAGAAACTTAAAAGACTTAAGGTAAAAAGACAGGTTGAACTTGCAAAACGAGGTATAACTCTAAAATATAAGAAGATAAAGACCGAGATAAACAATGCGAATGTTCAGATCAAGAGTCTCAAAAAGGAGCTTGAACTAGCGCAAGAGATTTACGATAATTATCAAGAGAGATACAAAGAGGGACTTGCGTCAATTAACGATGTCGTGATAAAGCAGTCGCTTCAGATCGAGAAGCTTCTTAATTTGTTAAAAGCGCAAAATGTCAGAAATCAGAAAATCTTAGAAATTTATAGATTAGCATATTAGGAGAAAGAGATGATGAAAAGATTGATAATAGTGTCGTTGGTATTCGCTTCATACGCGTTTGCGGCAAAGCTTGAACTTTCGGGTACGGTAGTATCCGATAATAGAAAAATGATTACAAGTCGTTATATGGGTTTTGTGAAAAATGTAAAAGTATCGGAAGGTGACAGAGTTAAAAAAGGTGATCTTTTGTACGAGATCGATACAAAAGAGATCGATAGTGCGAGAGCTCAAGTGGAACTTGCGATCCAGCAAGCGCTTCTATCGCTACAGATGTACCAAAATCAACATTCAAACGCTCTTTTAAATCTTCAAAGAAACAAGAGGCTTCGCGAAAAAGGGGTTATCTCCAAAGCCCAGTACGAGGGTATAGAGCTTATGGAGAAAAATCTTCGAGATATGGTGAAAGTCGCGAAAAAGCAGGTTCAACAAGCAAGAGCCAGACTTCAGGAAGTTTTGAATCAATATAATTATTTAAAAGTAAAGGCTCCGAACGACGGTGTTATAGTCCAAAAAAACATTAACTCCGGAGAGATGGCGCTACCCGGAATGCCTGCGATGGTCTTGACCGATTTAAGCCGCTTGAAAATCGTTACCGAGATTTCCGAGAAAAATCTTCACTATATTAAAATCGGTAAAAAAGTGAGAGTCAACATCCCTTCGGTAAATATCGACAATGAAGCGGAAGTATCGGCTATAATTCCGAGCTCCAATCCGATGACTCATACGTTTAAGATCAAATTATCCTTTGATACCGAAGGAAAAGTAGTCTATCCGGGTCTTTATACAAAAGTGACCATACAAGAGTAGAAAGGAAATTCTATGGATAAAGATAAAGTGGCCGACATTCCGGTAACCGATGTTGCCGGTAAATTGGCGAAAATATTTATATATAATCCTTTGACGCCGATTCTCGCGATTTTTTTACTTGCGATGGGGTATCTCTCTTTGGTCGTGATGCCAAGAGAAGAGGATCCGCAAATCGCTATTAGCGGTGGTACGATTATCGTTCCTCTGCCCGGTTCGACGCCTGAAGAGATAGATAATATTATCATAAAACCTTTAGAGAGGAAACTTCGAGAAATTTCCGGAATCGAGCATATTTACGGTATGTCGGCGGATAATGTCGGAATTGTAAATGTCATGTATAAAATCGGAGAGAATCGTGAAGATTCGAATTTGAAACTATACGATAAAGTGATGCAAAATATGGATCAACTCCCAAAAGGAGCCATGCAGCCGCTTATTCGTCCTTTTGACATAGATATAGATGTTCCTATTTTGACTTTGGCTTTTTATCAAAAAGATGGTTCCACTCTCGATAGAGTCGGGCTTTTTAAGTTGGTTCGTGAGATCCAAAACGATTTTAACAGTGTCGAAAACGTTTCCAAAACTACGCTAAAGGGCGAGCATAAAGAGCAGTACAACATAGAGGTGGATTTGCATAAACTCTCGGGATATCATCTCTCTTTGGGGCAGATCACAAAGGCGGTTCAGGCGTTGGCCGTCAATGTCCCCGACGTCAAGGGTAGAACCGAAGAGAATAAGTTGGTGATTTTCGGAGTCAAAAATGCTATCAACAGCGTCGAGGATGTAAAAAACGTGATCGTAGCTTCATATATGGGTTCACCCATCTATCTTAAAGATGTGGCGAAAGTGGAAGCGTCATACGATAAACAAAATTACAAATCCGCTGAAATTGCGATTATGAAGAGCGCTCATAAAAATAAAAAATCGAATTTTACACAAAAAGAGCAGATAACTTTGAGCGTATCGAAACTAAAAGGTACGAATGCGGTGGTTGTTGCCGAGAGCGTCTTGGAAGAGTTGAAAAAGTATGAAAACGAGCTCAATAATGCCGGCGTATCATATATGATAACCAGAAACTACGGTGTAAGGGCGGATGAAGCGGTAAACGAACTTGTTAGCCATCTGTTGATTACGATCTTAATTATCGCTATCGTTTTGGTTATAGCTTTGGGTTGGAAAGAGTCTTTGATCGTTACTTTTACCGTTCCGGCTATTTTGGCGGTAACTCTTTTTATCGCTTATTTGACGGGACAAACGATAAATAGAATTACGCTGTTTGCCTTTTTATTGAGTTTGGGTCTTTTGGTGGACGCGGCTATTATCGTTATTGAAAACATTCACAGACATATGCATGAACACGATGCGGTGGATAGAGAAGTGGATGAGATTATGATCACGGCGACCGATGAGATCGGTGCACCTACGAATATAGCGACTTTGGCTATTATATTGACGATGGTACCGATGGCGTTTGTGGGAGGAATGATGGGCGAATTTATGAAACCGATACCTTATAACGTTCCGGTAGCGCTTTTTGCGTCGCTTGTGGTGGCTTATATATTTACGCCGTATTTAGCGAATAAAATGTTGAAAAAACCGAAAATGCACCATCATCACCATCATTTTCAAAAAGATAAACAAAAAAGTGGAGAGCAGTCATGAAGTGGTTGGAAAAGCTGATCTACGATATAAACGGTAAAAGATCAAAAAGAATCGCCGTTATATTGATAACTCTAGGGGCTCTTGGAGCTTCCGTTATGATGCTTCCTACGAAAATGGTGCTTGCAAGAATGCTTCCCGGTAAAAGCGCTAATACCTTTTCCATATATGTCGATGCGCCTACCGGTAGCTCGATCGAACAAACCAAGCGGATAACCGATTGTGTTATAGATGTTTTAAAAGATGAAAAAGAGGTTCTCAACGCCGAGGTTTTTCTCGGGCAGGGAGCACCACTTGATTATGCCGGTTTGGTGAAGGGATCTTCTTTAAAGCAGGGGGAACATCTTGCCGAGATAGTCGTAAATCTTACGGACAAGCATCATAGGGACGAGCCTTCATACACTATGGTTCACAGACTAAGACCTATAATTCATTCGAAATGTCAATCCATACTAAAAGATACTAGTATAAAGATGATAGAACAGCCTGCCGGCCCCCCGACTATGGCATCGATTGTTGTCGAAGTTTTTGCGAAAGATGGAAAATCGCTGCGTAATATGGCGATGAAAGTGCAGGAAATCCTTAAAAAGACAAAAGGTCTTGTCGATGTCGATATTATGCAAGATGAGTTTTACACCAAATACGAGCTCATATCCGATTCCGAAAAGGTAGCAAGATCCGGTGTTTCGCTGGAGCAGCTAAATAATATACTCTATTTGGCTTTCGAAGGTATGGCGGTAGCTGTAAAAAATTCGCAAAACTCACCGGATCAGATACCTTTGTTCGTTATACTTGATGATTCCAAGACTTTGGAGGCTAGATCGAAGAAAGCTCTTGAAGCGAAGTTGTCGGCACTTAAACTCATGAATAAAAAGGGCATGATGGTTCCGGTCAACGAGCTTGTAAATATCGTCGAGGTGAAAAATTCTCCCACGATTTTCTCGAAAGATCTTAAAAAAATGTTAAACGTTATAGCCGAGACCGATATGGAGTCGCAGGTCTATCCGCTTTTGGATGCGAGAGAGAAAATGATAGAAGAGTTCGGTAAAGATTACGATGTTAAAGAGGTTGAAGGTATGAGTACATATATGTTCGATCTCTATTTAACGGATAAAAAGACGAAAGAGGAGTTTTTGCTTCGTTGGGACGGTGAGATGAAAGTTACTCTCGATACTTTTCGTGATCTAGGAGGTGCGTTTATAGCCGCACTTGTTTTGATCTTTTTGCTTCTTGTGATTTATTATAAAAGTTTTGCTATAAGCGGTATTATTTTGGGAGGAAGTTTTTTATCCATTATAGGTGTTATCATAGGTCACTGGGTTGCCGATTTGGTAACTAAAGATACGTTTTTCTTAACAGCGACATCTTTGATAGGTTTTATAGCTCTTATGGGTATAAGTTCCAGAAATTCACTTTTGCTTATTGATTTCGCCAAAGCTTTGATGGAGCAAAAAGGGATTGCGAAAAGAGAAGCTATCGCGATAGCTACGGCTACAAGAGCAAAACCTATTTTCTTGACCGCAGTCGCTATAATACTTGGTTCGGCACTTTTGGCGACCGATCCGATTTTCGGCGGATTGGGTGTGGCATTGATTTCCGGTACGGTGGCGGCGGTAGTGGTTTCGTTGTTGTTCGTACCTGTTTTGATGTACAATACGAAGGCGGTATGACTGATGCGTAAACGTTTATGACCTTGGTAGAATTGGTAAAAGCGTTAAACGCCGAGCTAATATCGGGAGATGAGGATGATGAATTCTTTCGCGTTACGCGCTATGCAAAGAGAGTGCAAAAAGGAGATGTCTGTTTCGTAAGTGATCTTGAGGAGGCCGAAGAGGCGAATCGAAATGGAGCTTCGGCTCTTGTTTTTAGCGGTAGCTTTATCGATGCAGACGATTTTTTAGAAATCTCTTTGATAAAAGTGGAGGATTTGGATAGGTCGTCCTTTTCTCTTCTCTCGTTTGTCATAGGTGAAGATGACGCATCTTTCGAATTGATTTCTCCAAAAGTTATGACTTTTTTAAAGATGATACTTACTCGAAAAAACTCCATCGAGTTTATACCGAGCGATCATAAAAAAGCGTTCGAACTGATTTTAAACAGTAACAAGAGGCTCTTTGTAGGGAGTGATGAATCTTTATTGACCACGATTAGAGAGAAAAAAACTTTTTTTGATGAAAAGGCTCCGGGACATATAGTAAGTGACGATTCGCTCTTTAGAACCACTTTCAAGATTCATAAATATATATATCAGTATAAGAAATTCTCTTTTTTTCATCTGGATGCTCTAAGGTGCGCCGTCGCTTTATGCGATAAGTACGGACTACCTTATAGTATCGACAAGATTGATTACACCAAGCACTTTAAACCGATATTTCTTGACGCGGAACCGTCGGTTCAAGAGGTTATGAAAAATGATAAGGTGGTGATTTTAAGCGACAATCTCGAAGATATATTAAAGGCTAGAAACTATGCTCTAAATATCGGCGGTTGGATGGCGAAAACGGTTGTAGCTGTTCCGCCTAAGACAAAAGTGGAGGGTATAAAATTACCTTTGTATTATAGAAGCGATGAAGAGATTTTAGAAAAAATAGATTCGCTTAATTTTAATTATCTGTTTGTTTATACGCAAGATGGCGCTTTAGAGTATGCGATTCGTAAGATGAGGTTTTGACCTCATCTTGTAAAATTACCTACAATTTTTAAACGAGATGTCCGCATTTTCTTTGCTACCGCCCTCTTTACCGTCGGCGCCCAAGGAGATCATATCTATATCTCCGTCGTTGTTTATATAAATGTACGGATTTTTCCACGGATCTACCGGAACTTTGGAGTCGAGAAATCCTCCGTCAGGATAGCTTTTGTACTTTTCCGGATCGGGATTTTGGATAAGCGCTTTTATTCCCTCTTCGGTGGAGGGATAAGTACCGTTTTGTAACTTAAAGTTTTTAAGAGCGTCGTTGATGCTTTGCATTTGAATGCAGACTATTTTCTTTTTCGCCTGTTCGCTCTGTCCCAATAGATTTGGTAGTACGAGACCCGCAAGAAGTCCGAGTATAATGATGACGATCATGATCTCAATAAGAGAGAAAGCTTTTTTCATTGGAGTCATTCCTTTATAAAATGGCTATTTATACGCTTGAATGTAAAGCACAGATATAAATAGTTTAATTTAAGATTCTTATTATAAAATAAGACATATATTATAGTAAAAATAGCTTTAGAATTAATAAGAGCGATAATGTAAAATACCACGCAGCATCTGCTGATCTTTTCTAAAAGGATATATGTGAGAAAAGCGATTGTTTTGATGATGACACTTGGTTTTATCGCTATTATTACCGCTTTGGTTTTATATACGCTTACTATTTCACAAAGGAGTTTTGATGAAGTGAGCGTTATCGACGCTCAAAATCAATTTTCTTTAACGTTTAAAGATTTTAATTCTATTTTAAACTCCATTACAAAAGATGTCAACGATTCGGATACTTTAGAAATTTTGCTCTCTAGCGACATACCTCCCTTAACCGAACCGAAAACCGGAATCGTGATAGGATTTGAAATGAATTCGCGCATGAAAAAGATAAATTTAAACATGCTCTTGAACAATTTGATCACAAGCGAAGGCAATTGCGACCAAAATATGACGACTCGAATATTATGCAGACCGTTGAAACGCTTTTTCGATCTTTACGGATTGAGGAGTCAACAGACGATGCTCGATCTTTTGATAGATACCGTCGATAAAAACGATCTTGAGCTGGGGAGTGAAACCGAAATCGCCAACGACGATATAGATTTCGCTCAGGGCAAAATATATAGTTACAATCATTTGAAAAAGATCTTCAAAAAATATTACGAACTGAGTAGCGATAAAAATATTTTCAAAATAAATCGCCAAAGCGTTGAGGATTTTTTCTATTTTGGCGATATAAATAAAAGTACGGGAATACTTGATTGTAAAAGTGATTTTTCGTTTACGCAAAGCGGTGAGAGTGAAGTTAAAGATCCGCTTTCTCTACTTTTGCCGTCTTCTCTTCTTGAAGATGATAGTGATTATTGCGCTATGTTCAAAGAGGAGAGTACGTATATGCAAAACGATCCCGAATTAAAAGAGATCAAAGAGCTTTTTAGAGTCGGTGAGTTCGACTCAAATGATACAAAAAGTAAGTATTTGATAAAATGTAATCTAACTTTAGGTACCTCTTCATATGAAAAAGAGTTGGTATTTGATTATGACATAATACACAAGAGGATAGATCGTATTGAAGAATCTGTTTCAAGAGAATAAAGATATACTTTTTTTGCATCAAAAAATGCAGCCTAGAAAAAAGGGGCGTTACAGCGTTATCCTCTCCCCTCAGTTTTACTGGGTGAAAAAAGTTCAACTTCCCGTAAAAAGTACGGCTCAGGCGAAAAAACTCGCGCAGTCGGTATTCGAGGGAAATTTGCCCGATGGAGATTATAGTTACGAAGTTAACAAAGTCGGCGGCGAGTTTATTATCATAGCGTATGATAAAGAGAATCTATCACAGTTGATAAACGACTATTTTATCGATGAAGCGAAAGTTGACGCTATCTATTTTTCTCAATACGAGTTTAGCGATCTTGATGCTTGTTGTGCGATAGATAGCGATAGTTCGCTTGTAAATATGGGCGGTCTTTTGATACAAATACCAAGAAACTGTACCGACCCGAAGATTCGTATCGAGGATTTGACGCAAAATAGAAAATTATCGCGTCATAAAATAAAATTGGGCACTTTCGAAGAGGAGGCTATCGATAAAAAAACTTTTATCTTCACGGCCTCGGCGGTAGCTTTGATTTTTAGCGCTTTGGTTTTGGAATCGATCGGATATAAAAAGGAGGCCGCGAAAATCGAGGAACAAAAAAGCCGTATGATACAAAAACTTGATCTACCGGCAACTTCTATGCAACTCAAAAGTATCAAGAACAATCTTTACAAAACTTATAAAAAACAGAAAAAATTAAGAGATGAACTCTATCTATTTTCCAAAATTCCGTTAAAACAAGATGAATATATAAGAAATATAGAGTTGAATGAAAAAGGAGCTCTTATAGAGATTAAGGTAAAAGACGCGCGAAGAGAAAAGGAGATAAGATCCTCTCTCTCGAAAAAATATAAAATCGTCCAAAGCGATTTAAAAGATGATATTTTAACGATAAAGATTTCGTCATGAGTCAAAAAAATCTAATAGTTTTCGCTGTCGTTTCAATGCTTGTTTTGCTTCTTGCCAACGGTTATAAAAAGAGCTCGTATGAAGAGTATCTGCAAAAAAAGAAGCAACTTGTAACATTTGAAAAAGAGGCTGAAGAGATAAGTGTGTTAAAAAAGCGTTTTGGCGATAAAAAAAGTGCTCGTAGGCTAATAAATACTTTAAAAAGAGTGGCATCACCTACAAATGAAAAGAGTCGTCCCGGTAGTGTAGTTTACGATTTTGATAATTTAAATAACCAAAAATTGAATTTGCTTTTAAGAAAGATCGAAAATTCCGGTATAAAAATCAAAGAGCTTAAAATTACGAGAGTTCAACCGCAAAAAGCGAAAGTCAGATTGGAGGTGGCAAAATGAAAAAGTTTTTGTTCATTTTACTCTCGACCTATCTGGCTTTGATATTTTTGATGCCTAAAGAGCAACTTTTTTATACTTTGAAAGCCGTTTTGCAAGAGCGGAAAATAACTATTTCTCAAGAGGGTTTAAAAGATAGATTGATCGATTTAAAGATAGAGGATGCGAAACTTTTTTACGACGGGATTGAATCGGCTCGAATCAAGAGTATAAGCGTCAAGCCTTGGCTTATATATAATAGTGCGGTAGCAAAAGATATAAGCTCCGGCAAAGACGTAAAAAGAGTGTTCGATCTAAAAGATGGTTTCGTTCGAATATCACAAGCTTTGTGGTACCCGTTTGTTGTGAAGATCGAGGCGGAAGGAAATTTTGGAAAAGTGTGGGGGAGTTTGAAACTAAAAGAGGGAAAAATAAAACTGATTTGCGAACCGAGTAAAAATTTTAAACGATCGCAAATCTTTAGAGAACTTTTTAGAAAAAGAGATGAGGGGTATGTGTATGAATCGCTCATCAAATAAATTGTTGAAAAATTTCATTATTTATCTTTTGTTTCCGTTTGCGATCGTTAAGTTAATGTATGCGGTAGTGTCGTTTCTGTTCTTATCAAAAGACGATATCACCTCGAAAACTCCGCAAAATCTCTCTTATCATTACAACCTGAACCTGTTTGGTAAAATTTTGGAATCCGGTAACGATAAACCTGTTGTTAAGCAGATGGAGACCGCAAATAGAATAAAAGATATCAAGCTAAAGGGTACATATCTTGAAAATGAGAATAGTTTTATCGTGATAGAAGATCATCTCGGAACGACATTTTTGCATAAAGGTGAAAAGTATGTGGGATATACTTTGATAGAAATTTACGATAATAGAGCGGTATTCGACAAAAACGGAGTTCACTACGATGTAGTGATCGACGAAGAGAGTAGAAACAAAAGAGCTTTTTCGAAGGGTTCAACAAACGCTAAAGAGAGCGCACAAGAGGGTATGGAACCTTTCGAGCCCGTGACTATCTCTCATCAAGAGGTCGAGTCGTACATAAAAAATCCGAATAAAATTTGGAAAAATATAAGAATTCAGGAGATCAGAAAAAACGGTCGTATTGACGGTTTTCGTGTAAACTATGTTAAAAAAGGATCATTTTTCGATATATCCGGACTTAAAAGCGGAGATGTGATAAAAGGTATTGACGGTAATGAAATAAAATCACTTTCAGATGTTATGAAGTATTATAATAATATAAATAATTTAGACGGTTTGACACTTTCGATACTTCGTGGAGACAGTGAGATCGAACTGGAATTTAGTATAAACTAGGGGATGAGATGATAAAAAATTTAGTAACCGTTTTTCTGCTTTTAGGAGCGCTTTTTTTACAAAGTGCGGCATTAGAGCACAAAGATAGTCAAAATACCGTAAAAATAAATTTTCAAGATTTGAAGATAGTCGATTTTATCAAGATGGTCGCACATATTACAGGAAAAAATATTTTGATCGGTCAAAACGTACAAGGAACCGTCGATTTCGTTTCCGTCAAACCTGTCAGAAAAGATAAGATATATGATCTGCTCATAAAGGTTCTTTCAAATAAAGGTTACACGTTAAGAGACACGAAAAACGGTTTTTTGCAGGTTATAAGAAGTGCCGATGCTCCAAAATCTGCTCCCCCGGTATATGGAGATTCGAAAATAGATGAAGTCCAAACCGTCGTCGTGCCGGTTGAGAATCTAAATGTCAGAACGATTTTAAGACAAGTCAATTTTCTTTTGAGTAAATACGGTAAGATTACACTCTCTTATGAAAGCAATTCGGTCGTAGTGACCGATTTCCCGGAAAATATAAAAACTATAAGAAATCTTATCCGCAGACTTGATAACGGTACAGTAAAACCTAATGCTCATTTTGTATATCTGGTAAACGCCGATGCCAAATCGGTTTTGCCTAAAGTGCAAAAGTTGGCGAACGCTATGTTCGATAATAAAATACAGACACAAAAGATCAGTGTTTTTGCCGATGATGCAAGTAATTCCATCGTTTTAGTGGGTTCTAAAAAGAATGTAAGAAAACTTATTCCTAAAGTTAGGAATATGGATAGATCTAATGAGACGGTTGATAAACATATGGAGATAATTTATGTAAAAAATGCCGATGCGGCGGAAATAGTGAAAACTTTAGAGAAACTTTTATCGGATAAGAGTTTCGCAAAGTCACACAAAAGTTCCGATAGCTTAACGTTTGCAAAAGCAAAACCGAAAGTTGTCGGTTCCAAAAGCTCCAAAGAATCGAAAAACAGACAGTCTCAGCCGGTAGTTTCCAAAAATGAGCCACTCCCCTCCGTAAGCGGAAAAAATAAGCCGACGGTGACGGTAGATACCGAGCTCAACGCGGTAGTGGTTTATGCGACCGATCGTGAAATTAAAGAGATCAGAAGCGTTATAGAAGAGCTGGACGTAGAGAGACAACAAGTCTATGTACAGGCTAAAATCGTCGAAATAAGTAAAAACAAAGCTGAACAACTCGGGGTGAAATATTCGCTTTTAAGCGGTATCGTGAACGATTCGGGTATATACGGTTTTAGCGGAGTGTTGGGGAGTCTGGACGGCTCGGACGCTATCGCTCAGGTAGCGTCGCTTCTTGGTACCAATTTCGATATTCCTAAAGTTACGAAAGCTTTGGCTCTGGGCACGACTATCTCTCTTTTTGATAAAAACGGAGTTGCGAACATACTCTCCGAACCGGCCGTTCTTTGTATAAATAACAAAGAATCATCTTTGTATGTCGGACGAACCGAATCCGTTTTGACCCAAACGACTACCGGTTCGGATGCGACATCTCTAACACGGCAAAACTATTCCAGAGAAGATATAGGTCTTACTTTGAAAGTTAAACCTAGAATCTCCGAAGATAATAAAGTGGCATTGGATGTAAAGGCTATTTTGGAGGATGTAATCGGAGGACAGGTTGGGCTTCCGACTACGACGAAGCGAGAAGTTTCAACTACTTCCATTGTTAAAAACGGTGAAACCGTCATAATAGGAGGGTTGGTCAAAGATAAAACAAGTAAGACGGTAACGAAAATCCCTCTTCTTGGAGATATACCGATTTTGGGAATTCCTTTCAGGCATACTACCGAAAATGTCGATAAGATCTCTTTGGTGATCATGATAACTCCATATATTGTCAAAAGAAGTGAAGATTTAAGTCGTCTCAAGGAAGCTCTTGGACGCCTTGAGATGGTGGAGAAGGATTTGGCGACTCAGCTTGATGAAAAACTAAAAGAGGGTAAACCTCTCATTATTGACGAAAGTCAAATAGCTCCTGAGCTTCAAGTCGAGGCGATAAATCCAGAGATTTTACATGAAGACGAAATAGTAACGACCGTTCATCAGAGTTCAAATAGATTTCAAAGCGATAAACCGACTCAGGAGATTATAATAGACGAGCGTCAAAGAGCTTATAGAGTCGTCAAAGATGCTCAGGGTAACGTCATATCAAAAGAGCGTGTCAAAATCGATGAAGTTTATTAGGACTCATTTATGAAATTAAACAATGTTTTTGAATTTAATAATCTTGATCTTTATCCCGAGTTGGTAAACGGTATCGATATAGATCTTTGTGTCAAAAACTCACTTTTGTTTACGAAGATCGAGGGAAAAGAGTTTATTGTTTTGCATCCCGAGCATCTGGTTGACGGATTCAACTTACTATCGAAGCTGGATGTTAAGTATCCTTTGGCTTTTGTAGATCAGGATTCGTATGACAGACTCTATCATCGCTTTTTGGAGATCAAGACGGATAAAGAGCTCTCCTCGACGATAAACGAAGAGAGTGAAAGCGAGCTTCTCGAAGAGGATATCTCTCTTACGGAATTTTTGAAAAACAGTAGTGATATATTAACTAGTGAAGAGTCCGCTCCGATAATTAAATTTGTCAACTCTCTTTTTTATCAGGCTGTTAAAAAGGGAGCTTCGGATATACATATAGAGTCACATGAAAAAAGAGGTGTGGTTCGTTTCAGAGTTGACGGCGTATTGGTAAAACATGTCGATCTTGACAAAAATATAATAGCGCTCGTCATAAGCCGGATAAAGGTGATCTCAAATCTCGACATCTCCGAAAAAAGAGTTCCTCAAGACGGTCGTACGCAGGTGAAAATAGCGGGTAAAGATCTCGATATTCGTGTTTCCGTTCTTCCTACGTATTATGGTGAAAGAGTCGTTATGCGGATATTAATGGAATCAAGCGATATTCCTACGCTTGAGAAATTGGGATTTACGAAAAATTTGCAAAATGAGTTTGAAAAACTGCTTGAACATTCTCATGGTATGATTTTGGTGACAGGACCTACCGGAAGCGGTAAATCAACGACGCTTCACACTTTTTTGCAGACTGTGGCCACGCCGGATAAAAATATAATTACCGTAGAAGATCCCGTAGAGTATAAGGCCGACAATATAAACCAAATACAGGTTAATACTAAAACAGGTCTAACGTTTGCCGCTGGTCTTAGATCTATTTTAAGACAAGATCCGGATATCGTAATGGTCGGTGAAATAAGAGATAAAGAGACGGCGGAGATTGCGATACAAGCCGCATTAACGGGTCATCTTATGTTATCCACTCTACATACCAACAATACCGCGGCCGCTATCACCAGACTTGTGGATATGGGTGTGGACGATTTTCTCATAAGTTCTTCGCTATTAGGTGTTTTGGCTCAGCGACTCGTTAGAAAACTTTGCAAAGATTGTAAAAAAAGAGGCACGCTGCCAAAAGATATAAGGATGGAGTTTAATATAAAAGACGATGTGGAAGTTTTTGATCCCGTCGGATGTCCAAAATGTAATTTTACGGGATATATCGGCAGACAAGCGGTCGGTGAGCTTTTGATAATGGACGATGAAGTGAAGATCATGTTGAAAAACAAGATGACCGATTTTGAGATCAGAGAAGCGATGAGAAATAAAGGGATGAAACTTATCGGTGAACAGCTTTTGGGGCTTATGCTAAACGGTGTTACGTCTTTAAAAGAGGTCATTCGCGTAGGGCTTAAAGACTAATGATCTTTTTATACAAAGGTTTTGACAAAAACGGGAAAAAAGTCAAAGCGCGCATAGAGGCGGCGGATTTAAACGAAGCTAGACGGAAAATTAAATCAAAAGGAATCATTTATCAAAGTATCGAAGAGAGCGGTGCATCTTTTTGGGATAAGATCAATTTCCGAAGAAAACGACAACTAAGTGCGAAAAATCTTGCCAACCTTTCAAGAAATCTGGCGATTTATCTAAGAAGTGGAATTCCTATAGTAAATGTTATTCGTCTTGCCAAGTCGCAGTATGAAAATGAGCCTTTGATGGTCGATTTTTTAAGCTCTTTGGAAAATAGTATGGATGAGGGGAAGAGCTACTACGCTTCACTAGAATCTCAAGAAATAATAGAATTGCCCGTATTTTACAAGCAGTCGATAAAAGTGGCGGAAGAGAGCGGAAGTTTAGCCGAGGTGCTTTTTGAGATGGCTCGCTTTGTCGAAGAACAAGACAAAGTAGCAGGGAAAGTTAAGCAGGCGTTGGTCTATCCTATGTTTATAATAATAATATCGGTTATGATGGTAGCTTTTATGCTCACGACCGTCGTGCCGAAGATAACGGGTATGTTCACACAGTTGAAACAGGAGCTTCCCTCGATTACGAAAGCGGTAATTGCCGTCGGAGATTTTTTAGGTGCGTATTGGCTGCATATATCCGTAATTATTATCGTTATAGCCGCTATTTTTCAGTTTTTGGTTCGTACCAATAGAGCGTTTAAATATATGTATCATAAGTTTCTACTCTCGCTTCCTATTTTTGGAAAAATTATACAGACTTTTGAGCTCGCCAGATTTTCATATATTACATCGGTTTTGGTGAAGTCAGGAGTTACGTTCGTACATGCCGTAAAATTGGCTTCTAATATTCTGGATAATGTTGTAATAAAAGATGAATTCATCAAAGCCTCCAAAGAGGTTGTCGAGGGAAAGAAGTTCTCCGCTTCACTTTCCAAATACGGAAAACATGTCGATAAATCTTTCATTCAGGCTATTGCGCTGGGAGAAGAGACTAGTGAAGTCGCTTTGGTGATGCAAAATCTCGCAGATCTCTATTTCGCGGAGAATCGAAGTAAAATAGATCTTTTTCTTTCTCTTTTAGAACCTATGCTTATTTTGTTTGTCGGTGTTACAATCGGTGTGATAGTAGTGGCGATGTTGTTACCGATATTTTCGATGAATATAGGAAAAATATAAAATATTTCAATTTGAAATATTTTTGGATAACTTCGTCAAAAAAGAATAAAATTAAGCTAACCAAATAAGGAGTTAGCTGATGAGAGCGATAAAGAGTTTAAATTATCAAAGTCCGTTTAGTAAAAAGGATCTGAAAGTAGTGATGAGTCATGATAGTTTTTATATGACTCAAGTACAGATGAGTAAACTTTTTTGTTGCGGTGTAAAAGATGTATATATTTTATTGAAGACTCTGTTTGCAAGCGGGGAGTTGGAAGAGAGTTTCGTAAATCGTTCGATCGAAATAGAAAATTATGAAGGGCGATATGTAAGCGGAAATTTTTACAATCTCGATGCGATAATAGCCGTCGGTTACAGATTGAATCCGAAAGAGGCCACGCATTTTCATATATGGAGTACTCAGATGCTAAAAATTCATCTGTACGAAACTTCCGCTACGAGAGAATACGGAATTATCGAGAGTATAAGACGTAAATTTTCACATATGTTGGCCGTAGCTTAAGTTAAGCACTTTTTTGTAAAATATTCTAAAGACTTCTTATGATAGTGTTTTAATGTGAGAGATGTCGTTAAAGTCTGAAAATATGATGAGGTTTTATGCAAGTTGCACCAAGTATTCTCTCGGCCGATTTTGGCAGGCTGGATGAAGAGGTAAAAGCGATATGTCAAGGCGGCTGTGATTTAGTTCATGTAGATGTGATGGACGGTCATTTCGTACCGAATCTCACCATTGGGCCGGTTGTGGTAAAAAGTGTGGCACAAGCTAGTACCAAGCCTCTGGATATACATTTGATGGTTGAAAACAACACCTTTTTTACGGAGCTTTTCGCTCCTTTGAAACCGAGATATCTTTCGTTTCATATAGAAGAGGAGAAGCATCCTCACAGACTCATTCAAAAAATCCGCGATTACGGTATTTCACCGGCTGTTGTTTTAAACCCTCACTCAAGAAGCGAAGAACTCGAATATATAATTAAAGATCTTGACATGGTACTTTTAATGAGTGTAAATCCGGGATTCGGCGGGCAGAAGTTTATACCGGGCGTTATTGAGAAAGCGGCAAGATTAAAAGATCTGATTCTTCGTAAAAATTCTTCGGCTCTTATTGAAGTGGACGGCGGTGTTAACGATAAAAACGTATATGATCTCAAAAACGCCGGTGTCGATATCGTCGTTGCAGGAAGTTACGTTTACGGTAGCGACGACTACGAAAAAGCCATAAAAAGTTTGCAAATATAGATGCGAGTTAAAATCTGCGGTATTACCAATCTCGAAGATGCTCTTGATGCGGTGGAGGCGGGAGCGGATGCGTTGGGTTTTGTTTTTTATGAAAAATCGGCGCGATATCTATCCCCCTCTAAGGCGAAAGATATTATTTCCAAACTTCCTCCGTTTGTGGAGAGAGTCGGACTTTTTGTTGAAAAGACTCCTCAAGAGATAAATGACATCTGCGACTTCAGCGATATCTCTTTGGCTCAAATACACTTTGAAGTGCCAAGAAGTTTTTACGACTCTTTAAATACCAGATATATCAGGGTGATACGAGCGAAATCTAAAGAGGATATTTTAAAATTCAACGACCAATACCGTATTATCGATGCGTTTGTAAAAAGCTACGGCGGTGAAGGAAAAAGAATTGATCTTGATTGGTTTGAAGGTGTTGATTGTAGTAAGATCGTACTTGCCGGCGGTTTAAATGAGAAAAATGTAACTGAAGTTTTAAAATATGGCTTTTACGGTGTCGATTTAAGTAGCGGTGTAGAGAAGAGAAAAGGAAAAAAAGATAAAATGAAGATGAAAAATTTTATTAAAGTAATAGAAAATGGAAAAGTTTGACAATCTTGTAAGCAAACTCAAGCAAGGGAGTGTTCCTCGTGACGAATTTTATGGCTGTATAAATCGGTTGAAAAAAAATTTCGATGTGGATCTTGATATTGAAACTCTCAACTTCTACGGACTTCCTATCGTCGAAGATGAAAAGGAGGTCTATCTAAGAACCCAGAAAAACTGCTACAAAGACGAAATTTATTGTATAGTCGATATAGAGACCAACGGAAATAGTCCGGTCAAAAACCAGATTATAGAGATCGGTGCTATAAAATATAAAAACGGTGATATTTTAGATAGATTCGAATCGTATGTCTATGCCGATTATATTCCTCAGGCAATCGTTCGCTTGACAAATATCGAACAAAGTGATTTGGCTGATGCTCCTTCTTTGAAGAAGGTGCTTTACGATTTCAAGCTTTTTTTGAGTGATTGCGTCTTTGTAGCGCATAATGCGAAATTCGATTTTAATTTTATCTCTACATCATTGAAAACCGTCGGCTTGGACGAGTTGTTAAATAGAAAACTATGTACAGTGGATCTTGCTAGAAAAACTATAAACGCTCAAAAACATGGACTTGCACATTTAAGAGATTTTTTGGATATTCAAACAGGTGAGCATCATCGTGCTTATGCCGATGCTTTAAGTGCCGCTCGTGTGCTTGACGAGTGTTTCAAAAATATACCCGATGACGTTTATACCACTGAAGAGCTTATTAATTTTTCAAAGCGTTCTCAAAGAGCGGGTGGTAAAAAAAGGGGACAGACAAAAGAGGAAAAAGAGTAACGATTCTAAAGCGACGGTAATACCCGCCGCAAATTTGCTACCTTTAATGGTGGCTTTTTAAAATGACGATCGTCATTTTGATATTAATGGCGATAAATCTTACGATCTGCCACAATACGCAAGTCCTTAAAAATTTTACGATTCCGGTTGGTACCATAGTTTCAAATTCCGGTGTATATGGTTCAATGTGTTTTACATGAGAGGATTGATTTTCATTTACTGCTGCCATTTAATTTCTCCTTATTTTTTATATTTTCAAAGCCGGCATAAAGCCGGTGTTTTATGCGTGATTTTATTCTGGTATAAGTGCCCAGCCCGGTTTTAATTTCGCTTTCCATATAAACATATAATGGAGTATATTTTTGATCCAGTGTCCGGCGAGTCCGATCTCTCCGAAAGTATAATCCAGATCTCGACCTAGGCCGGGATATTTTTCAAAGTCGGGCACTACAGGGAAGACTGTAAGAGCCGCCGCCGTACCGTTGAAAATACCTTTACCGGTAGAAGCCACGCAAGCCGCTCCCATTTCCGACATTCTAGCCGTGTGAGTCGGCTCGGGCGCTCCGTTTATCATATCGGTGATGCTTTGAGCTACGGCTTTACCTATCATAGCAGAAGGCATTCCCGTTCTTGGCGGGGTAGGATTGATCGGTGTGCCGTTGGGCGATTTCATAGGTTTTGAGATAAGATGCGGCGGTGCGAATGCGATACCGATACTGAAAATATTTTTATGTGACGGGGTTTGGTAAGTTGCCGGCCAGTCGCTAGCTTTCCACTCTTCATATGCTTTTGGCGTATAGTCGGCGTCAACTTTCATAAGACCGTTGGGAGCGAACATTTGATCGGTTATATCCGTACCGTCTTTATCGTAAGCTTTAAGTCCAACTCCCGCAAAAGGAGGTATAAGCATAGAGAAATCGAACTCTTCCACACCCATAGTACCGTCAAGCAACTCGTAGTGAGCTTTTCCCTCTTCGACTTTGTTTACATGAGCGCCGATAATCCAGCCTACGTCTCTTTCCGCATATATCGATTCGGCAAACAGTTTGCTCGAAGCCGCATAGCCGCCTCTTTTTATATGTAAACCGCCGATTCCGAAATCACCCAAAAATGATTCGTTTGAAATCCAGGTGAGCGTGGCTTTATCTCTAACGCCCGCTTCTCTTAATGTATGATCGATATTGAAGATATACTCAAACGCCGCACCTTGACAAGTACACATACCGTGACCGGTACCTATGAGGAATTTTAGTTCTTCGCCTTTTTTCATTCGTTCTATACATTTTTGTAGCTCTTGGTTTGCATGCGTCGCATGGTCGGCCGTACATACCGATACGGTGTGACCGCCGTCAGGACCTAGACCTTCGGTCGCACCGAAGTTTAGTTTCGGTCCCGTTGCGTTAATAAGATAGTCGTATGTTACGTTTTCACTCTCTCCCTCTTTAGAAGGGTCGGTATATTCAATAGTGATGTACGGTTTTTCTTCGTCTTTACCGCCATTTGGATTTATAGAGACGGCTTTTGCTTGTTTATATGTTATACCGGCCTTTTCATATACGGGAGCCAAATCGAAAGTGACTTCCTCTTTTGTCATCTCTCCGACGCCTACCCAAATATTCGACGGTATCCAGTTCCATTTACTATTTGGGGTTACTACAACCACTTCATGCTCGTCCTCGAGCCATTTTCTTAAGAATGTCGATGCCGTATGTCCTGAAACACCTGCACCCATTATTACGACTTTTGCCATATGTTCTCCTTCACTAATATAAAATCATCTAATAATTGTACAATAAAAAGGTTTAAGATAAGATTATGTTATATAAACTTTACCTTGTAAAAATTAAATATATTTATTTTTAAAGTTAACATATCTCATCGAGGAGTTGTAGAGTTCTTCTATCTCTATCTCTTTAAGTTCTCGTATGAACTTTGCCGGAGAGCCCATTATCAGACTTCTTGGCGGAAAAATTTTGTTTTTCGTTACGAGTGAGCCGGCTCCTACTATCGACTCTTTCCCGATTACGGCACCGTCGAGAATCGTTACGCTCATTCCTATTAAAGACGCTTTTTTGATTGTGCAACCGTGCAGCATAACTTTGTGACCGATTGTAACATCATCTTCGATGATAGTGGGATTGCCGTCGCTTTTATCGGCTTTTTTGTAATGGGTTACATGAATCATACTCAAATCTTGAATATTTACTCTATCTCCTATCTTTATGTAATGTACGTCACCGCGAACGACACATCCAAACCAGATCGAACAATCCTCGCCCGTAGTGACATCTCCTATGATATCCGCGCTTTTTGCTATAAAATTGTTTTTTCCGATTTTGGGTTTTAGGTTTTCATATTCGTACATCATTTGAAAATTTTCTTCTTTTTTGTAAATGCGTTTGAAGTCGTACTCTTTTTAGTAGCTTTATAGAGTTTATTGACATAGTTTTCTAAGAAAAGTTGGGAATTTATCTCCTTTTTTCCGTCTTCAGCTTTTAAAAGTTCATATTCTCCGCTACTATGAAGCTCCCAAGCTAACACGTTGTCGTTTAATTGAAGATTTAAAAGATCCAGAAGTTTCAAAGCCAAAGAGGAGTCGTAAATAGGTGTCATAAGCTCAAATCTTTTTTCGAGATTTCTAGGCATCCAGTCCGCGCTCGAGATATAGATGGTCGGTTTTGCGTGTTTGAAATAAAAGATTCTTGAATGTTCGAGATATTTTCCTATAATCGAGCGAACTTTTATATTTTCACTTATGTTTTCCACTCCGGGTTTTAGGCAGCAGATTCCTCTTATTATAAGATCTATCTTTACACCCTCTTGAGAAGCTTTATAAAGTGCCTTTATGACATCGGAGTCAACAAGAGAGTTCATTTTAGCGATAATTCGCCCTTTATTTTTGTATGATCTTTCGACCTTTATCATCTCAAGCAGATTCTCCTTCATCTGCATTGGGGACATTTTAAGGTTGTTAAGTTTTTTGTTCTTGGAGAAGCCTGTTAAGATGTGAAAAAATGTGATCGAATCGGCTCTAAACTCTTCTCTTGACGTAAAATAGCTGATATCGGTATAAATTTTTGCTGTCGATTCGTTGTAGTTACCTGTTGAAAGATGCAGATAGATTTTTAGTTTATCGTTTGATTTTCGGATAACTTGTGCGATTTTTGCATGAACTTTAAATCCGGGTATTCCATAGATCACATGCGCTCCAGCATCTTCAAGAGCTTTTGCCCATATGAGATTGTTTTCTTCGTCGAATCTAGCCTTCAGCTCCACCATTGCAGTTACCTGTTTACCGTTGTTTGCGGCATCTATCAGGGCTTGTACTATGGGTGAGTTTTTTCCTACGCGGTATAGCGTCATTCTTACGGATAGAACTTTAGGATCTTTTGCCGCGTCCTGAATGAATTTTACGACCGGATCGAAACTTTCAAAAGGTTGCAGTATCATCGCATCTTCTCTGTCGATTATTTTGAAAATCGACTCGTTTTGATCAAACGGCGGTAAAAGCTTGGGTACGTGTTGGGGTTCGCTTAGATGAGAAAACTCCTTGTCAACCACGATATTCCAAAGTGCTCCTAGATTTAGGGGGATAGCGTATTCATAGATATCATGAGAATTGATTTTGAGATACGAGTTTAAAAATTCCAAAAGTTCTTCATCGCACTCTTTTTCGATTTCAAGGCGAACAAAAGCACCTTTTCTTCTAAGTCTTAGACCCTCTTGCATAATCTCCATAAAATCGTCCGCTTCCTCCTCTTCGATGACGATGTCGGCGTTTCTGGTAACTCGAAAAAGAGTTGAAGAGAGAATTTCGTATCCGGGGAAGATATCTTCTATATATTCTCTAACAAGAGACTCTATCGTTATATATATACCTTTTGAAAGATGTATGAATCTAGGAAGAAGCCTTGGGATTCTGATCATCGCAAATTTTATTTCATCGTCGTTTGAATTGTCGCGGAGCTTGATCGCCAACGATAAACTAAGGTTGTTAAGAGGAGGAAAAGGATGTGTAGCATCTACGGCGATAGGGATGATGACCGGAAAGATATTCTCGTAAAAAAATTCTCCGGCGTAAGTTTTGAGTTCAGGTGTGAGATCTTGAAACTCCTGTATGAAAAGTCCCTGCGTAGCAAGAGTCGAGGTAACATCTTTATAACTTTTTTCGAGTTCCTCTTTTTCATTATGAAGATACTCTCTTATCTCTTGTAACTGTTCAAGAGGCGTCATCTCATCAATCCCGGACGAAATAAAACGTGCGGAGTATAATTGTTTCAAACCGGCGACTCTGATCATATAAAACTCATCTAAGTTTGTAGAATAGATCGCCATAAACTTGAGTCTTTCAAGCAGAGGCTTTCTCTCTTTCGTACTTTGAAAAAGAACTCTTGAGTTAAATTTCAACCAAGAGAGTTCACGGTTTATATAGAGTGATTTATCACCAAGATCGGTCACGGATTTGTCCTTAAAAGTAATATTTACTTTAATTATATCATAATCTTTTAATTTTTTCAATTTCATCTCGATACTTCGCCGCAACTTCGAACTCAAGCGCTTTTGCCGCGGTAAGCATCTTCGCTTTGAGCTCTTTGATGATTTTTTGCTTCTCGCTTTTTGGTATCTTCTCTTTCATCTTTTTTTGAGCGATTTGGCTATAATCCTCGACTCTAAGGTTTTCATCCATTTTTCTTATAACGGTCGTAGGTGTGATGTTATGCTCTTTGTTATATTTTATCTGTCTTGCTCGCCTGTAATTTTTCGTATCGATTGCCGCCTGCATAGAACGGGTTATCTTTTTTGCGAACATAATCACTCTTCCGTTAGCGTTTCTAGCGGCTCTTCCCATAGTCTGTATAAGGGCGGTCTCGCTTCGTAAAAAACCTTCTTTATCGGCATCGAGTACGGCCACTAAAGAGACTTCCGGCAAATCAAGCCCTTCTCTTAGAAGATTTATTCCTATGAGGACGTCGAACTCTCCGTTTCGAAGTGCTCTGATGATTTGATTTCTTTCGATCGTATCGATATCCGAATGCATATATTTGACTTTAATTCCTAGCTCGATATAGTAGCGGCTCAGTTCTTCCGCCATCTTTTTCGTTAAAACCGTAACAAGGACTCTCTCGTTTTTCGCCACAGTTTTTTTGATCTCGTCGTGAAGTTTTTCAACTTGATTGTCACTATCCAATATCTCGATCTCAGGATCGAGTAATCCGGTGGGACGGATGATCTGTTCAGCTACGTTTTTACCGCTTAAATCAAGTTCCAGTTGAGCAGGAGTAGCCGAAACAAAGAGATATGAAGGAGCTTTGTCAATATACTCTTCAAATCTAAGAGGTCTGTTATCAAGAGCCGACGGCAGACGAAAACCATATTCTACAAGAGTCTCTTTTCTACTCCTATCACCTGCATACATACCGCGAAATTGGGGTAATGAGACATGAGACTCATCTACGATGACAAGATACTCTTCTTTCATCGCTTCAAAATAGTCAAACAATGAGTATGGGGTTTCCCCAGGTTTTTTACCGGTTAGATGTCTGGCGTAATTTTCCACTCCTTTGCAGGTTCCGGTTGCGTTTAACATCTCAAGATCAAATTCCACACGCTGTTTGAGTCTTTGATATTCGACTTGGCGATTGTTTTTTTTGAAAAAATTCAATCTTTTCTCCAACTCGTCTTCTATCTCTTTTATAGCGATTTTCAGGCGATCTTGACCAACTATGAACTGATTTGCCGCATAAATTATGACTTTATCTTTTTCAACGGTTTTTTTATTTGTAAGGGTGTCGAAACAGTAGATCGATTCTATTTCGTCACCGAAGAATTCAACCCTGATCGCCTCTTCGTCGCTATATGCGGGATATATGTCGATTACATCGCCGTTGACTCGAAAATCTCCTCTATCAAAATAGTTGTCGTTTCTTTTGTAACCCATATCGACGAGTTTTATAAGTATCTGTTTTTGATTTAGTTCACTTCCGATTTCAAGAATTTGTACCATTTTCTTATATTCGTTAGGATTTCCAAGACCGTAATTTGCCGATACCGATGCGATACATATGACATCGTTGTAACTAAGCAAAGATGCTGTGGCTGAGAGTCTAAGACGTTCTATCTCTTCGTTGATGGAGCTGTCTTTTTCTATGAAAAGATCCGTTCTAGGTATGTAGGCTTCTGGTTGATAATAGTCGTAGTAAGATATGAAATATTCAACATGATTGTTTGGAAAGAAGTGTTTGAATTCACTATATAATTGAGCCGCAAGTGTTTTGTTATGCGTCATGATTAAAGTGGGGCGAGAAGTTTTTTCGATGATTTTTGCCATCGTATAGGTTTTTCCGCTACCAGTTACACCGACTAAAGTTTGAAATCTGTTTCCATTTATTATGGAGTTTGAAAGTTTTTCGATAGCCTGAGGCTGATCACCTGCCGGAGAGAAATCGCTTTGAAGCTGAAATTTTGCCAAGCGCTAACCTTTTTGATGAAATTATAGCAAAATTACTAAAGTTTTTATAATCTCAGACGATCTAGTAACAACGGCATCCAAAAGGGTCGGGAAATTTTAATACTTTGAAGGAGTTTTTTATGAAAAGAAGTGGTTTTACTATGATTGAGTTGGTCTTCGTGATTGTTATATTAGGTATTTTGGCTTCGGTAGCCATTCCTAAACTAGCGGCGACAAGAGATGATGCGAATATTGCAAAAGCTTCTACTGAAATCTCATCTTTAGTTTCAGATATCGGGTCTTACTATACGGCTCATGGTACATTTGGTAAAGTAAGTGAGATGACAAATGTCGCTTTAGTTGATTCGTCTAATGCTGATGCAAGTAATATTGATTTAAATAATAGTTCGACAGTATATTACTGGGATAAAACAAGAGGTCAAAGATGTACGGCTATAGCTTCAAATGAAACTAATGGTACATTGACACTTTCTGAGGTAAGTGATGCGAATAATTCTCTTTTCTGTAAAGGTCTAAATAAAGCTATCAACAAATTACTTGCAGTACATAAATTCGGCGGTTCATCTATTTATAATTAATAAGTAAAAATGGAGAGTTTATGCTCTCCGTTTTTGATTTTACTCTTTTTATCGGGGTTAGGAAGAGTAAAGTTAAAAGATGGGACTTGTGATGAGAAGAGCGTTCACGATGATAGAGCTGGTATTTGTGATAGTCATACTTGGTATTTTGGCTTCGGCGGCTATCCCCAAATTAGCAGCGACGCGAGATGATGCCGAAGTAGCGGCCGGTACTCAGAGATTGGCAAGTCTTGTCAACGATATCGGCTCTTATTATACCTCTAAAGGATATTTTGATTCAAATGTATCCAAAATGTCAAATATAGAGCTTTTAGACAACACAAAAAATAGATTTAGCGGTAATTTTACAAATACCGAGGCATTTTTCGGAAATACCGCCAGAAGTAAACTTTGTCTGGGGGTGAAAGTTGATGATATAAACGGTACGCTAACCGTCAGAGATCTAAGCGATAATAGTGCTTATTGTAAATCGCTTGTTAAAGTGACACAAGACTTTATCAAAGTACATAAATTCGGCGGTAGCGCCATTTACGAATAAGTAAGGATTGAAAATGAAAAAAGCATTTACAATGATAGAAATTATTTTTGTCATCGTTATTTTAGGTATTCTTTCAAGTGTAGCCATCTCCAAAATGGCCGTAACCCGCGACGAT
>CAZNIT010000036.1:0-4021 GCA_964573205.1 uncultured Sulfurospirillum sp. | reverse complement strand
TCACCTCCAAGAGAGATAGGAATCTCTTTTAATTACAGGCTTTAAATGAATAATTTTACAAAATTAAAATATCATATAAAAAGGCATGATAAAAAAGAGGGGTTTCTTATAGGAACTTTTATGGCTTTTTTATCTTTACTGGCAATCGGTTCCATATCGAACTATTTCGCCGGCAATATAGATCTAGTCTATTTCGAATCATTTTTTATGATTTGTCTATTTTTAAGTTTTTTATACTACATCTATAGTAAAAATCTTTCTTTTGGCATACATTCTCTCATTATCTTTGCGACTCTAGTTACCTATGCACTACTTATCGAAGATAATTATAGACTTTCACTATTTCATGTGATCGTTCCGTTAAACTATTTTTTTCTTTTTACACTCCGAAGAGCTCTATTTTATACTCTCTTACATGAATTAATCGTAATCTCTATCTATACTTACGGCTACTTTCATCATAACGGTTTACCGGGTGTTCTCTATCATGGAAATATCTTATCCGTCGTTATGGCTTCGATGGTCATCATATTTTTTGGAATCGTTTACCATCTAAGTATCGAAAACTCATACAAAAAACTCGAAAAATCAGACTATCAAAAAGAGATACTCCTTAATGAAACTCACCATAGAGTAAAAAACAATCTCTCCTTCATCTCCTCTATGCTCGGACTTCAGCAAAAAAGAGAAAAAGATATGAGAGTAGCTCAGTTACTCGGGAAGAATAGACTCAGGATCCAATCTATCGCCATCGTTCATGAAACTCTTTACAGATACGAAAGCTTTCAAGATATCTCATTTTACGAATATACGAAAAAATTAACCGATACGATCTTGAATCTTTATTCCGGCAATATAGAAATAGAGATCAAAAAAAACGATATCTTTTTATCGACTGAAAATATATTGAAATTCGGAATAATCACCAACGAACTCTTAACAAATTCGTTAAAACATGCTTTTAAAGATAACATGGGTAAAGTTTTTATATCTCTGACAAAAACAAAAAATTCATACATATATAGCTATAAAGACAATGGAAAAAATTCTCTTGACAAAAAAGAGTTTATGAGCGACGACAAGCTGGGACTGAAAATAATAAAAATGATGGTCGAACAGATGGAAGCCAAACTAACCATACAAACTAACAACGGTCTCGGTTTTGAGATAGTTATGAACCACCGGATCTAATGAAACTTTCTATCGGTTATCTCAAACATAAACAACTTAACTTCAATACCTCTGTTCAAAGCTCTTCTTCGGCGTGTATGTATCATAAGAACTATTTGATTCGACATATGATACGGTAAAATACGAACCTGTTTGATTAAGATCGGTTTTCCAATGGTTGGCAAAACTATTTATCCCTTTTTCCAATAAAAATTTTATATCCTCACCTTGAGCGTTGTGTTCGAGCCTGCTGATAAAAATTTCATTATCTTCCAAAATAGTTTTTGCGTTACGAAGATAAAAACGATATTTGCCTATTGCCGGGCTAGTCGCGTTAAAATCAAAAGAACAACGCTCTATATGCATTTTCACATTCGGATAACCTACCGAAAAAAGCACACTCACAAAAGAGAGGGTACTTTTAAAACTACTATCAAAAAGATTCACATCTACAACTGCCTCTTTTTTCCCCGCATAATTCGGTCGAAGAGCCACCTCATCGAAAATACAACTATCAAAATATGTTATCGCAGATGCCGGTACGACGGCTGCGTATTTTGAGTTATTAAGATCAGCGACAGTGTTTTTAAAAGTACAATTATCAAATCTGATCGGATAAGGTGTGGTATAATCGTTGGATCCTACATACTCAAACCCGGTATTGTCGCTAAAAGTACAATTTTTAAAAAAGAGATCCCCGGTATTGTCGTTGACACCGGTTTGAACCCAATAATTTGGCTCTACATTCACACCGGCTTGCGGCGAGTGCCCTCCATACAATCCCGTTTTTCCACTTTGAGAGAAGAGACAATTTGTAAAATTCACATCTCTTGCCTGAATAATGGAAACTCCGTTACGAGCATTGTTGGTAAAGTTCGAATCTTTGATATTTAAATATCTTGATTGAATATATCTATTTACATCTATCCTGCTGTTTAGATAAAGACCGTCGGCCTGAAAGTGATGAATATAGCTGTTTTGTATTGTTACATTATTACAACCGCTAATAATTAAGCCATGCGATTTACCCTCTGCCGTCGCTTCTTTGAGCGTTTGGTCACTATTTCCGTCAAGTTCAAGATTTTTAATATTTACATCTTTACAATTTTCAAACTCCATACCGACGGAGTTGTGCAAAGAGTAAGTAAATCCCGCTTGCTCATAATCCGCAACTCTACTCCAATTTCCGTCAATATCCAAAACAGCACCCCCGCCCTCGATCGTCAAACATGAACAATCTTTAAAAACAAAATTCTTTATATCATTTTCGGGCACCTGATTTGAAGCGGCTATTTTATGTCCTTTTACGGTGTAAACTCCTTTATGAAATATAAGAGTACCTCCTTTAAGACGATTTATCTCTTCAACCGCTCTAGTTACGGCTTCATAATCGTCCATATCATCATCAGCCACAGCTCCATAGTCGCTCACATCAACAAATCTTCCTTGATTACAGGTTTTATCGACTAAGTATTTAACCATCTTTGGTTTCTCGTCGTCACATCCGGCAAATAGTAAAATCGAGGTTAAAACAAAAGCTATATATTTCATACAATCTCTCCTCTTAAATAAATATCCAAACATAGGGCTTAGCATAGATACCTTTTTTGATATTTCCGTTTTCATCATATTCGTATTCAAATCTATCCGTATAGTCGATAGTCCCGTCATCGCCAAGATCAGCTTCTCGTTTGATCAGATCATTGTGTTCGTTATAAGTCAAAATGTACCTTGTACTACTTACTCCTTCTTCGGTGAAAATAATATCCTCATATTCGTTGTAGGTATATTTAATATCATCGTCTCCGTCATTGTCAACATCAACAAACTTATATTTGAGTTTTTCATTTTCATAAATATATGCGGTAACTTTGTCGATAGTTCCATTATTTCCTATATCCGCACTTACAATTTTCTTATTCGGTTCATATACTATGTGAAATATATTAGTATGAAATATTTCATTGCTATCACTCAAAGTTTCAAAACTCTCTTCCCTTATCACATCACCCTTTAGATTGTATATACTTCTAACAGAATCAACCGACCCCTCTCTTATGACAGTTTTCAAGTTTCCAAATTTATCATAATCGTATGTAAGAGAGTCAAGCCCCTCTCCAATCTTTTTGATGTAATATTTTCCGATTTTTACGATAACGCTATCGCTGAAACTCTTATTATTGTTATAGGTAACAAGAAATGTAACATTATGTTCACCTAGGGTAAAGTCACCTTTTGAAAAGGAGAAATCGTTACTAAGTACCCTCTCATCCTCTTTCCAAACCATTGAGATGATATCTTCTTCATCATCCGCCGTCGCACTAAGCGTAACGGACGATCCAAAAACAGCCACTATATCTTCACCGGCATTTACCGTTCTGTTTTTATCACGATCTATATCTCTGACGCAGATTACGCTATGATGGCTGCTCTTGCTGGAATATTTTGTAAGCGAATCCGAAAAATCGATATACCATGCATATATTTCGGGGTTGTATGCTGCTGAAGTGGATGTCCAAAAGCTCCAACGGTTTTGGGTTATATTTGTCAAAATGGTCGTTGAAGGTTGTGTTTTGTTGTTGTCGCATGTACTGTAAAGTTCGAAGATATTCGGCAATCGCCAATCATCGTAACCGGCAAAATCGGAACTATTGCAAAACTCCAACGCTTCGCTCCAATTTTTCAGATTTGCCCTTGAAGTGTCTATGTCGTACTGCCACATAAGATTCGTGCCGGTATCGTTTATAATATTTTTACTCATACTAGGATAGACACCGGAATCAAAAACACTTTTTCCCTGTTCACCATAACAGAGACTAAACATAAATATAACTATTATTACTATCTTTTT
>CAZNIT010000035.1:0-26842 GCA_964573205.1 uncultured Sulfurospirillum sp. | reverse complement strand
TTTCAAACCGCACTTTTTTAGGGCGTTTTATTATCCTAAAAACTTAAATATCTTTAAACAATACATTTTCAAAAAAAGAGTATAATTACTATATGGCTTTTAGGCATAAAGAGTGCCTTAATTTTCATTTGCTAACTTACTTAAGGAGCATAAAATGGGACGCTACGAACAAAAACTCGAAGAGATCAAAGAACTTATAGGTCGTCTTCAAAAACAGGTGCCCGAACAGTTAGACGCTTTTAGCAACTTTATGAAAGCAGTCGAATCTCCGGGAGTACTCGATCAAAAACACAAAGAACTTACGAATGTCGCTCTTGCGGTAGCGGCTCAATGTGAATGGTGCATAGCTTTACATGTCAAGGGAGCATTAAAACAGGGAGCTTCCAAAGAAGAGATCATCGAAGCGGGAATGCAAGCCGTTTTGATGCATGGAGGTCCGGCTCTTATGTATATGACGCCTTTAGAAGAAGCTCTTGAAGAGTTTAGCAATGGATAAATTACTTTTAGAAGAGATCTACTACCTAATGGTACTTGGCAGAGATTTTGAATATGCGGCAAAAGAGCACTATATGAGCGGAGATATCTCGGGATTTTTACATCTTGATATAGGTCAAGAGGGCTTTAGCGTCGGCGCGATGAAGGCTTTTGAAAAAGGCGATGTATTTACAACATATCGTGAACATATACTTGCCATAGCCAGAGGGATAGAGCCAAAGGGCGTTATGGCGGAGCTTTTTGGCAAGAGCACCGGAATCAGCGAAGGAAGAGGAGGCTCGATGCATCTTTTTGATCCCTCTCACTTCTTTTACGGCGGCGACGCAATCGTCGGAGGTCATCTGCCAAACGCCGTGGGTTGTGCATATGCGAGAAAATACCAAGGACAAAATTATGGAGTAATGGCGGTTTTCGGCGACGGTGCGACAAGCGGAGGCGCATTTTTCGAATCGCTCAATATCGCTTCGGCACAAAAACTTCCGCTGGTTTTTTTATGCGAAAACAACCGCTATGCCATCGGCACCAAAATAGAGAGAGTTTCTCCGTTTGAAAAGCAGGCTCAAAAAGCCAAACCGTATATGCCTACGGTCGAAGTGGACGGTATGGATGCGATAGCCGTTTACGACGAAGTAAAAAAAGCTCAAGAGTATGTTTGCGACGGTCATGGGCCTATATTTGTGGAAGCTTTTACTTGCAGATTTGAAGGTCACTCCATGAGCGACTCCAACAGTTACAGAAGTTCGCAAGAGATGAGTATCTGCAAGTCTAAAGATCCTATCAAAAGAGTTCGAAAGAAAATAGATCCGAGCATCGCCGAAGAGCTGGAAACAAGAGCGCAAAAAACCGTTGACGACGCAATAGAATACGCGAAGAACTCACCCCTTTGCGATACCGCCGAGCTTAAAAAGAATATCTTCACGAAGGAGATCGCTCATGTTGTATCGTGAAGCGCTGAACCGGGCTTTGGACGACACTATGCGTGAAGATGAAAATATCGTCGTGCTTGGCGAAGATGTAGGACTTTACGGCGGATCATACCGTGTTACGGAAGGTTTATACGCAAAATATACGCAAACACGCCTTATCGATACTCCGATCGCCGAGCTTAGTATAGTCGGAAACGCTATCGGTATGGCGATAGGAGGTCTAAGACCGGTAGCCGAAATAATGACGGCGAATTTCGCACTTTTATCGTTTGATCAAATCATAAACCATATGGCGAAATATCACTATATGAGTGCGGGTAAAATCACCTTGCCGATGGTCGTGAGATTTCCGCAGGGCGTTAGCAGACAACTTGCGGCACAACACTCCGAAAGCTACGAGCAGATGCTATGTGCCGTACCCGGACTGGTGGTATTAAGCGCTTCAAATCCGAACTATGCCTATCATGCACTCAAAAAAGCTATTTTAATGGATGATCCGGTCATTTTTATAGAACATGAACTTTTATACAATAAAAAAGGAGAAGTCGATTTTGAAAATCCTATAGATCCTTTTAAAATAGAGATTTTAAAAGAGGGAAAAGATATAACGATCGTCACTTATTTAAAAATGTGTGATGATGTATTAGAGGCGGTACCGGAAATAGAAAAAACGCTCAACCGTTCATGTGAAGTTATAGATCTAGGAGCTTTAAATCCGGTCGATTATGAAGGTCTTAGAAAATCGATCGAAAAAACTTCCAGAATTGTAATGGTTGAAGAAGACCACAAAACAGGCGGATACGGAGCACAAATAGTAAGCTGGGCGGCGGAAAATCTGTTTTATAGTCTTGATGCTCCACCGCTTCGAATAGCCGGTGCCGATGTTCCGATACCCTACAACCGTCAACTAGAACTCTCATCCATCCCGACTCCCGATTCGATTGCGAAAGAGATTATAAAATGGGGGCGGCAGAATGGATTATGAGATCGTAATGCCCCAGCTTTCGGATTCGATGGATGAGGGAAAATTAATAAGCTGGAAAATAAAAGAGGGGGATTTCGTAAAAAAAGGCGATGTCATCGCGGAAGTGGAATCCGACAAAGCCATTATGGAAGTTCAAAGCTTTAAAGACGGAAAAGTCAAAAGCCTAAAAGCTAAAGAGGGAGAAAATATACCTGTTGGAACCGTCATAGCTCTTATAGAGACGGATGTTCAAGAAAAACAAAAGAGTCCGCAAAACTCTATTCAGCCGCAAATACAAAAAGATGAGAACGACGAAAAAAAGGTGGAGGAGTCATCGTTTTTAGACGATATTCTAGGAACGAAAAAAGAGAACGAATCAACCGGCAACAAACCCGGTAAAGTAAACGCATCGGCAAAAGCGAAAGCTATTGCCGCAGCTTACGGCATAGATATAGAGAAGTTGCAAGAAAAAAGTGTCATACCTACGCCCGCTCATGAAAACGATATAAAGGAGTATCGTCTAAAAAAATACTTCACTCCAAAAGCGTTAAAACTTTTAAAACTATATAAAATCGATGATTCTCTATTTACCCGAGAGAAAAAACATGATAGCGAAGATATTCTCTCGTATGTAAAATCTCATGATATTCCGCTTGCAAAAGAGATTCAACCTTTTCAAAAAGCGTTGATCGAAACGGTAACGAATGCGGCGAAAAAACCGGTGTTTCACATATATGACTATATAAACGCATCCGCTATGAAAGAGAAGAAAAAGTATTCTCTTACAGTATGGCTTATGGTGCTCTTTGCAAAAGCGCTAATGAAACACGAAGGATTTCGTAGTACTTTCAAACAAAACGCTATCCAATGTTGGCCTAACGCTTCCATATCTTTGGCAATCTCATATAACGACTATCTATATATGCCCGTTTTCAAAAATATAAATCGTATGACTCCAAAACAGATCCACGATCAACTCGAAGAGTTCGAACAAAAAGCCGAAAATCACACTTTAAGCGCAGCCGATATGCAAGGATCGAATTTCGGTATCTCAAATTTAGGCATGACGGGAATAGAGCGTTTTGATGCGATGATAAATAAAGACGATAGTGCGATAGCCGCCGTCGGAGCGTTAAAAAACGATAAGATATCCATAACGTTGACAATCGATCACAGAGTTGTAAACGGATACGAGGCGGCCGCGTTTATGCGGACTCTCAAAGAACTCGCATCAAATCCATACACCTTCAAGGAGTAAAAAATGTATGATGTCGTCTATATAGGGGGAGGATTAAATTATGCCGGAGCGGTAATCGCAGCGAAAAATTCATTAAAAGTCGCGCTCATAGAAAAGTCGATCGATCAATTAGGAGGCGTCTGTCTGCATAAAGGGTGTATTCCCTCAAAAATGTTCTTGCACTACGCATATACGATTTTTCAAAGCAAAGATAAAATATTCAATACGAAACTAAAATTAGACATTCAAGCTCTGGTTCAAAAGAAAAGAAAAATCGTCGCAAACGCCACAAAGGCAATCATATCCAAATGTAAAAATATCGATCTCATCGAAGCGGAAGCAAAATTAACCAAAGCTCATACGATAGAAGCGAACGATAAAATAATCGAAGCGAAACACATCGTCATAGGTACCGGATCTTCCGCCTTTATACCGGAGGGAATAGAATATAACGCAAAAGATATCATAACCAGCGACGAAGTTTTAGAATTAAACGAATTGCCTAAAAGTATCGCCATTTACGGGGACGGAGCTATCGGCCTTGAGATGTCCGCATTTTTCGCATCGCTTGGAGTTTTGACGACACTCATCTCAAGAAACGACGGTTTTTTAAAACAAGCTCACCCCCTTATACAAAACGCGATGAAACTCCAACTTGAAAAGTTAGACATAAAATATCTTCAAAATCATCCTATAAAAAAGGCAAAAAGCACTTTCAGAGGCGTTCACATTATGTTTGAAGAGGGACACTCGAGATATTTCGATACTATGTTGATCGCTACGGGCAGAAAACCTAATACCGAAGTCGTACAAACCGATACCGTTAAAGTATCTGGAGGTATCCTATGCGACGATTTTTTCGAGACGACACTGAAAGATCATTACGCGATCGGCGATTGCAACGGTAAATTACAGTTAGCACATGCCGCAAGAGCACAAGCTATCAATGTAACACTCAGAATTTTAGGTAAAAATCCACCGAAAATAGATTTGCAAAAAGTGGTAAAATTTATTCACACACAACCTTTGAGTTACGCCACTATCGGTAAAAACAGAAAAATCTTGGAAAAGGAGAAAATAGACTATAAAGAAAGCGTTATGCCTCTAAATCACTTTACCTATTCGCTTTTTCATCATGCCGATAACGGATATATGATCGTTTATGCCGACAAAGATAGTTTCATACTCGGAGCGGAAATATTCGCACCCGATGCGCAAGAGCTTATATCCGCGGTTGCGACGGTACTCGCCGGTGAAATGGACGCCCCTCTCGCGCAAAAAACGATTATGGCTCATCCGACATTCAGCGAAGCCCTGGAGAGAGCGTATTTTAAATTATGATCGTACACAGATGGGAAGTAACGGAATATGAAGAGGGCATAAAAAAGATGTATAAAATTCATAAAAAGGCACAAATAGATAAAAAAAACCACCTTATTTTAACCCAACACAAAAAATGTTTCACGGTGGGGAAAGATGAGTGGGATAAACAATGGAGCGTTGAAACCATAAAAAGCGACAGAGGCGGCTCCATAACTTGTCATAGTGAAGGGCAAAACATCTACTACTTCTGTTTTCAAACTCCTTGTGCACCTCACTTTTTCATAAAGGTGGTCTCTTCGTTCAAAGAGTTTTTCGATCGACTCGATAAGCGGATCGTATATAAAAAAGAGAATCCTGGTTTTTATCTTCGAGACAAAAAACTATGTTCTCTCGGTTTTCGTTATAAAAACGGGGTTTCTTTACACGGAGTTGCACTCAATGTGGATGTAGATCTTAATTTTCATGCACAAATAAACCCTTGTAATCTAAACGGCATATCCCCCACATCGCTTGCAAATGAAAATATTCACATTAGCTGTAGCGAAGTGAATAACTTTGTCATTTCAAGTTTGGTGAAGAATTTTGATGAATCCGTTTAAACCCCGTGTTTTGGCACCTAATCCGAAAAAGATATCACTAATTACGGATGTTTTAAACGAATATAAGCTGAAAACCATTTGTGAAGAAGCATCTTGTCCAAACCGCGGCGAGTGTTATGAAAACAGAAGCACGACATTTTTAGTTTTAGGTGATACCTGCACTAGATCATGTCATTTTTGCGGCGTAAAAAAGGGAAAACCGACTCCACCCGACCCTACCGAACCGTATCGCATAGCGTTAGCAGTAAAAGATTTAAATCTTGACTATACGGTGATAACTTCGGTTGATAGAGACGATCTTACGGATTTCGGCGCGACCCACTTGGCACAATGCGTAAAAGAGATAAAAAAAGTCTCTCCCAAAACGAAAGTAGAGCTTTTGACACCGGATTTTAACGCAAATTCGAACTCACTTGATATAATCGTCGCTTCTAAAGCGGATAAACTGGCACACAATCAAGAGAGCGTAAGAAGAATTTCAAAAAAATTACGTCCCCAAAGCGATTATGATAGGTCGCTTCAAACACTTTCATACTATGCCGACCACTCGAGCGTACCCATAAAATCTTCATTGATGCTCGGCCTTGGAGAGAGTAAAAAAGAACTTTTTGAAACGTTGTGCGATTTAAAAAATGCGGGGGTTACACACCTTACCATCGGACAATATCTTCAACCTAACCCCAAACTCCACCCCGTACGAAAATATTACGATACCGACTATTTTAAAAAAATTTGTAAAACGGCGTACGATTTAGGTTTTAAAAGCGTCGTTTCGGGAGCTTTGGTACGCAGCTCCTATTTCGCACATCTATAACTTCATTTACCTCCGGGTTTTTTTAGAGATTATTTTCAAATCGCAGTTGAGAAAGTTGAGCTTGAAACCTAAGAGTTTAAAATGCTCTTAGCTTTATCTCATAATATCAACAAATCTTAAGTAATTTTAAAGTATAATCCCCCTTTAGAAAAAGGTTCGCCCTATTGATTAAAGCTAAAAAGAGATTCGGTCAAAACTTTTTAAAAGATGATCTCGTAAAAAAAAAGATCATCCAATCGATGCCCAACGACAGCAAAAAAGTTGTAGAAATTGGGCCTGGATTAGGTGATTTAACAAAAGAGTTGCTACGCGCCGATAAACGCGTAGCGGCTTTTGAAATTGACTTAGAGTTATGCGGTTATTTGCAAAAAAATTTCAAGACCGAGATAGAACGAAATCGATTTGAGCTGATTTGCGGTGATGTATTAAAGAGCTGGGAGAACGGCTCTTTACTAGATGAAGAGTATCATCTTGTCGCAAATTTGCCCTATTATGTCGCAACAAATATCATACTTAGAGCGCTTGAGGATAACAAGTGCGAATCTATCTTGGTCATGATACAAAAAGAGGTCGCCGAGAAATTTGCCGCTAAATGCGGCGATAAAAATTTTTCCGCACTATCTATTTTGGCAAATAGTATTTCAAAAGCGCGGATACTTTTTGATGTGGAGAGAGACTCTTTTGATCCTCCTCCGAAAGTTACGTCGGCGGTACTAAAACTGGAGAAATTTAAAGAATATATAGACGAAAGCCTTTTTTTCGATAAAAAAGAGCTGGAAGATTTTAAATTTTTTTTAAGAGTTGCTTTTAAACAACCAAGAAAAATATTGCTAAAAAATCTGCAAAGTCTTTATGAAAAAGATATTCTTTTAAAACAGTTTGAATTTCTTGAAATACCTCTAAATGCTAGACCTCATCAACTCGAAACTTTGAAATATCGCCTATTGTTTAAAAACTGCGGCCTTTAATCCGCAAAAAAAATTATAGAGTATTTACTCGAAACAGGAATAACGATGGAAGAAAACAATCAACAAAGCAATAACAACAAAAACAGAAATAAAAATAAAAACAATCAAAATAGAAAAACGAACCAAAGTCAAAACCAAAAACAACAAAACGGTAATCAACAAGGGCAAAACAGACCAAAAAAAAGAAAAGGGCCTCCAAAATTTTCTGCAAAGCTTGGAAATCAGGACTGGGAAATAGCGATAAAAGACGCCATAAAAGCGAACAAAAAAGTCCGCACAGATACACTTACAACTTTTAATAACATCAAGTCTTCAAATGCAAATATAAAAATCACTCCTCTTGGAGGTCTAGGCGAGATCGGCGGGAACTTTATGATCATGGAGACCAATACTTCAGCCATAATCATAGATATCGGAATGAGTTTTCCATCCGAAAATATGCACGGAGTCGATATTTTAGTACCGGATTTCAGCTATATAAGAAAGATAAAAGATAAAATCGAAGGTATTATCATTACTCATGCACACGAAGATCATATCGGTGCCGTTCCATACTTTTTCAAACAATTTAAATTTCCGATCTACGGAACGCCGCTACCTCTTGGAATGCTTTCTAACAAATTCGACGAACACGGTCTAAAAAAAGATAAAAGTTACTTCCGGCCTGTCGAAAAGAGAAAAATCTATAATATCGGAGAATTCGATGTAGAGTGGATTCATGTAACACACTCCATCATCGACGCTTCCGCACTCGCCATAACAACAGACGCCGGAACCATCATCCATACCGGAGACTTCAAGATAGATCACACTCCGATAGACGGGCAGCCTACCGACCTTCACAGACTTGCCCACTACGGAGAAAAAGGGGTACTTCTTCTTATGAGCGACAGTACCAACTCATATAAAGACGGTATAACAAAAAGCGAAAGCACGGTAGGTCCGACTTTTGACAGGATTTTCAGCAACTCGAAGGGGCGAGTAATTATGTCAACCTTCTCTTCGAATATACACAGAGTTTATCAGGCAATCTCCCATGGCGTAAAATACAACAGAAAAGTCTGCGTCATAGGGCGCTCGATGGAAAGAAACTTAGATATAGCGATGGAGCTTGGCTACATCAATCTCGATAGAAGAATTTTCATCGATCCGCACGAAGTAAACAAATATGACGATAAAGACGTACTCATCGTAACCACCGGCTCACAAGGCGAAACTATGAGCGCTCTGTATAGAATGGCTACGGATGAGCACAGACATGTCAAAATCAAACCGACAGATCAAATCATCATCTCGGCAAAAGCGATTCCCGGAAATGAGGCGAGTGTTTCAAGAGTGCTCAATTTTCTCATAAAAGCCGGGGCTAGCGTAGCCTATCAGGATTTCAGCGAAATTCATGTCAGCGGACACGCCGCCATAGAAGAGCAAAAACTTATGATAAGACTCGTAAAGCCGAAGTTTTTCATGCCCGTGCACGGAGAGTACAACCATATACACAAGCATGCACAAACAGGTATATCATGCGGCATAAATCCTAGAAATGTATATCTTATGAGCGACGGCGATCAGATCGAGGTATCTCAAAGATCGCTGAAAAAAGTCGCAACGATCAAAACGGGTAAAACTTACATTGACAACCAAATCAACAAACAGATCGACGACGATGTCGTCATCGACAGACAAAACTTGGCCGATGCAGGAATAGTGATGCTGGTTGTACAGATAGATGAGCAGACAAAAAAATTGATAGGAAAACCGGTCGTCAGAACTTACGGAATAGTAGCCGATAGAAAAGATAAAGCTTTTACGAAAGAGATGGAAGATCTTTTGGATCAATTCCTAATCAACACGAAACCGGAACAACTTCAAGATCAAAAAGGGATAGAAAATACTTTAAGACAGGTAATCCGCAAGCATATATTCAGGACTTTCAAGAAGTATCCGACAATCGTTCCGACCGTATTTTTGATGTAACATGAACTATACTAAGATTGCTAGCGAAGTTTTAAAAACGGAAGCCAAAGAACTGTTGAACGCTTCAAACGATCTTGGAAACGAGATAAACAAAGCGATCGAGCTCATTTACGATACAAAAGGAAAGCTGATCATAACCGGAGTCGGCAAAAGCGGTCTAGTCGGAAGTAAAATGGCGGCGACATTTGCCAGTACCGGAACCAGCAGCTTCTTTCTTCATCCCACTGAAGCCCTTCACGGCGATCTTGGGATGATAGATAAAAACGATACCGTTTTAGCCGTAAGTTATAGCGGAGAGAGTGAAGAGCTTACTAAAATTCTCCCTCATATAAAGCGTTTTGATATCCCTCTAATCGGTATGGCAAAAGATAAAAAGACGACGCTCGGCAAATACAGCGATGTATTTATCCCCATAAATATAAAAAAAGAGGCTTGTCCGCTCGGTGTCGCACCGACCTCTTCCACAACTCTCACAATGGCGCTAGGAGACGCTCTAGCGGTTTGCATGATGAAAAGAAGAGGATTTCAAAAAGAGGATTTTGCGTCGTTTCATCCCGGAGGCAGCCTTGGAAAGATGCTTTTTATAAAGATCAAAGATATCATGAGAAAAGAGAATCTACCGATCGTATCGCCGGATACTTTGTTAAAAGATACTATCGTCGTCATGAGCGAAGGAAGACTGGGAAATGTCTTGCTCGCAACGGACAATAGACTAGAAGGTGTTTTAAGCGACGGCGATCTTAGAAGAGCATTGATGAAAGAAGATTTTTCACTCGAAACAAAAGCCCAAAACTATGCCACAAAAAATCCGAAATATATCACCGATGAAAATATGCTCGCTAGCGACGCTTTGAAAATCATAGAGAAAAACAAACTCCAACATTTGGTCATAACCGATGAAGAGAGAAGAATCAAAGGAATTTTACATATTCATGATCTAGTGGAAGCGGGGATAAAATAGCGTATGGTCGTTCAAAGTACATTGACACTACCGTCGTTTTCAAGAGGAGTTCACATAATAACTCCGTACATCCAAAAGCGAATAGAACGGATCCGAACAGGAATAGCGAATATCTTTTTACTCCACACATCGGCGTCGCTTGCTATAAATGAAAATTACGATCCGGATGTCAGAATCGATATAGAGAACTTTTTAAGAGATCTTATTCCGGATAATTATAATCGTTTTACACATACGCTAGAGGGCAAAGACGATATGCCCGCACATTTGAAAAATATCTTTATCGGCTCTTCTATCAATGTTCCCATAAAAGGCGGCAAACTTTATATGGGAACCTGGCAGGGTATATATCTGCTCGAACATAGAGAACATTCTCACAAAAGAGAGATCGTCGTTACTCTTATAGGAGAGTAAAGAGTGTTATTTATATAAAGATGTGATAAACTCACGATATGGAAAATATGCGACTAAACAAATACATCTCACACAATACCAAATACTCCCGCCGTGAAGCGGACGAACTGATAAAACAAGGTCATGTTAAAATCAAAGGCAAAGTGGTTACGGACTTGTCCACACAAGTACAAAAAGGCGATAAGGTCTATCTAAAAGGGCGTTTCATACACCCGAAGAAAGAGTTTACCGTTCTTGTTTACAATAAACAAAAAGGTGAACTCGTTACGAAAAAAGATGACAGGGGAAGAAAGACGATTTATGAAAATCTCTCCAAAAGATACGCTCACTTCATCCCCGTCGGAAGGCTAGATTATGCCAGTGAGGGACTTGTTCTTTTAACGGATGCTCCGGATGTCGCCACGGCTCTTATGACAAGTTCTCTTGAGAGAGTTTACTATCTCAAAATCAAAGGAAGCGTCACCGAAGCTATGCAAGAGGCTATGAAAAAAGGACTCTCCGCCGAGATAGCGACAAAAGGAGCACATCCCAAATCCGATATAGTCTCTATGGAGTTCGCACCGTTTTTATGGTACAAAATCCAAAAACAAAGCGGCGGATACACTAAGCTCAAAGTCGCCATAAACGAGGGCAAGAACAGAGAACTTCGCCGATTTTTCGGCTATTTCGACGCTGATGTGATGGATCTCAAACGAGTGGAATTCGGCGGAATAAGTCTTGATATACCGCCTGGCAAAAGCCGCTTTTTGACAAAAACGGAATACCACTCTCTTCATACCTACCTTCAAGGACTGAAAAAGCGTGAATGATTTCGCAAAAATCTTCCGTCCTCAAAAGATTGAAGATTTAGTTGGACAAAGACACCTCACCTCGCCTAAAAGCGCTTTTTTCAAACTTTTAAAAAGCAAAAACATTCCTCACTCTTTTTTCTACGGACCTCCGGGATGCGGAAAAACGACGATGGCAAAAATTATCGCAAAAGAGTTGGACGCTCCGTTTTATGAACTTGACGCCACCGGTTTGAAAGTGGAACAGTTTCGAAAGATATTTTCACGATACAAAGGAACACTGGTAAAACCCGTGATTTTCGTAGATGAAGTTCATCGTTTAAGTAAAACTCAACAAGAAGTTTTGCTCATTCCGATGGAGGAGAATATCGCCGTGATTATCGGAGCTTCAACCGAAAATCCATACTTTTCCCTCACTTCGGGCATTCGATCGCGTTCGATGCTTTTTGAATTTAAACCGCTAGAACATAAAGATCTCGAAAAACTTTTAAAAAGAGTTGAAGAAAAAATAGAATTTAAAATCGATGAAGACGCTAAAGAGTATCTTATAAGCTCAAGTGCCGGCGACAGCAGAGCGCTCTTGAATCTTTTAGAATTTGCGATAAAAGTCGATTCTTGCGTATCGTTGAGTACCCTGAAATCTTTGCGTGCAACTATGTTAAAAGACGGAGTCAGCAGCGATGACACACACTACAATCTCGCAAGCGCACTCATAAAAAGCATAAGAGGCAGCGATATAGACGCTTCTATTTACTATCTTGCCAGACTTATAGACGGCGGCGAGTCTCCCGAATTTATCGCAAGACGCCTTGTTATTTTAGCATCCGAAGATATAGGAAACGCAAATCCCAACGCTTTGAATCTTGCCGTATCCACCATGAGTGCCGTCTCAAAAATCGGATATCCTGAAAGTAGGATCATCTTATCGCAATGCGTTATATATCTTGCGTCGTCTCCAAAATCAAACAGCGCATATACGGCAATAAATGAAGCGATGAAATATGTTCGAAACAATCCTCCCTTAGCCGTTGCAAACCACTTAAAAAGTCCCTCTCCGGTAGGCTATTTATATCCTCATGACTATGGAGGATGGATAAAGCAAAATTATCTTCAAAAACCGCTACAATTTTACAGATCGAAAAAAATAGCTTTTGAAAAGACTCTTGATGAGTGGATAAAAAAGATAAGAGGAGAGAAAAATGAATAAGATCGGCTATCTTTACGACCCTTTTTTCAGCATGCACGATACGGGAATCGGACACATTGAAAATCCCGCCAGAACCGAGTCTATAGATGAATTGGTAACCGAAAAATACGATTTTATTCCCATACCGACAAGAATGGGAGATAAAGAAGAGTTACTCATGGTTCACGATGACGAGTATATAAATTGGATAGAAAAAGGATACGATAACGGCGTAAGGATGATAGTCTCTTCGGACACGATCGTCTCCGAAATGAGTTATGAGGTAGCTCTAAAAGCCGCTACAAGTACCAAAAACGCCATCAAATTTTTCAAAGATGGAGGCAAGAGAGCCTTTTTAAATCTTCGCCCGCCCGGTCATCATGCCCAAATTATTACGGGAGAGGGGTTTTGTATTTTTAACAATATAGCGATGATGGCGCGTTATGCACAGAAAGCCGGTTTTTCCAAAGTTTTGATCATAGACTTCGATGTTCACCATGGAAACGGAACACAGGATATCTTTTACGAAGATAATACGGTTTTTTACTTCAGCACTCATGAGAGAAATAACTATCCGTATTTTACGGGAAGTGAAGATGAAACGGGCAAAGGCGAGGGAGTGGGATTTACAAAAAATATACCTTATGAAGATTTCATAGAAGATGAAGAATTTATAAGCTTTTTTGACGAACTTCCAAAAAACTTCGATTTTGATATCGTTTTAGTCTCTGCCGGTTACGACCTGATGAAAGATGAACAAATTTCCAGTGCCCAAATAACATTTTCCGGGCTTCAAAAAATGATAAAGAAAATTATAGACTTCAGTAAAAATAGACCGATAGCTTTTCTACTCGAGGGTGGCTACAACATAGATTCTTTGGTCAAAAGCGTCGATGTAACACTAGAAGAAATGCAAAAATTTTAATTTTCTTTCAAAAAACTTTGCAAAATTAAAAAAATCAGGTATAATAGCTCAGATGAAGATGAGGCTTGAGTACACTTCGGTGTATTGCGTTACTACAGATGTTACTGCTATGTACTGAATAACACTCCCGATTTTGATTCGACTTTATTTTTGATAAAGTGTATTTCTACAAAAGGTATAAAATGGCAGAATTGCTTAATGGAACCGTTAAATGGTTCAACGACGAAAAAGGCTATGGATTTATTCAACAAGAAAACGGCGGAGATGATGTGTTTGTACATTTCAGACAAGTCAATCATGACGGTCCGGGACGCGTTTCACTTCAGGACGGTCAGCAAGTAACTTTTGAGATCGGAGAAGGTCATAAAGGCCCTCAAGCTCAAAATGTAACACCGCTTTAATAAAAGCTTGCATCCAACACCCGCTTTTTTAAAAGCGGGTATAAATAACTTTTATTTTTTCTCACCTTTTAAATATATATTCCAATAATCTTTTTTTGCTTTTTGGTAAAAAAACTTATAATTTTTAGTATCTATGCTATCATCACTCTTTTTAAAAACAATAGCCGTCAATTTTCCTCCATAAACACAGCCGGTATCGATATTTATGGCATATTTATCAATTTTCGGCGAGGGAAACGGATGATGTCCCGAGACTATAAACCCCTCTCTTCCATCATAAACTTCCGTCCAGAATTTATTATAACTACTTTTTTGATCGTTCCATGATATGGGCTTGAGATCTTTGTTGAGAAAACGGATAAGTGTGAGCTCTTTTTTTAAATTATCGTCCAATTTATCCAGCTTCATTCGAGGCGTAAGGCCGCCATGTAAAACGGTAAGATTATCGATTTTTAGAAAGTAGGGCAACGAGTCCAAAAACGAAAAATCATCGTCATTCAAACTCAAAACGGTAGCTATCTCAAAAGGGCGTAGTGTTTGCAGATACTCTTCACCTTTATTCTTATACTGTCTGTACTGTTTTAACGCCTTTGCTTCGTTATTTCCAATAACCACCTTTATGTGATGATCCTGAAGGTAGGAGATCATCGCATTTGCGAGATACGGACCTTTATTTAAAATATCTCCCGCGCAAATCTCCATATCTTCCGATCTAATCTCTATCTTTTCTCTTAAAGACTTAAACTCATCCAGACATCCGTGAATATCTCCATATACTATTACTCTTTTCATCACAAAAGTATAACCTAAATATGAAAATTTCCGCTTTCATATAGAAGATATACTTTAAAATGTATTCTAGTTTATCCTTTTTAACGTACCTGCGGAACTTAGAATGGGCGCTTTTTCTTCAATAAAAAATGATCTATATCTTGCAAGACATTCGTTTTTCTCGCTTTGCAATCTATCTCTTGTCATATCGTCGAAATTAAGAGGAAGCATTTTTTTATGCTCGATATATGCGCTGAGTCTCTCTTGAGTATTTAACACCTTCGCTTTAAATAGCGTCTTATTTAACATCTCCTGCTCGATTTGATCTTCGTTTTCACGATATAGTATATAGTCTCTGCAAGTATATAATGAAAGGAGCTCTTTATCCAGTTTAAGATGCACTTTTATGCTAGTGTCTTTCGGAAGAGTTATGATTTGTTGAATTTTTTGTGCGGCTTCGAGAAACATCTCCTTTTGAAAACGATCATGACCGAATTTTTTCTCTACATATGACTCCACATCGTCTCTAATGCCGTTTGAGTTGATATCTCGTCCTTCTAGCGTATCTTCTCTTTGGGAGTCGAGTTTAACCAAAGTTTCAAGATCCATAATCCATCCGAATTGATTTTGATTCGTACTATTTTGGTCGGCACTTAAAAGAGCTACTCCTGCAAACAAAAACAACGATGCGATGAACTTTTTCATTTATATATCCCTTGATTTTCTTTATCTTTAGTATATATATTTTTTTTACCTATTGCTAGTTTCAGGGGATTTTTTTCTAAAAAAAGTAGTTTTTTGTTACCATTTTATCCATAAAGGAAAAAATTTATATCAAAATTCGATTTTTTCCTAAAGTTATCTGAGCTTTTTAATTTTGCTTTTGCCTATTTCGTAAATCGAAGACGCGTCACTTTCGTAAAATCCATCATTATCTTCGACAACGATATCGGAGTGCGCCACTGCGTATTCAAGCTCAAAAGAGCACTTGCTTTTGTTTGCCGAAGTCGAATAGACAAAGTCGAACCGTTTTAAAAAACGACTATGCCTATCGTCCCTGACGACACGAATCGCTTTTTTGTCGGGGTATATAAAGGTGCTTTTTTTTGCTCGTCTGATCTTTTTTTTAAATCTTTTAGGAACTCTGGTGATCTTTTTTAATTTTTCAAAACTATCGACACAAATCAAAAAGGGTTGAGATGGATCTCTTTGTTTCGACTTTGCTAAAGAGTCCCTATCACAAGATATAAATCCGACGGTAGTATCCGTCTGGATCAGATATACGACATCTCTCAAGAGAGATAATCCTGAATAGCTCGAGGATTCAACGCTCCGCCTTCAAGAGCGAGCGCTTTTATAGCATCGGCGGTAACAAGCGCCGCGGCCACCGTCGTAACATACGGGATAGCTAGTCTCAAAACACTTTGCCTGATCAATCTGGCATCGTTTTTCGTAGCGTTACTATCGCTGGTATTGATAACGAGCGCTATTTCGTTATTTTTTATCATATCTTCTATATTGGGTCGCCCTTCGGATATCTTTAGTACCTTTTTGGATTTGATAGCCACCTTTTCAAGTGCGTTATGAGTACCTCCGGTCGCAACTATATCAAATCCGATATCGATAAACTTTTGTGCAAGCTCTTTTGCATAAACTTTATCTATATCGGTTAAAGAGATAAATACGGTTCCCTCGGCAGGAAGGATATTGTCGCTCGCCCATTGACTCTTCGCGAAGGATAGTGCGAAAGTATCGCTTATTCCCATAACTTCACCCGTTGACTTCATCTCCGGCCCTAAAATCAAATCCGCACCGGAGAGTTTTTTAAACGGAAAAACCGCCTCTTTTACACACACTTGTTCTTTGAGAGAAGGTTTATATACATGTTCGTCTTTGGTCACCACACCGAAAGTATCGTAGAATTTCAACGCTTCTTGCAAGTCTCCAAGATACATTACTCTCGTAGCGACCTTTGCCAGCGGTATGCCCGTAGCTTTGCTGACAAACGGGACGGTTCGGCTGGCTCTTGGATTTACCTCTATCATATATATCTGATTTTGATAAACGGCATACTGTATATTTAAAAGCCCTTTTACACCAAGCCCTAAAGCTATCTCTTTTGTTTTTATCTCTATCTCTTTTTGTAAACTAGCACTCAAAGAAACCGGCGGCAGAGCACAAGCACTATCTCCGCTATGAATACCCGCTTCTTCTATATGCTGCATAATCGCACCGATATAAACATCTTTACCGTCACATATGGCATCTACATCGATCTCTATCGCATGATCTAAAAATTTATCCAAAAGTACAGGAGAATCATTACTGACATTTACGGCTTCTTGCATATATTGGTTCAATTCATCATCGTTATAAACGATTCTCATAGCCCTGCCGCCAAGCACATAACTCGGTCTAACAAGTACGGGATAGCCGATTTGCGCGGCAATTTTCAAAGCATCTTCTTTATTTGAAGCGGTAGCATTAGCAGGCTGTTTTACACCGATCTTTTTTATAAATTCGGAAAATTTCTCGCGATCTTCCGCCAGATCGATTACCTCAGCCGATGTTCCTATGATTTTCGCCCCTATTCTAGTAAGATCACGTGAAAGTTTAAGGGGTGTCTGCCCGCCAAAATGCACGATCACCCCATCAGGATTTTCTCTCTCGATCACGCTTCTAACGCCTTCAAAATTTATGGGCTCAAAATAGAGAATATCACTTGTATCATAATCGGTGGAGACTGTTTCAGGATTACAGTTGTACATGATCGTTTTAACACCCATATCACTTAAAGCAAAAGAGGCATGAACACAACAGTAATCAAACTCTATTCCCTGCCCTATTCTATTTGGTCCGCCGCCTATAACCATCACCTTTTTATCTTCGATTAGACTCTCTTTTTTCTCTATGTCGGATATGGGAGTCGTAGAGTAAAGATAAGGAGTGAGCGCTTTAAATTCAGCCGCACAAGTATCGACTTCATTATATTCAAGCTTTATTCCAAGCTTTTTTCTACTCATATAAACATCATCTTCACTAACTCCGGTCAATTTGGCTAACATCATATCCGAAAAGCCGTAGCTTTTTGCAATTCGAAGTTTCTCTTTATCTTTAAAGATATCTTTGTTTATCTCTTTTTCAAAGGCGACGATCTCCTCTATCTGATATAAAAACCATCTATCGACATAGCAGCACTCAAAGATCTCGTCCACGCTCATGCCCTGCCTGAAAGCTTCCGCTATATATAAAATCCTCTCGCTGTTCGGTCGCCTCAGCTCCTTTTTCAAAAAGTCCGGATCAACATCCAACTTTTCAAAACCGCTTAGATCTGTCTCAAGTGAGCATAGAGCTTTTTGAACCGACTCTTTAAATGTTCTTCCTATACTCATAACTTCACCGACGCTTTTCATAGATGTCGTAAGAGTCGAATCTGCTCCGGGAAATTTTTCAAAAGTAAATCGAGGAATTTTAGTCACTATATAGTCTATAACAGGCTCAAAACTAGCGGCCGTACCAGTTATGTCGTTTTGAATTTCATCGAGCGTATATCCGACAGCCAAAAGCGTCGCGACTTTGGCGATAGGATATCCTGTAGCTTTTGACGCCAGAGCCGAACTCCGACTAACTCTCGGGTTCATCTCTATTACCGTCATCCGCCCGTTTTTCGGATTTACGGCAAATTGAACATTACTTCCGCCGGTATCGACGCCTATTTTTCTAAGTATCGAAAAAGAGGCGTTTCTCATGTGTTGATACTCTTTATCCGTCAGCGTCAACGCCGGTGCCACGGTTATGCTATCGCCCGTATGAACCCCCATAGGATCGAAGTTTTCGATCGAACATACGATAATACAGTTATCTTCACGATCACGGATAACTTCCATCTCGTACTCTTTCCAACCCAAAAGAGACTCTTCGACCAATATCTCGTTTATCGGACTCGCCTCAAGCCCTAGTTGTGCCAAATGTTTATATTCGTCTATATTATAAGCGACACCGCTTCCGCCTCCAGCAAGCGTAAAAGACGCTCGTATAATCAAAGGAAAACCGATCTCCTCCGCCGCCTGCATCGCTTCATCCATATTGTAGGCATATTTGCTTTTTGGAAGATCCATACCTATTTCGATCATCGCTTCTTTGAAAGCTTGCCTATCTTCCCCTTTTTGGATCGCTTCGGGATGCGCCCCCAAAAATTTTATACCCTCAAGCATCCCTTTTTCATACATCTTCATGGCTACATTTAAAGCCGTCTGTCCGCCCATCGTGGGCAAGATCGCATCGATCTTCTCTTTTTTGATGATTTCGTAAATCACATCTTCATGGATGGGTTCAATATATGTACGATCGGCAAATTCTGGATCCGTCATGATAGTAGCGGGGTTGGAGTTGATCAAAACTACAGTGTATCCAAGCTCTTTGAGTGTTTTTGCCGCTTGAGTTCCGGAGTAGTCAAACTCACACGCCTGACCTATTACGATCGGCCCTGAACCTATTAGCAGGATTCGTTGAATATCTTCTCTTTTTGGCATCTGTTTCCTTGGGAAGTGAATTTTGCAATTATATCAAAAGAGTAATTAGTCTTAAGCTACAAAAGTGTTAATTTCAAGGGTTCTTTTTACTTCGTGTTAACATCCACCACATAAAAAAAATCGGGGTTTTTTATCTCGATATAGGGTTTGATAATCGCCATCTTATAGAGATTGTTCGTTTGTACATCTATAACTTTGCCTACTTTTATCCCTTCGTAAAACAGACTGTCGTTTCCGCTTGTAACAACCTCGTCGCCTCTATTGATCTGCGCATATGTCGGAATATACTTGACCTCAAGATAATATTTTCCTCCAAAAAGTACACCTAGATGTTTTTTCTCACCGATAGCTACCGAAAACATAGTTTTTTCATTCGTTAGAAGGCGCGCTATCGGCTTGGCATCTTGCTCCTCCACGATACCCGCCGCAAAACCTTTATAGATCAATCCGTAAACCAACGAAGAATCGAAATTCGGAAAATCGATCCACATTTTCGAAAAATCACCGAGTTTCACATATGATACGGCTCTGACGAAGTGGAGATCGGGATCATATTTTCTTAGTTTACTCTCTTCTAACAGATGATTCAATTTCGAAGCGAAAGCGGTCGATAAAAGCGCCGTTTTTTTACAGTTTAAAAGCTCTTTTTCAAGTTGAAGTATCTTTTTTTTTTGATCGAAAAAAGCTTTGTACTCTTTTGAAAACTTATCCGCGATAGAAACGATCGTCGATTTCACGGCCAAAGGAAAAACGATAAACTTTTCTCTTATATAAGAGGAGTAGTTAACCGAAACAAAGAGCAAAGTTCCGGCAACCAAAACGACAATAGTTTTGTTTTTAGTCATAAAGCGACATAGTCTGTAAGAGCTCTATCTCCTCGAGCATTCGTCCCGTACCCTTTGCAACCGCCAAAAGAGGCTCTTCCGAGACAAAAACAGGGAGTTTTACGATTTTACTAAGATAACTGTCAAGACCTCTTATCAAAGATCCTCCCCCGGTAAGCACGATACCGTTTTCAACGATATCACCGGCAAGATCCGGCGGCATAACTTCCAGTATCTCTTTTACCGCGCCCGCTATCTCTCTTAGAGGTTCGGCTATGGCTTCTCTGATCTCTTTACTGCTTATTTCGATCTTTTTTAATAGTCCCGTTACCTGATCGCGTCCTTTCACGGACATCTTCATCTCTTTTTCGGGAACTATCGCCGTACCTATCTCTATCTTTATCTCTTCGGCGGTTCTCTCACCTATGAGAAGGTTGAACTTTTTTTTCACATAATCGACTATCGCCGTATCGAATTTATCTCCGCCGACACGAATCGACTTGCTTCTTACAAGTCCTCCGAGTGAGATAACGCCTATCTCGGTAGTACCGCCTCCTATATCAACGACCATATTTCCTTTAGGATCTTGGATGGGAAGCCCGGCTCCAATGGCGGCGGCTTTTGGCTCTTCGACAAGTATGACATCTCTAGCTCCCGCATTCATAGCGGACTCTTTTACCGCTTTTCTCTCAACCTGCGTCAAACCGTAAGGAATACAGATAAGAACTCTAGGGCGGATAAAACTATTTCTTGAGTGAGATTTTTGGATAAAATACTTGATCATTCTCTCGGTGACTTCAAAATCCGCTATCACACCCTCTTTTAGCGGCCTGATCGCTTCGATGCCACCCGGAGTTTTACCAAGCATCTCTTTCGCTTCTTTTCCAACCGCCAAAAGTTTTTTCTTACCGCTTTTTCCCACCTGTACGGCAACTACCGAAGGTTCGTTTATGACGATTCCCTTGCCTTTTACCAGCACGATAGTGTTTGCGGTTCCAAGATCTATACTCAAGTCGTTGGAAAACAGCCCCAAAATCTTACTCAATAACATTATGCACTCTTTTTATGTGGTTTCTTATAAATCGGCTTCGCCTCTTTATTTATAACACCTTTGGTGATAATCACTTCATACCCCGCAAGCTCGGGAAGCTCATACATAATATCGATCATGATCTCTTCCATGATCGTTCTAAGTCCTCTGGCTCCCGTTTTTCGCTTTAACGCCAACTCTGCGATGGCATAAAGTGCTTCATCTTCAAACGTTAACACTACATCGTCAATTGCAAAAAGTTTTTTATACTGTTTAACTATCGAATTTTTCGGTTCGTTCAAGATTTTGACCATATCATCTTTGCTTAGATTTTTCAAAGTGGCTATCGAGTGAAGACGACCTATAAGTTCGGGAATGAGTCCGTAAGAGACAAGATCGTCAGGCTCGACAAGCGAGAGGATATCATCTTCCTCTTTTTTACCTCTTTTATCCTGTCCGAAGCCCAATACATTGTTACCGAGTCTTTTTTTAATGATTTCATTCAATCCATCGAACGCTCCGCCGCAAATAAACATGATATTTGAAGTATCCATCTGAGCGAACTCTTGATTCGGGTGTTTTCTACCCCCTTTTGGAGAGATATTCACCTGCGCGCCTTCTATGATCTTCAGTAACGCCTGTTGTACCCCCTCTCCCGAGACATCTCTGGTGATAGAGCGATTTTCACCAAGTCTTGCTATCTTATCTATCTCATCTATGAAAACGATTCCTTGTTCCGCCTTTTTTATGTCGTTGTCAGCGACTTGAAGAAGTCTTGTTAGTATGTTTTCAACATCTTCACCGACATATCCGGCTTCGGTCAAACTCGTAGCGTCGGCGATGGCAATGGGTACATCCAAAAATTTAGCGAGAGTCTGAGCCATAAGTGTCTTTCCGCTACCCGTAGGTCCGATGAAAAGAACATTGGATTTTTGAATTTCGGTATCGTCGTTGGTGACTTTATGCTGTTTAAATATCCTCTTGTAATGGTTATAAACACTTACCGCAAAAACTTTTTTTGCTTCATCCTGTCCTATGACATACTCATCAAGTACTTTTTTAAGCTCTTTTGGAGTAAAAAGTTCCATATCCAAATCTGCTTGAGTCTCCTCTTCGCTGTCATCACCAAAAAAGATCTTATATGCCGAAACGACACAGTTCTCGCAGATATAGATCCCCTCCCCTGCTAAAAGTCTGTTGTCAACACTCTCGGGAGTATTGCAAAAACTACAAATTTTTTTCGACATTATCTATTTCCTCTCATATGGTATTCCCCTTTGTGTGTTAAGTATGAATTCACACAACCGTTTCACTTTTTCGTTTTCACTATTTTCAAATAAACTTCGTGCCGCTTCCTTCAGCGGTGCGTTTCCTCTAAATATCTTTTTATAAGCATCACTAAGAGCGTTTATATCGTCTTTTTCGAAGCGCCTTCTAAGTCCTACGATATTTAAGCTCTTGATAACCGCTCGATTGCCTTCTGCCAGACAAAAGGGAGGAATATCCTGAACAACGGCGCTCGCCCCGCCGAGCATCGCGTAGTCTCCTATTTTTACGAACTGATGCACGGGCGTATGACCGCCTATGACGACATAATTTCCAATCTCTACATGACCCGCCAAAGCGGCATTGTTCGCCAAAATGTTGTGATCGCCTATTACGCAGTCATGTGCAACATGAGTATATGCCATAAAAAGGTTATTGTCACCTATGCGTGTTTCACCTTTATCATCCTCGGTTCCGGGATTAAAAAACGCAAACTCTCTAATTGTGTTATTTTTACCAATGACGAGTTTCACATCTCCACCGCGAAATTTTAAATCCTGAGGAATAGAACCTATGGCGGCATTTTGAAAAATCTTCGTATTTTCGCCGATTTCGGTATGTCCGTGAATCTGAGCACCCTGAGCTATCACGACGCCGTCATGCAAAATCGCATTTTTTGAGATAAAACTATAAGCTCCAACCATTGCAGATTTGGAAATCTTCGCACCCTCTTCTACAATGGCGGACGGATGGATATTTCGCATCTATTTATCCATAATCATCGCTTTTAATTCGGCTTCGGTAGTAAGTTTGCCGTCAACAAAAGCTTCGCCTTTTAGCATCCAGATATTTCCCCTATGTTTAATAACAGAAACTTTATACTCCAGACGGTCTCCGGGACGCACAGGTGATCTAAACTTGCATTTGTCTATGCTCATAAAATAGACGACTTTGTTTTCTATATCTTCTTGATCCTCTTCGCTAAGGCTCTTAAAGGCAAGTATTCCGCCGGCTTGCGCCATCCCTTCTACAATCATAACTCCCGGATAGATCGGATGACCGGGGAAATGTCCTTGAAAAACATTTTCGCTTATCGAAACATTTTTATAAGCGTCTATGAACTCTCCCTCTTCAAGCTCAAGCACTCTGTCAATAAGCAAAAAAGGAAACCTATGGGGAAGAATTTTTTGAATTTCTATAACATCAAGCATCTAAGCAACTCCTGCTCTTAAAATTTCCTTATTCTAGCTGAAAGTTACTAAATGTTCTCTAACATCCTCGTAAATACGGGCATCCAAGTGAAGTTGATATGCTCCTTTTAAGTCAATATCTTTAAGTATGATTACGGGAGAAAGGGATAAAAAATTATAAATTATTTTACTTCTTGCTTTAAGTTCAGTTTCAAATAAGGGAGGTGATTTTATAATATTTTTAATCTCTTTATAATCAGATCCAATAATTTTATTAAAATATTCCAGCGATATTACCACTATCTCTTCACGATTGGTAAAATAAATATTTTCAATATTATCAACGATTCTAAATTTTGTAAATTTTCTCTTTAAGGTTGAATAAGCAAGTATATACGACTCGACCACTCGAGCGTTCAGTTTCACATATGCGCGAAGCTGTCTGTAATTCAAAAACTTCTCGCGTACTATTTTGTATCGGATCTTTTTCTCTTCCAACTCGACTCTCTTTTCATAAAGAAGTAGTCTATCTTCGATCGATTCGGGTTGAATCTGCCCGCTAACGGGAGAAAAAAGCTCGTCCGCGATCCTTTCTTGACTATCTCTTTGCGACAAAAGAGCGTAAATACAGCCGCAATAATCTTGATGATAAAGTTTTTGCTCTTTTGCCATCGCAAACTGCTCTTGCGTACCTCCTTTTTGTCTGAAGTCGGGTGCGACAAACTCTATTCCCAACTTTTTACAAACCTCTTCGCCTCTTCTTTTGAGTTGATCGAGAGATTTTTTCGGACTTGTAAGAAGCGTGGTCGTCAAAGAGTCAAATCCAAGCTCAACGGCCTTTTTCGCGCTAACCTCCAGTCGTCTGTCAAAACATAGATCGCATCTTGCCCCTTTTTCAGGTTCGTTTTCATATCCTTTGACCGTTTCTATCCACTTTAAGTAGTCATACTCTCCCTCAATAAGCTCTATGTCCAGTTTTTTACATGATCTTCTCACATCCAAAAGTCTGAGTCTGTACTCGCTATAAGGATGAATATTGGGATCGTAAAAAAAACCTACAAGCTTCCTTTTCGGATAGATCTCTCTTAATTTTTGTAAAAAAAAGTGACTGTCAACCGCACAACAAATATGAACGAGCATCAGCTCTGAAGCTCTTTTAACTTTTCACCGACTTTTTGAACATGTCCTTTTACCCGTACATTTCCCCAGCTTGCCGCTATATTTCCATCCGGATCGATGATATATGTCGTTCTTACGACTCCCATATATTCTCTTCCGCACATCTTTTTAAGCTGCCACACATCGTAAAGATTCAAAACCTCTTTCTCTTCGTCGGACAACAAAGTGATTTTTAAATCCTTTTTTTCTATGAAGTTTCTATGCTTTTTGGGACTATCGGGACTAACGCCCAATATAACCGCATCAAGATCTTCAAATTCGGGCATAGCGGCGGTAAAATCACAAGCTTCGGTCGTACATCCCGGAGTATTGTCTTTGGGATAAAAATAGAGCACTATCCACTTCCCCTTCAAATCTCTTAAGCAAATCTCCGTTTCATCCTGATTCGCAAGGCAAAATTCCGGCGCTTTGGTACCGATTTCGAGCATCTCTTCTCCTTTGTATATAGATTTTTTTTATTTTAACACAAGCTCACTTCTAAAACAAAAACTATTTATGTCGATATTTTATGTCATGATAAGGGTGAAAAATATCCAGCATTATAAAATGTTTATTTTCTCATTTGTTCTTATTGAACTGCTGCTCTACGGCGTCATCACCTGGTCGCAGGAAAATCACACGCATGAGTATCTTGTCGATACGACTAACTCCGTAGAGTCCAAATATCGAATCATAATAAAATCGTTTGAAGATAAAGCTTTTATCGCTTTCGAGACGCTCATAAATACCGATAAAGTAAAATCGATTTTCAAAAAAGCCGTACAATCGCAAAATCCACAACAAAAAGATCATTACAGAAAAGAGTTGTACAAGCTACTCTCACCGAAATACGAATCCTTAAAAAGATTCAGCTTCAGACAGATACATTTTCACCAAATCGACAACCACAGCTTTTTACGAATGCATGATCCGGAAAAATACGGCGACGATCTCTCGGATTTTAGAAAAACGGTAGTGTATGTAAATAAAACGCATAAAAAAATTAGCGGTTTCGAAGACGGTATCTCAAACAACGGTTATCGTTTCGTTTTTCCGTTATCGGATCAAAATATCTATCTTGGAAGCGTGGAATTGTCGTTTTCCTTATATACTATCGTAAATCATAACGACGACGATATATTGAGTGCAAAATTAATAATATCGAAAGAGGCTCTTCTTTCAAGCCACTATAAAGGTTCAAAAAGCATATATAAAACTTCTTCCATCGATTCGGATTTCGTCGTCGATAAAAATTACAGCGACGATAAACCTAAACTTCCATGCAACGGTGATTTTCGCGAACGTTTTCAAAACAATCCGAAAAAATCTTTCTCTCTAACGAAAAATTTCGATAATCATACATATATACAAACTTTCGTACCGATTCAAGATCCGGTCACTTCAAAAACCGCCGCTTACATCGTAACGGTTATGGACGGTAAATATCTCAAACAGATGAAAAACAGTTTCAACATAGCATTCATCAGCCTTAGCATGATCATTACTCTTCTTTTTATGAGATATGCAAAAAGAAAAGAGTTTCGAAAAAAGATACAACAGCAAAACAGAGAACTCTCACTTGCAAATAAAAGATTAAAAACCATCATCGATTCGCAAAACAGTCTAATCGTCATCGCCGATAACGATCAAATGATCGAAGTAAATCAAAAAGTACTCGACTTTTTCGGGTTCGACTCGTTTGACGAAATGATAAAAATAAATAGATGCATATGTAGTTTCTTCATAAAATGTAAAGAGTGTTTCCATATCGATCAGATCCCCGAAAATAGCGGCTGTGTCAATCATCTGAAATCCTTGAAGAAAAAACATAGAATCGTAAATATGATCTCAAAAGATTTAGAAGTAAGATCTTTTCAGATCAATATAGACAATTATGATAAAAACGGTAGCTCTATCATAACTTTTAACGATATCACCGACATACTGTTAAAACAGAAACTTTTAGAATACAAAGCCCAACATGACCAACTCACTAACATCTATAACCGCCAAAAAACCGATGAAGTGCTACTAAATATCTGCAAATACTCAAATAGAAGAAAAGAGAAGATAGGGTTGATCATGTTCGATATAGA
>CAZNIT010000034.1:0-9790 GCA_964573205.1 uncultured Sulfurospirillum sp. | reverse complement strand
AACATTTGTAATTTTAAATAACTCGCCCCCTCGAATATCGACTATGTCGTCACTCTTAAAGCTTCACCCCTTCTTCGTTGGGAGCAGAATTATATACAAGTAAGGCTTAATTGACGCTTAATTGATAATGATTGTTACTTAACATATACTTTTTATTTACTTTAATTCATGTTGCTAAATATATCTTAACTTTATACTGCTTATTTTTTATGCGCCTTCCGAACGACTTGGGCGAGTTGCTCTTCCGTTTTTTCATCAATATGTATATCGTCCGTTGTTAATATGCCCGCTTTAGGATCGTCGTAAACCGTTCGATCAAATTTACCTTCGCTTTTTGCGACTATTACTGAAACTGTAGCATCACCTGAAACATTGACGGCAGTTCTAATCATATCAAGCAATCGATCAACTCCCAGTATCAAACCAATACCCTCAACAGGAAGACCAACCTGTGTAAATACCATAGAAAGCATTATTAACCCTACACCAGGCACACCGGCAGTTCCGATCGAAGCTAAAACACTCATCATGATAACGGTAAGATAACCGCTCAGTCCCAAATCGACACCGTAAGCATTTGCTATAAAAACCGTAGCGACACCTTGCATAATAGCTGTACCGTCCATATTTATAGTAGCGCCAAACGGTACCGTAAACGAAGCTACGGAGTTGTTTACACCAAGTCTTTCCGTAACGGTACGAAGCGTAACAGGAATCGTAGCGTTCGAACTTGATGTGCTGAATGCAAAAATCTGAACATCTCGTAGTTTGAGCAACATCGTTTTTATATTCAAGCCGGTAAAAAGTCTAAAAATGCCCATTAGAGTCACAAATAGATGTAACATTAGTGCGATAATCAACACAACGACATAACCTGCTAGATTTAGAAGCAAGTCAAGTCCGAGATTTGATATAGCCTTGGCAATAAGCGCAAAAACTGCATAAGGAGCTACCGCCATTATAATGTTTACCATATTCATCATAATTTCATTCATCAACTCTATACCACTAACTAGCGGTTTAGCTTTTTCTCCTACCATCAAAATTGAAATTCCCAGCAAGATAGAGAAAAATATAATCTGAAGCATTTTCCCCTCAGCCATAGCATCTATAATATTTGAAGGAATGATATCGATTAACACGGAACTAAGCGGTGGAGCTTCTTTTGCAACAAAAGTCGCGTCAGTTGCAAGATTTGCCCCCTCACCTACTCCGCTAAGTACGGCTATACTTATAGCAACCGCTATGGCTATAGCAGTAGTAAGAAGATATAGCGCAAAAGATTTAGCACCGACTTTTCCAAGCTGATTTATATCGCCTATACCCAAAACCCCGGTTATCAGTGAAAAAAGTACTAACGGAACTACAAGCATTTTCAACGCGGTAATAAACATAGTACCGACCACATGAAAGAGACCGCCCACTATATATCCGCCTATGAAACTCTCTTGAGTATTTAAACCTAATGCATTTATAATCAACCCCGTAACTATACCTGCCAACATTCCGAGCACAACTTTCGTCGTAAGTGTCATTTTCCTTTTTTGCATACGATATATCCTGATATTTAAATTAATTGAGTTATCATAGCTTACACAGAGTTAAATACCGGAGAAATATAGTGACTACAAATGAAATATTGAAAAAAATACAAACTATCGAAACATTGACATCCACACAGATATATGAAATTTTTCAATTAAGCGATTATAATATAACCGAGAACCGCATAGAGGGTTATCTAAGAAATAGAGGCGATAAGGAGTATCTTGATTGTGGAGCTCAAGCATTAGGAAATTTTCTTGACGGCTTAATCAAATACAAAAGAGGATATAAAAACAACAACCGATCCGATAAAGAGCCGTTAATTTTAAATAATAATTTAATTATGAAAAAGCTACGAATAGCTTATGATTTAAAAGAGAGCGACCTATACGAAATATTCGATATCGCCGGCATAAACATAACAAAGAGCGAACTTAGTTCCATCTTTAGAAGCGAAACCCATAAAAGGTTTCGCTTATGTCCGGACTCCGTTTTCAAACTGTTTTTGGACGCTTTGGATGAGTTTTTGAAAAAATAGACCTCATTCACTCAAATAAAGTCCAACCGCCTGAAGCTGCTTCGGATTCAATCCTTCACAAAGCCCGTTTTTTACGATAAACGCTTTTGCTTCGGCTGTCGAGTCAAATTTTTTTTCGGTCGATTTGCATCTTTTTTTATATATCATTTCACCTTTTTTTATCATCTTTTTCTTTTTTTTCGAAATTACAACACAGTCACACTCAAAATCCTTTTTAGCCGCTTCGTAAGCTTCATCAAACCTCATGATCTTTCCGCCATGTTCTTTAACGAATTTTAAAGCACCCTCTTTTGTACCGAAAGCGTATTTACTAGTCATTGTCATAGTACCTTTTACATCGCTACCCACGACATAATAAGCTTTTTCTACCGGGATGAACTTTAGAGTTTGCACATCTACAACTTGAATATTTTTAAGATCGTTTTTATCTATCTCTTTATCCTCAACTACACAATGCAACGAACAGTACTGTCTCGTTTTATCATTGACATCGGCCGCATGATTTGTTTTGAAAAACATCGGAAGCGACATGCCACATTTGACACAAAACATTTTTGCATCACCTTTTTGCAATATAACCGACTTATCTCGAGAAACGGACTGAAACATTTTCATTTGCATTCCCGAAGCAAAAAGTCCGATACCGATGAAAACCGAAAGAATCAACAACAATTTTTTTCTGCTCATACAAACTCCTTTTTACAAAATATTTTATAAAAGTCTATGATAATTTTGTTAATTTTTTGTTAAATAAATTTTTAAGTTTATAATAATTATTATTAAACGATAATTTATTTCTTTTTAAGCTTTCTTGTACTAATATTCGACTCATAAATTCATAGTTTATAAAAAATTTTAAAGGAGAAAACATATGAATAAAAAAATTATGATCAGTTTAGTTTCATTAATAGCATTATCTTCAACCTTATCGGCTGAAAACTTGATACAAACGGCAAAAAAAGCCGGACTAGAGTCGATTCCCGCCGACAAAAAAGCTTTGATGAAACTTATTGATAATCCAAAAAATAAGATAACCCGAGAAAAAATAGAGTTAGGAAAAAAATTGTACTTTGATCCGAGGCTCTCAAAAAGCAACCTTATAAGCTGTAATACTTGTCACAATCTTGCAACCGGCGGCGTTGACGGAGTAAGCGCCGCAATAGGTCACAAATGGACGGCAAATCCTCACCATTTAAACTCTCCAACCGTTTACAACGCTGTATTTATGCAAAGACAGTTTTGGGACGGAAGAGATCCTGATCTTGAAACTCAAGCACAAGGACCAATGCAGGCACCGCCGGAGATGGCTATTTCCAAAGAGATGGCAGTTAAAAGAATAAGCTCTATGCCGGCATATGTAAAAGAGTTTAAAAAAGCATACGGAGATGAAAAAATCACTTTCAAAAGAATTGCCGATACGATCGGTCTATTTGAAAGAACGCTTGTTACGCCTTCACCGTTTGATAAATTTTTACAAGGTGATGAAAAGGCTCTCTCGAGTGCACAAAAAGAGGGATTGAAAGTATTTATCGATAAAGGATGCGCAAGCTGTCATACGGGAGTTGGAATCGGAGGAAGTATGCAACCTTTCCCGGCGGTTAAACCTTACAAATATGCGAACATAGGCGATTTTAAAGGAGATAAAGACGGTAAAGTGAAAACTCCTACTCTAAGAAACATTACCGAAACAGCTCCATATTTTCATAACGGTGCCGTATGGTCGTTGGATGAGGCGATCAAAATAATGGGAGAAACACAACTTGGAATCGACTTAAGCGATAAAGAGGTAAAATCAATTAGAACTTTTCTTACTTCGCTTACGGGAGAAAAACCGAAAATAGAATATCCGCAACTACCGTCCGTAACTTCATCAACACCCAAACCGGATATGAAATAGATCCATTTGCACTCCTTTTCTATCACTTCTTAGGTATGAAATTCATACCTAAGAAGGACTTTTAGAGATACGTTTTAAAATCGTCAAGGTCATCTCCTCGTTTGGAAACAACAAAAACCGCTACGGTATTCAAAGCGATAAACCTCTGATGATTAAAAGCCAACAAAAGACCGTCAGTACGGAGTTTTACAGCTTGTTTTCATGTACCGATACGTATCAATATAAAATATTTTATATTTAAAATAACCCTTCCTTGATTTATATCAATCATAAATCAGCATAATAATAGTAAAATATATCCCGTAGTAGGATATTTTACAAAAGGAGGTATGCGATGAAATCAATCGTAAAGAAGCTATCGTTAATCGCGATAGGCGCTATGGTTGGTGTAACGCTTGGCAACGCATCGACGGAACTTGAGAAGGTGATGAAAGAGAGAGGACTTTCTCAAGAAGATCTGTTAGCCGCAGCCAAGACATATACACCTAGCGGAGGAAGGGACAAATATATAGTCTTCAGTTCGGGCGGTCAATCCGGACAGGTTATCGTATATGGTGTTCCATCTATGAGAATTTTAAAATATATAGGTGTCTTCACTCCCGAACCTTGGCAAGGATGGGGTTATGACGATGATACTAAAAAGATACTAGCACAGGGTAACATACGCGGTAAGAAAATCACTTGGGGTGATACTCACCACCCGGCTATCTCTGAAACGGACGGTGTTTATGACGGTAAATGGCTCGCTATAAACGATAAAGCGAATCCTCGTATAGCCATAATCGATTTGAGTGACTTCGTTACCAAACAGATCGTAGTCAACCCCGTATTTAAGTCAGATCATGGTGGAGCGTTTTTTACTCCGAATTCCGAATATATAATCGAAGCATGTCAATACGGTGCGCCTTTTGACAATAACTATCATCCGATAGAAGAGTACAAAGAGACATACCGCGGCGGTGTGACGATGTGGAAGTTTGACCATAAAGCAGGTAGAATCCAAGCGGATAAATCTTTTACCATCGAGATGCCGCCATATATGCAAGATCTCTCGGACGCAGGTAAAGAAGTAAGTTACGGATGGGGATTTACAAACTCTTTCAACTCCGAAATGTACACCGGAGGTATCCAAAAAGGTCTTCCTCCTTTTGAAGCGGGTATGAGTAGAAACGATACCGACTTTTTACATATATATAATTGGAAAAAGTTGGCTGAACTTGCAAAAGATGATAAAAATGTCAAAATTATAAACGGTCACAGAGTCGTTCCGATGGATGTAGCCATTAAAAACGACGCTCTGTTTTTAATTCCCGAACCTAAATCACCTCATGGTGTCGATGTCAGTCCTGACGGTAAGTATATAGTCGTCTGCGGTAAATTGGACACTCATGCAACGGTTTATTCATGGGAGAAAATTCAAAAACTTATAAAAAATAAGGATTATGCGGGCAAAGATCCTTACGGCATACCGATTTTAGATATGAAAAAAGCGGCTCACTGTCAAGCCGAACTAGGTCTTGGGCCATTGCATAACCAATATGGACCAAACTGGAAAGACAAAGGCGAAATCTATACCTCTTTGTATGTTGATTCACAAGTAGTAAGATGGGATTATTTAAGTTGTAAAGTCTTGGACAAACAAAATGTTAACTACAACATCGGTCACCTTTGCGGAATGGAAGGAAAAACGAGAGATCCGCAAGGCGAATACATAATCGCATTGAATAAACTCGCTATCGATAGATTTAACGAAATAGGACCTCTTCATCCTCAAAATCACCAGTTGATAGATATTCGCGGCAAAAAGATGCAACTTCTTTACGATATGCCTCTTCCACTCGGTGAGCCTCATCAAGCAGTTGCAATAAGAGCAAGTAAGCTTCATACTCATGTAAGATACAAAATGGGTACAAGCGCATTTACGGGAGAGACTCATGTAGGTAAAACTCTCGCCGGTCAAGAGAAGATAGTCAGAAAAGGAAATCATGTTTATGTTTACGGAACTATGGTTAGATCTCATATCAATCCGGAACATGTAACAGTAAACAAAGGTGATACGGTAACATTCTATCTGACCAACCTAGAGCGTGCGGAAGATGAAACTCACGGTTTTACGATCGATATTTACAATGTTCATACTTCACTAGAGCCAGGTAAAACGGTTGCAGTTACATTTAAAGCGGATATGGAAGGAGTTTTCCCTTACTACTGTACGGAATTTTGTTCCGCACTACATCTTGAGATGATGGGTTATCTTCTCGTTAAAGATCCGAACAAAAAATATACGGCCGCGGCAAAACTGAAAATGGCGAAAATGACGCCGGAACAATTAAAAGCCGAATACGATAAAACTGTTGCTACAAATAAAGCGACAGACGCGGTAATTCAAAGTGTCGTAAAATTCCTAAAAGCGAATCACTTTGAAAAATATCCGACAGTCAAAAATCTCGTAACCGATGCTCTTGATCAGTACGGAAAAATACCTGAGCAGAAAAAGAAATCTGACGAAGCCGTTAAAGCCGGTGATTTAGAAAAAGCGATTTTATTTGAAAATATGATCTGGCAATACATGGTCAAAACCGCTGATGTCGGTATCCGTGCAAAAGATCTATTGGTCAAAAAGATAGCAACACCGATGACCGAAGCTGAAAAAAGAGGTCATGAAGCATATCTTGAAGGTGGATGTACAGGTTGTCATGTCATCGGAAAAGTGAGCTCCGGTCCTGATTTAGTGGGTGTTTTAGGTCGTCATGAAAATGGCGAGAAATGGGTTAAAGAGTTCATCCTCGACCCTGAATCGAAATATAAAGATCCATATGTCGAATCTATGATCAACTACTTCAATCTCAGAATGCCTAATCAAGGTATGAGCGAAAAGCAAGTTGACGATATCATAGAGTATCTCAAATGGATAGATAAGAACGCCAATCTGTTCTAATCTTCTTCAACGACGGCGGCAAATTGCCGTCGTCGCTTGCTATATACTATTTTATTTTTTGCATAGAAGTTAAAATAGTGTATAGTTAATACTTCACATTTAAATCTAAACTTAATGGAGGACGGGGAATGAAAGACTCTTTTATAAAGTCAAAAATCTTCGCATTTTTGGCATTTGCAATACTTATGTATTGGTTTGTAATACCCGCAGTACTGACACATAACGTTGTGGAACTGGCACACGAAGATAAAGCGGATAAAATTCCCGCTATCAGTTACAAGGTATGGGATTATTACCAAAAGGGGCAATACGTAAGTCCAAACACCCCGAAAGAGATAGCCGGCAATCTAAAAAAGATGATTGAAGAAGATGCGGAACTAAGTGTCGTCAGCGCACCTATTTGGTACGTCGCACTCGAGGCTCCCAACTATCCTAAAGAAGCTTTTCCCGAAGGTATTCCCGTTTATTATCATTTCGACGGCTTTAGCGGAGACGTACATGAGATGAACACGATCAATCACTTTATCGGAATGGATCCTATGAAAAGAGGAGCGCCTTATCTTAGAGCTTTGGCTCCGTACGCATTGGTGTTTGTAGCTTTAGTATTTATCTTCTATATGCTTTTTGATTCAAAGATATTAGATCTACTCATGCTAATCCCCGTAGCGTTACCGATCATTTTTCTAGGTTTTTACGCTTACTGGCTCTATTGGTTCGGTCATCATATGCATGATTGGGGAGCATTTAAGATAAAACCGTTTATGCCTACGGTATTCGGCGACGGTAAAGTTGCGCAATTTACGACACACTCTTATCCGACAACAGGTTTTTGGTTACTTCTTGCGATAAGCGTATTAAGTCTGTTGGCGATCGTATCAAGAAGAAAAGCCAGACGCGCACACAAAACAGCCTAAGAGACGACGGTCGATGATAAAATTTTCAGCTTTGCTTCTATCTCTTTTATCGCTCCCGCTATGGGCAAATATTTTGCAAGAAGCGATAAACAACGCACCAAAAGGCTCCAAGCTGGAGTTACCAAAAGGTGTATATAAAGGAAATATAGTTATAGACAAACCTCTTATCATCGAAGGAAAAAATCATACGGCCGTAATAGAAGGAGACGGTAAGGGAACCGTTATCACCATAAAAAGCCCGTTTGTTTCGCTTAAGAACTTGACAATCCAAAAAAGCGGTGGAGAACATGAAAAAGTTGCCGCTGGAATCAAACTTCTAAATGTAAACAATTGTAATATTATCAATTGCAAATTGCAAGATGTTCTTTTCGGAATAGATGTGGAAAACTCCAGCGACTGCAATATCTCTAAAAATTATATAACATCTAAACCTTTCAGTCTCGGACTAAGAGGCGACGCTATCAGATTATGGTATTCAAATGACAATATTCTAAGTGAAAACCATATCTATAAAGCCAGAGATTTCGTCGTATGGTATTCGCATGGAAATCTGATAGAAAAGAACTTCGGTGAATTCGGGAGATACTCTTTGCATTTTATGTACACCGGAAAAAATATAGTTAAAAACAACGAATTCAGCCATAATTCCGTCGGTATCTTTTTCATGTATTCTCAAGACACCGTCGCTGTAAACAATACGGTAAAAAATTCTCTAGGTACTACGGGTCTTGGAATCGGGATGAAAGATTGCTCCAATTATACGATCGAGGGAAACAAAATTTTATATTGTGCAAGAGGTCTATATATAGATAGGTCTCCTTTTGAGCCGGATACGGTAAATCATATAAACGATAATTATATACTCTATAATAGCGAAGGGATTCATTTTCACTCATTAAGCCTTAACAATATTTTTAAAAACAATGTTATAAAAGGAAATATCGAAACGGTGGTGAACGATTCATACAACATGAAGGTAACGCAAAACAGATGGGAAGGAAACTATTGGGACGATTATGAGGGATTCGACAAAAATGGCGACGGTGTAGGAGACACACCGTACAACCTCTACTATTATGCCGATAAAATGTGGCTATTAAATCCAAACGTAAAATTTTTTTACGGCTCTCCGGTAATCTCCATACTAAATTTCTTGGCGAAACTAGCACCCATTTCGGAACCAATAAAACTACTCACCGACAAATATCCCAAAATAACGGAGGGAAAACGACTATGACCGAACAAGAGAAAAAAAGAAGAGATTTTATAAAACAAATCGGGGGATTGGGAGTACTTGGCATTGCAGCAGCCGCGGGAATATACTACGCTCCGTCTCTAAAAGCCGACAAGTTGCTTCTTCGCCCGCCGGGAGCCGTGGAAGAGGATGACTTTTTGAAACTTTGTATAAAGTGCGGACAGTGCCTACAGGTTTGTCCTTACGATTCTATCTTTCTTGAAGATATTGAAGGCGGAGCGAGCGTCGGTATGGCATATATTGATCCGCTTAAAAGAGGTTGCTATCTTTGTGAGGCGTTTCCTTGCATATTGGCTTGTCCTACCGGAGCGTTAGATCATGAACATGACGATATAAAATTCGTTCATATGGGAATGGCGGTCATAGTAAACGAAAGTGCATGCCTTGCACTCAAAAAAGAGCCCGTACCGGACAAAGCTATTGACAGAATTTACGAAAATACCAAAGTTATTTCCGATAAAGAGAAAAAAGAGCACAAAATCGTTATCAGCGGTAACGAAGACGAAAAAGAGCAGTTACAAAAAAAGATTTTGGAAGATCTGGAAAAATTCAGAGGTAAAGATTGTACTATCTGTGCTGATTTGTGTCCGTTTCATCCGAATCCGGAAGATGCGATAGGTATGGTTTCCAAAAACGGAGCTCTTATACCGGAGATAAGAGAGGCATGTGTGGGTTGTGGAGCCTGCGTTGAACTTTGTCCCAC
>CAZNIT010000033.1:0-62078 GCA_964573205.1 uncultured Sulfurospirillum sp. | reverse complement strand
TATTCTAAAGAAGAACTTGAAAAAATGCTTAAAAATGAACAGATGAGCTCAATTCAGCTGCAAAGCTTGTTAAAAGCACGAAATGAAGAAAAAATCGATTTTGTATTGATGGATATACGAGAAGTTTATGAATTTAACGAGCTAAGTATCAAAGGTGCCGATATGCTTATACCGACATCCGTTATAAATCGTAAGTTGGATGTTTTTGAGAAGCTTAAAAACATACCCGTCGTGTTGTATTGTAGAACAGGAAGTCGAACCGGACAAGTGATGTATGCTCTTAGAAGAATGGGATACGAAAACGTGGTACATTTGAGTCCCGGTATAATGGGATATGGCGGGGAGACCGTACAAAATGCTCCTATTCCGTCATGATTTTTAATCTACGATAACTCTTTGTATGGATGAAGAGAGTTTTACTAAAATATCGTAAGAGATCGTGTCGAAAAAACGTGCGACTTTTTTTGCGTCGTCCAAAATCAACACTTCATCTTTTTTGCCTTCAAAGCAGATACTGTCCATAGAGATTTTACCCAAAACTTTTTTCCCGCCTAGGTAAAAATCTCCTTTACCGTTATATCTAAAAAGTCCGTCACCGTAACCGATATCGTACGTTGAGACGGTTGTCTTCGAATTTGTTTGAAATGTACCGCCGTAACCGATTCTTTGGGCTTTTTTTAACTCTTTGGTACTTATTCTTCTTGCATAGAGTTTTAAAACCGGCAATAGATCGAACTCCCCGAACAGCGGGTTAAGTTCATGATATCCGTATGCGCCGATTCCGCATCGTGCGGATTCTCCTTTTAAATTTTTCAGACGAAGTAAGGCGGCGGAGTTTGCCGAATGAAAGATCGGAAGAGGCGATTTTCGTTTTTTTAAGACTCTTTTTATCTTCTCTTTGACTTGTTCCCATACTTTTAATTGCCAAAAAAGCTCGCTTCCAAGTTCATCAGCACTTCTATAATGAGTCATAACAGCTTTTAGATGAAGTGAATTTTCTTCTATTTTATTGATAGCATCAAATATTTCATTTGGATATAGACCGTTTCGATGCATTCCTGTATCGATTTTAAGGTGAATAGATGTATTTGGTTTTAGCTCACATAAAGTAGCTATATCGTTGATAACGATAGAGTAGTTTTTTGATTGTTTGTGTGGTGCAACAGGATTAAGGATAATAATATCTTTAAATAAACCTGATATTTGTGAAGCCTCTTCATAGTTCCTGACGACCGCACATTCTAGACCGAACTCCGATGAGAGTTTTGCCATTTGTGCGAGCCCGTGTCCGTACGCGTTATCTTTTAATACAATAAAAAGATTCTCTTTTCCCCCGGCTTTTTTGCATAAAAGTTCAAGATTATGGAAAAAAGCGCTGCGGCTTAGGGTGATGTACGCCACTTAACCTACTTCGATATCTCTTGCTTCTATCAAAAGTCCTCTTATCTTTCTAGCTTGATAGTCGAGCTTGAAGAAGTGATCGTAAACCTCTTTCGCGTCAAGTTTCGGTGTGTCCGAAAAATCGAACAGACCGTTTTTGTCCTTTGGCAACTCTTTATCAAAAAGTGCGTAAAAATCGTTTCTGATCTCTTCTAATTTTCTCATCTCTTTTTTTACATCATCTATCGGTGTCATAGTTTTCTCCTTTTTTTATAGATTAGCCGCGACTTTATATGTCGGATCATCTTCGGCATATGTGCAAAACGGTCCGGCATCTTTTAAAAGATTTTTACAATCTTTACTAAGATGTCGAAGAAGAAGGGTTTTTCCCGCTTCTTTATATTTTCTGGTAATCGCATCGATCGCCTCGACGCCTGAAATATCCATAACTCTGGCATTTTTAAAGTCTATTATAACTTTATCTGGATCCTCTTTTATGTTAAACTGTTCGTTAAACGATGTTACCGATCCGAAAAACAGAGGACCCTCAAGCTCATAAACCTTCGTGCCGTCCTTTTCTATGTGTGTTCTGGCGTATATTCTAGCATGTTGCCAAGCAAAAACAAGGGCTGAAATGATTATACCGGCGATTACGGCAACGGCTAGATCGAACATCACGGTTATGATCGTTACCATGATCAAAACAAAAGCGTCGGCTTTGGGCATATATTTTATGCGACTTATCGAACTGAACTCAAATGTTCCGATACTCACCATGAACATGATTCCGACAAGTACCGCAACGGGGATGATACCTATAAGGTCGCTGATGCTTACGACAAATAGTATCAAAAGTACGGCGGCCGTAAAAGACGAGAGTCTTCCAAGACCTCCGGAACTGAAGTTGATGATACTTTGACCGATCATAGCGCACCCCGCCATTCCTCCGAAACACCCGCTTGCGATATTTCCGCAACCTTGCGCGACGCACTCTTTGTTTCCGCTGCCTCTTGTGCCGCTCATCTCGTCCAAAACCGAGAGCGTCAAAAGAGACTCTATAAGACCCACAAGACCTACTAAAATCGCATAGGGAATTATGATTTTCAGACTATCGGCGTTTAAAAGCGAGAGATCGGGCATAACAAAATGTGGAAACGAACCTCTTATATCCGCGAGATCGGCAACCGTTTTCGTATCCGCTCCCGTAATATACACAATAAGCGTCAAAACGACTATGGCAACGAGTCCTGCAGGCACCGTTTTGGTATATTTGGGCAAAAAGTACATTATCGCCATCGTCACGACGACTAAAATATACATAAGATAGTTTTCATTCCATGAGTGAACGAGTACCTCTTTAAAAGAGTTTAATCGATCAAAATCACTCGGCTTGAAAAACTTCAATTGCGCCAAGGCTATGACAATCGCCAAACCGTTTACAAATCCGAACATTGCCGGTTGCGGTACGAGCCTGATGAATTTTCCTAGTTTAAATGCGCCTACTAGTATCTGAAAAACTCCCGCAAAGATCGTTACCATGAAGATATAGTGAAGTATCATCATCGACAACTCTTCTTTGCCCAGATTCGGATACATTTGTGAAACCGCAAGTCCAAGCCCCACGAAAACCACGGCTACAGCTCCGGTCGCTCCGCTTATCATACCCGGTTTTCCTCCGATGATCGAGGTAACAAGACCCAATATGAAAGCGGCATAAAGACCGACAAGCGGGCTGACTCCGGCAATGAAGCTAAACGCTATGGCTTCCGGTACCAGCGCAACGGCCACCACTATACCCGAAAGAATATCGTTTTTTATGTTTGCCGCTGTATAATTTCTTAAATTTATCAAAAAAGTTCCTGTTTATAAAAGTGCGCGATTATACTAAAAGATCTATTTAAAGAAAATTAAAAGTAAGGCGGTAGATGAACAGACTCGAAATCCTCTACGGCGATGAAGTGAAAAAGATCGCCTTCAATGTTAGAAAAGTAACTCTAAAAGGTGAAAAAATCATCCTAAAAGGTCCTCGCCATAGCGGTAAAACCTATTTAATTCTTGATTTACTCTCATCGAGAAAAAAAGAGAAGTTTCTTTATATAGACTTTTCGGATATTCGAATAGATGCTTCTATCGTCGCTTATCTTGAAGATTTTTTGAAAAAATATCCCCAAATCGAACTTTTGGTATTGGAAAATTTAGATTTCGCTTTTCCTCTGCCAAAATGTAAAGAGATCATTATAACTACGGGACAGAAAGATTTTCATCTCAAAGGTTTTGACGAAATCTATCTCTATCCTCTTGATTTCGAGGAGTTCATAGCTTTTGATAAAAGAGGCCTAAATATTGATGCGATTTTCAGCAGTTACGCGAATATCGGGACTTTTCCTCATATGCTCGGAGTTTCGAAGCTATCTTTCGTGCAATCGTTTCAGCATCTTCTAGGCTCTTACTATCAAACGGCCGTCGAGCTTGAGGTTTTAAAAAGATACGCATTGGCGCAAAGTACCAAAGTATCTGTATATTCCATCTTCAATGCCGTGAAAAAGAGCCATAAAATTTCGAAAGATAAATTTTACGAATATACTCAAAAGCTTCAAAACGAAGAGGTGCTCTTTTTTGTCGAGAAATACGGCCGAAAAAGCAGACTTAAAAAGTTATATATGATCGATTTTGCCATTAGAGGAGTTTTGAGTTTCGAGAAGGATTTTATCCGTCGTTTTGAAAACATGATCTTTTTGGAGTTGTACAAACGCGGTTTAAAGATCTATTTTATAGATATCGCGGAATTTTATTTACCCAAAACCGATACCGTTATCGTATCTTTACCGTTTACTATGCGAAATATGATTATTGACAAACTTGAGAGATCGCGTGAAGTTTTCGAAAAAATGGCTCTAAAACATGTCTATGTCATTACGATGGAAGTTCAAGAGTCCTTTGAGAAAAACGGCATATCGTATGAGATTATGCCGTTTTGGAATTGGGCTGTGCAGTTATAGTCAGTTTTGTAATATACTGTCTAATAAGATATTTAAGTTAAATATCTTTACTCCTTTGTCTCCGTTTGCTACAAAAAGAAGACCTTTTTGCGTGTTTGCCGAGAGACCTAAGGTTTTACCCGAGAGCGGATAATTTCCGATTTTGTGTATTTTTTTGTGATCGGCTATATCCAAAAGATCTATACCGTTTGAGTTTGTGGCGGCGAGTGCTTTGGTATCATGATCTACGAGAATGAGCGAATATACGGGCGAGTCGCTGTAAACGGCTATTTTTCTTTTATCCGAAGGATCTCTCACATCGTAAACTTGCATACCTTTTTCGTCTTTTGGGAAATATCTGTAATTTTTATCACCGCTGAGAACGGAGTCGTCAAAAGCTTGTTTGGATATGGTTCTCTCTTTTTGGGGAGATTTTATGTTCTTGATATTGAAAATATTTACGAACCCCTCTTTGTTTTGAACATATAGTTTCGTATGATCGTCCGATAAAGAGACGAAAGATGCGTTTATACCGCTTATGGTGGTTATATATTCATGTTCGACTTTATCGTTAAAACCTATTTTTATTATCTCCACACCGCCGTCTCCTTCGGCAATGAATAGAGCGTCTTTTGAGGCGGCGACATCTTCGGCGGGCGACTTAGTCGAAAAGTCGCTGACCGCTTCATCTCTACTTTTCGTGTCACCCAAAGCTTGTTTGGAGAGAGTTTCGCCGTCTGTTATAAGTTGATTATCGGTATTAGATCCGCCGCTACTTCCTCCGCATCCGCTCAAAAAGAGACTAGCCGTCAAAACGGTACCGGCTATTTTTATTCCTTTTAATATTTTTTTATGATCCTTCATCATTGCACTTCCTTGTTTTTGGCACGTAATTTTTAGGTGCTCTTATATAATGCAATCGGTATAAAAGATTTTTTAATTAACAAAAGGGTACTGTTTTGTTGTAAAAGATCGTAAATGTGAAAAAAAGGAACAGATTTGTTATGTGGTATTGATGAAGCAGGCAGAGGGTGTCTTGCCGGTCCATTGGTAGTTGCCGGGGTTATATTGAAAGAGAGTATTAACGGTTTGGATGATTCCAAAAAACTTACCGAAAAAAGGAGAGAAACTCTTTTTGATATTATAAAACAAAACTCTTATTATGAGATAGTTTTTACGGAGAGTAAAACTATTGATAAGATAGGACTATCGCTTGCAATTGCCGATTCGATCGAAAAGATTATAGAAAAACTTCAGCCTTCTCATACCATAATGGACGGAAATACGAATTTTGGAATTTTAGGAGTTCAAGCCGTCATTAAAGCCGACACGAAAATATCCGAAGTCAGCGCCGCAAGTATCTTAGCAAAAGTGAGTAGGGATAGATATATGTGCGAAATCGATAAAAAATATCCCCAATACGGTTTTAAAAAGCATAAAGGTTACGGAACGAAGCATCATGTAGATGCTATCAGAGAGTTCGGAAGAAGTGATATTCACAGATATTCGTTTTTTATAAAGGGTATAGATGAGTGAAGAGAGTTTAGATCTTTATGCGAAAATTGAACCGATGATAGGTTTTTATGAAGAGTATGAAAAACTTTATGAAATTTATCTTGAAATTTTAAAGGGATATGATCTTAAAGTTATGCTGGATATCGGGTGCGGAAACGGTACCTTTTTGCAAAAGCTCGGTTTATCTTATGAGGCGAAGGGAATAGATCTCAGTCGTGAAATGGTAAAAATAGCCAAATCCAAAGGTGTCGATGCGAAAGTGGGCGATTTGAGCGGCGTAGATGAGAAATTTGATGCCGCTTTTGCGGTTGCCGATGTATTGAACTATATGAGCTTAAGTGAGCTTGAGAGTTTTTTCGAGAATCTAAAAAGAGTTCTTAAAAAAGAGGGTATCTTTATGTGTGATCTCAATACTCTTTACGGTTTTGAAGAGATTGCCGCAGGTAGTTTGAATATTGATGAAGAAGATCGATATCTTGGTATAAACGCCGAGTTTGCAGACGGCGTTTTGCAGACTGATATAACATTTTTTCGCAAGGAAGAAAGCTTATATAAAAAAGAGAGTGCAACGATTCTTCAGTACTATCATGATGTGCAGGATATAGAGTCGATTTCTGCTTTGAAACTTGTAAAAAGTTATGATTTTTCTCTCTTTGGTGAGCAAAGTGATAAAACTATTTTGATTTTTCAAAACTTGTAAATTTTAATTTGGATATTAGCCCCACTTCACTATAATGTTTAGACTTCTTATATCTGGATGGTAATCGTATGGCTGAAAAACAGACGAAATTTATATTTGTAACCGGGGGAGTTTTAAGTTCTCTTGGCAAAGGAATCGCTTCCGCAAGTATAGCGGCTTTATTGAAGCATACGGGTCAAAAAGTAAGTATGCTTAAAATCGATCCATATATAAATGTCGATCCCGGAACCATGAGTCCGCTAGAACACGGGGAAGTATTTGTTACGGCTGACGGTGCCGAGACAGATCTTGATATTGGTCATTATGAAAGATTTTTAAATATCAGTCTTACTAAAAAAAACAACTTTACTACCGGTCAAGTATATTCGAGTGTTATCGAAAAAGAGAGACGCGGAGATTATCTTGGAAAGACGATTCAAGTGATTCCTCATATAACAAACGAAATCAAAGAAAGAATTCTTAAAGCCGGTGAAGGTCAGGATATCCTGATAGTTGAGGTTGGCGGTACAGTCGGTGACATAGAGAGTCTTCCGTTTTTAGAAGCCATCAGGGAGCTTGGAGGAGATCTTGGGAGAAGCAGGGCGCTATATGTTCATTTGACGTTGGTGCCTTTTTTAAAAGCCGCCGGAGAGCTTAAAACCAAGCCGACTCAGCATAGCGTACAAGAGCTGCGCCGCATAGGTATATCTCCGCAGATTGTTATTTGTCGCTCGGAAGTTCCTATTCCCAAAGATGTAAAACTAAAACTAGCATCTTCATGCGGTGTGGAAAAAAACTCTGTCATAGAAGCCAAAGATGCGAAATCGATCTATAAAGTTCCTATAAATTTTCTCTCTCAAAATATCTTGACTCCGATTTGCGAAAATCTCGGGCTTGATTTGAAGACGCCGGATATGGAAGAGTGGAACGGGCTTGTAAAAAATGTCATTGCGCCTAAAAAAGAGGTAACTATAGGTTTTGTCGGAAAATATCTCGAGCTCAAGGAGTCCTATAAGTCGCTTACCGAATCGTTTATTCATGTAGGTGCTCATTTGGATACGAAAGTAAATCTAAAATGGATTGATAGCGAAGCTTTGAATATCGATAGTGAGGATAGTGCATTTTGCGATGTGGATGGAATTCTTGTAGCCGGAGGGTTCGGGCAGCGTGGCATAGAGGGTAAAATCGAAGCGATCAGATATGCCAGAGAGAAAAAGATACCGTTTCTTGGAATCTGTTTAGGTATGCAACTTTGTTTGGTAGAGTTTGCCAGAAATGTATTGGGACTTGAGGATGCTAATTCCGTAGAGTTTGAAAGTGAGTGTAAAAATCCTATTATCTATCTTATTGATGCGTTTATTGACGCTAGCGGCCATAAACAGTTAAGAACTCATAAAAGTCCACTTGGAGGGACAATGCGGTTGGGCGAATATGCCTGCGATACGAAACCGGGATCTTTGCTTCGAAAAACATACGGCGGAGCGAAAACGATATATGAGCGTCATAGACACCGTTATGAGGCCAATCCCGCATATAGGGAGGCCTTCGAAAAAAACGGACTTATAATTAGCGGAGAGTCCGACGGGTTGATAGAGGTTGTTGAACTTAAAAACCATCCTTGGTTTTTGGGTGTTCAGTTTCATCCGGAATTCACGTCTCGACTTAAAAAACCGAACGAGGTGATTTTCGGGTTCGTACAGGCTGCGTTAGCAGGTAAGTCGCAACACTGATGTCCGCCTCCGGAAGACTTACAAAAAAAGATATCCACAGATTATTAGCTAGTCGTTTCAGCAAGGATCGTTGTACCAAACTATCGCACATTCCGAAACCTTCACTTTTAAAAGATATTAAAAAGGCGGCCAAAAGGATAAAAAAGGCCGTTCAAAACGGTGAGAAGATTGCCGTTGTAGGGGATTATGATGCTGACGGTGTCATCTCTTCTGTTATTATGAGTGAATTTTTTGAGAATCTTGGAGTGGTTGTATCTTTGGTTATCCCGAATCGTTTTACGGATGGTTACGGTATAAGTGAGGATATAATAAAAAGAGTCGATGCGGATGTAATAATTACCGTGGATAATGGAATTTCCGCACATAAAGCGGCACAAATATGCAAACAAAAAAAAATAGATCTGATTATCACGGATCATCATACCGTCGGTGAAACTTTACCGGAAGCTTACGCCATAGTCAATCCCAAACAACAAGATTGTCCTTTCCCGAATAATGAAATATGTGGAGCACAAGTTGCCTGGTACTTATGTGCCGCCATAAAAGATGAAATGCAAATAAAATACAATCTTTCAAAGTTCCTTGATCTTTTGGCGATTGCCATTATGGCGGATATGATGGAACTAAAGGATATAAATCGAACGATGGTCAAAAGCGGACTTAAAATGATGAATGAAAAAAAGCGTCCCGTTTTTAGAGTCATCTCTCAATTTTTCAATAAAAACAGTTTTAGAAGTGAAGATATATCTTTTTTGATCGCTCCTTTGGTAAACAGTTCCGGTAGAATTGAAGATGCATTTTATTCATATGAGCTTTTGCGGGCAAAAAATGACGAAGAGGCTATGGAAAAACTTCTATACATAGTTGATCTCAACAATCACAGAAAAGAGATAGAGACGGCACTTTTTCAAGAGTCACTCAAAAGTGTCGAAGCAGATAAAAAGATAATTGTGGTGTGGGGAGAGGAGTGGCATGAGGGAGTCATAGGAATAGTCGCTTCAAGACTCTCAAGACGCTTCTTAAAACCGGCAATTGTCTTTTCTATTACTGAGGGTGTAGCAAAGGGGAGTGCAAGAAGTGTCGGAAATATAGATATATTGGAGCACATCTCCAAACACTCCGATCTTTTAAATGGCTTTGGCGGGCACAAGGGAGCTGCCGGAATGGGACTGGATGCAAAAAATCTTGTCGCTTTCAAAGAGCGAATGGAGGAGTCGCTATCGGGTGTCGCGGATGAAGAGTTTATCTCAAAAACGGAGATTTTAGGTGAAATAGATCCAAACGCCATAGATTTTGAACTTCTTGATATACTTGAAGAGTTCGAGCCCTACGGTCAAAAAAACCCGATGCCCAATTTTATCTTGAAAAATGCGCGAGTGAAGCTCGAAAAAATTATAGGTAGAGATCAAAATCACCAAAAAATTATACTCTCAAGTGAAGATGTAACGCTGGAGTCTATACATTTTAATTTTACTGACAAAGTATGTAGCGGTACTAGAGTGGATGTCGTTTGCACTGTTTCCAAAAATGAATTTAGAGGAAAAGTTTCTCCTCAGCTTATGATAAAAGAGATCCGTCAAGAAAGAACCGATTAAAGATATTCCAGTGGAAAATAATTTTCCTTTAAGTAGTAAAGCTGTATAATTACAAATGGAGAAAAAATATCCATTAATAATTATTACTTAAAGGAGAAGAGATGGCTGTAAGAGGCAACTCGATTATCAAAGGGATAGAAATAGATGAGGTTATTAAACTTTTAAATAAAGCGTATGCGGATGAATGGCTTGCTTATTATCAATATTTTATAGAGTCAAAAGTTATAAAAGGTATCATGAAAGATGCGGCTATCGCGGAGCTGGATCAACATGCCGCGGATGAGTTAAGACATGCGAATATGGTAGCAGATAGAATTTTACAGCTTGGAGGTACTCCGTTGCTTAGTCCTCAGGATTGGTTCACTCATACAAATTGCGGATATGAAACACCGGAAGATTTTGATGTAGTTGCCATCTTGCAGGATGCTATAAAAGGTGAACAGTGTGCTATTAGTACCTATTCGGATCTTGCGGAACTTACAAAAGATAAAGATATCGTAACTTATGACATAGTTAGTGAAATATTAGCCGATGAGGTGGAGCATGAAGAGGATTTGCAAGCATTGCATGATGATATTACCGAATTTGTCGATAGTATAAAAAGCAAACTATAAAAAGGAGCGAAAATGAGACAGTACGAAACTTACAGATGTAATAAATGCGGTAACGAAGTAGAAGTGCAAAATGTCGGTGGCGGCACTCTTGTATGTTGTGGTGAAGATATGGAGTGCATAACTGAAAATCTGACGGCGGTGAATCTTATGAAAGCGTTTGCGGGTGAGTCACAGGCAAGAAATAAATATGACTTTTTTGCCGATGTTGCCGAAAACGAAGGATTTCATAGAATCGCGAGATTTTTTAGAGAAGCGGCGCTAAATGAAAAGTATCATGCATTTGCGGAGTTTAAGGCTTACAATAAATTGGTAAATGATATAGAATTAGATACTACGCAAAAAAATCTTCAATACGCCGCTGACGGTGAAAGATACGAGCACGAAGAGATGTATCCGAATTTTGCGGCGATAGCAAAAGAAGAAGATCAAAAAGCGATAGCCAGACTATTTAACGCTATCGGTAAAGTGGAAGTAGAACACGAAGCTGAATATCTGGCACTCAAACAAGCTCTAATCGATGAAGGATTTTTCGAAAGTGACGAAGAAGAAGAGTATGTTTGTGAAGTGTGCGGGCATGTTCATAGAGGTAAAAAAGCTCCGGCTAAATGTCCTTTATGCGGAGTGGATCAAGAGTATTTTAAAAAGCGCTCAAAAGATGTAACTGTAGGATAGACTTACTTTCGTTTATTTTGTCCGCCCTTTTTAAATTTAGGGCGGATAGTCTATTTATCGGCATGGGCGTGATGTACTTCAATCAAATCCTCGATAGTCGTATTTAAAGCAAATACGTTTTCATATCCCATCATTTCCAAATAACCCATAATACGGTTAGAATACCAACCTCTAACACATGCGGTAATAATCGGTGTTGTGTGATCTTCGGGTAAAATGTCAAGATATTCGAAAAATTCGGTATAAGGAGTGTAGTAAGCATTTACGATTCCTGCCTCTTGAGCGTTTTCACCTTTAACCTTTACGGGTGGTCTTACATCCAACAGTATCGCTCCCGCATCCATTATAAGTTCCCTCGCTTTATGGAGATCTATATTTCCCAACTCATCTTTTTGTCCGTTTAACGAAATGATAATTTTTAACCGCTCTTTGTTTTTTTCTGACATAATCAGCTCCTTCATTTAAGATAGAGATATTGTATCTCAATATTACTGATAAGGCACTTAAATATCTTTAGTATTTAATATTAGTATTATTGAGTCTATATGACTAATTGTTGTATGGATATTGTTGTTATTAGCTTATTTACCCCTCATGGCATTGAAGTAGAGTTCTTTGCGGTTGTGTCAAGTATTTGTATCCGTTATAAATGGTGAAACATCCGTATGCGACGACTAAAATAGCCGCTAGTTTTATCATAGTATTTCTAAGTTCCGTCCGTTTGAAAAGCCCTACGAAAAAACCTAATGAAAATAGTGCCGGCACCGTACTTAGGCCGAATATGAACATTACAAAAGCTCCCCATAAAGGACTTCCGGTACTTGCGGCCGTTATAGCGAAAAAATAGACGAAACCGCAAGGAAGAAGGCCGTTTAACATACCCAAGATGAAAAAGCTGCTAAGAGTGTTTGCATGAAGTAACTTTTTAAAACTGTTTTGATACCACCCGCTTTTTGAAAACGAATATTCGATAGCGGTCAAAAATTTTACCTTTCCAATTAATGAAAGCCCCGCTAGCAGCATGAATATACCGGCAATAACGAGCAATGTACCGTTTGCGGTGTTGTTAAATGTCGCGACACCGCCGATATAGCCGAAGATCGCTCCTAAAATGGTATATGTCAAAATCCGTCCCAAAGAGTAACTTATATGTGAAATCGCCTGTTTTGTTTTTCCCCATTTTTCATCGACTTTAGTAGCGGTGTAAGCTAAAACTATACCTCCGCACATACCTATGCAGTGTCCGAACGAACCCAAAAAAGCTATGGTCATAATGCCGATTATGTTTATAGCTTCCATATTAGAGTCCTAGAAGTCTTTTTCTTATTCTCGGATCACTCATATTTTCCCCTCGAAGCATCTTTAGTCTCATCTCTTCAAAGTTTATATAGCCGTCTTTTTTAACTTCTCTAGCTCCAAATCCGTAGTGCATAGGTGTCGGATCCGTAAGAGAGTACCATGCCTTTTTTGCGTCTATCCACTTTTTCGTATCGACCGCTTTTACCCAAAGTTTTGCCTCTTTTTCAAAAGGTTTACCCTTGAGCCATTTTATCATACATCCCGGATCGTCGAAAAACCAGGTGTCTCCGTTTGGTGCGACGGCTTCGGCGGCGTACGTGGTATCCGTTATGATCATTTTACACTCGGTGTCATTGACATGACCTTTTTCGATTTTTAGAGGAAGTTTTTGTATATTTCCTTTTTGGATGGTGATCATCTTCTCTTTTTTGGAGAGAGAGATAAAGACGATGGCGACTATCGCGGCTATCAGCAAGATGGTAAGTAGCGGTAAAAATTTTTTCATAACCAAACTCCGTTTCGAATATAATAGATTAGAACATATAAAGTGCATAGTATGACAAAAATTGTGTTAAAAATTATCGTAAAGCGGTAAAGTCGTTTATCTTCATAGGAGATTAAAATCTTGAGGATAAAATTACTTATACCGAAAAAAACTCCGAGGAATAGGGTTCCCCAAAGGAAGTAGCCGACAAAACCGTACTCTTTTTGAAGCATACAAAAAGGACATTTGTGAGATGGAAGTTCATAAATGTACGTACCGAAAAAGTGGACTACGCTCTGGTATGCGAAATATAAAAATAGCAAAGAGATTACAAAGAGAGTGAACGGATATCTTTGAATACTCAATAAAACCGTTAAAATATAAAGGATATAAAAAATTGCTAAAAGTGTTAAAACATTTAAATTTAAAGGAATGTGATTGTCTCCCGAGAGTCCGAATATCGCCGAACAACACTGTACCGTATCATCGGTCGAAATATGTGAGAAATAGGCGAAGTCAAGGTAGAATTCCGCACTTAAAAGTAAAAATACGGCTATGTAAAACCACAGTTTGGTTTTAAAGTAGGGATAATCTTCGGCTTTTTGATCGAGGGAGTTCAAAATAAGCCAAATTCCTGTTAAAAACAGTAGTGCTATTTTCAAAAACAAAAGCGGGTTTCCGTACTGGTTTGCCGATATGACACCGGCGGCACACATCGCTCCGGGAATCAAAACGGATATGGAATCTATCGTATAAACAAAATATGCCAAAAGAGCGATTTTTATCCACAATGTCAAAACGATTATCGTCATAATTAAAAAAGAGCGTTTTTCCAGTTTGTACTGTTTAGGTGAAGTGCTGTTGAAGTTCCACTCTTTGACTATGACGATCGAGGCGATAAATGCGATAAGAGATATTAGATATATTATACTTTCGCTAAAGAGAAAAATTTGTACCTGATTTGATAAAAATATATCCATTTATACGATCTTGGCATTTTGCATATTGATGATTCTATCGACTTGATCATAAGAGTCGAAAACGGTATCGTGTGTCGCTATAACGATTGTAAAACCCTTCTCTTTTAGTTTCGTTACCACCTTTAAAAAAGCTTTTGAGTTTTCTTGATCTAGGTTTGCCGTAGGTTCGTCACAAAGAATGATTTTAGGATTGTTGACCAGTGCTCTCGCTATTGCGGTTCTTTGTTTTTCTCCGCCGGAGAGATTTTTTACGGTACTATTTTCTTTGTGTGAAATATTAGCTAGTAAAAGTGCTTTTTTCACCTTTTCGTCTATGCTCTTTTGCTTTAATTTCAGCGGAACAAGAGGTACGCTCACATTCTCTTTTACGCTCAAATGTTCAAAAAGATTGAACGATTGAAATATAAATCCGATCACCGAAGCTCGAAAGTCGGATGCATGCAAATCGGGAAGTTTCGCTATTTTTTTACTCTCTACCGTTATCTCACCGCTAGTCGGTTTCAAAAGTGAAGCTATGATGGCTAGAAGTGTTGACTTTCCGCTTCCGCTTACTCCTTTTATGATTACCAGTTCATTCTCTTCTATTTTTAGCGAAATATCTTTTAAAGCCGTAAACTCATGAGTTCCGTTTTGATTGAAAGTTTTATATATATTTTTAAGTTCTATCATCTTAGCGCCTCGGTCGAATCGGTAATCGCTATTTTCCAAACCGGTATGAGTATGGAAGCCGTAAACGGTATGATAAAAATCAAAAACATAGATACGAGTTCACCGGTGTTGACGACAGGCGTAAAATTTATTGAGGTCGGGAGATTTCCAAAACCTATAAAGAGATTTTTTAAAATAGGGGCTCCAAAATAAAAAACATATACGTAAGCGGTTATTATGCCCGTAAAAAACGCCATTACGGCGATAACGATCGATTCCGTCAATTTGAGCTTTATGACATCTTTTATACTCCATCCCACGGCTCTGAGGATAGCTATCTCCTTTTTGTCGCTGGAGTTTATCATTGAGTAGCGTTGATACAATATGAGCATAAAGGTTAAAAGAGATACGATGAATCCTGCAAGAAAAACTCCTCCTTTGTAATTGAAAAGGTTTTCGTACTCTTTAAAAAGTTCGTCTTTTGTTATGATTCTCGTATCGTAGTTTAACGAGAGTAGTTTAAATTTTATATTTTCCCTTTCGGCCGGATTGGGAATATTCAGTACGATATCGGTTGCGAAGTCGGAATCTATTCCCAATATTTCTCTTGCCAGATCTATTCGCATAAGTATGAAGTCCGATCCGATAATATCGCTTTGTTTATCGAGGTATCCGAATATATCGACCTTTACGTTTTTACCGTAAGGGGTGGTGAAGTTAAAATAACTATCATAATAATTTTGATGCAGATACTCTTTTACGCTCGAACCGACGATCATATTGTTTTTTGATAAAAATCTTTTTATATCCGTTTTACCTAATATCTCTTTTACCCATTTGACGAGTTGTTCGTCGAAGAGATCAACTCCTATAATCGTGAAATAGCGTTTTCTGTCGGGAGTGAAATATCTTCCGAAAACTCTCGCCGAAACATAGCTGACTCCGGTAATATTGCCGTAATCTTCCATCCGTTTTATCGGTATATCGACGCTTCTACCCCCTATTAGACGCTGAATCGTAAAGTCCGGCTGCTGTTTCAACGCTATAAGAGCGTCATGTTTGATCGAAGAGGTTAAAAACATAAACGACGCCAATACGGCGATAAGAAGAGTAGAGATTAAAAATACGGCGATATGTTTCGATTTGTGTTTGTAAACTAAAAGTGCCAAAAAATTCAAAAAACTATTTTGCATATACGAATCCAAGATAATCAATAGGTCTCATAGAGGGATATGAATGATCTCTATAATCTCTATACGAGCGGAATCTGCTCTCAAAGAGATTCGCACTCAGTATCGGCGGTGGCAACTTCGTAACGGCTGAAACGGATATGATCGATTTTTCATCTTTTACTCGGCTAGACGCATCGAAAAAGATCAGAACGAATCCGAGTATTAAAATCGTAAAAACCGTCAATAAAACGACTGTATATTTCGTAATGAACTCCTAGTAGAGATATTTTGGCATTATTTGCTCGAAAGTGATTATCTTTTCGCCTTTATGCTCTTTTAAAAAGATTTTCGCATCTTCCTCTTTTTTAAAAGGTATAAGCTCTTCACCCATCGGTCCGTAAACATTAGATCCTATTACGAAAAAAGCCTTTTTTGCGTTTATCGGTTTTAACGTATAAAAATCGTTTACGAGAATCGGATCGAATTTTTCATCTTTATGAGCGAAGTAATATTTCATCATATCTTTCACTCCGTCGAAGTAAAGCTTCTCTTTTGCCGCAGTTTGCATTAACGATACCCATTTAGGATATTTCGCAACGTACATACCGCAGATTTTACATTTCGCATCTTTGGGTACCGTAATGGTCGGATAACTCTCTTCTTTGGGCGTTTTTGTCGTAACGAAGGCCGCTACCGCTTTTAATTGGGAATCGGATAGTTTGGTACATATGCCGCTTTTGGGTATTTTCGATAGAGCATCTTTTTCGTCGCTAAAACGTATATTTTTCAGCTTGTTTTCATCACAAAGAACATGTGCGATTTTCTCGCCTTTTTTAACGAGCATGAAGTTGTATTGTGCAAAAGTAAACGTAATTGAGAAAATAAAGATAAGAACAATTTTCATAAGCTTCCTTTCGAAGATATAAAAGATACCTTCTCATTTAGGAAGTATGTCAAGTAGTAGGAGTGTTTGGTTTTAAGGTATCTTTGGAACAATTATAAACTCTTTGTGTTAATTATGTGTTAAGAGGCTGTATCCTCTTTTTTGAAAAACATATTTTTTATCTTTCACGCCTACAAAAGGAGGAACTTTCGTCTCTTCGAACATATCGTATCCCGTTTTTAGATTCAGCCAGAAATCGTACCAATAAGTCCCTTTATATAGGTTGAGATTTTTATTTGTCATACGAAAAGGATATATCGCCACATAGATAAATTTGTTATCGTTTTCAAATGACTCTTTTACTATTTTATAGATCTCTTCAATTTGAGCGTCTCCCATAGCGAAACAGCCGGTAGAAGAACATCGTCCGTGAATCATGATGTGTGAACCGGTACGACGATGGCGTCTATCGTATCGATTCGGATATTGTATGTTCAAAGCCAAGTGGTATTTGCTGTTTGGATGAAGACTCCTTTTTGTCAATACATAGACTCCCTCAGGTGCTTGTTTGTCGCCGCTTCTTTGCTTGGGCCCCAGTTTGCCGGAATATTTGCAAATCGGATAAGTTTTAAGAAGAGTATATGTCAGATCTTTTTTCGCCCACAATTCGAGCTCTCTTTCCAATTTGAAAACTCTTATATATATCTTAGTGCCTTTTTTGATTTTCTTCTCTTTTATGATCTTTTCGAGTGAGAGCGAATTCGGTTTAAAGCAGGTTTTAGGAAATTTTTTTGCGGGCACGGATTTTAGTGAGGTGTTCGTATCGATAGGAGGTTTGCTCTTAGTGCTACAAGCGCCGACAAATAGTGCAAATATAAATATAGTTGATAATAGACTGTTTTTTAACATAGTTGGGATTATAGCGAAATTGAAATTTAACCGTCTGAAAAAAATTATTTATATGGACAAAATCGATATTCGGCTTAAACTTTCTAAACGATATGGATTTAATGTTGCAAAAAGTTAGTTTTTTTTGTATAATCGTTCGACATACAATATTTTTATTAAAGGAAAAATGATGGGATTGATGGATATTTTGATGCAAGCGGGCGGCGGTTCGCTTTTGGAGCAGGTTGCCAAACAAGCGGGAATTAATCCCTCTCAGGCGAACGATCTGATAAAGTCGGTCGGAAGCGCGATGTTCGGACAGGTAAAAGGAAGAGTTGAAAGTCCCAAAGTTGACTCGTCGGGGCTCGAAGAGCTGCTACAAGATAGTAAATTTGCGAATATGTTGGAAAATCCACAAGAGCATCTTCAAAATCCGCGTATGAAAGAAGAGGGTAACGATATATTGAGTTATATTACCGGTTCTAAAGAGGGGAGTCGGGAAGTGGCGTCGCAAGTCTCCGAAAAAACCGGTTTTGACGCTTCTTTGATAAAGTCGCTTTTACCGATGTTGGCTCCTCTTGTGATAGGAACTCTTACAAAAGGTATAGCTAGCGACGATGTACCGGTTAAAATGAAGCCTAGCGGATCGGGCGACAACGGATTGATGGGAATGCTCGATTTCGATAACGATGGAAGCGTTATGGATGATGTCGCGTCTTTGGCGATGAAATATATATTTTAATTCATGATTTAAAAATGCAAAAATCTCTTAGTAGGGATTTTTGCGTCTCTTTTTTAGTCGAAATCTCCCCGCGAAAGCGAAAAATGGTATAATACCGGCTTCAACAATTACTATTTACACTAACAGGAATTTATTTGCAATATTTAATCGATTTTTTAGAGACAAAAGATATAACGAAAACTAGAATCTTTAATCAATTAAAATGTACGAAGGAAGAAGCGGAGATATTAAGGCATATCACGTCAAGGCATATAAAAGGAAATGAGGAGAATTCCGTTTTCCTTATATTGGATGAACTATTTTCCATCGAAGGCTACGAGTATATACACAAGCTTCCTTTGGTGAAGAATCTTCTTGATCTGGGTTGGATAGCCCAAAGTTCATTTTCACAGATCAAGCCGGGTGATGTATCGAATCTGGAACTTATAAACTCCACCGTAACGTTGAGTAAAAGTTTCGAAAGACTTCTGGAGGAAGGAACGCTTGAAGTCGAGCTTCCGAAAGAGACCCCTTATAGCGACCATTTGGAGTATCTTCGTGATCAATTCAGTCGTATCGAGATATATCAGAAAATAAGTACTATCAGACACAGTTACAAAAAAAAGTCTCTGAGTATAGATCGTTTGGAGAAGAGTCTCGTCAAACTTGAAAACAGGATAAAAGAGCGCATAGAGGTGACGAAATTGGAATTGGCCGCCGAGGTGCTTTTCAAAGAGTTTTCTCTAAACGAAAAAGAGCAGATTATATTTTTGGCTCTTTTAAAGGAGGAGTATTCAGGCGAGCTTGAAAGTCTAAGAGAGATGAATACCCTCATAAATCTTGTGAGCGAAAACGACTACGAGAAGATAAAAAATCGTTCACTTCTTGAAGAGAATTCCGTATTGATTGATGAAGAGATTATCGATTATGACGAGATGTTGACGGCTTTTGGAGGAGTTACAAGAAGCTTTTTCATAAACGAAGAGTATCTGCACAAAATAGTCCATCCGAACAAATCGAAGAAAAAGAAAAAGCGAATTAAGCTCGATACTCTCGTGAAAGAACAGGATATATTCGAGCTCATCACACCGAAATCGGATATTGACGATGTGGTTTTGCACCCGAAAACAAGAGATATTTTGGACAATATCTTAAAACATATGGATAAAAGGGTTCTAAAAAGATTGAAGGAGTGGGGAATAAGAGAGAAAAAACATGGCATAGAAGCCAGACTCATCTTTTACGGTCCTCCCGGTACGGGAAAGACGATGACGGCATATTCTTTAGCGAAGTCTCTGAAAAAAAAGGTTCTAAGCTTCGATTGCTCGAAAATTTTGTCGATGTATGTGGGTGAGAGCGAAAAAAACGTCAGACGTATTTTCGATACCTATCAAGAACTCTCTTTAAAGACTAAAACTTTTCCCATTTTGCTTTTAAACGAAGCTGATCAGTTTCTAAGCTCCAGAACGACCGGTAGCGGCGGCGGCGCGGATAAAATGCATAATCAGATGCAAAATATATTTCTCGAGAGGATAGAAAAATTCGACGGTATTCTCATAGCTACTACGAATCTTCTTGAGACGATAGATCCCGCATTTTCAAGAAGATTCAATTATAAAATAGAATTTACTAAACCGGGATATGAGCAGAGAAAGCTTTTGTGGAAAAAAATGTTACCAAATAACGCAATATACGAAGAAGGTTTCGATGTAGCCAAATTGGCTCACTACGACCTTAGCGGCGGACAGATAGAAGTCGTAATAAAAAACTGCGCTTTACAAGTAGCCGTGAAAGATAAACCCGTATTTACCTTAAAAGAGTTCGAAGAGACTATAAAAAGGGAGATTTCAGGTGCCTTCGGCGAATCTAAAATCATGGGATTTGTTTCATAATTACACACTTTAGATTATTTATTTTTGATAAAGATCGATATTTTTGCCCAAAGCGGCAAAAATATTAATATTTTCTTCTCTTGGTTTTACCTAAAATGTATCGATAGGTTACATTCTTTGATTAGATATTTTTGTATCACCCTAAAGCGAACCTCATTTTTAAAGATAATATTGTAAAATTTACAATTGCGAAATATTGTTGAAAACATAATATTTACTAATCTTTAAGGATCTGACATGAGCCATATGGACACGATGCACCCATACTTCGGTGCGTTTATATTTTTCGTTTTGACCTTCGGTGCGTTTATCGCTACGACTGTGTTGGCAAGAGTGGCGAGTAGAAAACTTGCGAGACTTGACAACGAAAAGCTTAAGCTCACCATTTACGAGTGTGGCCCGGAAGTCACGAAACAGCCAAATAAAATTTCAGCTCAATTTTATCTGTTTGCGCTTTTGTTCATTTTGTTTGATGTTGAGATTATATTTATGTTTCCATGGGCGATAGATTTTAAGATTCTCGGATGGTTCGGTTTTATCGAGATGATTATATTTATAGTATTGCTTACGATCGGATTCATATATGCATGGAAAAAAGGAGCGCTTGAATGGCACAACATAAAGTAAATTATCTTCAAGAGGGTGGTTTGCCCGTCGCTTTGACGACGGTTGACAAACTTGTACAGTGGGGTAGAAGCAACTCATTATGGGCGTTGACATACGGTTTGGCTTGTTGCGCTATTGAAATGATGGCTTCAGGTGCCAGTCGTTACGATTTTGACAGATTCGGAACCATCTTCCGCGCTTCTCCCAGACAAGCGGATGTGATGGTGGTAGCCGGGACTTTGACAAAAAAGCATGCAGAATTTATAAAAAGGCTTTACGATCAGATGGCGGAGCCTAAGTGGGTCATTAGTATGGGAAGTTGTGCGAATACGGGCGGAATGTTCAATACCTACGCAACCGTTCAAGGATGCGACAGGGTGATTCCGGTGGATATTTATCTTCCGGGTTGTGCCCCGAGACCCGAAACTTTACAGTATGCGGTTATGATGCTACAAAAAAAGATAAGACGCGAGAGCGCGTTTCAAAAACTTAAACCAAAAAGGTTAGTGTGATGAGAAGATATAGTGATAAAGCCAATGCGCAGGCGAAGTCATATCATACCGACAGATTTTATCAGGTTCCCCAAACTCCCAAATACGATCCCTCCTCGGATGAGCACTATGCGAAAGTTTTAAAATCTCTTCGAGATAAATTTGATATCAAAGATGCCTATGTCGAGATAGATCAACTTGTCGTCATTATAGATTCGGATGATAACAAAGCCGTGATGAAACATCTTCATGATAAATGCGACTACACCTTTCTTAGTGAAATGAGCGCTATCGATTTTTTACATAAAAACGGCGAATTTGAGATTTTTTATCAGTTGCTTTGTATGAAAGAGAGAAAAAGGATGCGTGTAAAGTGCCGCATCAAAGAGGGACAGTCGATAGAGTCGTTATGCGATATTTTTAAAAGTGCGGATTGGGCTGAAAGAGAGATGTTCGATATGTTCGGTATCGTTGCGAATAATCACCCTTATATGAAAAGACTTCTTATGCCCGAAGATTGGCATGGTCATCCGCTTTTGAAATCATATCCTTTGCAGGGCGATGAAGCCGCTCAATGGTATGAAATCGACAAAATATTCGGTAAAGAGTATAGAGATGTTATAGGTCCCGAGGAGAGAAACACCAAAAGAGTCGATCCTAAAGATACTAAAAATTTTGCTCGAATCGGCTATGAAGTTCCCTACGGAGAAAAACCTATCAACAAACCTGATGAGATATATGAAGATTTCCAAGAAGAGGGCGGTGTACCTTTGATCAAAAAGTTCACCAGAAAGAACCAAACAATATTAAAAGAAAGAAAGTAAAACTATGCAAACACCAAATAGATTACAACCTTTTTATGAAAACCTGGTTTTTGAAAAAGACGACAATCGAATGATCGTAAACTTTGGTCCGCAGCACCCGTCGGCGCACGGACAGCTCAGACTGATTTTAGAGCTCGACGGTGAACAGGTGGTAAAAGCCGTTCCCGATGTCGGTTATCTTCATCGAGGGATGGAAAAGATGGCCGAAAATATGATCTATAACGAATTTTTACCTACTACCGATCGTATGGATTATATTGCGGCAACCGCCAATAATTACGGTTTCGCTCTTGCCGTGGAGAGGCTTCTTGGAATAGAAAAAGATGTTCCAAGACGTGCGAAAGTCATAAGAACGATGCTTCTTGAACTAAATAGAATCATATCTCATCTTTTTTGGCTTGCAACTCATGCCCTTGATGTCGGAGCGATGAGCGTCTTTTTGTTCTGTTTTAGAGAAAGAGAGTTTGCGATGGATCTTATGGAAGATTATTGCGGTGCCAGACTTACCCACTCCGCGGTGAGAATAGGAGGTGTTCCTCTTGATCTTCCCGAGGGTTGGCTTCAAAGCATAACCGCGTTTATTAATAAACTTCCCGATAATATCGCCGATTACGAAGGGCTTTTGGATCAAAACAGAATCTGGAAAATGAGACTAGAGCAAGTCGGTAATTTAAGTGCCGAAGATGCGCTAAATTGGGGTTGTAGCGGACCGACGCTCAGAGGAAGCGGCGTGGCTTACGATATCAGAAAAGAAGAGCCTTACGAGATATACGACGAGCTCGATTTTCAAGTACCCGTAGCGGATAGTACTGACAGTTACGGAAGATATAAGCTCTATATGGCGGAGATGAGAGAATCGATCAAAATTATAAGACAGTGCGTGCATCTGTATGAAGATACCGAGCCTCAGCTTATGGCGGACGTTCCTCAATATATTTCGGCTCCGAAAGAGCGAATCATGACGGAAAACTACTCTCTTATGCAGCACTTCGTTTTGGTGACACAAGGCATGAGACCGCCGGTCGGTGAAATATATGTCGCTACCGAATCTCCAAAAGGGGAACTCGGCTTTTATATAAATTCACAAGGAGATCCCTATCCGTACAGATTGAAGTTAAGAGCGCCTAGTTTTTGGCATACGAGTTTATTGCAGCATATTTTACCGGGTCACTATCTGGCGGATGTCGTAACGATTATCGGTAACTTAAATATAGTTTTTGGCGAGATCGATAGATAGGAGCGGAAAATATGGAAAGATACGATTTAAGAAAATATAAAGAGGATCAGCTCTTTGAGAGAATGACCGAAATTATGAATAAAGAGGCGAAAGAGGGTGAAATTATAATCTTTATGTTCGAAGTGGGGGATTTTTCACCGGTAACGAAAAGTATGGAAGTTATGAAGAGCGAAGGACATGAGATCATAAATTCCGTTAAGTTCAACGAAGTGGATTGGACACTGGTCGTTAAAAGGAAAGCGTCTTGAGTAAAGTTCTCTTTTCAACCTGGCAGGGTGAATTTATTGACAATAGAGATATTGAAAATAAAGACGAATGGGTCGATTCGTCGTTTAAAGTCCCGGCTACTTATGAAGGAGATAAAAAATCTAAAATATTCATCGGATGGAACGGCTTTGTAGTGTTTGACGAAGGTGTGGATGTAGTCAAAGCCGGAGCGGAATATGCGGCACAGTATCAGGTATATTCCGAAGCTTGCGGTAGATGCGCCCCGGGTCGGTGGGGAGGAAGAATACTTTATGACCTCTTTGATAAAATTGCAAGAGGAGAGGGAACTAAATCCGATGTCGAGCATTTGAAAGAGATTTCGCAAACGATGATGAAAACCAGCAAATGTGAGATCGGAAGAACAGTACCTAAACCTCTTTTGGATATTTTGGAACATTTCGAGGACGAGATAAACGATCTTATAGTTAATAAGAAAAAATCTCCCGATTACGATAATGAAAATATAAATTATATCGCTAAAGTTACCGCTCCTTGTATGGATGCTTGTCCAGATCATGTAGATATTCCGGCATATATTGAGGGAGTTAGAGATCTTCAATTTGAAAAAAGTCTTCAAGCGACGAAAAAAACGATGCCGCTTGCGCATACTTGTGGGCGAGTTTGTCCTCATCCTTGCGAAGATGCTTGCCGACGCGACAATCTTGACGAGCCGATTTCTATTATGGAGTTGAAAAGACTCGGAGCCGATTATGAGAGTGATCATGGACTTGATTTTTTGTATCCTACTGAGCAAAAACCTTTGAACGGCAAAAAAGTCGCTATTGTCGGTGCCGGGCCGGCCGGTTTGACCGCCGCTTATTACCTCGCGCTTGAGGGTGTGTCCTGCGACGTGTTCGACGAGCTACCCGTGCTCGGAGGAGAGGTGGCCGTGGGCGTACCTGAGTATAGAATGCCCTATGAAAAATATTACAAAGATATTGAAGCTGTCAAAAATCTTAACGGTGTAAACTTTTTTACGAACAAAAAAGTGGATGCGCAAATGTTAAGAGAGTTCGAAAAAGAGTATGATGCGATTATGCTGGCGTCGGGAACGAGAATAAGTAAAAAAGTGCGCGCCAAAAACGAGAGACCCGATATGCAAGGGTATTGGCCCGCGATAGAATTTCTCGATCAGATAAATCTGCATATCAAATGGAATCTGGCGGAAGAAGTCGATCTAAGCGGTAAAACCGTGGTTTGCGTCGGTGGTGGTTTCACTTCGATGGATGTGGTTAGGTGCTCTATCAGAGCCGGTGCGAAAAAGGTCATTATGCTCTATAGAAGAGATGAGAAGACTATTATTCGAAATACGAGTTACGAAGAGTATCATGAAGCGGTCGAAGAGGGTGTGGAGTTTATATTTCACTCCGCTATAGAAGAGATATTTGACGAAGATAATGTTTTGAAAAAACTTAAAGTCAATCGTTTTGAACTCGTTCCCGATCCTAACGGAGGAAGAGCGCAACTTGTCAAGATAGAGGGTGAAGATTTTGAAATCGAGTGCGATTATTTGATTCCGGCGGTTTCACAAGATGCGGATCTTAGTTATATTCCGCAGGAGTGGGAGCTGGAACTTACCAGTTGGAACACTCTAAAAACCGACGGTAAAACTTATCAAACCAGCAGAAAAGGTATTTTTGCGGCCGGAGATTGCGAGTATGGTCCTATGACGATCGTAAATGCCGTCGGTCAAGCAAAAAGAGCCGCCTCGGTTATGAGCCGTTATGTTCATGACGGAAAACTCACCCTTCTTGATGAAGAGATTATGGAAGACCACCTTAGAAATCTGAAAGTTTATGATAAAAATGAAAAAGTAACGGGTTGGATAGCAGGTCTTCCGAGAGAAGTAAGTGAAAAAATGGATGTGGAGAGTAGAAAATTCTCACAAGATGAGGTAAATTTCGGTTTTACGCATCAGCAAGCGATAAATGAAGCCAGCAGATGCATGAGATGTTACTACATTGCGATGGTGGCGGTGTGACGATGAAAAGTAAAGAAATAATCAAACTTGAAATTGACGGCAAAAACGTAGAAGCTTACAAAGATGAAACGATTTTGCAAGCCGCTAGACGGCATGGAATTTATATACCGACGATGTGCTATTTGACCAAGCTTAAACCTATTGCCTCATGCAGACTTTGTGTCGTCGATATAGACGGGCTTGACGATCCGGTGTTAAGCTGCCAAGAGAGAGTGGTGGGCGGTATAAAAGTTACGACGAATTCAAAATCTCTTTTTGAACAGCGACAAAATATTATGAAGCTGTATGATGTCAATCATCCTCTACAATGCGGTGTTTGTCCGAAATCGGGAGAGTGTGATCTTCAAAATAAAACTTTGGAATTTAATGTAAATCAACAAAACTTCAGTGCCAGAGAACATGAAAGAGAGCTTCAGGATTGGGGAAGTATAACTTACGATCCGTATCTTTGCATACTTTGTGAGAGATGTGTCAGAGTTTGTAACGAAATAATCGGGGATGACGCGCTTGAGATTAAAACGGGCGGTTATAATTCGACTATCGTCAATAACAAAATCGACGATCCTAATGTTGATTGGGGAGAGTGTGCGGCTGTTTGTCCTGTCGGCGCATTATCGGATAAGGATTTTAAGTATTTCACAAACTCATGGGAACTCACCAAGATCCCTGCGGCTTGCGCTCATTCGCCATTGGCGAACATGATCTACTACGAAGTGAAAAGAGACGAAATTTATCGAGTTAGAAACGAGTATGAATTTGATACTATGAGCGGTGTTTGCCGTTACGGTTACGACTATGAAAATAGAGGCTCAAACGATTATGAAGATATGAAAAAGTGTATCCAAGCCTTTGAAAAAGCCGATACGATCAAATTCAATTCGATCATCACGAATGAAGAAGCTCTTATATTGCAAAAACTGAAAGAGAGATACGGATACAAACTTGTAAACCCAGAGGCATTGAATTATAAAAAATTCTTAAAAGCCTTTGGTGAAGTGTGCGGAAAAACACTTTATCAAGGAGACGGCGGTCAACTTCTTGAAAGTGATTATATAGTTGTGTTGGGTACTAGAATAGCGAGTGACGTTCCTGGCTTGAAGTTCAAAATAAATCAGGCTTCGAAAAGAAGATCTACTCAAGTGGTTTATCTCCATCCGCTTGAAGACGAAAGCATGAAGAGTTTGGTTACTCAATTTGTGAAATACGAAGCCGGTTCGGAGGAGAGCGTTATCGCGTTGATAGCCAAAGCTTTTGTAAAAGATGACGAGATACCGGATAAACTCAAAGAGTTCTTCAAGGGGCTTGATGACGGTTATATTAGCGCGGAGAGTAATGTCGGAGAAGAAGAGATCGAGAAGATGTTGAAAAACACCAGAAAGAAAGAGAGATATACTTTCATCGCCGGTACCGATCTTTTAGCTCATCCCCAGGCTGAAAATATAGCTAGAATTTTAGGTGTTTTGGAAAAATACTCTCCGTTTAACGTCATAATAGTTCCACCTTCGGTAAATACGCTCGGAGTTTCGCTTATTTGCGATCTTGACGAGAAAGAGGGAGAGTATATCGTCGGTTATAACGAGATCGGTGATTTCGTTCTAAGCTCGCTTGAAGATAAAGGTGATGTAAATATGCCTGCTATTAATCAGCAAGAGGGTACGTTCACCACCTTGAACAAAAAAGTCGTACCGACGCATGTCGCTTTGGCGTTTGACGGCTTTTGTCTTAACGATATAGCTAACTCTTTGGGATTAGTTAATCGTTATACGATTGATTATACCCCTTTGCTTCCGCAAGAGGTAGGATTCAAGAATGAAAACTTTGATGATCTTGCATGCCGTTTCTCAAAAGAGGGTAAGGAGATTCGAGGTTACGAGCTTAGATGCGACAAGACGGGAACCGAAGCTTTGCCGAATGAAATAGAGGAGATTGAGAGTTTTGACGGCACGGTAGTTTATGTTTGTAATCCTAACAGTCAAAAAAATATTTTTACGAATATATGTTCTCATTTACCCAAAGATAACGAATTGATAGGATCCAAACAGTTTGCGACGGCAGGAAAAATTGACGACGGCGACGAGATAGAGTTTACGATAGACGGCGTGAAGATAAAAAGAGTTTTTAGAGTGAACGAGCATATAAAGGGCACGATTGCGTTGCTGCCGACTTTTGATCTCGGGTTTGAGGGACAAAAAGTTAATGCGAATTACAGATTTAATAAAGTGAAAATAAAACAGGTGGTCACATGAGTGAAATAACAGTAAAGATAAACGGTATAGACTATAAAGCGAAAGAGGGCGAATTTCTATTGAATATCGCAAGACGCGAGGGAGTTTTTATTCCCGCTATCTGTTATCAGACGCAATGTTCACCGACGCTCGCTTGCAGACTCTGTATCGTGGAAGCCGACGGTAAAAGAGTTTATGCCTGCAATGCGAAAGCGAAAGACGGTATGGATATCGTTACGGACAGCGATGAGATAGCGGCCGAAAGAGAGTCGATTATGCAGGTATATGATGTGAATCACCCTCTTCAATGCGGTGTTTGCGATCAAAGTGGTGAGTGTGAGTTGCAAGATTATACGCTTTTAATGAATGTGAACGAGCAAAAATACGCTATTCCCGATACTTATAGACCCGTTAGGGATTGGGGTCTTATGAAGTATGATGCCGGGCTTTGTATAGTTTGCGAAAAATGTATTACGGTATGTAAGGATATGATCGGCGATAGTGTTCTTAAAACCGTTCCAAGAGGCGGCGAGGCTGTAAACAAAGAGTTGAAAGAGAGTATGCCAAAAGATGCATATGCCATGTGGAACAAACTCCAAAAATCGATTGTAGGAACGGTTAATGACGACAATACTTTAGAGTGTCAAGACTGCGGAGAGTGTATAGCGGTTTGTCCGGTCGGAGCTCTTGTAAGCAGCGACTTTCAATATACTTCGAATGCTTGGGAGCTTACGAAAGTTCCGGCATCGAATCCTCACAGTAGCGACTGTTCACTCATATACTACAATATAAAACATGGTGATATGAAAAACTATGACGAGAAAATTTTCAGAGTAACGAACGATTCTCATTACGTATCGCTTCACGGCGGTGCGAGATTCGGATTTGATTTTGAAAATAGAAATGTAAAAAAGGATAAAGCGGCGTTTGAAAAGGCGGTTGAATTTTTGACAAAAAAAGCCGATACGATAAAATTTTCGAGTTATATAACAAACGAAGAGGCTTTGATTTTACAAAAAATGAAGGAAAAATTAGGGCTTAAGTTGGTTAACGACGACGCTTATGCATACTCTAAATTTATTAAAAATTACGCTATCACCAGCGGTAGAAGTCTATACAGCGGAGATCTTGAAACCATAAAAGGATCAAATTTTATAATTACGCTCGGTACTCAAGTAAGATACGATTCGCCGAATACCGGATTTGCGATAAACAATGCCGTTACGATGAATAAAGGAGCCGGACTATATTTCCATCCGACAGGAGATAAAGTCGTAGAATCTTTTTCGAAAAACATGATGACAATCGCGAGTAAAGCCGGGGCGGAAGAGCATATCTTAGCTTTTATTCTCGAGTATTTTTCAAAAATTGACGGTTTGTCCAAGGAAGAGCTTCCAAAGGATGTTTTAGAAGCGGTAAGCGGTTACGATAAAGAAATGGTGGGTTTGCCTGAAGATTTCGACGCGAAAATGGTCAAGATGCTTGCGAAAAAAGATAAGTTCTCGTTGATTGCGGGTGAAGATCTATATACGCATAAAAATAGTGAAAATATAGCGAAAATGATAGGGTTGATAGATAGATATACGAACATATCGGTTGTTATCATCCCCTCAAAAACGAATACACTAGGTGTTTCGCTCATATGTGAACTTGATGAAAAAATCGGTGAGAATGTTTTAGCGTATAATGAAAAAGGAGATTTCGTATTGAGCGCGTTGGGGGAAGGGGATCTCGATATGCCGGCACTCAATCAGCAAGAAGGTACTTTTACAAGCATGAACAAAAGAGTGGTTCCCACAAATGCCGCTCTTGGATACGGCGGTTATGAATTGAACGATTTGGCTAACGCCGTCGGCTTGAATGAAGAGTTAACTATAAACTATACGAAACGACTTCCCGTTGAGAAAGGATATATGCAAAAAGAGTTCGACTCTCTTGCGAATTATTACGATAACGGCGGGAACGAAATTAGAGGTTATCTTCTTGATATCATCGAATCCGAAGCCGAAACGAAGATAGACAAAATTTCAAAAGCACAAATTATGGATAAAGATGTGATCTATCTCTCGAATCCGATTATTCAATTTAGCGAGTTTACAAATAAAGCTCATCAGCTCAAAACGAGCGGCAAACTCTACGTCTCTTTCGATTATGCACAAAATAACGGCTTGAACGATGCGGACAAGGTCGAAATAAAAAACGCTAACGCTACTATCGAGACAACGGTAGAGATAGATTCTCAGCTAATCGGAGACGTCGTATATCTGCCGACGTTCGATACGAAGTTGGATTCACGAAGTCTGTTTGACAGTGGCAGATTTACTACAGCAACAATAAGGAAGGTGTAAAATGGAAAGCGGATACATTATAGAGACTATAGTCAAAGTAATAGTCATACTTACCGTATTTTCGGCATTGGCTGGTATTACGACCTATTTTGAAAGAAAAGTTTTGGCGTTTATGCAAAGAAGATTGGGACCTATGAATGTCGGCCCTTACGGACTTTTACAGGTAGCCGCCGACGGTATAAAGCTTTTTACGAAAGAGGATATCGTTCCGCAAAATTCCGTAAAGCCTATCTTTAAAATAGCGCCTGTTTTTGCGGCCGCCACCGCATTTATAGCGATGTCGGCTGTTCCCTTTTTGCCTGAATTTACGCTACCTTTTACGGATTATGTAGTCAGGCCGATAGTTGCGGATATAAACATAGGTGTTTTGTTCGTAGTGGGTGTTATGGCCGTCGGTATGTACGCGCCTTTACTCGGTGGTATGGCTTCTCATAACAAATGGTCGCTTTTAGGTGCTGCAAGAACTGTTATTCAGATGCTTTCGTTTGAAGTTGTAACGGGACTTTCCTTGATAGCGCCTTTAATGATGGTGGGATCTCTTTCATTAATTGATATAAACAATTACCAAACAGGCGGTATTACAGATTGGATTGTTTGGGCGCAACCTATAGCGTTTATATTGTACCTCATTTCAGGATATGCGGAGACCAACAGAACTCCTTTTGATCTTTTAGAACATGAAGCAGAGGTTATTACGGGTTATGCTACCGAATATAGCGGTATGAGATGGGGATTGTTCGCAATCGGTGAATATGCCAATATGTTTACGGTTGCCTTTATAGCTTCGTTGGTCTTTTTGGGAGGCTTCAATCCGCTGGGATTCATTCCGGGCGGTTTGGCCATAATCTTGAAAGTATCGTTGTTGATCTTTTTATTCCTTTGGGTTCGTGCCGCTTGGCCGCATATCAGACCCGACCAACTTATGTGGTTATGTTGGAAAGTTTTGATGCCGCTTGCGGTAGTGAATATATTGATAACCGGCATAGTGCTGATATAGGAGGGGAGTATGATAGATTTTACGAATTATAACAACAGAAATATTTCAGATGACTATTTTTATCTGGAGGTGGAGGATGTTCCCCAAAAGTGGCAGGATAAATTTAAGAGAGTCGTAAAGAGAACTCTAAACGGTGAATTGTTTGTAGGTTTGTGGATCGTTTTTCGAGAGATGATAAGATTTAACATACATACGATTCAATATCCTGCGGAGAAATTGCCTATCAGTCCTAGATACAGAGCTTTACATCAGATTAAGCGTCTGGTCGAAAGCGGTAATCAGGCTTGTATAGGATGCGGACTGTGTGAAAAAATATGTATATCCAACTGTATTCAGATAGATACCAAGTATGGAACCAAAGGTAGAAAAGTGGTTAGGGGGTACTCGATAAATCTGGGTCGTTGTATCTATTGCGGATATTGTGCCGAAGTTTGTCCTGAATTGGCGATTACTCATGGGCAGGATTATGAACATGTAAGCGAACAAAGGGCGCATTTTGCCACATTACCGGATCTTGTGACCCCTATGGATGTTTTTAAAGCCGGGAAACAAAAGCCTTATCCGGGATTTGGCTCAGTTACTCCAAATGCAGACAATAATGTAAAAAAAACGCCGTTAGCGTATTAAGGGATAGTGATGGAAGCGATAGCGTTTTATCTTTTTTCGGCAATAACAATCGGAATGTTTTCGGTTGTTGTTTTTAGTAAAAATGCACTTTATGCGATGAGTGCGTTGGCAGGTGGTATGATTGCCATATCGGGATTTTTCTTTCTTCTGGATGCGGATTTTCTAGGTGCGGTACAGATCATAGTATATACGGGTGCTGTTATGGCACTTTACGCTTTTGGTATGATGTTTTTCGACACTACCAAAGATGTAAAAGAGAATATAAGAGAGACGAAAATTATAAATGGGCTTTGGATAGCGTCGTTTATTTTGTTGATCGTAATCGTATCGGTACCGTTTATATCCGATCAAATTATGCTTGATGCTCCTTTAAGCGATCATAAAGTTATAGGAGCGAACAATCCGCAAGCTGTGGGTATATTTTTATTTACGAAATATCTGGTTCAGTTCGAATTGGCGGCCGTTATGCTTCTTGTTGCGATGATAGCCGGAATCATTTTGGTAAGTAAGAAGATGGATGTGAGTTTGACGACGACGATTGACGATGAAATAGAAAAAGAAGAGTTTCATATAAAGGATGCAAAATGATAACGTTGACGCACTATCTTGTTCTCTCGGCTATTTTGTTCGCAATAGGACTAGCCGGTGTAATAAGAAGGAAAAATTTACTGCTTCTGTTCTTTTCGACGGAAATTATGCTGAATGCGGTAAATATAGGCTTTGCGGCCGTGTCGAAATTTTACGGTGATTTGACCGGTCAGATGGTATCGTTTTTCATCATTGCCGTCGCGGCGAGCGAAGTCGCCGTCGGATTGGGGCTGTTGGTACTTTGGTATAAAAGAACGGGTACTATCGATCTTGAATCAATGCAAGAGATGAAAGGATAATAGATGGAAAAATATTTATATATAGCACTTTTTGCACCGATTGTCGGATCACTCTTTGCAGCGCTTTTTGGAGACAGGCCTAAAAAGCTCATTACCGGAATCGTAACGTCTGCTCTCTTGTTTATATCGTGGATCGCTTCTATGAGGTTGTTGGCTTTCGTTGACGAGCATACGACCGTTCACGTAAAGATGATGGACTGGATAGCCGCAGGTAATTTTAATGTCGATTTCGGATTTGTAGCGGATCAAGTTTCGGTTATTATGATGGTAACGGTTACGACCGTATCGACGTTGGTTCATGTTTACTCGATAGGTTATATGAGTCATGACAAAGGGTTTAACAGATATTTCTCGTATCTCTCCGCATTCGTTTTTTCGATGATGGTTCTTGTTATGAGCGATAATTTCGTCGGACTATTTATCGGATGGGAAGGCGTCGGTCTTTGTTCTTGGCTTCTGATAGGACACTGGTATCACAAACACTCCGCCGCATGGGCAGCGAACGAAGCTTTTATCATGAACAGAATAGCCGACCTTGGTATGCTTATCGGTATTTTTCTTATATATTGGAATCTCGGCTCGGTCAATTACGATGAAGTTTTTGCCAATATCGGAAATTTGGATAATACGACGATTACGCTTATCGGTATTTTCTTGTTCATAGGTGCGATGGGTAAATCCGCACAGTTCCCGTTACATACTTGGCTGGCGGATGCGATGGAAGGTCCGACACCGGTTTCGGCATTGATTCACGCCGCTACAATGGTTACCGCAGGTGTCTATCTAGTGGTTAGAAGTTACGATATCTACATGCTCATACCTAATGTCAGTTATTTCATCGCATGCCTCGGTGCTTTTGTTGCGATATTCGCCGCGTCGATGGCTTTGGTAAATGTTGATCTTAAACGTATTATCGCCTACTCCACACTATCTCAACTAGGATATATGTTCGTCGCGGCCGGCCTTGGAGCTTATTGGATAGCACTTTTTCACCTTATGACACATGCGTTTTTCAAATCGGTACTCTTTTTGGGTGCCGGTAACGTAATGCACGCGATGGATGATGAGCTAAACATCAAAAAAATGGGTGGATTGAAAGATAGCATGAAATGGACGATGATTATCATGACTGTTGCATCGCTAGCACTTGCGGGGATCTGGCCGCTTGCCGGTTTCTTTTCAAAAGATAAGATTCTTGAAACGGCGTTTAGCTCAAATCACTATTTTCTATGGTTTATGCTCTGGATCGGTGCGGGTATGACGGCGTATTATAGTTTCAGACTCGTGATGTTGGTTTTCTTCGGTGAGAAGAGATATGAAAAGTTCGGTTTTCATCCGCATGAAGCTTATCCGTACATGTTGATAGCGATGGCTCCGCTTGCTATATTGGCAGTGATTGCAGGTTTTTTCGAACATCCGTTTATGCATTATGTAACTAAACTGTTGCCGGAGTACGAACCCCATGTCGGCTCGGGTACTTTTATATTTCTTGTTGTCGTGACACTCGGAATAGCTCTTGGAGGCATAGCATTGGCCGTAGTGAAATTTTCAAAAGGTGATTTTGATGAATTTTTCAAAAAAATAGGTATTTACGATATACTGAAAAATCAGTACTATATACCGCAATTTTATCAAAAAGCCATATGTGATCCGTATGCGAAAATTTCAGAATTCGCGTGGAAGAAAATAGATATGAAAATTGTAGATGCGACCGTTGACTTCATTGCCGCCTTTATCTACAAGAGCGGTGATAAGACAAGAGCGATGCAAACGGGTAACTTGTCAACGAATCTTAAATGGATGGCGTTTGGTTTTGTGGTACTGCTACTTGCAGCACTATTTTACAGACCGGGTATGTAAGGAGCGAATGAATGGAATCATTATTAACACTTTTGATATTTTTTCCGGTGATTGCCGGAATATTGGGCTTTATGATAGAAGAGAAGGCGCTTAGAGCTTACGGAATCGCCGTAACCGCTATCGAATTTCTTTTGTCGTTGTTGTTGTGGATGATGTTTGACAGCTCCAATCCCGGTTATCAGTTTGTCGAACATGTACCGTTGATCAGCGATTTCGGTATAAACTACTATCTTGGTATCGACGGTATATCGCTCTTTTTGATTATATTGAGTACCTTTATGACTATGGTTGCTGTTATCGGTTTGACCACTAAAAACGAGATCAAAAATATGATCATCACTCTCTTGATATTGGAGATGACGATGGTCGGGGTATTCGCCTCTTTGGATGTTATCTTGTTTTACATATTTTGGGAGCTTTCGCTTGTTCCTATGCTCTATATCATCGGTGCATGGGGAGCGAAACTTCGTATATATGCAGCGATCAAGTTTTTCTTATATACATTTGCGGGGTCGCTTTTGATGCTCGTAGGTATATTGTATATGGCGTATTTGCATCATCAGCTTACCGGTGTCTGGAGTTTCGCTATTCCGGATTGGCAGGCATTGCCGATCGATTTTGCGACGCAGCTTTGGTTATTCGGAGCGTTTTTTATCGGTTTTGCCATAAAAGTGCCGATGTTCCCGTTTCATACTTGGTTACCGTATGCGCACGGTCAAGCTCCGACGATCGGTTCTGTGATTTTGGCGGCGGTACTTCTAAAAATGGGTACTTACGGATTCGTTAGATTTTCACTTCCGATGTTTCCGGATGCTTCTGTCTATTTTATTATGCCGATTGCGGTAATTGCGGTTATAATGGTCATATATACCGCGATGATAGCTTACGCTCAAGAGGATATGAAGCAGGTTATCGCATATAGTTCGATTTCACATATGGGTATAATCGTGCTAGGGACATTCGCTATGAATAGTGAAGGTATCACGGGATCGTTGTTTTTGATGATCAGTCACGGTATTGTGAGTGGAGCGCTGTTTATGCTAGTGGGCGTAATATATGATCGTACTCATACTAAGATGATGGATCAATTCGGAGGACTTGCATCTGTTATGCCTCGTTATGCTACGGTATTCGGGATTATGTTGATGGCATCCGTCGGACTTCCTTTAACGATCGGTTTTGTCGGTGAGTTCTTATCTTTAATTGGATTTTATAGAATATCACCCGTTATGACTGCTCTCGCCGGTACCGGTATTATTATAGGTGCGGTGTATATGCTTACTCTTTATAAAAAATCGTTTTTCGGTGAAGTGACAAACCCTAAAAACAAAGAACTCAAAGACTTGACGCCGCAGGAGATCACGGCATTTGTTCCGCTTGTTCTGTTGGTCGTATATCTTGGTATCTATCCCAAGCCTGTGCTTGATCCGATTGATACGAGTGTAAAACATATGCTTGCGAACATGGAGAAAAAAGCGGTTACGGAAGATGCGAAAAATCTTTTTGTGCAAGCAAATAGCATCAAGGAGGCTAAGTAATGTTAGATCCAATTTCAATTGACTATGCCGCGTTAAATTTGGCATCTCTCATCCCGATGATTATTATCATTTTAGGGGGACTAGCGATACTGGTGATAGATTTGGTGAAAGATAATCTGTCGAAGAGTTTTTATGTAATGTTGAGTGAATTGTTCATCCTTCTTGCGCTTGGTGCTGCGTTTGGATATCATGGAGGAGAGAGAGGCTTTTTCGATGCGATATTGATAGACGGTATCGCCAAGCTTGGGGAGGGAATCATTCTCATAGCCTCGGCTTTATTCATACCGCTTGCCTTGACATCTAAAAGATTTCATGAGTTCTCTTATCCGGAGTTTTTCGCTCTCTTTTTATTTATGATAGCGGGCTTCGTCTTTATGGTCACAAGCGATAATCTTATCTTGATATTCGTCGGTCTTGAGACTTCCAGTCTGGCACTTTATACGCTAATTGCTATGCACAATAGGCAAAAAAGCTTCGAAGCCGCGATTAAATATTTCACGATGGGTGCGATGGCGGCGGGATTTTTCGTTTTCGGTATTTTGATCATTTATGCGTTGACCGGAAGCGTTGAAATTCATAAAATCGAGCAAGTCTTGATCGCTAAAAAATTCGAACCTCTTGCCGGTGTGCTTTTGGCGGTGGTATTTATGCTAGCTTCGTTGGGCTTTAAGCTCTCAATGGTGCCTTTTCAAACTTGGGTGCCGGATGTTTACGAAGGAGCTAGTGCCGCACTTGCGGGATATATGTCTATCGTTCCCAAGATTGCTGGGTTTGTTGTGGCGATTCGCTTTTTTGAGATATTCGTTCATGCCGAGATAGGATGGGTGCAAAATATTTTGTGGATTACCGCCGTTGTGACTATGACGGCTACGAACATTATGGCGTTGGTACAAGAGAGTGTCAAAAGAATGTTGGCATATAGTTCAATAAGCCATGCGGGTTTTGCCATGTCGGCCGTGCTTATAGGAACGACTCAGTCAAACAGCGCGCTGTTTCTTTATTGGATTTTGTTTACGTTTACGAATCTGGGAGCTTTTACGCTTCTTTGGATATCAAGACATAAACAAAAGGGTAAATGGCACAGCAGATACGACCATCCGTACGATAAATTCAGCGGGATGATCAAAGTTATGCCTGTAGTTGCCGTGATAATGGGTATATTTATGTTGTCTTTAGCCGGAGTTCCTCCGTTTTCACTGTTTTGGGGTAAGTTGTACCTCATGAGTTCGGCTGTCAATTCCGGTTATATTTGGCTTGCATTGATCATGGCTTTGAATAGTGCGATATCGGTATATTATTATCTTAAGCTGATAGTATATATGTTTCTTAAAGAGCCTGTTGAGAATGACGGTACCATTTATATGAAAAACGCTTCGACCGCTCTTAAAACGATTATAGGATTTGCGGCGTTTATGACACTGGCAACGACGCTATTTGTAAGTCCGTTGCTTGATTTGATAACTAGTTTCGTAAAAGCGAGTGGATACTAACGAGCCGCTTTATTTCGGATTTTCGGCATATGCCGAAAATCCGAGTCTATGACCTAAAAAATACCCTTCGTAAATAATTTACAAAATGTTATAATATTTTGATGAAATATGTAATAGTCTTAACTTTATTCTTATCAAATGCATTTGCCGCCGAGTTGATCTTAAATCGATACGAAGAGTCCAATCAAAGCGTAGATGTATATCATGTAGTTGACGACCGTCCGATCGAATGTAGTGTAGCGTATGAAAATATGTTCAAGAAATTGATCAAATGCAAGTTTTCCCGCCAAATCAAAACAGATCATGATAGAAGAGACGAAACATATTTTAAGATCGAAATAAAAGATACGGAAATACTCTTTCATTCGAAAGAGTATGCCAAATTACTACCCGTAAACGATAAGATCAAAAACAGACAAACGATTGAAAAACCTGCGTTTTATAGGCACTGGATGATTGTTGGAAGTAAGCGGAAACCGAAAATTCTCGACGAAAGGGCTAAAAAAGTATTTAATTTTCCGTTGAAATTCAAAAAAACGCCTATGCCTTATATCGGTGCGTTGGATCTAAACGGTGAACCGATAAAAAACAAAAAAGACGCGATAACGCTTTCTCAAATAAAAAGATTGTTCAAACAAAAAAAGTATGACCGGATTATAAAACTATGTGATGCTTTAGAAGAGAGTCGCGATAATGATTTCACAAGCGAGATAGGACTTTACAAATTAAGATCTCTTGCAAAAATCGCACCCGATAATCGTGAATATTATTTCGATCTCAAAAATGCCGCGCTTGAGTGGATTAACGACAACCCCTCCAACCGTCATATTCCCGAAGCCTATATGTATGCGGCGACGGGTAGCTTCGGTTTAGGTAGGGTCAAAAACGGAGAGAAATATCTCAAAATTTTAATTGACGGTTTCCCGAAAAACAGATTTACGTATCTTGCCAGACTTTCTTATGCCGATAGACTCTACAAGACGAAAAAGAGCGCTCCTAGAGCCGTTAAAATATACAAAGAAGTACTCTATGAAACCGATGACGTAAATACGGCATCTATAGCTTCTCTCAGGCTTGCAAAGGCGTATCTGGATAAAAAGGAGCCGAAAAAAGCACAACTGATTTTCGACAAAGTGTTAAAAAGCAATCGCTCATTCATAAAGGAGAACAAACAAAGTTCGTACGCGTTAGCTGAAAAGTTCGCCGATTACGATAAATACGATATTGCGTTGAGAATCTTGAAAACGTTAAGAGAGGATACGAATAAGGTGGAGGATGAACAACTGCTAAAAACGCAAGCTCACTGGGAACGACTCGCGGGTGAGATCGATAATGCGATGAGAGATTACAGCCGTTATATCAAAACGTATCCGCAAGGCAAATATGCCGAATTTGCGAAAAAAGAGCTTGATTCTATTTTGATAACCAAAACGGATACGAATTTGACGAAAAAATTGGCGTTTATAGATGAAATATTGAAAAAGTACGATGACAAAACAATTAGAGAAAAAGCGCTTGAAGAGAAGATGAAGGTATTGATCAAACTGAAAAAGTACGATGAAATTTTAGCGATAAAAAGCGATATCGATAATCGGTCGCAAAAATATATGAAAGAGGCCGCACGACAGATAGTGTTGCAATCTTTGAGAGAGAGAAAGTGCGAAAAAGCGATAAAAGTTTCTAAAGAATATAATATTACCGTATCTGCAGATTACGACGAGGAGAAATTCGATTGTTTGGTAAAAATAGGTAAATATGAAAAGGCTTTAAAGATTGCGCAAGAGTATATGAAAACGAACGATTTAAAAGAGAAAATAAAATGGCTCTATTTGAGTTCGAAACTTTATGCAAAAACAGGTGAAAACAAAAAAGTTATACTTAGCGCGAATGATGTTTTGAAACTTTCTAAATTAATCGGAATAAATCGTTATGACGACGTGCTCTACGATATGGCCGACGCATACTACAATCTGAAAGAGTACGATGACTTGATGTTAAAGAGCGTACAGGAGATAGAGAAGAGATTTCCAAATGATATAAGAAATATCGATTTGTATATGAAAGTTTTGCGATATGCGCAAAAGACGAAAAAAAATATGTTGGTTTTGAATTTTGCCAAGAAAATAATCGAGCTTCAAAAAAGACACAAGATAAAAAGCTATACGCCCAAAATAGAAATTATATATGTTCATACTTTGCAAAAAATAGGTAGATACGAAGAAGCTTTGAGAGAAGTTTTGAAACTTCTTACAGAAAAATTGAGCGATAAACAAAAAGCGGAAGTTCTATATCTCGCCGGTGAGATTAGCGTCTCCTTAAAAAAACCGGAAAATGCGAAAAAGTTTTTTTTGAAATGCGGTGAAATCGTGAAAGACAGTTCATGGCAGAGGCTTTGTGCTCAAAATCTTGAACTTTTAACTCAATAGCAGTTTGTTAACTATTTTTGATATAATCAACAACTATAAATAAGACAGGGAAAAAGCATGGAAAAAGCAAAGTACATTTGGATGGATGGCAAACTCGTTGATTGGGATGAAGCCAAAGTTCATGTATTAACACATACGCTGCATTACGGCAATGGAGTATTTGAAGGAACAAGAGCGTATCAGACTGATGACGGTCTTGCTATATTTAGATTGAATGAGCATTGTAAGAGACTTTATAATTCGGCGAAAATAACAGCTATAAAACCAAACATTGATATAGATGAAGTTGAAAAGGCACATATTGAGATATTGAAAGTTAATGATTTTAAGTCAAATGTTTATCTTAGACCGCTTATATTTTTAGGATATGGCGTAATGGGTGTACATCATGTAAAGGCACCGGTACATACGATGATAGCTGCATGGGAATGGGGAGCGTATCTTGGAGATGATGGTCTTGAAAACGGTATAAGAGTAATGACATCTTCGATAGTAAGAAATTCTATAAGATCAAACTTTGGAAAAGCAAAAGCAGTGGCGAATTATTTAAACAGCCAGATGGCAAAATATGAAGCGATTGAAGCAGGTTTTGAAGAAGCGTTGATGCTTGATGATAGCGGCTTTGCGGCTGAAGGAACAGGAGAGTGCCTGTTTATTGTCAGAGACGGTATTCTAATTTCACCTCCAAACGATAACTCTTTAGAGTCGATTACTCAGGCAACAGTTTTAGAGCTTGCAAAAGATATGGGCATACAGATACAAAGAAGAAATATTACAAGAGATGAAATTTTTATATGTGATGAAGCGTTTTTTACAGGAACCGCGGCGGAAGTCACACCCATAAACTCACTTGATAACAGAATCATAGGCAATGGCAAAAGAGGAGAGATGACAGAAAAACTTCAAAGCGCTTACTTTGATGTCGTCTTCGGAAGAGATGATAGATATAAGCATTATCTGACATATATAGGCTAAGGAGAAATTATGCCAGCAGATTTGAACGACTATTTTAATAAAAAAAACGGCGGAAACAAAGGTGGAGGAACGGGTGGCGGAAATAAACCGACGCCGCCGGATTTTTTGAAAAATTTTAGTAAAAAGACGGGATTGATGTATTTGCTTATGGCACTTGTAGTGCTGTTTGTGATAGCTAAACCGTTTATTATTATTCAATCAGGTGAAGTGGGTATCAAAGCAACAGCCGGTAAGTATGAGCCGGAGCCTTTGGGTCCCGGATTTCACGTTTTTTTACCGTTTATTCAAACGGTCAGAATTGTGGATACCAAAGTAAGAAGCATAAATTACACGACAAAACCGAGTGACAATATAGCTATGGGAAGAGAAACCGGCGTTCAAAACGCTTCGGCGATTTCGGCGCTTGACAAAAGGGGTTTGCTTATCTCAATAGATATTACCGTACAGTATAGGTTAAAACCTCAAACCGCGCCTCAAACAATAGCTACTTACGGTTACGCTTGGGAGGAGAAAATTATAAATCCTATAGTCAGAGATGTAGTAAGAAGCGTTATCGGTCAATATAAAGCGGAGGAGCTTCCCGTAAAAAGAAACGAAATCGCCGATCAAATTCGAATAGGTATTGAAGAACAGATCGAGTCTAAAAAAGGAAACCCTGTAGAGCTTGCAACCGTGAATCTTCGTGAAATTATCTTACCTCCTAAAATCGTCGAGCAGATAGAGAGAGTACAAATAGCTAAACAGGAAGCCGATCGAGTGAGATTGGAAGTCGATCGTGCGAAACAAGAAGCCGAGAAAAAAGCTGCGCTTGCGCAAGGTGATGCCGACGCAAGAAAAATTCGAGCTCAAGGTGCCGCTGATGCGATCAAGATCGAAGCGGACGCGAAGGCGTATGAGAATATCGAAATAGGAAAGAGTTTGACATCGGATGTTTTAAGACTCAAGCAGATAGAAGTTCAAGGTATGTTCAACGAAGCGCTAAAAGTGAACAAAGATTCCAAAATTTTCCTTACTCCCGGCGGATCGGTTCCAAATATTTGGATAGATGCGAAAGACAAAGAGAAGACTACATCAGTCAGTCAATAAACTATGCAAGATATTTTAGAAAAAGTTGATTGGAAGAAGTGTGAGCTTCTTCCGGTTATTGCGCAGGATTATCAAAGCGGTGAAGTTTTGATGCTGGCGTATATGAATGAAGAGGCGCTCTCTTTAACTCTCAAAACGAAAAAAGCTCACTATTTTTCAAGAAGCAAACGCAGAATTTGGCAAAAAGGCGAAACAAGCGGAAATTTTCAGATCGTAAAAGAGATATATATCGATTGCGATAACGATACCCTTCTTTTGAAGATAGAGCAAGTCGGAGGTGCGGCTTGTCATACCGGCAGAAGATCATGTTTTTTTACTAAACTCGATACCCTTGAAATCGTAAGCGATGTCGATGAGCGAAAAGTTTTGAACTACGGAGTTATCGACAGAGTATATCATGTTATTCAGCAGAGAAAGAGTGCTGATCCCAAAAGTTCATATGTCGCATCTTTGTTTAATAAAGGTGAAAATTCTATCTTAAAAAAAGTTGTGGAAGAGGCGGGAGAGTTTTGTTTTGCCATAAAAGATGATAACAGCGAAGAGATCGTCTATGAAGCGGCGGACTTGGCATTTCATGTGCTTGTAGCTTTAGGAGAGAAAAATATCGATCCCGACCGTATCAAGCAGGAGCTTCAAAGAAGATTCGGTTTAAGCGGAATCGAGGAGAAAAAGATGAGACCAAGCCATGCATCTAACGATCCTAAAGCAGAGGATACTTGATTATGCTCACAATCTGACGAATTACGACTATATAGCGTATGGTTGGTTGTTCGCTCTTTTGATATGTTTTTTGCTGTTGTCGGTGGTTCTTATAGGTAAAAAACCCAAAACCTCGATTTTTTTTATGATGCTTGTGTCGTTGTTTATGATAGCCGGTCCTTTCGGTATAAAGTACGGACTTGATCAAACTGTACGAAAAGCGGTCATCGTCGATGAAAATATAACGCAGTTACCGTTTTCCAAAAATTTGGTCGTTTTGGGAGAAGTTGAAAATAGAGGTAAAATAGACTTTAATAGATGTAGAGTCTTTTTGAGTGTTTTGAAAAAAGACGATAACGAATATCTTCAACTTCTATATAGTCTAAAGCCGTTACGCAAGAAAACGATTGTTGTGGATAAAATCCCAAAAGGTGAAAAATCGGCTTATAAAATAGTTCTTAACCGATTTTCGCCGAAAGTAAAATATCTGGTAAAACAGAGCGTGGAGTGTTACTGATGATGCATTTAACCGTAATTCACTGGGTAATAATAGCGATATTTTTGTTTTTATTTGTAGTACTATCACTTTTAGCACTTAGAGAAAAGAGTACTAAAAGTATGCTATCAATGGTGTTTGCTTCATTTATACTTAGTATTTTTGCCATAGTTATATCGCTTGTGGTTCTTGATAAATATATCAAAAAAGCCAAAATCATCAGTTTCAATACCCAAAGAGACTTCGCTCATGAAAGTGTGATAGTTCGAGGTGTCATCCAAAATGTCGGAAAGTACGATATCGGATATTGTAACCTGGAGATAAGAATCTCAAACGGTGCATTAGGTGCTAGAACTCCTTCGTCATATTTTACACCGACAAAAGGGCTTGATTTTATGGGATCCGGCGGTAGGAAAAATACATTGACAGAAGAGGTGGAAGTATCACAGAGTTTAAGACCGGGCGAGAAAAAGAACTTTTTCGTAACTATTAGATTTCCCTCCTATTTTGAGAAACCCAAGTATAAACTTAAACTAAATTGTCATTAAATTGCCGGAAGCCGTTGACAAAAAGGTATAATTCCTATATACTTTGCATCACAAAGTAATTTGCAAAGGAAAATGAATGAGTGAAAAGGATGAAGCGCTTGAGCATCTAAGTGCTATAAAATCGGCACTGGTGGATAAAGATACATTTTTTCCGTATAACTTTAACGCCTTTATCGTTTGGGGCGTGATTGGAATGATCATGACCTTATTTATGGGATATATCATGAAAAGTTCGATTTTAGGCGGAGTTGTTTTTTCTCTTTTTATGATGAGCGTCGGCTTTGTTATAGAAAGCGGGCTTACCAAAAAAGAGAATGAAATTTATGATATAGAAAGTTGCACGAAAAAGCAGAGGTTTATTGCCGGTATGTTTACATTTCTCACTCTTTTTGCAGCCCTTTTTAGCGCTCTGCTAGCAAGTTACGATTTGATTATCCCCGCATACATCGTCTGGATATTCGTTATAGGTATAGGTGATTTTGCGGTAGGGTTCGTACTGAATCAAAGTATCTTTACAAAAACGGCCGTTTTGGATATTTTTGCGGCCGTTATATTGACATTGTCGGCGTTTTTTATCGGTGATCTTGGAAATTTGAACTCCTTGTTCTTCTATTTTGTTCAAGGGGTAACATTCGCACTGCTTGGGATTTTACCCATATTGGTAGCGTTTAAAATGAAAAGAATGTATAGTGTTTGATCCGCTGTTACACCAAAATATCAGATCTAAACTGATCTCTTTGCTCATTGCGAACGAGGAGTTGCCTTTTAAGGCGTTAAAAGAGTATCTTGAAGTAACCGACGGAAATCTCTCTAGCCATCTGAACAAATTGGAAAAAGCCGGTTATGTGAAGATAGAGAAGAGCTTTGAAGCCAAGCGTCCCAAGACGGTAGTTCATATTACAAAAGAGGGAACCGATGCTTTTAAAAAATATATAGAATCACTAAAAAAATTTATACAGGAGAATTAGATGAAAAAAATACTCTTTACGACTTTTACGGCTTGTGTGAGCCTTTTTGCTTTAAGCGGCTACGAGATAGCGAAAAAAGCCGATGAAGTTACAAGCGGTTTTAAGAGTTCAAAATCCGTAATGCAGATGGTTATGATAAACGGTGCGGGACAAAAAACCGTTCGCGATATGAGAGGCAGAACGCTTGAAAAAGAGGGTGGAGATAAATCTTTGATGGAGTTTTTGTCTCCTGCCGATGTCAAGGGAACGAAACTTTTGACATATCAGCATGTAAACAAAGATGACGATCAGTGGCTTTATCTGCCCGCCTTGAAAAGAGTCAAAAGGATATCCAGTCGAAATAAAAGCGGTTCGTTTATGGGAAGCGAGTTTAGTTATGAAGATATATCTTCTCAGGAGGTGGAGAAATATACATATCCGGGAGAGAGCGTCGAAGTACCTTGCGGGGATAAGATATGTTATAAGGGAGAGAGGATTCCAAAAGATAAGTTGTCGGGATATACGAAACAGATCACTTGGGTGGAGAAAGATACCTTTTTAGTAAAAAAAGTAGATTATTACGATAGAAAAGGATCTTTGTTGAAAACAGCCGTTTTTGATGACTACAAGAAGATCGACGGTGTTTGGAGAGTCGGCAAGATAAGGATGAAAAATCACCAAAACGATAAAGAGACCGTACTTATATGGGTTGAAGACAAAATCAAAGTAGGACTTAGCGACAAAGAATTTAATAAACGGGTTTTAAAAAGATGATATATCCGTTCGCAATTTTACTGTTTTTATCTTCACTTGTTGCGGGTGATTTGGAGTATAAAGGAGATATCGGTATCGAGGGGGACTATTTCTCTCATGATATTGACGGAAAAAGAGAAGCTTCCGCGGCGCTTAGGAGTGAATTTGAAATTAAAAAAAATCTCCGTAAGGCAAAGTTGAAACTGAAAGCAAAAGCGATTTATGATTTTAAAGATAGCGAAAGAAGATATATAGACTTCAGTGAATTGTACTATAAGTATGATTTTGAAGATAGTGAGTTATTGATAGGAAAAAATACGCTTTTTTGGGGTGCGCTGGAAGTTTATAACATCGTTGATGTATTTAATACGAAAGATCTCCTTGATGATCCCTTCGATTATGATAAAAAGCTCGGAGCTTGGAATCTCTCATGGACAAAGTTTTTTGAAAACTCCGAATTCTCTATGATGTTAAAGTTTAAAGAAGAAGATCAAAAGATTCAGGATAAAGAATCGGTTTACAATTTTTTACCGTTTCCTTATGACAATGATCTTAAAACGCAATACGATAATCGTCCTTCCATTTTTCTAAGATACGCCGGTTTCGGTGATGAGATGCAGATCGATTATGCGTTTATATATGAAGCCGGTTATGACTCGCAGCGTTATTTTAGTTACAAAGAGGGCAGACTTTATCAAAACGCGTATTGGGTAAATAAGCTTATGGCTTACGCGACTTTGGTTTATGAAGATACGATTTACAAAGCGGAAGCGGCTTTAGCGGCAAGTGATGATGTAAAGGTGAGCGATTATCTGCAAAGCGGTTTGGGATTGGAGCGTACTCTTTATGGCATATGGGATAAAAAAGATTTGGGGCTTTTGGTCGAATACTACAGATATGACCGGTTTAACGATACGAAGTTAAGCGTTAAAGAGCTTGGACAGCTTTTTCAAAACGATCTCTATTTCGGCGGCAGACTTACATTTAACGATCTTGCAAGTTCCGAGATTTTAGCCGGAGTTGACATTGATCTTGAGAGCAGTGAGAAAATATACTTTTTTAAATATGAGACAAGATTGTATGAAAGTTATAAAGTGCAGCTTCATTATCAACATTTAAATGCGGATAACGAGGAATCTTATTTTGATGATCTGGATCATCTGAAACTGACGGTAAGTTACTATTTTTAAGGATAAAAAATGAAAAAATATATAGATTTTCTCGATCGCTTCAAATGGGCGATAGCGGTAGCGATTCCGCTTTTGGTTTTGATGCTCTCTTCAAATCTAAAAAATCTTGAGTTCGAGGGTGATTATAGAATATGGTTTGATGAAGAGTCTCAACTTATAAAAGATTATGACGAGTTTCGAAAAGTTTTCGGAAACGATACCGGAATAACGGTGGCGTTTAAAGATGAAAACGGGATTTTTACAAAAAAAGCTCTAAAAACCATAGATACGATTACACAAAAAATGTGGAGGATGCAGCATATTGCCAGAGTCGATTCACTTAGCAATTTTCAATATGTTCACGCAGACCCGGAGGATAGAGACAATGTTCTGGTAGAGGATTTTATCCAAGATATCGATAGCGCCACTAAAGAGTATCTGGCTTCAAAAAAAGAGATTGCGTTAAACGACAGAGATATACGAGGAGCTTTTGTGAGTGAAGATGGTAAAACGGCTATGATTTTAGCCAGACTCACACCAAAAGTAAACGATGACGGTGACAAAAGTTTTTATATTTTAAAAGAGCTTGAAGAGATTTTAGAGCCCTTGAGAAAAGAGACGGGCTACATGTTTTGGTTAAACGGCGGTCCTCCGCTTAACGCTTCGTTTGTGACTATCGCACAAAATGACGGAGGAACTTTTACACCGCTTGTTATATTTACCGTTTTAGTTCTTTTATATGCATTATTTAGAAGAGTAAGCGGAGCTTTGATTCCTATGGGCGTAGTCGTTTTGACTTTTTTGACCGTACTTTCCATACAGGTGTTGTTAGGTTACAAACTAAATAACTTTACGGCGAATATTCCCGTATTTATCGTCGCGATCGGTATAGCGGACGCCGTTCATGTCTATATAGTCTGGTTGATGTACAAAAGAGAGGGTAAAAGTACAAGAGAGTCGGTATATCTTAGTATGCAAAAGAATCTGCTGCCTATATTTTTAACATCACTTACGACGGCGATCGGTTTTGCTTCTCTTGGAATAAGTCATGTCGTACCTGTCTCGACATTGGGAATAGCAACGGCTTCCGGCGCTATTTTGGCATTTTTGATCAGCGTATTTTGGATGCCTAGCGTTTTACTTTTGTTGAAAAAAGAGATAAAACCGCAAAATCTAAAGAGTGAAAAAAACCGAATAGATAATTTTCATTACGGTCATTTCATCGTAAATCATGATAAAAAGATAATTTTGATTACACTGGGTATATTTGTCGTCTTAGCGGCGGGATTATTTAAAGTCAAAGTCGATAGCAATACGATTCGTTATTTTGACAAAGAGGTTGAGATAAGAAAATCGACCGATTTTCTTCAAGAAAACCTTACCGGTCCTATGGCATACGAGATAGTGGTTGACAGCGGCAGGGCAAACGGCATAAAAGATCCCGATTTTTTAAAAACGGTTGAAAAATTTTATGAGGAGTACCGGGAGAAGTATCCCGATATTCGTCATATGAACTCACTGATGGATGTGATAAAGAGGTTTAATATAGTCTTAAATCAAAGTGATACGATTCCAAAAGATCAAAACCTGATCGCGCAATATCTTTTGTTATATTCTTTCTCCTTGCCTCAGGGAATGGAGATAAACGACAAAATGGATATAAACGAGAGATTTTTGAGGGTAACCGCAAATGTGAATATAGTCGATACGAGCAAAGATCTCGAGATGATAGAGTGGGCTGAAAAGTGGTGGGAGAAAACACCTTACAGCGCTAAAGTGAACGGTCAGACAAAGATGTTTGCGCATATGCAAAAAGATGTAACGGATACGCTCATCTACTCGATGTCACTTGCGATCTTTTTAGTTTCACTAGTGATGTTTTTAATTTTTAGAAATCTGCGTCTGATCTGGGTTTTTCTCATACCGAATATTCTACCTATAGCTTTGGTGTTGGGTGTTATGGGATGGCTTGGTATAAATATTGATCTTGGTGTCGCGGTAAGCGGGGCGATAATCCTCGGTGTCGCGGTTGATGATACGATCCATTTTCTTGTAAAATATTTCGAAGCTAGAAAAAGAGATCTAAATATTGAAGAGGCGTTTGATTATGTTTTAAAGTATGCCGGAAAAGCGATTTTATTTACGACGATTATATTGAGTGTCGCTTTTGCAATGTTTATGGGAAGTGATTTCTTACCGAATTTTAATTTCGGTGTCGTAACCGCGATAGCGCTTATAATCGCGTTTATCGTTGATATGGTGTTACTACCCGCTTTACTGAGTGTCAGTGAAAAGAAGAAAGGTGAATATTAAGCTGTGTTTACTCTTATGAAGGTATAATAAAAAGAAATAACGGAGTCTTTTATGAAGTATGTCATGGTTCTTCTGATCGGCGGTATGATGTTTGGCGGGTGTAGTTCGCAAAACGGCGAAAAAAAAGACGAAATCAAACAAACGGAATCGAATATATCTTCGCATCTCGAAGAAAAAGTTAAAAGTGATTCTTTGGGTGCCGAAGATAAAGAGTTGATAAAAAACTCACAAAAGACTCTTTTAAAGGACGGTGTGCTAGGTGAAAAATTTATACAGCATATGAAGGATATAGCCGGCAAATAATATCACCCAATCTGTTCGATCATCGTTTATGTCGGTTATTTTACATACTTTCTATAAAAAAGCTTATCGGATTGTGATCTTTTACTTAAAAGTTTTGGTATAATATCCAAAAAAAAGGATAAAAGGTGAAGAGAACTTTTCTTTTGTTCATACTCTGGATCTGCAATGCCTGGTCTTTGACTCTCGGAGACACTCCGCCCTCGGTAGTGTTAGAAGGTAAAAACGGCGGTTTGGTTGACGGTAGTGCTTGGAGTTCGGATATGATAAAAGGTAAAGTATATGTACTTTTTTATGTTGATCCTGACGAAAGAGATACCAATAACGAATTTAGCGATGCGTTAAAAGCTAAAAATTTTCCTTCCGATAAATACGCCTCTATCGCCATAGTCAATATGGCTGCGACTTGGATGCCGAATTTTCTGATAAACAGTAAACTTAAAAAGAAACAAAAAAAGTATCCAAATGCCATATATGTTAAAGACAAAAAAAAGGTTCTTGTCAAAAAGTGGATGCTTGCGGATGATAGTTCCGATATTCTCGTTTTTAACAAAGAGGGCAAATTGATCTTTCAAAATTTCGGTAAATTAGACTCTCATCAAGTTGAAAAAGTTATTACTCTCATCGAAAATAATTTGGATAAATAGTTACTTCAGGTACATAAGGAATAGATAAGTTATAAAATAATTAACTTTCATATAATATGTGTTAAAATAATCATAATTTTATATGAAGGAAAACCTTATGAACAAGATATTACTCTCTTCATTGGCGGCAATCTCCTTTGTCTCGACTCTTCATGCTGAAACGGTCGAATTTGATGTTTCGCTTAAAACCGGTTTGACATCGATCGATAACGAAGACGGCTGGAACTTTAAAAAAGGGACATTAGCGGCTGATTTTAGCTATGATTTGGGATATGCTATAAAGCCAAGAGTCGATCTGGTCTATATCAACATAGACGAAGATAAGGATGAAGGCGGTGTAAGTTCTCTGTTTCAGATAGCTCTTGACGGACAGTACGAGCTGCTTCTAAGCGATAAATATTATGTCGATCCCTATTTTTTCGCGGGACTGGGTTATGAAAAGGTAAACAGTTCCAGAGAAGGGTTTGATAATAAGTTTTTCTCTCAAGTCGGATTCGGATTGAAGTATCCTTTGAACGATCTCATAAATCTTGCTACCGAATTTAAAGCTATACAGGTTTTTGATACCGCAAACGACGATGAGGATAATGAATTTGCTATATTGTTCGGAATCAATATCCCTTTTCATACTCAGGAGTTCGTACCCGATAGCGACGGTGACGGAGTGTTGAATGCCGAGGATTTATGCCCCGATACACCGGCGGGAGTCAAGGTGGACGCAAACGGATGCGAAATAAAAAAAGCTCCGTTACCCAAACCGGTAAAAAAAGTTCAAAAGAAGATTTTACTCGATACCGACAATGACGGTGTTACGGACGATATCGACGAGTGTCCGAACACCCCTTATAAATTTAAAGTCGATAAAAGCGGATGCGGAATCCAAAAAACTCTCGAAGTCAATTTCGAATCTAATAAAGCGACTTTGACGAAATACTCTATCTCCAAGATAAAAGAGTTTGCCGATTACATGAAATCACTACCGAATATATCGGTAACTATCGAAGGCTATACGGACAGTAGCGGTGATGAAAAGAAAAATATGATACTTTCTCAAAGAAGAGCCGAATCGGTTAAAAAGGCGTTGATTAAAGAGGGAATATCAAGTTCGAGAATCACGGCCGTGGGTAAAGGTTCGCTTAATCCGATAGCCGACAACCTTACGGTTGAAGGTCGTGCGAAAAACCGAAGAATCGAAGCGATAATACATCATTAAGGAGTGAGTTATGAAAAGAAAATATATTTGTGTCGGATTACCTCTTTTGACTATTTTTATCTTCGGATGCGGAGGCGACCGAAGCACTCTCTATGACGGTTCTGGCAATAGAATAACCGCTTCGGGTACTAAAGTGCAGTGGATATATGATACCGATGATGGAAAAAGGATGCTTAAAAATAATTTCGTCTATATTCCCGGAGGGTTCGATGTCGATGATGACGGTATAAACGAAGACGGTTTTTGGTTGGCCAAATATGAAGCGGTTGAGAGCAACGAGACCTTACAAATTCAAAATCCGTTGAGTGTGAGTGATTTTATAAGAAACAAGTTTGTGATCTTCGATAAACAAAGCGGTCGATTCGATATTCAGTTGGATCAAAACGGTACCGATTTTATAAATCTGCATTTAAGCGATTTAAGTGAATTTAAAGCAAATAGAGTATATTTCTCTTCGGATAAAGAATCCGCCGGCGGTTATAGCCCGGTAGAAGCCGCTTTTGCGCTGGAAAATTCGCAGATAGAGGGCTCTAAATGGACGATTTCTTTGCCTAGTGAAAAGCAGTGGATGCAAGTTGTTAAACTCGTTATAAACAACAAGCAAAATTGGGATAGCGGCGAAGTGGGAAAAGGTAAATTGTACCAAGGAGATAAATTCGACTCGGACGATAGAAGATATTTTATTATAGAAAACTCTCTGCTTGGAAACGATCCGCTGGTTCCGTCGGATTATAAAACGCAAGTGTTTGATTTAAGCGGTTCGAAGTCCGAATGGACAAACGGAATGTTCGCTATCGACGATAGATTTTTAGGTGGGGACGGCGGTATGTCGGACTATATATCGCTGGGCTTGAATACTCCCAAATGGTGGATGCCTATACTTAAAGATCAAAACAGACCTCTTTCGTATATATACGGTGTCGGAAAATATTTTGACGGTTCCACTACAAGCGGTGCGACAGACGTTTTGAATCTTACGGGTGAGATCGGCGATGTGGATCCCTATGCCGTAGTGGCAAGAGGCGGTTCCAATGCCAGAGGAGATAGGGAACTTGTCGGAATATCCGCGGCGAAGCTTGATTACGGTTTGGGATTTAAAGATCCTAGCATAGGTTTTAGAGCCGCAACAGGATATATACAAGAGCCCTAGTCGTGGTTATGAGCCACCGAGTCGTCATATGGGTCTAGGTGTATCATGATATGCCATTGACTTTGCGTATCGATCTCCTTGATCTTCTCCTCTACCGAGTCGGCAATATGATGAGCGTGAAGTAGCGGGATGTCAGGTACTAAGACTATATGGATCTCCACGAATTTATATTTTCCCGCGAATCGCGTCTTTAAAAAGTGAAAATCGGTAATATCGGGATCGTTTTCGACAAGTGAAATAATCTTTTGAACTTCTTCTTTTGGCAAAGATACATCAAGTAGTACTTTTGTACCTTCTTGAACAAGCTCGTATGCTTCTTTGATGATATATATACCGATAGCGGCTCCAAAAAGTATGTCAACCCAAAACCAATCGGTGAAATATATGATCGCCAAAGAGAGCAATACCGCACTATTGCTGAAAAGGTCGGTTTTATAGTGAAGAAGATCGGCTTTTATGACCATATTGTTCGTCTTTTTTACCACATGAGTTAAAAATGCGACCAAACCGCCGACAACTAGAATAGAAAATATCATTACGGCGATAGAGAGCGATATATGCGTAACACTCTCTTTATTTATAAATTTTTGAACGGATTCGTAGATAATGTATATACCGGAGCCCATAACGACAAGACCTTCAAGAGTAGCCGCCAGAGCTTCCACTTTTCCGTATCCGAAAGCAAATCTTTCATCGGGACTTCTATCGGAGAGCCTAATGGCTAAAAAATTGAAAACCGAAACGAACATATCCATAATCGAATCGACCGCGGAAGCCAAAAGAGCGACGGAACCGCTCATCAATCCTACCGTAAGTTTTACGATAGCCAGTACCAAAGAGATGGCGGTTGCGACAAGAGGAGCTCTTTTTTCAAGAGTGGAACTTTTGTGAGAAACTTTTTGAACATGAGTATCATTCGGGTTAACTAAATCTACTGCCATACGGTCTCCTGCGTTTTTAGCGATTTTACTGAAAAAGGGGTTAAATTCATACATGAATCGATCGGTTGATAAGATAATTTTTGTCTTATTTACTCTTGTTGTGTATAATTTACTTAAAACGCATAGGAGCGAATATGGGAAAAGAGATAAAGTTTAAGAAATTGACGCCCGAAGAGGAGAGGGTAATAGTGCATAAAGGAACCCAAATGCCTCATACCGGAAAATATGACAGGTTTTACGAAAAAGGCATCTACAAATGTAAAAGATGCGGTACGCCTTTGTATAAATCGTCCGATAAGTTTGATTCCGGATGCGGCTGGCCGAGTTTCGACGATGAAATAAAAGGTGCCGTAAAAAGAGTTTTGGATGCCGACGGCAGACGCACGGAGATAGTTTGCGCAAAGTGTGAAGCTCATTTGGGACATGTATTTGTCGGTGAACAATTCACTCCTAAAAATACCCGTCATTGTGTCAATTCGATCTCATTGGAGTTTGAACCCGCAAACGAGCGGAATTCGAAAAAGGCTTATTTTGCGGGAGGATGTTTTTGGGGAGTGGAGTATCATTTCGAGAAATTAAAAGGCGTAATATCGGCCGTAAGCGGTTATATGGGAGGAAAAACAAAAAATCCGACATATCAAGAAGTGTGCTACAAGGAGACCGGACATCTTGAAGTCGTCGAAATCACCTACGATCCTGAAATTGTGGATTTTAAGACGCTCGCTAAACTCTTTTTCGAAATTCACGACCCCACACAGAGAAACGGACAAGGACCTGATATAGGATCTCAGTATCTTAGCGCCGTATTTTACAATGATAAAAAGGAGCTAAAAACGCTCAAAGAGCTTATAGGGATATTGGAAAAAAAGGGTTTAAAAGTTGCGACGAAATTGATCTTCGCAAAAGATCATGAGTTTTACGAAGCTGAAGAGTATCATCAAGACTATTATAAAAAACATAATAAAAAGCCATATTGTCATGCATATACAAAAAGATTCTAATCTTTGAAAAAGCCCTGAGCTTTCACTTTTTATGGTGTTTTATTAAAAAAAACATATAACTTACCGATATATTTAAAACTTATAAACAAATAGTATGAGGGAAAGTTGTATGTTTTCAAAATTTTCGATTAAACAAAAATTAAATACGGTCATTTTCGCGATAGCTCTGTTGGGCTTAGCGCTTTTTTTGTCCGATCTGATAAAATTTAAAAATGAATCGAGTAAATTGGATAAGTTGGAGAAGATCACTCTTTTGTCGGACAAAATTTCAAAATTAGTTCATGAAACACAAAAAGAAAGAGGTGCGAGTGCGGTTTTTTTAGGTTCAAAAGGTGTTAAATTCAAAAAAGAGCTTCCAAAACAAAGAGAGCTTACGGACTTGAGGTTGAAAGAGTATCGTAAATATCTCTTCGGGTTGTCGGATGAGATTTTAAATAAAGAGCTATTAAAAGATATCAACCGACTTGACACATATCTAAACAGACTAGAGGATATTCGTCGTCAAATCAGCTCTCTTAGCATCTCGGCAAAAGATGCCATAACATACTTTACCGATATGAACAAAGCGATGCTTGATATCGTACCTGCTACGGCAAAATCCAGTACAAATAGCGATCTTGCGAATTTATTGGGTGCATATGCGAACTTCTTAAAATCAAAAGAGAGAGCAGGAGTCGAAAGAGCCGTTTTATCCGCGACATTCGCTTCCAAGGAGTTCGCGCCGGGTCACGAGAAAAAGGAGATCACGCTTATAGCCGAACAAAACGGTTATCTCGACTCCTTTTTAGCGACCGCACCCGATATGGTAAAAGAGTATTATTCCCAACACTATAAAGGAAGAGCCATAGATGAGGTAAATCGGATGAGAAATTTGGCTCTTGAGCACAAATTCGATACCGATCCGGTTTATTGGTTTAAGACTATTACCGAAAAGATCAATATTTTAAAATCTATTGACGATTATATCGCAAAAGAGACTCTTGGTACAATAGCCGAGCTGAAAGCGGATGAAAACACCAAATCGGTTACGACTATGATTTTCGATTTTGCGATAATAGCTATTTTTGCCGGGCTTATTATCATGATCTCAAGAAATATTATAAAAAATATCGATGAGATCAAAGAGCAAATAGGAGAGATCGCAACTACGATGGAGCTTTCAAAAAATGTGAAAACCGATGCAAAAGGAGAGCTTCGTCAAATAGCCTCTTCCGTCAATAGACTTTTATCGGTCTTTAAAGATGCGATAGAGAAAACGAAACAAAACTCCTCTCAAACTTGCCATCACAGCCATAAATTGAGGACAACCGCCGATAAGTTGGCCGATAATATAAGTAAAACGGAAGTTCTGTTTAAAGATACGAGTGATCTGATTCAAAATGTAGGGGAAAATCTCTTGACGACCGAAGATCAAGTGGTTACTACGACTAAAGATCTTAAAACAACACAAGAGGTTCTCGATAAATTCGTCAACGATTTGCAAAGATCGGTGGAGTTGATATTTGAAGGAAACAGAAGACAGGAGTCTTTGACGGTTCAAATGAGTGAGCTCAACTCTCAAGCTACCGAAATTAAAAACATCATTTCGATTATCGGAGATATAGCGGATCAGACGAACTTGCTAGCGCTAAACGCCGCTATAGAGGCGGCTCGTGCCGGCGAGCATGGAAGAGGGTTTGCCGTAGTTGCCGACGAAGTTAGACAACTTGCGGAAAGAACGCAAAAATCTCTCTCCGAGATAAATTTGAATGTAAATGTCATAACTCAACATATAGGCACGATAAGTGAAGAGATACAAAGCACCTCGAAAGAGTTTACGCAAATCGCGCAAAACGCCGATAACCTAATCGAAGATGCCAACGATACGAAAAAGCATCTCGGACACAGTATAGAAGTATCCGTTGTAGCCGCGAAGAAGATGACCGATATAGCAAAAACGAGCAATGCGCTAATCTCTAAAATGGATGAATTGTTAAAGGTTTCATGTAGCAATAAAGAGGCGGGAGAGAGTGTGAGCGAAGTATCTAAAAATTTAACTCATAAGTCGGACGAGCTAAATAAAACTTTAGAGCTTTTTAGAACATAAAAGAGAGTTTTAACTCTCTTTTAGTTTTAAAAGTTCGGCTTTATATTTTTTGATCTTTTCAAGCCAGTTGTTGTGATCGTTTTTTAAAGAGGAGATTTTCTCTTTTAGGGTATCTTCAATGGTCATCTCTTTCTCTTTGGCTTTTTTTAGTAGCTCTTTTATCTGTGCCGCGGATTTCTCCAAAGGCTTCATCTCTTCGTATAGTTCATCTCTTTGAGCTTTTAGATTTTTATGCCTGAGGGAAATCTCTTGAAGTGTTTGAGTCTCTTTTTTCAGCTGATTTTTCAGCTGTATCAATTTTTCTCTTTGAGCCTTCTCTTTTTCAAGTAGAGCTTCGGGAGTAAAATCACCTATTTGTGATTTAAGATTGTTTATTTTATCCGTTTGGGCTTTGAGAAGAGCGCTTAGCGGCGCATATTTTTCTTTTAGTTTCTCAAGAGAATTTTCGACGACCAAGAACTCCTCTTGATGCGTTTTTATCCTAGATTCCAAATCGGCTATCTCCTCTTGCACTTTTTGAGTATTCGCCTTTTCGTTTTCGATATTCTCAAGGGTGGCGTTACAGTTGTTCTCTATCTCTAATATCTCTTCTTGCGTATGATCTATCTTCTCTTTGATCTCATCGATTACCGGTTCATACTCCTCTTTGTTTCTTGCTTTTGCAAAGAAAAGCCCGGTGAGAAGCCCGGTAACTAAAACTAAAGCCAGACACTCTTTAAGTGCTAAAATCATATCTAACATCTATATCTCCTCTTTTGATACGGGGCGTTTTTTAAACAGGTTGAGGATTTTATCAATAACTCTCGTTCCGTCACTCTTTTTTACGAATTTCTCTATCTCTTGGGCTTTTGTTTTTGGAAGAGCGAAAAGTTTTTGCATAAGCGCGTCATATTTTTGAGATAGAGATTTAGCGCCGCTTTGTAGATGCTCTTTTAAAGCGTATTCGTAATTTATGGCCGTAATCTTCAGTTCGTCGCTCTGTTTTAGTAGCGAGTCGATCTCTTTTTGATATCTGTTTTCTATTTCTGCTATCTTGTCATGGCTTTGTTTTAGTTGAACTTTCATACTTTCTAGTTTCTCTTCAAGTTCCTCTTTTATTCCTTTGAAGTCAAGTTTTTCTTGTTTGAAAGATTCTATTTCCGAAGTTAGATTTTTTATAGCGTTTCTTCTATTTTTAAGTTCGTCCTCCAGTTGCGCGATCTGTTGATCTTTGACTTCGATAACTTTCTTTTCGTTTCTAACAAGCTCTAAATCGGAGGAGAGTTTTTTCTCTTGATCTTGATAGATTTTTATTTTTTCCTTATCTTCAACCGTTTTTTGAGTTAAATCTCTCTTTTTGCTCTCTAGCGCCGAGATCTTTTGCATAGCCTCTTGCTCTTGTTTGCGAAGCTCGTCAATAAGAGCTAACCGTGATTGTTGGAAACTTAAACTCTCCTGCGCTTTATTTTGAACTTCGTTCTCTCTTTGTAAAGCCTCTTCGTAAAGATCAAGAGTTTGGTTATAATCGTTTTCAAGTTTTGCGATATCTTCCTCAAACTCTCTCTTGGATGCGTTTTTTCTGATGAAGTAACCAACCACGAAGCCGATCAGCAGAGCAAAGATAAAAAGCACTATTGCCTGCAGCATTGTATCGTTCATACTATTCTCCTTCTTTTATCTCTATTGTGACCCTTCTGTTTCTCTTGTCGTAAGGATCTGCCATAACAGGGCGTTCTTCGCCGTAGCCGACTGCGTTTATATTTTCAACGTTTATGTTATTTTTGATTAGATAATTTTTAACCGCATTCGCCCTTTGTTCGCTAAGCCATTTGTTATAGGAAGCTTTTCCGCTGGCATCCGTATGACCCGAAACCTCGAGTGACAGCGGTATGGAGTTTTGATTTACGATATCTATGATTTTATCGAGTATCTTTTTACTTTCGAGTGAGATTTCATTGCTGTTTCTTTTAAAATAGACCGGATTCGCATTCAAGATATCGTTGATTTTTTGCTGGCTTTGTTCTACGGAAACGACCGGTTTAGGTTCTTCTTGCGGAACCTCTATTATTTGCGGTTGCGCGATTTTTGCTTCTTGGATCTTTTGTTCCGGAATTTCCACTTCTACGGTCTCTATTTCCACTTTTTCTTCTATTTTAGGTTCTTCTACGGGTTTGGTCAAAGTCGTATGGTCGGTGATCTTGAAACCTTTCGCTTCAAAAGGTTTTAGGAGGCTTCGGAACTTGGCTCTGATGTTATCGTCGGAAAATTCACCGCTTATGTTGATATTTTTTTCGTTTATGGAGATAGAGCCTTTTGGTATGTCGTTTTGTGCCAAAAATGCGGTAATCTTTTTCGCCTGATCGAGCCACGGAGCTTTAGCCGTATCGTCATTGAAGGATATTTCTCTTACACATCCCTCTTGGTTACAATATTTTTCTGCGATTGCCAATACGTCATCCGTTTTATCTTCGCTGTTCGCGTTTATGACAAGTCTGGGATTTTCACCGTTTTCATAAAAATATGAAGGATCTTTGAGTGTGATTTTCTCTTCTTTCAAAGGCGGCTGTTCACTCTGTTGCGCGAGAGCTTTTTCAATATCTTCGGTTTGACGCTCTGTTTGTACAACGGCTTTTGGAGACGGCTTTTGTGTAAATAGCTCTTTATTGTTTTGAATACAAAAGTAGGCTATGGCTGAGCCTACGAGTGCACCGAGCAATAAAACTGACTTGCTTCCCATGTCTTGCTCCTATTAAGAATATTACAAAACATGATACATTAATATACTCTTTATTTTGCTGAAACTATGCTGTCGGCTTACATAAACATCAAAAAGAAGAATACTATAAACAGTACGAAATGAACAAATCCTTCAAGCATATTTGTTTCACCGTCATTAAAATGTATGATACTAGCAAGTATTGTGAGTCCAAGCATGATCCCCTGAATAGGCGTAATTGCTAAATCAATGGGCATATGCATAAACTTTGCAACTATCAAGACGCTCGGTATGGTTAAAAGTACTGTTGCCAGACTCGCACCTACCGCTATATTTACAACATTTTGCATATTGTTGTTAAGAGCTGAACGAATGGCGGTTATTAGTTCAGGAGATGCTGATATAATCGCAACGGCAAATGCTCCAAGCGTTAAAGGTAGTCCTAAAGAGCTTAAGTTGTTGCTCATAAAAATCGAAAGAATTTCGGATAAAAAGCCTATCATGATTATCGAAAGAACGAGTATAACCGCATGATATGGACCGTTGATTTTCTCTTCGTCTATGCAGTTTTCCTCATTTATGTGTTTACCTTTATATTCGAAAAAGTATCTATGTTCGTTTAACTGAATTCTCGTAAATATGATATAAAGGGCGATGAACATAATAATCATGAAATCGAGATAAACAGGTAGTTTCTCGGAAGCAACAAAATGAGGCATAACCATAGCGATACCGATGGCGACGAGAATCATAGACATATAAGAGTTTGTCGAGTCAACATTATACTGCTGTTCGCCGTATTTTATGCCTCCCACGATCGCCGCGACTCCAAGAAGTCCGTTTATATCAAGCATAACGGCGGAGTAGATGGTGTCTCTTACCAAAAATGGATTTTCCTGATGCATCATCATGATAACTATAATGACGATTTCGACGACCACGGCCGAAAAAGTCAAAATCAAAGTACCGTAGGGTTCGCCGTATTTGTGTGCTAAAATCTCCGCATGATGTGCGACATTTAAAGCCGAATATATTATAACCGCAAACAGAGTTATAAAGCCGAAAATATTTCCAAAATTTGTACTTGCTAGTGTATGTTCAAAAGGTAAAATGACAACAAGTGCGATTATCGATATAAAGAGCGGATACTCTTTTAAAAACAACTTTGGCATATAGCCCTTTCATTATGATATAGTGGATAAAAGTTTATCATAGATTCCTTCAAGGATAGCACATTGAAGTGATCCAAACGGTGAAATTCATAGTATCTCGTCGGCCGAATATTTTAAAATCCGTCCGTTGTCGTCCGCAAAATATATATTTCCGTCCTCATCAAACGCCACACCCTCTTGTGCGAATTTCGGCAGTTTTGCTTTTGCGTCGATTCTTTTTTCTTTAAAGTCGTATCTATAAAGTTTATCGTTCGTGTCGCTTACCATATATAGGTAACCTTTATGGTAATCAAGACCGGCTATATCTTTTCGTCTGGGATCTATGACGGACAATATTTTTGTTTTTGATTTGTGCAAATCTTTGATTTTGATTATGACCGAGGGATCGGGATGGGGATATTTGTGATGAGATTGATTGCTGATAAAAATATAGCCGTCATCGTCTATGGTAATACCTTCTATTCCGTACTCTTTATCTTTTAGGAGTATCTTTACTCCTTTGAAGGATCTTTTTATGTCGATTTTCTTTTTTATCGTTAGATTTTTTTTATTTATGATTAAGATATTGTCGTTTCCTTCGGAAATAACAAGCAGACGATCGTTTTTTGAGTCGCAGGCTATACCCTCGATATCAAAATTGCCGATATGATTTTTTCGTAATTTTTTACCGCTTAGGGATAGTTGATATACGGTGCCTCTGTCGCTGATTGTGTAGAGAGTCTTTGAGTTTTTATCATAACATATCCCCGAAGCTTCCGGGATTTTTGCTATGGTGTGATCTTTTTTCGTATTTGTAGCACATGCGGTAAATAGAAAAATCCAAGTCAAAATAAAATATCTCAACACCATAATTTCTCCTTTTTAAGAAAATCTCTGACACATACGTCTATCATATTATACACCTTTTCAAAGCCGCTAAAAGTTTGAAAATGATATGGATCGGGTACGTCCACTCCTCCAAATCCTCCATAATCTCCGAGCAAGAAGACATTTTCACATCCTAAAGAGATCAAATCATTTTTATTTTGTTTATCCATCGCGACTATATAATTGAATATTTCACTATCTTTTGGATGGATCGTTCTGGCTTTAAGATCGCTTATATCGATATCGTTCATTTTCGCTATCTTGACGGAGTTTTCACAAGGAACTTCTCCTATGTGCCATTTTGAAGTGCCGGCCGAGTCGATGTGCAGTAAGAGATCGTTTTTCCGGGCTATTTTATTTGCTATGCCGTGAGCTATCGGTGAGCGACAGATATTTCCAAGACAGACAAAGAGTATCGATTTCATAAATAACCTTTAAAAAACAGTTATACCGCCATAAAATATTTTTTAGGATACGGGCGCGGGTTATTATGTTTTTAATTTAAAATTTCACTTCTATTTTAGCGATAAAAACTTTGAGAAAGTAGTTGTCGTGCGGGATTTAAATTTTCGAACTATTTTTTGCTAAAGGAGTTTTTTTTCGCTTTTTTTGATATAATTGTAAAAAAAAATCAACCATTTAAATAAATTTTAATTACAATTAGACTTTAGAAAATTTGCAAAGGATAGTGTTGGTAAGAAGAAGAGTCGAACAGATTTTAGGTAAAACGTTTCGTGATTGTAAACTGATAACACAAAGCAGTACGACGGCCATTTATAATTGTGACAATAAAGTAGTTGCAAAAGTGGCGAACGATCCGTGGCTTGTGGAAAGTGAAGAGTTAATGTATGAGTATTTAAAGGAGAATAGTACACTTCCTATACCTAAAATATTTAAACGAGAAGATGAAGTACTTTTAATCGAGTATGTATATAACGATCAGCTTGACAAAGAAGAAGCTCAAATTGATGCCGCGATGCATCTTGCGAATTTGCATCGAATAAGTTGGGATGACGGGTACGGTTTTATGGAAGATACGGTCATAGGTCCGTATAGGCAGTCAAACATAAATCATGCTTCTTGGGT